>JARGNV010000059.1 GCA_029212465.1 Legionellaceae bacterium | reverse complement strand
TGCGTTCCAGTGGCTTAGAAATTGGTGGCGGCCCACCGCCTTTAAATAATACCGACCGACAAGTATTTGCAAATCAACTCGATAAACTTTTAACTCAAGCCAAACGTTGACGTTAGTGTTTTTTTATTGTCTTACTACAGGTCTTACTGAATAGAAAACAGCCGCTTAGCCGTTATCGTGCAGATCGGTTGATGAAGCCCTATCAATTTAATAGCTGCCAGCAACCTAAACATGCTTATAAACGGGCTACACAAGAGCATGTGGCGATACCTAATTACCTTAGATGCTAAAAAGTATATAGGAAGAGATAACCATGAAAAGTAGATATACAATTTAGTAAAAGAGACTTTCATATCACAGCATGCCTTTTAGATACACATAACGTTTAATTTAAAGGTTGGCGTCCTCTTTAGCTGTGATGGCTTCATTGGTTTAGCATTCAGCCTTATCCTTTCTAATCACCAAAAGTCATTCATCTCATACACGATGGGCTATTAATATAGCCCGTGCTCACTTTGACATAAATACAATAAGATCCTTTTTATTAAGTGGTTTTGAAAAGTAATACCCCTGAAAAAGGTCACAACCATTTTCACTTAAAACGTCCACTTGCTCCACTTCCTCAACACCCTCAGCGATAACCGACATGCCCAGGCCGCTCCCAAGCTTAATAATACTTTTTATTAACTGGAGGTCTTGATTGTTATTAAGGATATTCTCAACAAACACTTTATCTATTTTCAGCTCACTAATGGGCAGCCCGCTCAGTACGCCTAAGGATGAGTAGCCCGTACCAAAGTCATCTAAAGAGGTGAGGATGTTTTTTTCCTTTAATGCTAAAAGAATTTTTTTTGCCTGCCCAACATCTTCGATGAACAAACTCTCTGTCACTTCAATCATCAGCTCTATACTAGAGCAATCATGTCGTCTCTGTAGCTGGAATATAGACATCAAGAAAGCTGGGTGAAAAAGTTGCTGAACCGACACATTAATCGACAAGCGTAATTTCTTCTTATTTTTTTGAACTGAACGACAAACACTAATAAATTCGGCCAGTGCCGTTTCAAATACAAATAAACCAATCTCATGAATAAGCCCTATTGATTCGGCTATCATAATGAATTCATCAGGAGGAACTAAGCCTAAACTTGGGTTATCCCAACGCAACAACGCTTCAACCCCTATAATTTCTTTTGAATAAGCATCAACCTGTGGCTGATACACGACAAAGAGCTCTTCTCGTTCTACCGCATGAAGCAGTTCTTTTTCAATCATGGCTGTGCGTTGCATTTTTTCTTGCAAGCCTTCGGAGTAAGAAAAGAAGCCGCACCGCAATCTTTTAGCTTCATACATTGCCATATCCGCTTTACTCAATAACTCATCCAGCTTATCCCCATCTTTGGAGTGTTTTACCACTCCTATACTCGCTTGAATAGAAAACTCAAGCCCATCCAGCACAAAGGCCTTATTCAATTGAGTTAAAAAGTGTCGGCATAAGTTAAGGTTGTGTACGTTGTCACCTGAGCGTGTAAGAACAATAAACTCATCTCCTCCTTGTCTAATGCACAGGCAATCATCAAAGTTGGCTGTTACTCGAGCGGAAACCTCAAGTAATACCTGATCTCCTATAGAGTGCCCGTATAAATCATTAATCCCTTTGAAGTTATCAAGGTCAATAAAAAAAATAGCGAAGCCCTTTGGATGTTTCTGTTTCCATGCATCAAAACTTTCTAACAAATAGCGTCTATTCGGTAGTTTTGTTAATTGGTCGTGCGTCGCTTGAAACTCAAGTGCTTTTTTCGACCTACCTTGACTAGAAATATTCATCCTAAAAAGAAAGTACAAAGTGAGGTTGAAAAGCAACAAGAGGGAGATATACCAAGCAAGCCTCTGGCATAATTTATTTAATACAAGCGTTTTATTAAGGCTTGTAGCTGAAAAGAAGTGGTATTTATCATTATAAGACAAAGACGTTATAACCTTTTCCCCTTGGTAATTTTTTGTCTGCAACACTACAGGTTTGCCGCTGCCCTCACCTTTGATGAAGTTATAACCAACTTGATCTATCATACCCTCCGTAAAATGCTGGATAATTTGCTCCGACACAGGCATTTTAAATAAGTAGTCGTAATCACTTTCGTCAGCATATGAAACGTAATAACGATAATACTCATCACTAATAAGGGTCACATCTGCACCAGGAACACTTGATTGGTCAGCCAGCATTTTTTTTAAGAAGCTTAATTTAACACCACTCGTCATAACGGCGACAACGCGCCCATCTGCATCTAAAATTCGTTTTCTTAATGGGATAAGCCACTGCTTCAAGGATGTCATATAATAGGTCCGGCCCATCACCATTTCATCCGAATGCCGGGCTGCCTTAAATGATTTACGCGTATCTTCTTTATCTAACAAGTTTGGTAGCTTGCCTGAGGAAAAGTTCGAGCTCGTTACAATCAGCTGACCGGAAGGAAGAGCTAGCCCTAGGCCTGCTAACTCAGGATTACTCTTCAACATAGCATCCAGTAGAGTGGATGACTTAGCTTTATTCATAATGCCTGCTTTTACTAGTTTCTTACCTAGTGCGTCTAATAATAGTTCCTGCTTATCGAGCAAATTATGAATTGAGTGCGTGACAAGGGCATTCGAATATTTAAGCTCATTTCTAGCACTCTCCTCAATGCGTTGATAGTCAACAAAGGTAGCCGCTGCAGTAAATAAAACAGACATGGAAGCAATAAAAAAATACGTTTTCCATAGCGGGTTGATTCGTAAGGAGGATCTGTTCATTTGGACCTTGAGTTAATTGTCAGTCATACTAAATAATAACGTAGAAAATGTATTTTTAATACGTGTGTACTGCTAACTCAAACAAGGCACATTAATTAAAGATTTTTCATAATTAATCAATACCCCCATTCCAAGTACACAGCCGATCAAGGTTGTAATATTTCATATATACAGCTATATCTTGCTAAACAGAAACAACCTCACTTGCAGTGTATCTACTATAAATACTAGAGTATATGGGCAGAATCATCGTCCATACATCAATATCACCAACGCTTCGAAGCAATGGAACATGAAAAAACGGATCT
>JARGNV010000024.1:24763-32372 GCA_029212465.1 Legionellaceae bacterium | reverse complement strand
AAAATAATGAGTGTGATGACAGAACGTATTCAGCAGCTGTTCTCGGCGAGTATTGAAGCAAAAATAACAGCAGCAGATAGTTTGCCTGAGTTAATCATCAAGGCTGGAACACGTCTTTCTGAGTGTTTACTCAATAATGGTAAATTGTTTGTATGCGGTAATGGTGGCTCAGCTGCTAATGCGCTTCATTTTTCAACGGCAATGTTGAACCATTTTGAGGCAGAGCGGCCAGCGTTGCCTGTTATTACCCTAACGACGGATATGGCGCTGACAACAGCACTTTTGCAAGAGGGGCAGGGGGACCATGTGTTCTCACGCGCTTTGCAAGCGCTAGGAACCTCTGGAGATGTCTTGCTTTTATTAAGTACCTCAACACAAACCATGAATTTAGTGCATGCGGTAGATGCTGCACATGATAGAGGCATGGATGTGGTCTGCTTAGCGGGTACGGAAGGAGGGGTGCTTGCTAATCATTTGGGGCCGGATGATATTGAAGTGGTTGTACCTGGTGAAGGTGCTGCACGCATTCGGGAAATGCACTTATTTGTGTTACATTGTTTTTGCGATTTAATCGATCAGGCATTATTTGGACAAATGATGGGATGAGGACGTCATGAAATTGAAGATAGGGACATTGGTTTTATTGTTGAGTTTGGTCAGTGGGTGTGTTGTCGGGCTTGTTGCCGCAGCGACAGGCTTGGTTGTGTATGATAGACGTAGTGTCGTGATGATAGAGCGTGATGCACGTATTTTTCATTTAGTACATACAGAAATTGTAACGAACCCTCAGTTTGATGAATCTCATATTGGTGTGACCAGTTTTAATCAAGTGGTACTGTTAACAGGGCAAACGCCTAAGGCATCTTTACGCGAGTTAGCTGAGAAAGTTGCCAAAAAAACTCCCAAAGTACGTCGCGTTTATAATGAAATTACCATCGATGAGCCTATTTCATTTGCAGATAGAAGCAAAGATACGTGGATTACAGGTGAAGTGCGGACTAAGTTATTGCGTAAAAAAGACTTGGAGTCTGGCTCTATTCGTGTTGTCACAGAAAATGCGGTCGTATATTTGATGGGTATTGCAACCCCTGAGCAAGCAAATCTTGCGGTGGATGTTGCGCGACAAATCAAAGGGGTACGCAAGGTGGTGAAAGTCTTTCAGTATGTTCATTAAAGCTGCCTGCGTGAAACAATCATGCCTGTGGGATCATGTTGAATGAAGCCTTGTATTAAGCAACAAGCACAATGGTTTTTGATGCTACTGAGCATGTTTTTGTCTGGCTGTGCGGATGTCAGTGGCGTTTGGACAGGGGTGATGTTGGTTTATGACAGGCATAATGTATACAAAAAGATTGATGATTATCAAATAGGTGCGCGTGCAAATCGTTTGCTATTTGCCGATGAGCGCTTAAGGTGTGAAGGATGTGCCATTGATTTAGCGGTGTTTCATCGTGATGTGTTGTTAACGGGGCATGTGCCAACGCGCGCATTAAGAGAAGAGGCAAATGCGAGATTAGCACATCTTGGGGGGGGTCGTAAGAAATACAACCAACTGGCGGTGAGCGCTAAATCAGATCGTACGCTGCAAGATAGTTGGATTACGGCAAAAATCCGCAGTCAGGTGGTTGCCGATGCAGAGATTGACCCTAGGCAATTTAAAGTGGTTACAGCAGATGGTATTGTGTACCTAATGGGAGATATGTTGCCCGGACAAGCAGCGCGTGTGATTCAAATTGCAAGGCAAACAGAAGGTGTCATTCGTGTGGTAAGGCTATTCAACTACTATCGACTTAGCGCTAACTAATTGAAAAAAAATAAAAAAAAGCCCGAGGGCTACTCAGGCTTTTTGAACTCTTTCCCAATCAGGAAGTGGCAAACCTGATCCGGATACCTATACTCTATCAGTGGAAGGGTACTTTCGCCAACCGTTTTAATAGTTTTTCTTTTGTAGGTGCTCGGAATAAATCCGTAGGGGGCTTTATTGTTCCAAGGTGTTCTGGATTCCCCATTATTTTGCTTGGATGTGAAGGCCAGTGCTGGCGACGAAATGAGTGGTTTTTATTGTGTTTGTGGTAAAATTCATCATCGTAATGACGTGCCATGGTTGCTTGCGTATGTGCTCGCGTATGTTGACTTTTTTCAGACATGATAACCACCTCTGTACAACTTTTATTTAAAAAAAACAATATATCACCTGTAAGTATAGCAAATAACGTTGGTCATGCAGTTGTGCCGATGATTGAAGTGGGGTTTTCTTGCTGGGTGTTTATTGATGTATCGACGCTTGCGTAAGTGTAATGATTATTTTATACTTTGCCCGAATTGAATGGGTGATTGAGTGAAGAATCAGCGAGGATTGCAAGGCGCCAGGCGTCTTTTTTTTGTCCAAACGGGGCTTGTTTTATTGGTTTCGTTAGTGGTTGGGGCCGTGGCTGGCGCTTCTTCCGCGCGCTCTTTTGGCCTCGGTGGTTTTGTTTGGGTGGCCCCCCAAATATGTTTTGCAGTGTTTTTGTTTAGCGATCAGCGTGCACGCTTTTCGCAAACTATTTTGAGGCGCGCATACAAAGGCGAGGCATTTAAACTATTGTTCTCGGCGTTTTTGTTTGCTGCTGTGTTTCGCTTTGGGCAGGTAGTGCCCTTGATGTTTTTTGTAGGTTATTGTTTGGCGCAAGTGATATCTTGGTTTGCGCCATTGTTTTTTCGGGATGTAGTGACCAAAACGAAGATGAGAGTAGTATGATATCGAGCACCGATTATATTAAGCATCACCTGACGTATCTAACGTATAACCTGAAAACCATGAGCATGGGTTCAGAGGGTGGTTTTTGGACAATTAATCTAGATACCATTTTTTTCTCGTTGTTAGCGGGCGCAGTTGCGCTGGGATTGCTTGTATTGGGTTCGCGACGGGTTTCAACAGGTGTGCCTGGTAAGTGGCAAAATTTTGCGGAAATGATGCTTGATTTTGCAGACTCTCAAGTAAAAGACTGTTTTCATGGGAAAAGTGCCTTAATAGGGCCTTTAGCGCTCACGATTTTTGTGTGGGTGTTTATCATGAATTTTATGGATATCGTGCCCGTTGATGTATTACCAGGCGTTGCGAGCGCGCTTGGGTTTCATCATCTTAAAGTCGTGCCAACAAACGATCTGAACCTCACGTTTGGAATGTCGCTGGCTGTTTTTGGGTTGATCATCTTTTACAGCCTCAAAATAAAAGGTCCGAAGACGTTTGTGAAAGAGTTAACGCTTCAACCATTTAATCATCCAGCGATGATTCCACTGAACTTTATTTTAGAATCGGCAACATTGCTTGCTCGCCCAATTTCTTTGTCATTACGGCTGTTTGGTAACTTATATGCAGGCGAGCTTATCTTTATTTTGATTGCACTCTTTACCTTGAATGCGGCGTCTTCATCGCTTGTTTCAAGCATTACTTTGGGGATTGCGCAATTCTTCTTATCACTCGGATGGTCTATTTTTCATATCCTAGTGATTACCTTGCAAGCGTTTATCTTTATGGTGTTAACGATTGTTTATTTGAGTTTGGCGCATGAAGAGCATTAATGTGCGTCTAATTGTTTTGTTTAATGGTGTTAAGTGAAAGGGGAGTATCTATGGAAGCGGTAAGTTTAATAGCACAGGTTCAAGGCATGACTGTGGTTGCTGTTGCACTTTTGATTGGTTTAGGTGCGTTAGGAACTGCAATTGGCTTTGGTTTGTTGGGTGGTAAGTTTTTAGAAGGGGCTGCACGTCAACCTGAAATGGTGCCTATGCTTCAAGTTAAAATGTTTATTGTTGCAGGTCTTCTTGATGCGGTTACCATGATTGGTGTGGGTATTGCATTGTTCTTTACGTTTGCGAATCCGTTCCTTAGTGCACTTGGGTCTTAAAACATGGATATTAATGCAACATTAATCATACAGATGCTGACATTTGCAGCATTTGTCTGGTTTACCATGAAATTTGTTTGGCCGCCTTTAACAAAAGCGCTTGAAGAGCGACGCGACAAAATTGCAGATGGCTTAGCTGCAGCAGAGCGCGGTCGCCGTGAGCTTGAATTGGCGCAAGAGCGTGTTAAAGAAGAGCTAAAACAAGTTAAAGCGGATGCGGCAGATATTCTTGAGAAAGCGGGGCGTCGTGCTTCATTGCTAATTGATGAAGCCAAAGAGCAAGCGCGTGAAGAAGCTGCACGTATTACAAAAGCACATGCCGAGCAGTTAGAGCAAGAAGTGAATCGTGCTAAAGCCTCACTCAAAAAAGAGGTGAGCGCCCTCGCTTTGGCAGCTGCTGAGAAAATTTTAATGGCTGAAGTAGACGAGGAAAAAAACCGCGTATTACTCGACCATATGATTGAAGAGCTTTAAGTTATGGCAAATTGGACAAGTATTGCAAGACCTTATGCGAAAGCTGTGTTTGAGCATGCACTGAAAGAAAATACACTGCCGCTGTGGTCTGAGTGGCTTTGTGCGCTGCAGGTGTTAGTGTCAAACGCTGAAATGCTGACTTTTATTGATAATCCAGAAACAGTTGTGTCGCAACATGTCGCAATTGTTCAGGATGTAATGCTTGCCATGCCCGGTATGGAGAAAGTGCTGCCTGACACTTTGGGGGCGTTCATACAGGTTTTGGCAGAAAATAGACGGCTTGTTATTTTGCCAGCTATTTTTGAGCAGTTTGAGGCCTTGCGTGCTGACGAAGAGCAACGCATTTCGGTTCAAGTTACGAGTTTTTCTCCTTTGAGTGCGGCACAGAAAAAGCGCTTGGTCGAGCGTTTAACTGAGCGACTTAAACGAAAAGTTGAGCTTCAAGTATCGATTGATCCCGAGTTATTAGGTGGCGCAATTATTGCTGCAAAAGACTGGGTGATTAATGCTTCGGTTAAAGGTCAATTAGACAAATTAGGCGCAAATTTAGTCGCGTCATCGAGAGGGTAAGTTTCATGTCACAACAAACCACATTAAATCCATCAGAAATTAGTGAGCTGATTAGAAAAAAAATTGAGGGTTTTCAGGTTCACTCTGATGCACGTAACGAAGGCACTATTGTTAGCTTAAAAGACGGTATTGTACGTCTGCAAGGCCTTGAAGATGTTATGCAAGGCGAAATGATTGAGTTTGATGGCGGTGTTTATGGTCTCGCGTTGAACTTAGAGCGTGATTCGGTTGGGGTGGTATTGCTGGGTGATTCTAGCGGTCTTGCTGAAGGACAAAAAGGAAAGTGTACCGGGCGTATTTTAGAGGTGCCGGTTGGCCGCGGTTTGCTTGGGCGTGTGGTAGATGCACTCGGAAACCCAATTGATGGCAAAGGCCCTATCGAAAGCGATGGTTCATCGCCTATTGAAAAAGTAGCACCAGGTGTAATTGAGCGCCAGTCTGTTGATGAGCCACTTCAAATTGGTTTGAAAGCGGTTGATGCAATGATTCCAATTGGGCGTGGCCAGCGAGAATTAATTATTGGTGATAGACAAACAGGTAAAACAGCGATTGCACTGGATGCTATTATCAACCAAAAAGGCACCGGTGTTGTTTGTGTCTATGTAGCCATTGGACAGAAAGCTTCTTCTGTGGCTGCATTGGTACGTAAGTTAGAAGAACATGATGCATTGGCCCATACAATTGTTGTGGTTGCCGGTGCCGCAGACCCAGCCGCGTTGCAGTTTATCGCGCCATATGCTGGATGTGCGATGGGTGAGTATTTCATGGAGCAGGGCGAAGACGGCTTGATTGTTTATGATGACTTAACCAAACAAGCTTGGGCTTATCGTCAAATCTCACTGTTATTGCGTCGTCCGCCGGGTCGTGAAGCATATCCGGGTGATATTTTCTATTTGCACTCTCGTCTGCTTGAGCGTGCGGCAAGAATCAATGCTGCAGAAGTAGAGCGCTTAACAGATGGGCGCGTAAAAGGTAAGACCGGTTCATTAACAGCGTTACCAATTATTGAAACACAAGCAGGGGACGTATCTGCATTTGTACCAACCAACGTGATTTCTATTACCGATGGTCAGATTTTCTTGGATGTTGATTTGTTTAACTCAGGTGTGAGGCCTGCGATTAACTCAGGGCTTTCTGTATCACGTGTGGGTGGTGCTGCTCAAACTAAAATCATGAAAAAGCTGGGTGGTGGCACACGACTTGCGTTGGCACAGTTTCGTGAGCTTGAGGCGTTTGCGCAATTTGCATCTGATTTGGATGATGCAACACGTAAACAGCTTGAGCGTGGTCAGCGTATTACCGAAGTCATGAAGCAGTCACAATATTTGCCATTGTCGGTTGCAGAGATGGGCGTCATCTTGTTCGCAATTGAAAAGGGTTATTTAGACGATATCCCAGCTGCTGAAATTACAGCGTTTGAAGCGGCGTTAAGAAGCTATATGCATGCATCACAGCCAGCGCTATTGAAAACCATCAATGAAGCAGGTGGCTACGATGATGCAATACAAGAGCAGTTGACAGCAGCGGTTGAAGACTTTAAGCGCACAGGTAGCTGGTAATTATGTTGAATTTCCCTAAATAGGCGGGTAATTAGATGGCTGGAGCAAAAGAGATACGCTCTAAGATTTCGAGCATTAAGAATACGCAAAAAATCACTTCTGCAATGGAGATGGTTGCTGCAAGTAAAATGCGTAAAACACAAGAGCGCATGCGTGCATCTAAACCTTACGCAGGTAAGTTGTATGATGTGGTGAAGCATGTTGCACGTGCACAAGCCGAATACAAACATGTCTTTATGCAAATACGCGAGCAAAAACGCATTGGCTTGATTGTTGTGACTTCAGATAGAGGGTTGTGTGGTGGCTTAAATGCTAACCTGTTGCGTGAAGCGCTAGGCAAAATGCGTAAATGGCATGACGCAGGCCAAGAAGTAAAACTTTGTCTTATTGGGCGAAAAGGAAAAGCATTTTTTAATCGTGTCGGTGGACAAATATTAGCATCTGTTGAGCAGCTCGGCGATACCCCAAGTGTCGGGGACGTGATTGGTGCAGTGAAGGTGATGTTAGATGCGTTTGAAGCAGGAGAGATTGATGCGTTGCATGTTATTTCTAATGAGTTTGTAAATACCATGACGCAAGAGCCGGTGATGAAAGCATTGCTTCCTTTACCGATTGCTGAAGAAGAGGAAGAAACGCTTGGGCATTATTGGGATTATATTTATGAGCCTGAAGCAAAATCACTGCTTGATAACTTGTTGACACGTTACATCGAGTTACAAGTTTATCAGGCAGTGGTTGAAAATGTCGCATGTGAGCAAGCAGCTAAAATGATTGCAATGAAAAGTGCGACAGATAATGCAGGTGATTTGATTAAAACATTTCAGTTGGCATACAACAAAGCTCGACAAGCCGCGATTACGCAAGAGTTAGCGGAAATTGTCGGTGGTGCAGACGCGTTATAAAGAGGGTAAATGATGAGCGATGGTACAGTAGTTCAAGTAATTGGTCCGGTGGTTGATGTGGAGTTTCCACGTCAAAGCGTTCCTAAAATTAATGATGCACTTACATTAGAAGAAGATAATTTAGTCTTTGAGGTGCAGCAGCAGCTTGGAGATGGTGTGGTGCGAACCATTGCCATGGGAACCACTGAAGGACTGAAGCGCGGGGTTACCGTTA
>JARGNV010000024.1:23905-24743 GCA_029212465.1 Legionellaceae bacterium | reverse complement strand
CCAAAACACTGGGTCGTATTATGAACGTGCTTGGTGAGCCTATCGATAACGCGGGTCCAATTGGAGCCGAGGCTGTTGCACCCATTCATCGTGCGCCACCAAGCTATGATGAGCAAGCAGGTGGTCAAGAAATTCTTGAAACCGGTATTAAAGTGATTGACTTACTTTGTCCTTTTGCGAAAGGGGGTAAAGTTGGTTTATTTGGTGGTGCAGGGGTTGGTAAGACCGTTAACATGATGGAGCTGATTCGTAATATTGCGATTGAGCACAGCGGTTACTCTGTATTTGCCGGTGTTGGTGAGCGTACTCGAGAAGGGAACGACTTCTACCACGAAATGAAAGATTCAAACGTACTCGACAAAGTATCGCTGGTTTATGGTCAGATGAACGAGCCGCCAGGTAACCGACTCCGTGTTGCATTGACGGGTCTGACCATGGCTGAGCAGTTCCGTGACGAAGGACGTGATGTCTTGTTGTTTGTTGATAACATTTATCGTTACACCTTGGCTGGGGTTGAAGTATCAGCACTCTTGGGTCGTATGCCATCAGCAGTAGGGTATCAGCCAACACTTGCAGAAGAAATGGGTATGTTACAAGAGCGTATTACCTCAACAAAAACAGGTTCTATTACCTCGATTCAAGCGGTATACGTACCGGCGGATGACTTAACCGATCCATCTCCAGCAACGACATTTGCTCACTTAGATGCAACAGTTGTATTGTCGCGTCAAATTGCAGAGCTTGGTATTTATCCAGCAGTTGATCCACTCGATTCAACGTCACGTCAGCTAGACCCACTCATTGTTGGGCAAGCGCATTACGACACCGCGCGTGGTGT
>JARGNV010000024.1:0-23884 GCA_029212465.1 Legionellaceae bacterium | reverse complement strand
CAGCAAACACTGCAGCGCTATAAAGAGCTGAAAGACATCATTGCTATTTTAGGAATGGATGAGCTGTCTGAAGAAGACAAGCGTATTGTGTCTCGTGCACGTAAGATACAGCGTTTCTTGTCTCAGCCATTCTTCGTGGCAGAGGTATTTACAGGTTCTCCTGGAAAATATGTATCATTGGCTGATACCATTCAAGCGTTCCAAGGTATCTTAGCGGGTGAGTACGATGATTTACCTGAGCAAGCGTTTTATATGGTGGGTCGTATCGAAGAAGCTGTTGCAAAAGCGAAAACACTCTAATGAATAATACGGTGTAATCATATGGCAAGTACAACGCATTTAGATATTGTTAGCGCGGAACGTGCTATTTTTTCGGGCCCTGTTGAAATGGTTGTTGCAACAGGTGAGCTGGGTGAGCTGGGAATTGTCTCAGGACATGCACCACTGCTTACCATGCTTAAGCCTGGTGAAATTCGTGTGACGCAAATGGGCGGCGAGGAAGATGTCTATTATGTCTCTGGTGGCATTTTAGAGGTGCAACCCAGCTGTGTGAGCATTTTAGCAGATGCTGTTGAGCGTGCTGATTCTCTCGATGAAGCCTTAGCTATCGCTGCAAAAGCACGCGCGGAAGAAGCAATGGCAAACAAAGATGCTGAAATTGACTATTCAGTTGCTTCTATGGAACTTGCACGCGCAATTGCTCAAATTCGTGCAATTCAAAAAGTTCGAAATAAAATCAAGTAAAGCGAATCTTAGTATAAAAGCGCCTAAGCAAACCAGCTTGGGCGTTCTTTTTCACACAAAGTTATCCACAGGAACAAAAGAAGTACAACCTGTCAGGAAAGATAAAATTCATTTAAAATCATTAAGTTACTTGAAATATATGTATGGGCGTGCCTATCTGTATAAACTTGTCCACAGGTTGATGTAATCTTCTAACGCTTTGTTTTGTTTCTACTCTCCCCGGGAGAAAATAATGCGCCCAGGGAGAGTAAGAGCTGACTAGGCAATTCCGAACAGTGCGTGGAGTCCTTCTTGCTCATCTCGTATAGCTTGTATAGCGCCGAGTCGTGTTGTAAGTGACTCTGGTGTGCTTGAAAGTAGGGAAGATAGCTGCTCAGCTTTTGCAAGATAAGCTATTTCTTCTGCTCGCAGTTGCTCGAAGCCTTCAGTGTCATAGGCATCAAGCCTGTCTTGAAGTGCTTGGTTAACTTCTAATACATCAAGATAGTGACTGAGCACCGTTTCTAGCATTGGCGTCGCTTCGGCTTGAGTGCTTTCTTGTCTTAATAGGAAGTCGGCGCGCTCTTTGAGGAGTGCAAAGATGTTATCTAGGCGCACTCTAAAATCATGTCCTGCCGGGTTTTTATAACGCTTGTAGAAGGCTTTTGCGGCCTCTAAATGTTCGAGTGGCTCAAAGCTTCTCACATTGATATTGAGTATATTCAGCAAGGTTCTAAAGCAGTTTGCAACGCGCAGTGAATTTGTTGTAGCGTAGTGGTTATAAGCCTCAACAGAAAGTGCTTTTGCTTTATCATAATCTTCTAAGCCAATATGTGCTTCAGCTTCTACATTATATCGATAGGCAATGTAGATAGGATCCATTTTGACGGGATATTGTTTCATGAGCTCAAAGCAGTTGAGTGCCTCACGATACTCACCCAGCTGGTTGTATGCTTGTGCTAAGTTCGTGAGCGTTCTTTCAAAGCATGAACCTTCAGATGCCATAATCACTTGATACACATAGCTTGGTGCTTCAGGTGCGTCAACTGGGGCGTTGCGTAAGTCATTTTTGGCGGCTTCTAAGTAGGTTTTAGCCGCTTCAGTAAAGTTTAAGCGTAACTCTGCAAGCACTGCGAGCGCATAGGCATGCGAAATAACATGTATATGAGCGCCAGCATCTATAAGCTGTTGAGCAGCTTTTAGGCCTTGCGCTTTAGAGTTAGCAAATAAATCGTTTTGCCGGTCGTCCGTACCAAAAACATAGGTTCCAAAACCTAAGGTTTCTTGATGTTCCGGTTTTGCAAACATTTCAATATATGTGCGAAATTGTGCGGTTTCTACTTCTTTTTTGGGAATGCGCGACAGAATCCACATTGCATGTGCGCAGGCCTCAGCGGCTTCTTGACGTGCATCATCACTCATTGCTGTTACGAGGTTTGTGTTAAGCTGCGCTCTATTTGCTTCATTTTGAAGTTTTCTAATAGTCTCAAGTGAGCGCTCGCGCTCTTCGCCAGCCGATGCCACTACAACATCTTTATTAAGCGCTTCTCTTTCTGTTTTCCAGTCGAAAGGTTGTTCAAAAAAACGATTTTCCATGATTCATTCCTTAAGGTTACATCAATACAAGCGAGCTTATTTTAAGGCACACAACAAAATAAACAAGCACAAAATGTTACCTAAGAGATGACATGTATGGATTCCACCTCACGTTTAGTGATGTCTTCAAGGCTTTTAACAATGCACTGCAGGCGAGTCGTATCAGGATGTTCTGGGTTGTTGATGAATAATATTCCTTGTAGCGCTTGGGCTTGCTCGAGATATTCAAGCGGTTCGCCTGCCGCAAGATTAACTTCTAGTGCGTTTAGGTAATAGTGATACACTGTATCCAACAGAGGGAGTGCTTCTTGATAGTATTGTTCGGTAATGAGTGTTTGGGCTTTTTGATTCAGTTGTCCAAAAATGTTATCCAGACGCACTCTGAAGTCATGGCTCGGTTTATACGCACGTTTTCTGTAGAGTGCGTTGATTGCATCGAGATGTGTTAAGGGTTCGTCAAGCGCAAGATTTACTTCTAATGAGCCCAACATGTTGCGGAAAGCGTTGTCTGTTTCCAGCAAGTTTTCTGTTTTGTAAAAGGCGTAGGTTTCATCAAGTCGCACTTTGGCATCGTTGTATCGTCCCAGGCCAATATAAGTTTCAGCATACACGTTGTTGTTGTAGGCAATATCAATGGGCGAGCTTAATGGCGGTATCAGATTGAGGCAGGCCAAAGCAGCATCATACTGTTTAAGTTTGTTATGGAGCTGGGCCCAGTTAATATATAAGCGCGCTTTAGGGTTGCCCTCAGAGCTTATCATGATATGTTCTGCATAGGAGCGTATTTGTTCTGCAGAAGGGGGGGCTGCTGCAAGCCTTTCTGCAGTACTAAAGTGCGTTTCGGCCATTTCTATGCGACCAAGCCGCATCGCGGTTAAACCCACCTGAATATGTGCGTGCGCAAGGACTGTGTCGCTTTCATCGGCAGCATTGAATAATGCGATGGCACTTTCAGACGATGCTAAGGCGCCTTCAAAGTCCCGGTCGGCTCTTTTTGCAGGACATTCAATGTATTTCACGAGGCCTGTGACACCAAAGGTTAGCGCTGCATCTAAGAACTTTGTTGCATTATCTTTATCTTGCTCAAGCACAAAAATCCATGCGGCATGCGCACAAGTGTCTGATGCTTGAAGCGCGGCTCCAGGTGTCATCTGTTGTGTTTGCTGTAAATTGAGCTGATGTGCGAGATTTTTATTAATATGCTCGATAAGCGTCATTGTGTGGGGCCTGAAAGCTGTTGAGCGTGCTTGGGTAATGTCGGCGGAAAGCTGGCGATATAGGGTGTTCCAGTTAAATTTTTGCGTAAAAAGTAATTGCTTGGTCATAGATATACCTAAATAGGGGCTAATGTTGCTTCGCTTTGAGTGAGCGCATTGTAAGCAACAAAGAAAAATAAGCAAGAGAAAAGAGCAGATGACGAGCGGAGTTATGTGCAAAAAATAATCAATAAAGACTATAATCATGGTATACAAGTATGTTTTATAGATTGGGAGAGCATTATGAAAAAGCAACCTGTTAAGGTGGGTGGAGGCGTAGATGTCAAAAACGGCAACTTAGAGGGCGGCTCATCCGTTGATGTGAATGCCGGAGGTGTGAAAGCTTCATCTTCTTCACATGCAAGCATTGGCAGAAGGGGTGTGTCATCCGAAACGTCTGAAAGCCACTCTTTGGGGAATGTGCTGAGAGACAGCCACTCACATGCCGAAAGTATAGGAAAAAAAGCGTGTCTGTCACCGATGATAGAGAGAGCAACCTATTTGGCTTAAAAACAGAAGATCACACACGCTTTGGAGTCGATAAAAAGGGCGTTCACTTCGGTGAACATGGGGAAGTCGCAGGGAAAAAATTTGGTTGCTCGGTAGATATACCAAATCCAGCGCATGCCATTAAAAAAGGGTTGGGTCAACTAAAAGGTGCAGCTGACTATGTAGTGACACCTGAAATGGGACGTGAAGTAATGGAAGCATTATCGACAGTTACATCTGAAGCACAGAAGCTTGCAGAAGGGGTGGAACAGCTGGCCGAAGGCTTAGCAAAGGGTGCAAGCAAGCTTGCGCCTAAAGATTTAGATAAAATTGCATCAAATGCAGCAAAGCTTGCAGGGGGAGCGGCGCATCTTGCAAAAGATGCAGGGCATGTTGCAATTGAAGTGGGTAAAGTCGTAGGCCCTGTTATTGGTGAGGTACTTAAGGCAGGCCTTAAAAAGTAAGCGCAAGTTGTCAACGCCCTCTAAAGTAAATGTCAGGTTCAGTCAAAATCTCATGTATCTTAAGGCTTAGGCACTTTACGAGGGGGGGGTGTCTCATTAACTTGTATCGAAATGGTTTTGAAACCTACTCAGAAGCGAGTCAAGAAGCATTACTAGCGGCTTTTTCTGGGAAAGTTACATTTATTTCTCCCGCTGTACCCTCTGGAGATGAGACAAAGCAGGGCTTGCCAAAAGTGCTATAATTTGGTTAATTAACCATCATATGGATTGCTAGTAATGCTTACTATAACAAAAACGCTTCTCGAGGAGTGTGGTGAAAAGTTTATGGATGGCTCCGTTACAGATGAAGAGTTGGCGGACGTAATGGAGCAGCTTCGGTCAAGTTCTCGTTATTATTATAAGATGAACCAACCTATTACCGATAGAAATCACTCACCGCAACAGGCGGTGAGAGACTTTGTATCGAGAATTGCAGGTGTGATGCCTGAAGCAACGCTTCATGATTTGGTAACAAGGCTTATTGCGTTGGAGCATGAGAGTACAAGGAAAGGAAATACCGTAACCGAAGGTGATCAGGCAGGGAAAAATCTGGGAATCATGAGAAATGCGTCACTTGCAAAAAGTTTTTATGAATATGAAATGGCACATTATCAAGCAACAGCCGAGGCGCGAATGGAGGAGCCGCCAATGGATGCTGTGAAGCCTCATTGGGAGATATTGTTATCTGAAGGTATGCGGATATTTAGAGGTCAAGAGGCGTTTGTTACACAGCCTGAAACGAAAGAAGAAATTGTGGCGGAAAAAATTGAGGAAGGTACGCTAAGAACGAATATCGCAAACACAAAGCATGCTGTTCTTGTGCAGGCACAAGCCTACTTTGATCAAGGTAAAATCAATGACACGCTATATGGACAGATTCGACAAGCATCTGAGGGGCTTGTAGTGCATAACGAAGGCGCGCGAGAACAGTTCAAAGCGCTTATTGAGCGTATAGACGACATTGAGCAACAGCCACAAACAGGGAGTCTGTTGGATAGAATGAAAGATATGCTGCACCTAAGTGCGCCCCAAAATACCACCCAAAAATTCTCAGATGCCTTGCGCACGCTTAAAGAAGAAGTTGATAAATTAGACAAGCATTCGTCAAATCGACCCGCTGGTGGCGCTTAAGCCGCTATGCTAAATCAATGGGGTCGACATCCATCGTAAAGCGCACGCCATTTTGTCGCATATGAGATGGGTAGGTGTTTTGTATTTCTGTCAGCACGGCATGTAATGCGGCGCGCGTGGCCGATTTAATGAGTAACTGCATATGATATTGGTAAGCCTTCTTGGCACGTGGGGCAGGGGCAGGCCCAAGCATTGTCACCCCGGGTGTACTGAGTGTTGCTTTAATGGTATTTAAAAACTGCCGGAGGTTGGCTTCGTTGCGTGCATATGCCCGAAGCAAGGCAAGATGCTGGTAAGGTGGCCAGGCTGCTTGATGGCGCAAAGGAAGCAAAGCATCTGTGAAAGCCGTGTAGCCAGCTTGTATGAGTTGGTTCAGCAAGGGGTTATCTGGAAAGTGTGTTTGAATGAGTACTTCGCCAGGTAGCGCTGCACGTCCGGCTCTGCCTGATACCTGTGTTATGAGCTGACCAAGCCGTTCCAGTGCACGAAAATCTTGATTATAAAACCCTGCATCGGCATCGAGCACCACGACCAAGGTGAGGTTTGGAAAGTGATGCCCTTTGGCAAGCATTTGTGTGCCAATTAAAATTTGCGAGGCTCCTGACGCTATCTGAGCAAGCGTTTCTAGCAGTTGCTTGTTTTGGCGCACCTCGTCTCTATCAATGCGCGCGATACGTGTGTCTGGGAAATATGCACTAAGTGCCTCATAAATGCGTTCAGTACCCGCACCAATAGGCACCAAATCGTCCCCCTGACAAGTTTCGCACTGCACGGGGGTGGCTTTTTTCAAGCCACAATGGTGGCAAATAAGCTGATTTTTTTTACGGTGCAAGGTAAAGTGGCTGTCACATGCTTTGCAGTCTGCCATCCATCCGCAGTCATGACAGAGGAGCACGGGCGAGAAGCCACGACGATTAATAAAAATCAGTGCCTGATTGCCAGTATTTATATGTGTTTGAATGGTGTCGAGCGTGGTTTTTGCTATGCCATCGGTGAGTTGTTGCCCACGTACATCAATCAGTCGGTATTGAAGCGGGGTTTTGCTTGCTGCCTTCTCGGTAAGACAAAGCCGTGTGTATTTATTTTGTGTGCAATTATAAAGACTTTCAAGGCTTGGCGTTGCTGAGCCTAAAACAATGGGGATATTTGCATTGCGTGCACGAACAAGAGATGCATCACGCGCCGAGTAGCGAATGCCTTCTTGTTGTTTAAACGAGGCATCGTGCTCTTCATCAATCACAATAAGCCCAAGATGCGGCATGGGCGTGAAAAGTGCGGCTCGCGTACCAATAATGAGCTTGAGCATGCCAAGGCGTGCAAGCTCCCAGGCATTTAGGCGCTCTTTGTCTGAAATATGTGAGTGTAGAATTGCCATAGGTATTTGAAAGCGCTTTTGGAAGCGCTGTAGCAGTTGCGGCGTTAATCCAATTTCAGGTACTAAAATTAACACTTGTTGGTTTGCTTCAAGTACGCGCGCTGCCAGTTGTAGGTACACCTCTGTTTTACCACTGCCGGTAATGCCATCTAACACAAAGGCCTGATAGTGGTTGAGTGCTGTTACCATACTATGTAATGCAGATGCTTGCGCTGGGTTTAAGGTAAGGGGCGTTTCAGGCGTCGCGTCGTGCACCTCAGGCACTTCAGGTGTAATAATAGCGGCTCCTTCCCGATATTTTTTAGGCAGCGCAAGGGTTAGCACATCAGACAGTGGTGCATGGTAATAGTGCGCCATCCAACGGCATAGTGTCAGCAATGGCGCGGAGAGCACGGTATCAGTTTCAATGACTGAAGTAATGGGCTTCAGTTTGATGTGGATATGTTCAGGTTTTCCGCCAATGCCCACCACAATACCGACACGCTCCGATTGCCGAAACGGCACCCAAACACGCATGCCCTCAGTGAGATGCGTGTTTTTCGGCACTAAATAATCAAAATAGTCGCGCTTAGTATTTGGAATGCAAACACGCACAATGGGCATTAGCTTATCGCTCCCAGGTGTGACTTGCAGATTGTCCGGGAGATGAGAAAATTTTAACAACCAAGCGTGTAATGTGATGGCGTTCAAGGGTTGACTGGTCGAGTGTTAACTGCTCAATAAACCAACGAGACAGTTCTTCAATCGTGATGTTGGTAAGTGGCATCAGCGTGACATCTTCTTTTAAAAACACCATTTTTTTATGATTAAACGTAAAATAATAATATTCATCATCTTCACCATAAATTAAATAAGGTGAATGCTCGGGCATTAAAAAAGTTTGGTCTAGCTGCTTGCAGAGCGAAAGGATTAAGTCTTTGTAGTGTCTGTAGTCGAAGGTCAGTCCATTGTCTTCAATTTGTGTGCTAAGCGCTAAATAAACTTCGTAGCGATGACCGTGCAATGCTTCGCGTTCGGTGGCAGAAAAAATAGTTGTGTGCCCGGCTGAAAAATTCATGGAGGGCTTTTGAATTTCAAGGATCGTGGTATAAGTACTCATCGGTCTAAACTCGCTCTTTTATCGTGAAATTGAAAACCAACCAGTGGCATTTCAAAGGCTTTAGCAAGCCCCATTACTTTAAATAACTCCCCCATTTCACTCGGGTGTGTGAGTGTTTTAATGGCTTGTTGCATGTGCACATGGGCTTTTGTATCTTGTGCGCTATCATCCAGCAAGCTTAACAAACCGTTTGCAAGCAAGAAAGCTGCCTGGTTGGTGTAGCCTGTCACCTCAAATCCTGCATTGAGTGCGCTGTCTGCAACATGGGTAAAGTTAACGTGTGCAGTTATGTCTTCTTTTCCTGGATGCAAGAGGGGGTTAGGATGCGCTTTGTGCTGATAGTGGCACATCAAAGTGCCTTCGCGTCTGTCTGGGTGATAATACTCATGTTGCGGAAAGCCATAATCAATGAGTAGCACAACGCCGCGTTTAAGCGCTGCGAAGCATGCCTTAATCCAGCCTTCAATAAATAAGTTGGCTTCCGATGCATAGGGGGTTATGTTGTGCTGGATGGCGCGATTCACATGGGCCTTAAGCACGTCATTGGTGCAGGGCTCAAAGGTTTCTATGAGTGCGTTTTGTGCATCAAACCCAATCATGCTTTCAAAAATACCCGAGTCTGTTTTTAAGAAGCGATGGACAGGCATGGCGTCTAATACTTCATTGGCAAGTATGATGCCTTCAAATGGGTTGTCGGGAAGCGAGGTATGCCACTGTACAAGGTTTTTTAAGTGAGGTATTTCTGCCTCAATGTGTTGCATTTGCACGCTTTTGAGTGCGCCACTGACTTCTAGAATATGATAAGCCTCAGGGAGGCAATTGAATGTTTCTAGGTGCGTTAATATATCAATACATAAACGTCCTGTGCCTGCTCCAAACTCAAAGATGCTGGGCGTTGCAAGTGCTTTTAAAATAGGGGCACAT
This sequence comes from Legionellaceae bacterium, assembly GCA_029212465.1. Lineage (GTDB taxonomy): Bacteria > Pseudomonadota > Gammaproteobacteria > Legionellales > Legionellaceae > JAALKW01. The sequence continues at coordinate 14,788 of JARGNV010000024.1, read as the reverse complement.
TGGTTGGCAAGGGTATAGCCAAATAATGGGGTCAGTTCAGGGGCTGTGATAAAGTCACCTGCGGCACCTACAGGAGGCGTTTTTTGGTTATAATACCCCCATTCAGGCGAGTAGAGTGCTTGTTGCATAAATGCAACAAAGGGGATTTCGCCGTTTTCTGCGAACTGTTGTCGCAAGCAATCAATAGGTTGCATAACGTGGCATTTTATGTTTAAAAAGGAGACAATACCGTGAATCGAGACAATACACAAGCAGGCGGTGTTGCATTGGTTACGGCTGCAGCACGCCGTATTGGCGCATCTATTGCAAAAGCACTGCATGCGGAAGGTTTTGATGTGGTATTGCATTGTTATCAATCAACCAAAGAGGCCCACCTGCTGGCGGCTGAGCTAAATCATGCGCGTGCAGATAGTGCTTATGTATGCGAGGCCGATTTGTGTTTGATGCCTCACATCAAAAAATTGGTCGATACGGCCTATCACTGGAAGCGTCGACTGGATGTTTTAGTCAATAATGCCTCAAACTTTATTAAAACGCCTATTGGTACTTTTGATGAAAGCGTGTGGGAGGCCTTATGGGGACTTAATGTAAAAGCACCGTTTTTATTATCGGAGGCCGCTTTCCCATACTTAAAGCAATCTGGTGATGGAAACATTGTAAATGTGACCGATGTTTTAGCCGAGCATGCACGTGCTGAGTATGCCGTGTATGTGCAAACTAAAGCGGCACTCAAGCGACAAACAGAAGCACTTGCCATCGAATATGCGCCCAGTGTGCGGGTGAATGCGGTGGCACCTGGGGCAACGATTGTGCCAGAAGGAGATAATGCGCTTACTAGCAGCGCTTATGCTGAGATACTTGCAAGTATCCCGTTAAAGCGGTGGGGGGCACCAGAAGGCGTTGCAATGGCCGTTAAGGCACTTGCGACAAATGCATATATAACAGGTCAAACGCTGCGCGTAGATGGTGGACAAAGCCTGATTTAATCGTTGTTAGGGCCCCCTTTCCCATATCGACCATATTGGCCATGGTCATCTTCTTCCTCATCACCAAGTATCTCGGTTGCGTCATGTTGTGCTTGCTGTATGCGTGCTTTATAGCGATCAGAGATAGTGGGTAAAATAGCATAGGCATCATTTGCTTCATCAAGCAACGGTTGAAATGATGCTATTTTTTCAGCGGCTACATACAGTGGGTTATCACGAATTGTGTGCAATAGCGCTTGATGCTTTGTATCGGTTGAATCTTTTAAGAAATCTTCAAGGGCCGCTGCAACCAGGTTGAGTTGTTCGTTGGCGTCAAGCACACGTGTTTTTCTCTCACTTGCGCCAATATTACCGAGAGCCGTTCGCATGTTATCGAAGAGGTGTTTTCCTTTTTCAGCAGTACTTGAACTTCTGTACGGATGTATATCACGACATAATTCATCGCGACGCTTCATGAAGTCTTTTTGTGCCGTAAGTGTATGTTGTATTCTCATGTCAAGTGGAAGCTTCTCACGTGTAAGGCTAATCACTTTGTCAAAATAAGGCTTACTGAGCTCAGCCGCTTCTTTAGACGCTTCAGTTGCCTCAAGCCTTGTTGCGTGCCCCCAAAGCCGATTGTACAGATTGCAAATGTGCTCCCACAGTGCGGCAAACCCAGTTTGAAATTGAATGGTATTAATTTGTGTTGTGAGCTCCAAAATGTCCCTATTAAGGGTTTCCTGTACTGAATCGAGGTCTATTCTGCGCCCACGACTTGCAACGAGCTCGTCGTATCGCGCGCGTCCTTCTTGATTTAAACGCTCACGTTTTTTTTTGGTTTTCTTGTTGACGTCACTTGCTTCATCATCTGAGAATTCTTCGGTTTCGAAGAGAGATTGTAGCGCTTCAAGTTGTTGGGTAATTTGCGCTTCATAGTCTGAAATCTCTTCCGTGAGCGCTTCAATGTCGGCTTGGTATCTTGTTTGTACAGGCATGCTCCATCCCCCATCATGCTATGCGGCTTAAGAACGATTAATTAATGTATAGTTAACTTACAAACGATTTGCAATGCCGCCTTTAAATTGTCCAAAGGGGAGGATACGTGAAATGCGATGATCTTGGCTCAGATACAGTGCCCCCGTTTGATTATCTGTACCAAGGGCTGGGAAAAGCAAAAGTGAGTTAAGCTCGGTACCAAGGGCATAGCTATCCATGCCAAGCGCGTAAAGGCGGGTATAGCTGTTAAAGCCTTCAGGCCAGTCACGCGTTTTAGCACCTGGGTTTTTAAAGACCCAAGGCATATCACAAAAAATAATGTTATCAAGGTCACGGTCGGCCATGGTGTTTTGGGTGCCTGTATACACACTAGAAGTCGCATAAACAGGTACGCGACCTGCATAATAATATCTGAGCAGAGGCATAATTTGGCGTGCGCTAGAGGGGTATGCCAAAAGAAATACCACATCGAAATCTTCACGGCGTAGTGGGCCTTGTTTAAGCGTTGGGTCTTTAGCCATTGCTTTGAGTTGCTTTTTGCGTTCATCATCAGGCACTGCCTGCAGTAGTTCGCGAATGTTTTCATTTAACTGTTCGGTTTCTGCTGGGTCAAAGCGTAGGGTATCGACAACTTGCCCGCGAAGCACGCGCCACTTCTGTGAAAAAGCCGTCAGTGTTTCATCTCCAAAAGAGCCTGTTGGTGCAATAACGAGCGCACGTGAAAGCCCTGCTCTGCGTGCTTTTACAGCCACTTGGCGAGCCTCATTAGGGGGCGATAGTCCAAACTGGTATGCATTATCTTGCGTGCGCGCATCGACATTGTTGAGTAACAATGTTGGCACTGGATGCTGCATTGCAGCAACGGTTGCAACATTGGGTTTTGACAGTGGGCCAATCACATAATCGGCACCATCAGAAATTGCGCGCTGGTAAGCATTGGTTGCAGACATGCGGTTTGTATCGTAAAAGCGTAAGGTCGTCTTAGTAGTCGCTTGTCGCTCGCGAAGGGCTGCCATAAAGCCGTCTTGAATGGCTTCCCCAGGTCCGGCTAATGGTCCTGATAAGGGCAGCAATAAAGCAATTTGTTTGGGGCGGTTGTATAAATGGCCTTGCATCATTTCGAGCGATTGCGGAAGCAGTGCGCGAGCAGGATGGTTGGGGTAAGTTTGCTGCCATGTTTGGAGTTTTGCGAGCATTTTTTGTGGGTAGGCAGGGTTTTTACGAGCAATTAAAGCAAGCTCCGCCCAACCACGTAAAACAGAACCCTGAGGTGCTTCAACCGCTAAGGTATTGAGCTCCGCGCCTGGGAGGGTTGTAAGGCTGAGCCATAAGGTACGACGGTTATTTTCACGTGATCCCTCATCTGGTAGGATTTGGTCGAGTTTAATACGTTCATTGACTGATTCAAGCGGTTTGCCTAAAGACTGATAACTGTGTGCAAGTGCTTCGTGAAACTGCGCTTGCTCATAGGTTGGCAGCTGTTCTGGGTGATGAATACTTGCTAATAGTTTCAGTGCAGATTTTGGTTGTTTTTTAGCTAAATTAATTTTTGCCAGTAATAATGCTTTTTTATCAGATTGAAGCGCAGATTCAGGTGTTACTTGTGTTAGAATGCTTTTGGCTTGTTGCCACTCACCCTCATCAACCAACCGGCCTGCTGCAAGCAATAATAATGCTTGTTTTTCTTCGCCAAGGTGATTGTTGGCAAGGGCAATATACGCGTCAGCAGACATTGTATAAGGGCTTTGGAGGGGGCGTGCGCCAGTACGCACAACATTGGTGCACTGCACAAGTGCAAAGAAAGCGGCTAAAGAGGCCATTATTTTTAGGTAACGAAAGCGCGACAGCATAAGCGTGTAACCCTCCGAATCAGACGTAGCAGGATAACACCATGACACAACCAATCGCAAGTTCTAATGGCACCCTTTATGTGGTGGCAACCCCAATTGGACATCGAGACGATATAACCCACCGTGCCATCCATATTTTAAAGACGGTAGATTGTATTGCGGCTGAAGATACGCGCCACTCAAGACCATTTTTAGATGCACTAGGGGTGCATACCAAGTTACAAGCGTTTCATGCCCACAATGAAGCCGAGGCAAGTAAAAAGCTCATCGATGCGCTCGCAAAAGGCCAGGATATAGCACTGATTAGTGATGCAGGCACACCACTGATTCGAGACCCGGGTTATCCTTTGATTCTTGCCGCGCACAAAGCAGGCATTCGTGTGGTACCCATTCCTGGTGCCTGTGCATTGGTTACAGCGCTCTCTGCGGCAGGCGTGCCATCTGATGTATTTACTTTTGGTGGATTTTTGCCGGCAACACAATCAGCGAGACGTCGAACACTCACAGACTTTAAAGCCTTATCGCACACGCTTGTTTTTTATGAGTCAACGCATCGCTTGCTCGCGTGTTTAGAAGATATTGCTGCTGTATTTGGAGATGATGTAAAGCTTGTGCTGGCAAAAGAACTCACAAAAACGTTTGAAAGTTTTGTCCGTGGTACGGTCGTAGATATCAAAGCATGGCTCACGGAAGACGCAGCACGCAAAAAAGGTGAGTTTGTTGTCATCATTGAGCCTCGAGTGGTTGCAGACAATACAGCTGAAGGCATGCGCGTGTTGTCTGTGTTACTCAAAGAACTACCGGTCAAACAAGCAGCAAAACTTGCATCAGCACTGACCGGTTGTAGCCGGAATGCATTGTATGCTTTAGCCATTGCGGATAAAACATGATGCGTTTTTGTATTGCGTGTATTGGTTATGTTTGGCTGAGTATTGCGCTTGCAAGCGTATTGCCTCAGGGCATGCTAGTTGAGCCCTCAGAGGGTGCCGTATGGCCTCATGGAATTGTGCCTTACAAAATAGACGAAACCTTACCAAAGGCACAAAAAGACGCGGCAACTGAGGCAATGGCACTCTGGGAGGCGCACACAGTTGTTCGTTTTTTACCGCTAACGGCTGACAATGAGCATGACTTTCCAGATTATGTGTTATTGATGCCTGCATCTGGAAAAACGTGCGCCTCGTCTGTTGGGCGCCAAGGTGGGGTGCAGGTGTTAAGGCTTGCCTCAAGGTGTCATACTATGCTGGTTGCACATGAGTTAGGACACCTGCTTGGGCTTTGGCATGAGCAAGCGCGTCTAGACCGAGACCTATACGTTGACGTATTGTGGGAGAACATTCGAGACGACCATTATCATAATTTTAATCAACGCGTAGGCGAAGGCTATGATAAAGGCCCTTATGATTATGATTCGATTATGCATTACTCGGAAACCGCATTTAGTAAAAATGGTAAACCCACCATTGTACCACGCGTACCAGGGGTTAAAGTTGGGCAGCGAACCCATTTAAGCGCTGGGGATATTGCCTCAGTGAATGCTTTATATTTGAGTGAGACGGGGAGATAACATGTCGAAAGAGACCGTTTATTTACGTGATTATAAACCGCCAGTATTTACTATACATACGGTTTATTTAGAGATTGATTTGTTTGAGAGCCATGCGTTGGTCAAAAATAGCATGCAATTAACGCGTCTACATCCAGGTGAGTTGAGCCTCGATGGTGAAGCACTCACACTCGAAAGCATTGCGTTAGATGGAAAAGAACTTGATACGGACGATTATGTGCTTGAAGGCAATAAGCTTACGCTAAATAGCTGCCCAGATGAGTGTGTGTTGATGATTACAACGCGTATTTTTCCACAAGAAAATACGGCACTCTCAGGGTTGTACCGCTCAAACGGTTTGTTTTGCACACAATGTGAGGCAGAAGGGTTTCGCCGTATAACCTACTTTTTAGATAGGCCTGACGTTCTTGCTGTATATAGCACACGTATTTCGGCAGACAAAGCAAAATATCCGGTGTTATTGTCGAACGGTAACTTAGGTGATTCAGGAGAAGACGTGGATGGTCGGCACTGGGCATTGTGGAACGATCCTTTTAAAAAGCCTTCCTATTTATTTGCATTAGTGGCAGGTGACTTATCATGTATTCGAGACCAATTTAAAACCATGTCTGGGCGTATGATTGATTTGCGCCTTTATGTTGATAAGGGGCAAGAAGATAAAGCACCGCATGCGCTTGAATCGCTTAAAAAAGCAATGGCTTGGGATGAGCGTGAATATGGCCGTGAATATGATTTAGATATTTACATGATTGTGGCTGTAAGCGCCTTTAACATGGGGGCGATGGAGAACAAAGGGCTGAATATTTTTAACTCAAAATATGTGCTCGCGCGTCCAGATACAGCCACTGATCAAGATTATGCTGATGTTGAAGGGGTTGTGGCGCATGAGTATTTTCATAACTGGACTGGTAACCGCGTTACCTGCCGCGACTGGTTTCAGTTAAGCCTCAAAGAAGGCTTAACTGTATTTCGAGACCAAGAGTTTTCACGAGATATGAACTCACGTGATGTGAACCGTATCCAAGATGTCAAAATCTTACGTCAAGCACAGTTTCCAGAAGATGCAGGGCGTATGGCGCACCCTGTAAGACCTGCGGCCTATCAAGAAATTAATAACTTTTATACGGCAACGGTGTATAACAAGGGTGCTGAAGTCATTCGTATGTTGCATACCTTGCTGGGAAAGGCAGGCTTTAGAGCGGGGATGGATTTGTACTTTGAGCGTCATGATGGAGACGCTGTAACCATTGAAGACTTTGTGGCTGCAATGGCAGATGCGAATGAAATGAAGCTTGAACGTTTTTTTCATTGGTACACACAACCAGGCACACCCCGAGTAACCTTGGATGAAAAGCTGTATGAAGACAATACGCTGTTACTTGGATTTTCACAGACAGGCGTTGAAACCCCATGCCCTATTCCAATTGCGATGGCTTTGTTTAATGAGGCTGGTGAAGCGATAAAAAGTACGGTGTTACTCCTTGAAGAAGCAGAGCAAGTGTTTCGTATCCCTGATGTGACAGAGCCTCCTGCGCATGTCTCATTATTACGTGGATTTTCAGCGCCTGTTATTTTAGAGGATGGCGCAACTCAAAAAGAGCATTTAGGGTTGTTGCGAGTTGAAACCGATGGGTTTGCCAAGTGGGATGCAGCGCAGCGGGTTGTGGGCCATGTATTACTCAATGCATATAATGAAAAAATATCGCTTACGCTCGATGAGTCTGTAGTCGATGCATTTCGCGCAGTGTTACAAGATGAGTCGCTTGATATGGCGTTGCGCGCGAGTTTGTTGAACCCGCCTGGATTTGAAGAAGTTGTGAGTGGGCTTTCAAACATCGATGTCTCAAGTATTGAAGCGGTACGAAAAGCTTATGCCGAGACACTGGGAGATGTACTTTGGGATGAGCTCCTGCAGATGTATACCCGTCTTTTTGCGGCAGAAAATCATGCTATGACGGGGGAGGCATATGGTAGACGGCATCTTAAAAATGTTTGTTTGTCATTTCTGATGAAGGCGCGTCCCTTGGAGGCATTGTCGCTTTGTAAAACACAGTTTAATACCGCAAAAACCATGACAGACCAAATCGCAAGCTTTAATTTGCTCGCGAATCACCCCGATGAAGCCTGTCGGCAGTCTGCAATTGACGCTTTTTACGAGGCGTGGTGTATGGATGAGCTGGTGCTTGATAAATGGTTTGGTGTGCAAGCGGCAGCAGATATACCGGGCGTACTTGCGCATGTTGAAGCGCTGCTGCAGCACGAAGCCTTTGATTTAAAAAATCCTAACAAAGTGCGTGCAGTCATTGGTGTGTTTACACAAGGCAATCCAAGACATTTTCATGCTGAAGATGGCTCAGGTTACGCGTTTCTTGCCGATAAAATATTTTTACTCGATGAGCTTAACCCACAAATTGCAGCGCGTCTTGCAACCCCTTTCACGCGTTGGCAGCGTTTTGATGAAGTAAGACGGACAGCAATGCAGGCGCAACTAAGACACCTGTCGGGAGATACCTTATCACCTGATTTACGTGAAATGGTCGATAAGAGCTTATCGTGACAAAACGTTATGCAGTGATAGGCGCCCCGATTGAGCACAGTTTATCGCCGGGGCTCCATCAACAATTTGCCAAAAATTGTCATATTGCACTCGAATACACGCGCATTTTGATGGACGAAGTGGCGTTTGAGCAGCAAGTGCGAGACTTTTTTGTATCAGGTGGTGCGGGTTTAAATGTAACAGCACCAGCAAAAACGCGTGCGTTTGAGTTGGCAGATAAAACAACAGTGCGTGCGTCACAAGCAAAAGCGGCTAATACCTTATGGATGGATGAAGCAGGTACTTTATGGGCTGACAATACCGATGGTATAGGCCTTGTGTCCGACTTAAAGCCGCGTATCGCGCTTTCAGGTGCACGTATTTTAATAGTGGGGGCAGGGGGAGCTGTGCGAGGCGTGATGCAAGCCTTGCTTGCTGAGAACCCTTGTGAAGTGCTGATTTGTAATCGAACCGCCGCGCGGGCAGATGCGCTTGTAGATGACATACAAGATGTGCGTCTTAAACGCGTCTCTATGCAGGCACTTTCTGGTACCTATGACGTTCTCATCAATGCAACAGGGCGCGCGTTTAGTGGCTTAGAAGCACCCATAGGTACCCCCTTTTGTTATGATTTAACCTATGATAAGTCGGGCATGACGCCGTTTGTAGCGTGGGCTCGATACCGTGGTTATCGAGCCCTAGATGGCTTTGGCATGTTAGTTCGGCAAGCGCGAGAGGCTTTTCGGGTGTGGCATGGCATGCCAGAGTGAAGACGGCCCCTTATGAAAAGCCTGCCATTGTATGAGGATAAAAGTGGACTTCTCCGGTGGATATGTCATGGTTACCGCCAATAATACCACATTCGCCTGTTTCGATGAGCTTGCTGAGAATGGGGCTGCGCTCGGTAATGGCACGGACGGTTCTTTCAACATTCAGCGCGGTGACTTTTTCTAAAAATTCCTCATTGCTTGAGGTACGGTTTTCAGTGACTGTCTTTTCGTGCACCACAGCAGGCTGTATTTTTTCTAGCAGTGTGGTTAAGTGCCCCATTTCTACATCATCGCAAGCGCCTTTAATGGCACCGCATTGTGTATGACCCAATACAACAATAATTTTCGCGCCAGCAACTTTACAGCTGAATTCAAGGCTTCCCAAAATATCATCATTAATAATGGTGCCTGCAATACGCACACTAAATACATCACCTAGGCCTTGGTCAAAAATTAATTCAACGGACGTGCGTGAATCAATACAGCTTAATATGGCTGCAAACGGATGCTGCCCATCAGATGTTTCATTGGCTTGTTGTAATAAATTACGATTTACTTTTAAGTTATTGATAAATCGTTCATTACCTTTTTTGAGTAACTCGAGTGCAATTGACGGCGTAATAGCATCTTGCATTTCTTTGGTCAGTGTTCTCATATTGTGTTTCCTTTAACAGTGTTAATAAGTGCTTGTTAACTGAGATGAGCTCGCTACCAAACCGATTTAAGCTGAACATGATGCAAATTAAAGCACTAATGTGCGTATGATATCAACTGAAAAATGGTTGTAGTGCGGCTTCTTGTGCAAGGGTATCTTCATAGCCCAGTTTAATTAGCTCTTGAGTAAACTCTTTTTCAAACAACAAAAAGCTCAGTAAATCTCCAGAATGTTGCTGTGCGCCAAGGCAGTTTAGGCATAAGCGCAAAAAGCTTGGCATAGACTGATATTTGTTTTGTGCAAGTTTTGCAATATCCGTACTAGGACGCAAACAAAACATATCAATAGGGCGCCAGGGGGAATGCCTTTTTTTCCAAATAGAGAGCAAGTGCGCAATATCATTCATGCGGTTGACGTTTTCGATGTCTCTATCAAGATTATCTAAAAACAGGCTGTTTAACATGTTCCCTAAGATGTGCGCAAACCCGATATCCGCAGTCTGCAACTTTTCAGCCTGAATAATGCCAGGCGTTGGGCGGGTGCCAACAATCAAAATTTTCTCGACATGGAAACGAATCGGGCCACGTAACGGGGAAACAAGCCCCATACTGCCATCACCATAATGTCGACCTCTAATTGGGATAGCTGGAAAAAAGAGCGGGAGCGCGCTCGATGAAAGAATATGCTCAGCGCGTAAGGTGGTGCGCTGACTGGTGTGTCTTGGGTAAGACCAGTCATCAAAATGGGGCGCATGATGTTGATAAAAAGAGATGGTTTGTTGTGTTTCGTAGCAATTACTAATCACCTCAAAGGTTTCAAGGCTCCCTTGCTCTATGTTTTGTTGAATTCTATCGAAGTTAATATGATCGTGAAAGAAGAGGTGCAAAGGGGTGGTGTCGAGTAAATATCCCGAGTTGCGTGGTTTTATCATAAACCGACTTAAGTTTCTTAAAATAGATTTTCCTAAGGCGTAGTTACTGGCGTTGTAGATTTGCTGACAGTGGATGTTATGCCATAAACTCTCGAGTTTTTCGACGGCAGCACCGAAATCATCGGCATTTTCAGCAAGAATTGAAGCATTAACACTACCGATGCTAACACCGCTTATCATACTAAAAGGAGATGTTTTAGGTTGAAAAATCTGGTGAATGGCTTTTAAGACACCCGCCTGGTAAGCACCTCTGGCACCACCTCCGGCTAAATAAAGAGCTGTTTTGGCCATATTGTGCCGTTTGTTTTTTTTATGATACTTGAAACTATAGTTGAGCTTCGGGGGGGATTTCAAGCAGCTTACCAATTTAGCGTGGTTTTAATAAAGGGGATGGTAATTTTACGCTGCGCTTCAAGCGATGCATTATCAAGGCGGTCGAGTAAAGCGTGCAAGTCGTGCATGTTACGCGCACTACGATTGACTAAAAACTGTGCCACTGTCTGCGAAAGTTCAAAGCCACGTCGATTTGCTTCAAGCAAAAGCGTTTTAATTTTATCAGCATCGGTTAGTTCTTCCACATGCATCACAAGGCCTGAACTTAAGCGTGACTGTAGGTCAGGGAGTGAAATGTTCGCGTATCTTGGGGGGGTGAGTCCTGCAACGATTAAAATACTTCGACCACTATCACGGATACGATTGTATAGATGAAATAAAGCTTCCTCCCATGCTTTATTACCAGCAATGGCGTCAAGTTCATCAATACAGAATAAATCGTGTATATCTAAATCGCTCAGAATGGTTGGGTCCCACGTTTTTAGAGTTTCCAGAGGGAGATAAATGCTAGACTGGTGGGTGCCTAGGTGTTGGCAGCAGGCCTGCAAGAGGTGCGATTTTCCAGAGCCTGCACTGCCCCACAAATAAATAAATTGCTCTCCTTCGCCTGCAAGGGCTTTGTACAGCTCTTTTTGGAGCTGTACATTCTCTCCCCAGCAGTAATCATGAAAGGTGGCTTCATCATTGAGCTGAATGGCCAGTGCAAGCTGTTGGTTCATTGGGGTACAGGGCTACTGGCATAGGCTTTTTTGGCACCTGTCCAAACGTAGTCAATGTAAGTAACAGATGTGGTAAAAGCGGTTAAGCCGATGAGTAAATAGGTGAAAGTGGGTGAGTTTTTACCAAATGCCAGTTCAACCAAGCAAAAAATAATGAGAGTGAGCTGTAAGAAAGTATTAATTTTGCTGAGCCATGTGGGTTTAAAGTCAAGGCGCTGCGGAATAAAGCGTTGCCATGCCATAACGCCAAGCGAAATGGTTAAATCGCGGAAAAAAACCAGACTCACAAGCCACCAAGGAAGTTGGTTTAAAAGGGCAAGAGAGATAAAGCTTGAAGCAATTAAGAGCTTATCAGCCATTGGATCAATAAATGAGCCAAAGCGTGTTTGCCAGTTGCAGAGTCTTGCAAGCCAACCATCAATACCATCGGTAACGCCTGCAAATACAAAAATATACAGGGCTGTTGAAAAGTGTTTTTGGTGTAAATGCATCAAAAAAGGCACTATCAACATGAGCCGCATTAAGCTGAAGGCATTGGGTAAATATTTCAGCATGTAAAAAACCGTTTAAATAATAAGCACTCAAATAATCGTAGATTGTATCTAAATAGCGCGGATTTGTCACGTAGTAAGACGTTTTAAGAAGGCCCATGTCCCGTGCACTAAGCACGGGATGAGTAGGCTACTCTACGATGGAAATTAAAGGTTGCTATCAATGAAGGCAATTAACTGAGACTTCGATAGCAGGCCCATTTTAGTCGCTTTTACCTGTCCGTTTTTGATAAGAAGTAACGTTGGAATGCTCATTACACCGTACTTCGAGGGCGTTTGTGGATTTTCGTCAATATCAATTTTTGCAAAAATGACTTTTTCACTGTGATTTTCGGCGGCTTCTTCAAAAATAGGCGCAAGCGCGCGACAAGGGCCGCACCAAGATGCCCAAAAGTCTACTAATACGGGTTGTGTTGCGTTGAGAACTTCAGCTTCAAAATTCTCATCGGTAACTGTTTTAACGTGATTGCTCATGAATGAACCTCAGTTGGTTGAATAATTCACGCCCAACCACAATAATCTGTACGTGGGTTGAGCACAGCCTATTATAGATCACCCAGAAGTGCTTGCAAGACACTAAGTGCTGCAAGTGTTGCCGTTTCAGTTCTTAAAATACGCGGACCAAGCGCAACACTTTGAAATTGCTGCGTTTTAGCCTCTGAAATTTCTTGCGGACTGAGTCCACCTTCAGGGCCAATCAAAAGGGTAATGGCGTCAGGTGTTTGGTCGGATAGGCGCCTCCAGCTGGTATCCGCTTTGGGGTCGAGTAAATATCTGTGAGGGGTGTCACAGCGCGACAGATACTGTGTTAGCGTGCAAGGGGCGTGCACGGGCGGTAGCGTGTTACGGCCTGACTGCTCGGCCGCGCCAATCGTGATGGTTTCCCACTGTGCATGCTTTTTGGCAAGTTGCTTTGCATTGTGTCTGACTGTGCTGTATTCGGTGATAAGGGGGGTGATGCTTGCAACACCAAGCTCGACTGCTTTTTGGATAATAAAGGGCATGTGTTCTTTTTTGGCAATGCCTTGTGCAAGGTGAATAACGCAAGGAGATTCGCGGTTAACGGGTTGTACACCTTCAATACGCACGGTCACGTGGTGTTTTTTTACACTGATAATACGCGCTGAATATTCTTGGTTATCACCACAAAATAGCGTGAGAGAGTCGCTTGCGCGCATGCGAAGTACACGTAAAACATGATGGCTTGCGGAGTCTGAGAGTTCAACTAAGTCGTGTAAGGTATAGGGACCTGCTTGGTAAATACGGACAGTTCGCATGTGATACTGCGGCCTTGTGTTAGGGATTATTTCCCACAGTGTATACCAACTTCTAGCAATTCGTTATCCTAACACCCTCAATTGACGGTATTTGATTGAAGTTGGAGCAATAATGATGACAAACACACGTATCGAAACAGACAGCATGGGCGAAATTAAGGTCCCTGCTGATAAATATTGGGGTGCACAAACCGAGCGCTCATTACATCATTTTAATATTGGTGCGGACTTAATTCCTATTGAAGTGGTGCATGCTTTCGGCGTACTTAAAAAAGCAGCGGCACTGACGAATCACGAGTTGGGTAACTTAGAAGATGAAAAGAAAACGCTTATCACCAAAGCGGCAACGGAGGTGATGGATGGTAAGTTAGATGCGCATTTTCCTTTGCATGTATGGCAAACAGGGAGTGGCACGCAATCCAATATGAATGCAAATGAAGTGATTTCTAATCGGGCCATTGAAATGGCAGGCGGTGTAAAAGGCAGTAAAACACCCGTGCATCCAAATGATGATGTAAATCGTTCTCAGTCTTCAAACGATACGTTTCCAACCGCGATGCACATTGCTGCGGCAAAAGCATTTCATCATACGCTATTGCCTGCAGTGAAAGCATTGCGTGATGGGTTAAAAGCTAAAATGGATGCATACCAAGACATCATTAAAATTGGCCGAACACATCTGCAAGATGCAGTGCCTTTAACGCTTGGACAAGAATTTTCAGGCTATGTTGCACAACTGGATGCATGTATTGCTCGTATTGAAGCAGTACTGCCTGAAATATACGCTCTAGCGCTTGGGGGAACGGCTGTTGGTACGGGTTTAAATACGCACCCTCAGTTTGCTAAGAAGGTTGCAGCACATATCGCTGATTTAACCAAGCTACCATTTGTATCAGCGCCTAATAAGTTTGAAGCACTGGCTTCTCACGAACCGCTGGTGATGGCGCATAGTGTGCTAAAAACATTGGCATGCGCACTGATGAAAATTGCAAATGATATCCGTTGGCTTGCCTCAGGCCCAAGATGTGGTATTGGTGAGTTGCATTTACCTGAAAATGAACCCGGCTCATCAATTATGCCCGGTAAAGTGAATCCAACACAGGCAGAAGCGATGACTATGGTATGCACGCAAGTGATGGGAAATGATGTTGCCGTAACGATTGCTGCAAGTCAGGGGAACTTTGAGTTGAATGTGTATAAACCGGTGATTATCTCTAATGTATTGCATTCTATTCGCCTACTGGCTGATACATGTACGAGCTTTCAGACATTTTGTGTAGAAGGGCTTGAGCCAAACCGCGATGTAATTGAAGGCTACCTTGAGCGTTCTCTGATGCTTGTAACGGCTCTTAATAAGCATATTGGCTATGATAAGGCGGCCAAAATTGCAAAAACAGCGCATCAAGAAAATTTATCGCTGAAGGAAGCGGCGATAAAACTTGGTTATTTAACCGCAGAAGAATTTGCTGAGTATGTACAGCCGGCAAAAATGATAGCACCTGCAGCGTGAAAAACACGTCCTCAAATGTGTTATGTACCGTTGTGTTGCCTGTCGAGCTAAAATAACTCAATAAGAAAACGAGGTAACTACCCAGGTACGTCATCTCGAGCGTAGCGAGAGATCTCAAAAAGTATAAA
>JARGNV010000058.1 GCA_029212465.1 Legionellaceae bacterium | reverse complement strand
CTGCGGTCAAGCCGCAGCACGTCGGCGGTGGGGGCAAATGTCAACAGGCCCTAATAAACGACATCATATTTGATGCGCTTCCCCTTGATAGGCGGTCTGCCTAGTTTTTTAGGTTTGAACTCGGGAAACTCAAATAACTGAGCATCCAGTCGTAAGCGAGAAATAAGTGTTACCCCTGCGTTAATGCAGGTATGAGCAAAGTCTATACATGCATAAGCACCATCCCCTACTAATATCCATGAGGCTTGATTAAGCCAACGTGCAACAAGCTTTACCATTTGGCATGTCTTTATGGCGTTTCCCAGCTTTTTCATTGGCTTGCTTGGAAGGTGCTAGCACGGTTAATAATGGTAGTGCCCAAGGGCGTTTACTCCAAGGCAAGGGGACAATGAGCGTCATAACCTCCCACTTTAAACCCATGCACGTTACAACATGAGACTGGCTAGAACGCACTGCATCACGATACATGCCTTTGGCTGTAATCTTCCTACCACGCCTGCGTTCAAGCGTTTCGTCGACAGCTACCAAAATAGGCCATGATTTTGGTAAGCACCTGATGAGTAGACCCAATAAGATCTTGCTCAAAGCTAAACCACTCCATTGAGCTTGGTTGAATACCCAGTGGTATTTAGAAAAACTTCTCTCACCACCTAAGCCCATCACACGTAAAATGCTGCTAACTCGCCTCGCACCTCGGCACAGTATAGCGCCAATAAATAGCGGTTGGATTTTTTTCCAAGTTGGACGGGTAAAAATAGATGAAAATAAGCTGAGTATTGATATAATTTCCGGTGTCAAAGCCTTCACTCACTGTGTGTATCTTCGTCGAACCACAGAATATCGAGTTTTTCGGCTCTGACAACCTCTCATTTACAGTTGTCATTTCGAACGGAGTGAGAAATCTCATAAAGAGATCCTTCGGCGCAAGCGCCTCTGGATGACGGGCTCTAATGAAGTGACTTCCTACTTAAAGTGGGCAAAGTCGAGTCTACAAGATTGCATGCCATAAAGAAATCTTCATCGACTTCATGCTATCTTAATAAAATATCCTCTCGTTTGAACATAAAAAGCATGAATATATTCATTGCAGGCGCTTCTGGGTTTATTGGTCACGCCTTAGTTGAGGCACTAAAAAAAGAACATCAAATTGCAACATTAGGCAGAGACAAAGCCATTTTAAAACGCGAGTTTCCCACAAATATTACATGCTACTCCTGGGATGAATTAGAAACAGTCGATGCCAACCAATTTGATGCTGTCATTCAGTTATGTGGCTTAAACATTGCGGCCTCTCGTTGGACACCCGCTATAAAAAAACAACTGATAGATTCTCGCGTTCATACCACAGAAATGCTTGGCAAATGGCTCATCAAATATAACGCTAAACCCAAATTCTTATGCGCAAATGCCGTCGGCATTTATGGCGTACAAGACCCTCTTGATGCAACTTGTTTAGACGAAAACACCACCATTAACACACACACACCCAAAGACTTTCTCAGTGAAATCGGCATTCGCTGGCAAGCAGCACTACAACCCGCTATAGATGCAGGCATCCCTGTCATCTCAACACGTTTTGGAGTTGTCTTAGGAAAAAAACAAGGCATGCTCAAAAAACTATTTCCAAGTTTTTATTTCGGGCTCGGTAGTATTGTGGGTAACGGCAAACAAGTGATTTCTTGGGTGCACATCGATGACGTAGTAAATGGCATTATTTTTTTATTAACGCGCACTGAATTAACCGGTGCTTTTAATCTCACATCACCACACCCCATCACCCAAGCACAATTTGCACGCGAGCTCGCCCACTGTTTACACCGCCCACTATTGTTTAAAATGCCCGCGTTTCTTATTCGAGTAATGTTTGGCGAAATGGGAGAATACCTTTTACTCAAAGGGCAACGCGTTATACCTAAACGCCTCACTGAGTTGGGATATACTTTTAAATACCCAACCCTCTCAAAAGCCCTAGAACATGAGTTTGGAAAAAAGAAACCTTAAAATAACATTGCATAGGTAAAAAACATGCACATACAAGCCATTATTTTTGATGTCGGTGGCGTTTTAAATAAAGGGCAACCCGACTTTATACACTGCTTTAAGCAACATGGAATAACGCTCAAAGAAGACCTGTGGGCTAACAATCAGTGTAAACACTTAATCGTTCAGTTTGCGACCGGACAATATGGTCTCACTGAACAAGCATCCAAACAGTTTTTTAACGAGATGCGCATGAAAGCCTCTCTTGATGAGAAGATTACCTTTGAACAATTTAAGCAGGCCTGGAACTCAACCATTCTGTGCCTTAATTACGAACTACTAGATAACTTGCATCTCTTTAAAAACCAAGGATACCGTTTGTTCATATTAAGCGATAGCAACTTACTCCACAGGGAGTATGAAGAAACGCTGTATCAACAAAAATATCCTCATAAAACCTTCAGTGCATTGTTTGAAAAATGTTATTTTTCTCATGAAACGGGACACTACAAAGGATTTTCTGGCAAAAAGGCGCATGCCGCATGGCTGCAAATACTACATGAAAATCATTTGCAAGCACACGAGTGTTTATTTGTAGATGATAAAATAGAACACATAAAAAAAGCGAAGCTACTTGGCTTATCCACACTCCACTATCATGACAACTGTACAATTAAAACATTATTCGATGTACTAAACCTAAGGCCTTAAGTTGAACAACACATAAACTCATAATAGAATCCGAGGCAACAATAAAACCTGTTAATCGCCCTGACCCTGGGGAATCTATTGGGACCATGCCACGCTTTATTAAACACAGCAACATCAGATTAGCCCACACTTTTAACGCCTCTTCCAATCATGATAAAAAACACAAACTCTACAAGATTGCATGCCATCAAGAAATTTTCATCCACTTCATGCTATCTTAATAAAATATCCTCTCGTTTAAACATAGCAAGCATGAATATATTAATTGCAGGCGCTTTTAACATCACATCACCACATCCCGTAACTCAAGCACAATTTGCACGCAAGCTTACCCGCTGTTTACACCGCCCACTATTTCTTAAAATGCCAGCATTTCTTATTCACTCATGTTTGGCGAAACTAGGGCCTGTTGACATTTGCCCCCACCGCCGACGTGCTGCGGCTTGACCGCAGC
>JARGNV010000023.1 GCA_029212465.1 Legionellaceae bacterium | reverse complement strand
TCATCGCCAGGATTTTTTTCCTAAAAAGCAGCCCTAATAAGCTGCTTTTTTTTTGATTGAATAGCACTGATATCTGTTACGATTTTTAATCGTATGGACTTTTTTCTTTACCACTTTTCTTATAGCAAATCCATTTTTTTTAGTATAGAATGACAACTTTAGTTTTAAGCTCGTGATGTCGTTATCATGGAAGTTTCTGTTGAAGAAATCAAAAAATTTTTCGCTATATTAGAGCGAAACTTGCGCTATACGAAGCAGCAATTTAATGATGATTGTCTTGCTGAGACAAACAAGTTAAAAGCAGACTATCATGCAAAGACCTTTGATAACCCGATAGATCGTTTTGCTGCAGATTCAGCGCATAAAGAAGCACTGAAAAAAGTGCCTGATGTGGTACGTCATCGTGGAGGTATACGTTTTATCTGGGCGGGAGCTAGCAAAAAGAAAGTATTGAATGCTTTGTTTACCCTTTACCTTAAATTTCGGGTTGTTCCTGATACCCCTGAAAACGATGCGCCACTATTTATGGTGTTGATGCTAGAAAGTGTGCTGGGACTCTCTACATCTCAGCGAATGGCGCCAGAAGAAACATTAAGAAAAAACTTAGACGAGAGCGCTGTAAAAAGCGCTGATTCACTCCCCCTTTTTTTAGGCTATATCAGAAATTTGTTTAAAAATAGATGGCACGATCATTTGTGCTTGGCTGAACCTGGTGAAGTGCTTGATTTATCTTTACTTGATGATTCATGGGGTGCAATCGCCCAGGGGTTTGTTGGGCTTGTGCGCATCTCGACAGAGTACGAATTAATTAGTCTAGATAAATGCAAAGCGCTTGTGCCAACTTATTTACAGAAGCATCCAAATGGAACCGAGACACACAATCCAGATTTTTTTGAATTACTTTTTCCTGGACTAAACTATTACTTTCAGCAGGCGGTGAATAGTTTTAGAGCGGGAACGGGCCTATTTTGGATACCAAGAAGGACAGATGTAGAGGAAGATGGTGAAACATTAAAGCCAATACGGTTATTTACAGAGACTGAAAAAAAATTATTAACTGCTAAATATGGAGATGCGCTTGAAGCTAGACGTTCCGAAGAGGTACGTAAAGAAGCATTAACTGCGCAAGAATTACATCATGTAGGACGTGAAGACAAAGAAGTGTACTCTGTGATGCGAACGCGTTCTTATGCTAAATATTTTACGACGAAAAATTACATAGGTCCTGCTATTACTCAAGATACTTACGACAAGTTGCGACAGCATGTTGAAGAAGCGTTACTCGTGGAATATCAAATTTCCGAAGATACACATGCAGCAGAAATTACAGCTTGGATTGCTCAAAAAGAAGCGGCAGAGGGCCCAATGAGGTCAGCGGATGACCAAAGGCAGCTAACTTTTGAAGAGAAAAGATTTGTTGCATTACGTACACTCCAGGATGAGGCTCTTGAAGCGTATACAGCACAGTTTCTGATTGACTATAACGAGATGAATGGTTGGTTTGAAGGGCTTGAACCTCAAATTCGTGCAGAGGCACAAGAGCGCTTGAAGCAGCAGGTACTGTGTCTTGAAGGAATTTACACGGATAGCCAAGTAATAAACTATACAACCTTTGAGAACTTGATGTATTTGTTATCTCCTACCAATAGAGCTGCAACAACGTGTGCACATACTATTTGGGGACGTTTGCTATTCTTGCTCTGTGATTATGACCCGAATACGGGTTTTGATGCGCGTATTGAAGCGCTGTTTGATGATTATCTAGAGATAGCACGTGAGCGCTCTAGAAATAGAAAATTTGCACAACTCAAATTGGAGCTTGTAAATAGCTCTGATTGTGAGCAGGGTGCTGAGGTAGAAACAACATCAGAAGGTAGCACAACTGACGAAGATTCAGAAGACTTAAACCGAGGGCTTCTGCGTGTAGTCTCATACTATGGTGTAAGCTCTGCCTCCTCCGAAGAAACGTATACAAATGGATGTGGATACTCACCTTTAAGAGACTCTCCTATTCGTGCTCACATGAGAGCAGAAAGAGAAAGGACCCAATCACAGCAAGACCTTGAGCAACATGATGTAGTACACACTACAGCACCTTCATCATTTGCTTAGGAGGTGTTTTCGTTTTTTCTAGCGTGTGTGAGGGAGTGCATTAAGAGTCAATAAACAGGGAGTGTTGATTTGTTTGTGTCAAAGGGAAAGCAGCTGCGCGATTGTGTGGCTCAAAGTGCATCAGTTCAACTGTTAGGCGTGATTAATGCTTATGCTGCGCGTTTAGCAGAACGAGCCGGTGCCCGTGCACTATATGTATCAGGTGCGGGTGTTGCAAATGCATCTTATGGCCTACCTGATTTGGGTATGACGGGGCTCACAGATGTTTTAGAAGACGTGCGACGCATTACAGATACAACGACGTTGCCTTTGCTTGTTGATATTGACACAGGCTTTGGCCACCTACTGAATGTTTCACGTACCGTGCAGCAAATGGAGCGCGCAGGCGTTGCAGCGGTTCATATTGAAGATCAACGTACTGCTAAACGCTGTGGCCACAGGCCCAATAAAACCATTATTTCTGAAAAAGAAATGGGAGACCGAATTAAAGCGGCTGTTGATGCACGTACAGACCCCAACTTTATCCTCATGGCACGAACCGATGCGTATGCAGTAGATGGCATGCAGGCAGCGCTTGATAGAGCTGCTTACTACATTGAGCTAGGGGCTGATATGATTTTTCCTGAAGCCCTAACAACACTGGCTGAATATCAACAATTTACAACACATGTGCCTGTACCTGTACTTGCAAATATAACAGAATTTGGAAAAACGCCTTTATTTACACGTAATGAGCTAGAAGTAGCGGGTGTACAACTGATGTTATATCCTTTGAGTGCATTTCGTGCCATGTCGAAGGCTGCGTATGACGTGTATACCACTATTTTGAATGAAGGCACACAGGAGACAATGGTGGAGGCTATGCAAACGCGAGAAGCGTTATATGACGTGCTTGACTATCATGCGTTTGAAGCAAAAATGGACTTATGGGAGGAGCAATAAATGGGTGGTAAAGCAGGCGGTTTAGCAGGTGTTGTAGCCGGTCAGTCGGCAATTGCAACGGTGGGTCAAGCAGGTTCTGGTTTAAATTATCGCGGATATTCTATTGATGATTTAGCAGCACATGCATCCTTTGAGGAAGTGGCCTTTTTATTAATGCGAGGTTATTTGCCGACAGCGTCAGAATTAACGGCTTATGTGCAGCAGTTGATAGAGCAACGTGGGCTTCCTGATGCGCTTAAAAAAGTGCTGCGGCTCATTCCCAAAGACACACATCCAATGGATGTATTAAGAACAGCGACTTCTTTTTTGGGAACCATTGAACCGGAAGATGATTTTGCAAAAGAGGAAGCCATTGCAGATAGGTTACTTGCACTATTTCCCGGTATTGTATGTTATTGGTATCAGTATCATTTTAATCACCGAGAAATTGATGGGCAAAGTGCTGAGCAAAGTATTGGTGGACACTTTCTTGCATTGTTGCATGATGAGACACCTACGGACCTTGTGCGAGATATGATGAATGTATCGCTCATTTTGTATGCTGAGCATGAGTTTAATGCATCTACATTTGCAGCGCGTGTGACGGCCGCAACACTGTCTGATTTTTATTCTTGCATAACCAGCGCAATTGGCACACTGCGTGGTCCACTGCATGGTGGTGCAAATGAAGCTGCTATGGAATTAATTGAGCAATTTAATACAGCGGATGCAGCGGAAAAGGGTTTAACCCAAATGCTCGCTGATAAAGAGAAAATTATGGGATTTGGACACCGAGTGTATACCACATCAGACCCACGCTCAGATATTATCAAAGCATGGTCAAAAAAGTTGGCCGACGCGGTTCAAGATACAGTGCTTTATCCGGTATCAGAGCGTATCGAAACAGTCATGTGGAATGAGAAGAAATTATTCCCAAATCTTGATTTTTATAGCGCTTCTGCCTATCACTTTGCGGGTGTACCAACCGCATTATTTACACCTATTTTTGTGATATCACGTATTACAGGCTGGGCCGCACATGTATTTGAGCAGCGTGCGGATAATCGTTTGATTCGACCAGCATCAGAATATATCGGGCCTGAAGCGCGTCCCTTTGTTGAAATCAGTGCGCGAGGTGAACATGTCTGAGGTGAGTATAGAAATGAATACTGAACGAACAAATAATGCTGTTGAAACCAATATTAAGCCTGATTATGACCAAGTAATTCAGGAGATAGCAGATTATGCGTTAAACGCATCTATTTCGAGTGATGAGGCGTTTGAAACAGCACGTCTATGTTTAATGGATGCACTAGGCTGTGCCATGCTTGCTTTAAACTTTCCGGAATGTACAAAATTATTGGGGCCTGTTGTGCCGGGTGCAACACTTGCAGGTGGCGCGCGTGTTCCAGGTACTGACTTTGAATTAGATCCCATTCAAGCGGCATTTAATATTGGCACCATGGTACGTTGGCTTGATTTTAACGATACTTGGCTTGCGGCGGAGTGGGGGCATCCTTCTGATAACCTCGGGGCTATTTTAGCGGTTGCCGATTATGTTAGCCGTTTGCGTCTTAAAACAGGTGAAGCACCTCTTAGCATGAAGGATGTGCTGGTTGCCATGATTAAAGCCTACGAGATTCAGGGTGTTTTGGCGCTTGAAAATAGCTTTAATCGTGTTGGTCTTGACCATGTGATTTTAGTGAAAGCCGCGAGTGCTGCGGTTGCCTCTGTGCTACTCGGTGCAAACCTTGATGAAATTAAGCAAACACTTTCACAGGTGTTTGTGGATGGTCAGAGTTTAAGAACGTATCGCCATGCGCCAAATGCAGGCTCCCGAAAATCATGGGCTGCAGGGGATGCTACAGCGCGCGCGGTACGCCTTGCACTGATTACAAAAGCAGGTGAAATGGGCTATCCCAGTGCATTAACGGCAAAGCGTTGGGGTTTTTATGATGTGAGCATGCATCAAAAATCATTCCAGTTTCAGCGTGGTTATGGCAGCTACGTAATGGAGAATATTTTATTAAAGCTTTCCTATCCTGCAGAGTTCCATGCACAAACAGCAGTAGAATGTGCTGTTCGACTGCATACGGACGTAAAAGATAAGCTGGATAAAATCGAGCGTATTGAACTCGTTACGCATGAGTCAGCCATTCGAATTATCAGTAAAGAAGGCGCACTGCATAATCCCGCTGACAGAGATCATTGTTTGCAATATATGGTGGCAATTGGTTTGTTAAAAGGAAATTTAGTCGCTGAAGACTATGAAGACAGTGTGGCGTCTAACCCACAAATTGATGCGCTGCGTGCAAAAATGCAAGTATCAGAGTCTTCTCAGTTTTCGAAAGAGTATCACGACCCAGACAGGCGTTCTATTGCCAATAGCATGCAAATCTTTTTTGTGGATGGTACATCGACTGAGCGTGTAACGGTGGAATACCCAATTGGCCATCGTAGACGTAGAGCAGAAGGTACGCCAGTATTGCTTGACAAATTTAAGCGTAATTTGGATACGCAATTTACACCAGATAAAACAGAGACTATTTTTGCTGCAATGAGTGATACATCACGTTTAATAGAGATGTCTGTACCTGATTTTACGTCGCTATGGCGTGTTTAGATTGTTAGGGATGAGTCGGAGCTGTGTGTGTAGGTGGCTCCAGGCTTTCATACTTTGGTTCCGTAGATATAAGGGTATGAATAAAGCTCGTGAATCGATGTTTTGTCGCAAGATATGAGTGGGAAGGAGCATAAGATGGGTTAAGTGCGTATTGAATAGCTTGCTTGACATGCTGGTTGGAGGTGCTTTGAGCAGCTATATCGCAGCATTTTGCGTATGATTTTTCCGGATTAATCCTAATGATATCCATGAGGTGTCTCAGGTATGCTGCTTTGTCTGCGTTGTGCTTTGGAGGGTTTGGGCTAGGAATAGGAGGCTCATATATGTTAAGCAGCGCTTCCAAAGTTGTTTGTAATGCGCCTGTGATAGGAAATGCGCAACGGCTTAGTGAGTGGCTGATGTAACTTTTAACCTGGTTAGCTTGAGGCGAGTCGTTTTTCTGTGCATGTAAGTGGTGGTGTAGTGCCACTAGCGCTCCTTCGGCGTCTATATGTGGTTTTTGCGTGATATCAGAGAGCGTTTCTTGGAATGCAGAAAAACTAGCAATGAAATCTTCGGGTGGTGCTTTTAATAGCTTATCTATGGCCTGATAGAGTGTGATAAGTTCTACTGGCTGCCGATGGCATGGGCTTTGTTGGCTCATATCGTACAACTCTGAAAAGAGGGTCATTTGTGTCGGGTGGCTTTCTTTGAAGTATTCTATGAATCGATGTAAGTCGCTGAATACGGTCAGTCGTTCGCTATTATTATCGATTTGTTCAATGGCAGTTAATAGGGTTGTAAGGTAGGTTTTGAGTTGTGGTATGGTGTGAATACGAAAATGTGCTTTCCATAAGTCCACATTTGCAGTGAGCTGGGTGTTGATAGAGTCTCTAAATGCGGCAAGTGATGAAGGCAAGCCTAGCATATCGCCCTCTGATACTGTGCTTTCTGGTTTGGCCAGGGATAGTTGAATAGAAATAGTCGGTATTTTTAAAAGGTTTAAGGTGTGATTAACAAGACCTATTTTTGTATGTAGTTCAGTCACTTTTTTTGCGTCACTTAAACCACCAGGGTGGCCTAATGTGATGGGGCTTGACAGGGCGTGAGAGGTTAACTCACCAAAAAAACTATGTATTTTATTTTTAAGGTATTTAAGTGATTCCGGATGGTTTTGGATGCAGCTTAATGCAAAGAGTGACTCAAAGTGTCCTCTGAGTGTACGGAGTGTAGCCTCATCTAAGCTATCTAAAGTAATGGATAAAGCATCTATAGCACTGGTTTGGTGTGAAAGTGTATCAATTTCGTCGAGCGGGACATCAATAGAAAACTCAAAATGGACATAGTGACTATTTTGTTTTTGTCCTCCTAGTTTAAAATTAACCGTTTGGGATACATTGCTTTTGGTTTCAGGGCTATAAGCAAGCTCAAAGTCGTTTGAGGAGGTCATGTGTTTTTGAAAGTGTGTTAGCCGAGTCAAAAAGTATGTGTGAAAGTGATATGAATTTCAATAAAAATAAATTTGAGGTTGAAATACGTTTAATAAGCTCAATGAGTGCGTAGATTTGTTAAGTGTATCTAGCTAGGGTGTGTGCTGATGGTTCTAGCGTGAATGACAGTGGTTGGTTTGTGTGTTTGCTGTGTGGCCTTATGTTATACTTCGGTCTTTATAAAGACCGAAGTATAACATAAGGCCCTTATGCAAATACAAAAAGAATCGCGTGATACTTATACAATACAAGCGTATGATGATACCTCTATTAAGCTTGATGATGTGGTGTATCACAGCAGTTTTATTGTGAGTCGTGATACGTTGATTTCACCCTGGAAAATTTCTACGCCAACAGAGCTGAATGAAGCCTTATTGCAGCCTATTTTAGAGTTAAACCCCGAAGTTATTATTTTGGGTGCGAGTCAGCCGGACACTTTTCGTATTTTAGAGGTTGTCAGGCGGTTGTGTGAAAAGCAAGTGGGTGTTGAGTGTATGTCCTTAGGGGCGGCAAGCCGAACCTTTAATATTTTGTTAAGCGAGCACCGCCGTGTGGTTGCGGGGTTTATTTTTTAAGGTGCATCTTAGCCGCCCGCTGGATTAGACGGTGGTTTAGGTAAGTTCGCCTCTGGTTGAGGCGCACTTTCATCGTTAGTACGTAGGTCTGCTAGTTTTTCTCGCAGTTTAGAAGTAGGCTCCCTTTCTTCAGGAGAGGGAGCTCGTGTAACCGTATCGGGAGAGGTAGTGCTTTGTCTCCTGTTTTGAAGTTTTTTCGGTAGGGCTGGGATAACGTCTTCATTTAAAGGCTTATTTTTGATGGCATGTATGGGATCTTTTGAAGTCGTAATAGAAATGACAGCACCCGACTCACCAGCATCGTTGTCTTTGTTAGAAAAAATAAGTTCAGATTTTTCAGGCAGTTCGTATAGTATTTTTTCAGCAGAACCATCTGTTTTTCTGTCGTCGCTTAAGTCCTCGCCCCCCAGATTTCCTTTTTCGCGCCCATATTTAGGATCGCCTTTATCGGCAAGGCCAACAAGTTCTGCAAGACCTTGTCCTGCACCGCCAATAAATATTTTGAGCTTTTTTGCTTTTTCAAAAGGATCTTCGGGGCTTGCTTTTTGAGGAGGCTTGGTTGTAGCTGCCGCACGATAATAATCGTTTGCTTCTCGACTTTCTTTGGTTGCGATTTTTTCAAGTAGGATCGGTTTGAAACCCATACCATTATCAGAAAGGGTGATATGTACTTCGCCTTCTGGGGAGAGTGGCTGAATATTTAAATCAAGCCTTGCTACTCTATTCGGGTTGTTTGCATCATGCTCATGTGGAATTAAAAAGCTGTCAATGGCGTTTTTAAGTGATTCTGCAAACTGTCGACGCATAAAAAAATAAGCAGGGGAGTTTTTAATGATTTCTTTCTGGTCATCACTGATGCCTGTGAGTGCCTCATCTGCAAGCTCATTAAACGTATAATGTACTTCTTGCATTTCATATTTCACGTCCATTCTTAGGGCTACAAAAGCGTCTCTGTCTACCTCTTGCTGATGATAAGCAGTGATATAGTTGTCTAAGTTAATCATAATAGACGCACTGCCTACGCCCGTAACTCGCGTTGTTATATCCATAAGATGCACCATAAAATGCCATATCAATATTATTTTAAATATAGTTCAATTGAAACAAAATGTGTCATTTATGGTTTTGATATGTTCTTCTAATGCACCCTAGAGTCTTCTCTGCAGTCTGGCTTTGGCCATAATTTTGGTGGTGATTTCTTCAATTGAATAATGGGTTGAGTTTAAAAAAGGGATATTCTCGTCAATATACAATTTTTCTATTTGTTTTATTTCGGCATTACATTGGGCGGCAGATGCATACTGACTGTCGGGCCTGCGTGCTGTGCGGATATTTTCGAGTCTTTCGGAGTCAATGGTGAGGCCAAATAGCTTTTTCCGGTATGGTCTTAACGGCTGAGGTAAGCTAGTACATTTGAGGTCTTCGTCGGTAAAGGGGTAATTTGCTACGAAAATACCAAATTGTAGAGCCATATATAAAGAACAAGGCGTTTTTCCTGAGCGAGATACACCGACTAAAATAATATCGGCATCTTTATACCCCTTAAAGTGAACACCATCGTCGTGTTCAAGTGTAAAGTTAATGGCATCAATGCGGTGATCGTAGGTTTGGATATCAGCGAGTGCATGTGTTTTACCGACGGTAAAGGAAGACTTTTCGCCAAACTCTTGTTCAAGTGGGCTCAAAAATGTGCCAAACAAGTCGAGCACACAGGCATTTGCTTGTTTAAAGCACGCAGCAATGTCAGGGTCGATGAGTGTGACAAATACAATGGGCTTAGCATCGCCAACACAAGCATGAATTTTTTGCAGGGCTGCCTCGGCTTTTTCACGTGTATCGATATAGGGCATGGTCTCTTTTTGGAAGTCTACATTTCCAAATTGTGAGAGTAGGCTGTTACCAAGTGACTCAACCGTTAGGCCGGTTCGGTCTGAAATCATGAATACAAAACGTTTCATATGATTTTTAAAGGATTTATCAGTGAATTCAGGTATTATTAGAGCAAATATATTGGTGTAATAGCAAGGAATGAAATTTAAATGAGTTCAATTGATTCAGTGGATGCAATGCCTCAGAAAAAGCAAGGCTTGTTGCGCTCCACATCTATTGTATCGCTGCTAACATTTATGTCACGTATTATGGGATTTTTGCGTGATATGGTGTTGGCACAGTGTTTTGGTGCAGCTGCAGGCATGGATGCATTTATTATTGCATTTCGCATTCCTAATTTTATGCGCCGCTTATTTGCGGAAGGCGCTTTTTCTCAAGCTTTTGTTCCTGTGTTAAGTGAGTATCAAACCAATCGCTCCGTTGATGAGGTCCGTTTATTTTTAGCGCGTATTGCGGGCAATTTGGGGTTAGTACTGTTAGGTGTTGTTGTAATTGGTGAGTTGATAGCGCCGGGTGTTATTTTTGTATTTGCACCAGGGTTTGGAGAAGATGCAACGCGTACGGTGCTTGCAACGCACATGTTACGCTTAACCCTGCCTTATTTAATGCTGATTTCATTGACTGCAATGGCGGGTGCTGTACTCAATACTTATGGATATTTTGGTGTACCTGCACTGACGCCTATTATTTTAAATATCAGTTTAATGACAGCCGCTTTCTATTTAAGCCCCCACCTTCCTGTCCCTGTAACTGCTTTAGCCTGGGGGGTTTTAATAGGGGGGTGTTTGCAACTGCTGGTACAAGTCCCTTTCTTAATGCATCGCCGTTTTTTAATGCGGCCACGTATCATGTTTCGTGATCCAGGCGTACTTCGTGTTTTAAAATTGATGTTACCAGCTTTGTTTGGTGTGTCGATTGCGCAGCTTAATTTGCTAGTAGATACGGTATTTGCCTCGTTTTTGCAGGTGGGAAGTGTCACATGGCTGTATTATACGGATAGGCTGATTGATTTCCCGCTTGGTGTATTTGGCGTGGCGATTGCAACCGTTATTTTACCGCACTTATCTCGCAAGCATATTGAAGAAGATACAGCTTACTTTTCAAAATCAATTGATTGGGGGCTACGTTTATTATTACTGATTGGTGTGCCTGCGGCGACCGCGTTAATATTTTTTGGAATGCCAATTCTGTCGAGTTTTTTTGGGTATCGTGCGTTTAAGGCATTTGATGTATTGCAAACACAGCAAAGTTTGATGACACTTGCCTTTGGTGTGCCGGCATTTATGATGATAAAGGTGCTAGCTCCTGGTTTTTACGCGCAGCAAGATATTAAAACGCCTGTTAAAGTGGGTGCTTATAGTATGCTTTTGAATACAGTGTTGTGTGCACTATTTATTTGGCCACTGCAACATGCAGGTTTAACACTTGCATCAGCACTGGCAGGGTATGCGAATGCTTTAACCTTATTGATGCTTTTGTGGCGGCGAGGTGTTTATCGGCCGGTTCCTGGCTGGCGGCGCTTTTTGTTGCAGCTGCTGTTTGCAAGTAGCGTGTTGGGTGCTTATTTGATATGGGCTGCGGGTGATTTGGCAGATTGGATGTCTTTCACTGTGGGACATCGAATGTTGTATTTGGTTGGATATGTGTTGTCTGCTGCTGTCTTATATTTTGTAAGCCTTAGGCTTGTTGGCATGCGGTTTGGACAATTTCGAGGACAATTTTTGGAGAAAGCATGAAAGCAGACGCGTTTTATCAAGCAAGTGCTACTGCAAGTAGTATCCCACTCATATTAGTTGCAAGTCTTAAAGCGGTCGCAGCCGAAGATAAAGCCATCATAAAATTACAGCAGTTTGAGGCTAAGTCGGGTGAGTGGGCAGCTGTTGGCGATGAGGCGGGTGAAGTTGTTAAAGTATATGTAGGCTTGGGAAATCATTCAGAAGCCGATGCGATTGCAAAAGCGGTCACAGAAATACCTGCGGGAGTTTATCAACTAGATGCATTGTTGTCCGAGCGTGCAGTAGTGCTTTGGGCGCTTGCACAGTATCGTTTTGATCTGTACAAGAAAACAGAAAAAAAGCCGCGAGTATTAGTCTTGCAACAAGAAATGCTGACAAGGGTGCTTGCTGAAGCGTCTGCTATTTTTAAAACGCGAGATTTAATCAACACACCTGCTAACCATATGGGACCTGAAGCACTTGCAAATGTGGTGAAAGATTTGGCTGAGCAACATGGCGCCGCGTATAAAGTATGCGTGGGAGATACCTTACTTGAGGCCAATTTTCCGGCTATTCATGCGGTTGGACGTGCTGCGGCCGAAGCGCCAAGGCTTGCGTCACTGACTTGGGGAGATGAAGCGCATCCACGAGTGAGTTTGGTTGGAAAAGGGGTTTGCTTTGACTCGGGAGGGTTAGACTTAAAGCCTTCTCGTGGCATGCGCTTGATGAAAAAAGATATGGGGGGCGCTGCTAATGCAATTGGACTTGCACATTGGATAATGACGCTTCAATTACCTATTTATTTAGAGCTTTATATTCCAGCTGTTGAAAATGCCGTGAGTGCATCAGCTTATCGTCCGGGTGATGTGCTTACCATGCGTAACGGTTTAACGGTTGAAATTGATAATACCGATGCGGAGGGGCGTTTAATTCTTGCTGATGCCTTGGTGAAGGCCACCGAACATAAACCTGAGCTGCTCATTGACTTTTCAACCCTCACAGGTGCTGCTCGCATTGCTGTGGGTACAGAAATCACAGCGATGTTTAGTAATGATGATGCATTTGCAACAGCAGTGGTGAAGCATTCAGATGAGATGCGAGACCCAGTATGGCGCCTGCCCTTGTATCAAAACTATACGCGTTTGTTTGAGTCAAGTATTGCAGACTTAGCAAATTCTGCGAGCTCTTCTTATGGTGGTGCGATTACGGCAGCATTGTTTCTTGAGCGATTTGTGCCAAAAGATGTGGCATGGATGCATTGTGATTTGATGGCTTGGAATGCCAGAACAACGCCCGGAAAGCCTGAGGGGGGAGAGGCTATGGGAATTCAAGCAATTGCAGCATATCTTATGAAACGGTACAGTATATAGTTATTGAGCAAATTGAAAATGTAGTAACTCCCCCACGTCATTCCGAACGGATGTGAGGAATCTCCTGGAGATGTCTCGCGATGCTCGACATGACGTGGGTGGTTACAAACTATAGTGTGTTCTGTAAGTTCGCACATAAAAGTTGTGGTGGTTTTATGTCTAAAAAAGAAATTGAACAAGCATCTAAGGTGGCAGCGTCTGAAGCCCCCGAAGCGGATGCTGTATTAAAACTGAAAGCGGCTCGTGAGGCAAAAGAAAAAGAAGAGGCAGCCCTTGAGGCAGTGCGGGTTCGTTGTAAAGTGTGCTTTAAAGAAGTTGCGCCTAAACGTGTTTGTGGCGGGCATGGTGGCGGCGGCGGTGGTGGAGACGACGCCGAGGAAAACTCAGATACCGAAGCAGAGGACAAAGCGTTCCAAACAGCCGATACAAAAGAGACGCTCACCAAAACCCTTGAAGCGCTAGAGGCTTTGGGTAGCGTGCACGATACGCTTGACTTGGATGAAAATGAAGCTGAGTTTGATGCTGAAGTGATTGCAGACTTAGTGGCACGAGGCTTGCTCTTGATTGATAACGATCGCGAGTCGATGACGTTAACCATGACTTTAAATTGTGAACTGAGTGAGTTGACTGCAAAAGAGAAGCAAGCACTGGTGCAATTT
The DNA here is from genome assembly GCA_029212465.1 of Legionellaceae bacterium. Taxonomy (GTDB): domain Bacteria; phylum Pseudomonadota; class Gammaproteobacteria; order Legionellales; family Legionellaceae; genus JAALKW01. The sequence goes on along the minus strand of JARGNV010000023.1, from coordinate 19,411 downwards.
ATGCAGGCTGTTTTAAAAGAGTGGGATGCATTTAAGGCAGAGAATGAGTTGCCAAATAGTTGCTTGGAAGTCGATAAAGATGATGCGGGTAACGTACTACATTTCTCTCTCAGTTTGCCAAGGCGTGACTTGTATGATGCGTTTATTCAACGTTTAGCAGCCCGACTATTACCAGAGGAGACGCTCAACCAAGCACAAGAAGCAGATGCAGATGAAACGGAAAATAATAGACCACCGTTTAATCCCTCGCCTTTATCAACCGATCTTTATTAGGGGGCACTTAAAGGTGGTGTGTATGTATGGGCAGGTTAAGCTGCTGATACTGTTTGTAGCGTGTACGGCCAGCCACTTTTTGGTCGGCCGCAACTACATCAAGCACACGTTCAAAGGTCAGCGGATAAGCAGGGATGCATTCATTTAGGTTTAAGAGTAAGTCAAAGTTTTCTGTCGGTGGCATTGTATCACCTACGCTAATTTGAATGGGGGGATTAACGCCTTCATCCAAGTTTGAGGCAAGGCTGTGCGGCAGAAAACTGTCGACTTTATAAGTCCAAAGCCAGTCATCGAGTGTTTCAGCTTCTTTTATATTGTTGCATACAACCCACGTGCGTAAGTGTTGTTGGTAAGCTTTTTCAAGCAGGCGCGCTACAACCTGCTTGAGTGCGTCAGGGTGCTCGTTTTTAAGCACATAAAAATCAATGCGCATGAGCAAGATGTCTTAAAAGGTTCATTAAAAGTGGGACAGGTCTCCCGGTTGCTTGATGTTGTTTGCCAGATTTCCAGGCAGTGCCTGCAATATCTATGTGTGCCCAGCGAAAGTTTTTGGTGAAATTCGCAAGAAAAGCTGCAGCAGTTAAGCTACCTGCTTCACCATCGAGTGAGGCATTAATCATATCGGCTATAGGGCTTTCAAGCGCTTCTTGATAGTAGCTATCAAGAGGCATGCGCCAAGCAAAGTCACAGCTTTCGCGCCCTGCAACTTCGAGCATTTCAGCGAGTCGCTCATCTTCTGTCATAAAGGCACTTGCAAAACGACCAAGCGACACGATAACAGCACCTGTGAGGGTTGCAATGTCAATGACAAGCTCAGGTTTTAACCGCTCGGCATAGGTGAGTGTGTCACAGAGCACAAGCCTACCTTCAGCATCGGTATTGGTAATTTCAATGGTTTTACCAAGCATGCTGGTAATAACATCACCAGGCTTTGTTGCATCGCCCCCCGGCATATTTTCACTGCAAGCAAGTAATCCTGTTACATTTAAAGGAAGTTTCATCAGGGTGCATGCCCGGATAACACCCAATACGCTGGCAGCACCTGCCATGTCGTATTTCATTTCATGCATGCCTTTGGGCGCTTTCAGTGAAATGCCGCCAGAGTCAAACGTAATGCCTTTCCCGACCAAAACAATCGGTGCTTTGGTGCTTGTTGTGCCCGTGTATTGAATTTCAACTAACTTGGGTGGTTCACTGCTGCCCTGTCCAACCGATAAAAAGGTATTCATACCGAGTTTTTGCATGTCTTTGCGCTCAAGCACACGTGTGCTGAGCGTTTTGTGTCCCTTTGCAAATTGCACCGCTTCTTTAGCGAGGTAGCTCGGTGTGCATTGGTTTGCGGGTAAGTTTGCAAGGTCTCGTGTCCATTTAACGCCTTCGGCAATTGCGCGTGCCGTTAGTATGGCCTTATCGGTTGCGTATTCCAAGTAAAAACGGATTGACTCAAGGGATGGTCGGCTTGGGTGTGGCTCACTTTTAAGATGTGGCTGTGTATAGCGTAAAGCCTCAAATGTAAGTACCATATGTTCAATTTGTTGATTCGGTGTTACTTGTTTAATTTGAGGAAGATAAATAGTTGCCTGTGTTATTTTTTGTTGGTTAAGCGCTGTTAGAATGTGCTGAATAATGGGAGTTAGATCACGTAAATTTGTTTCTTTTTCATCACCGCAGTGTACAAGCAGTGTGGGGGCATTAGTGGTTTGATGCCAAAGCACATCGCCCTTGTGGCTCAGTGTTTTAGCGAGGCGTTTAAGCGTTGAGTCATCCGCCTTAACAGGAAGTGCATGGTCCTCGAAGCAGCCGATGACAATACAATGTTCAGCATCAAATGCAGGGGTTGTGATGAGTTCGTATATCATAGCGACTTCCTCTGATGTGCAAAAACTGTTATTTTAGCGAGGCCTAAGTCACTTGGCTATACTGTGCAACTTCTTCTTTTGCGTGTGGGGCAATTAAACCGTGCTTATTTTTCGTTATTTGGCCAAAGAAGTATTCACAACCTTGTTTGCATTAACGAGCATTTTGTTGCTTATTTTTATGAGCAATCAATTTGTGCGGTATTTAGCTAAGGCAGCCAGTGGTAAAATTCCTGCTACATTTATCCTGAAAATATTAGCGCTTGAATTGCCGATGTTGATGGGACTTTTAATGCCGCTGGGTTTTTATATGGCACTGTTACTTGCTTATGGACGTCTATACGTTGACAGTGAAATGACGGTATTGCATGCGTGTGGGTATGGCCCTCCCAAGCTTTTAAAACATAGTTTGGTGATGGCGTCAGGGGTTGCACTGGTGGTGCTTGTTATTTTGCTGTGGGTGAATCCAACGATTGCTGTTGAACGTACGAAGCTATTGCGCAGCACAGGCGTTCAAGTGTTGATACAAACGCTTGAGCCTGGGCGCTTTGGTAGTTTACCTGGAGGTGATGCGGTATTTTACGTAGATAAAATGAAGCGTGAGTCCTCTGAAGCAAAAGGTGTTTTCCTGGCGCGACTTGATAAAAAAAAGCAAACCCAACAGTGGGATGTGTTGATGGCAGATAAAGCACATATTACCCACGATGCAAAAACAGGGACACATGCATTGCTTTTAGAAAATGGGCATGCTTATCAAGGCAGACCCGGGCATGCGGATTATCGTGTGGTCCACTTTAAAGCCTATGAAACACCACTACCCGAACCTGTCATTGTGCCTAAGGCGGGCGATTTACGCGCGGTTAAAACGGCCGATTTATGGCCTATTAACAATGAAGGTGCTAAGGCGGCTGAGCTTGTGTGGCGTTTTTCAATTCCACTCATGGTCATTATTTTAACCATCATTGGTGTGCCGCTTAGTCGTGTCAATCCACGCGCTGGCAAGTATGCCAGCTTGTTACCGGCCATCTTATTATTTATTTTATACGCTGATTTATTATTTGTAGCACGAGATGCCATTGCGAGCGGAAAAATCTCATGGTGGCTTGGCGCCGGGAGCTTACATGGTGCAATGCTTTTGGTGGGATGCGGATTAATTTGGCGAAATCAGGTGAGTGCTGCATGAAGTTACTTGACCGTTATATTGCAAAAACTGTTTTAAGTACGATTGCACTAGTAACACTGGTACTAATTGGTTTGCAATTGTTTATTTTATTTGTAAATGAGTTAGATGACTTGGGGCGCGGGCAATATCATATTCAACAAGCATTACTCGTGATGTTATTAGAAGTGCCAGGTGAGATATATTTGTTTTTTCCTGTGGCATGCTTGCTGGGAGCGTTGATGGGACTTGGAAACTTAGCCAGTCACCGAGAGTTAATTGTGATGCAAGCGGCAGGTGTTTCGGTAAGACGCATTACCTGGGCCGTGCTTAAAGCATCCGTGGTGGTGGTTTTGTTTGTAGCATTATTGGGAGAAGTGTTTTCGCCGCACCTGTTATCACTTGCAAGCAAGAAACGTTGGGAAGCAATGAACAATGGGCAAGCTATGGAAACTTTGCATGGTGTCTGGTTTAAAGTTAATGAAGACTATATTGTCATTGGAGACGCCTTATCAGACAAAAAACTGCAACACATTGAACAATTCCATTTTAATTCTCAACGTGCTTTAACCTTTGTACGGAAAATAGGAACTTTAGTGCATACAGAAGGAAAGTGGCAAGCATATGATGTTGAAGAAACACGCTTCCAAGGCGATAACACGGCTGTGCACACGTTTAAGGAGCTCCCCTGGCATATTCCATTGGACGTGATTTTGTTACGTGTAAGTGGTAAGCAGCCAAGCGAGTTGGATTTTTTAGCATTGAGAAGCTATGTAAAAAATGAGCATGCAAGCGGTGCATTTTTTCATTATAAGCTGGAGTATTGGCAGCGTTTGGTTCAACCCTTTGCAACGGTTGTTATGATGATACTTGCAATTCCGTTTGTGTTTGGGCCACTGCGCTCATCCACCATTGGCGCAAAACTTTTAACAGGTGCGGGTGTTGGTTTTGGGTTTCATTTAATGAACCGGTTTTTTGGACCACTTGCCGATGTATTACATTGGCCGCCCGAATTAGCCGCTGTTTTACCAACTGCTGTATTTGCTGTCATTGGGCTCTATTGGATGGGGCGTGCTCGTTATAAATAAGGAGATTTTGAGATGGCGAGTGGCATACAAGCAGTATTGCTTCGAGGGTTTTGTGAGTACTTATTAAGTCCATTTTTTTGGTTGTTTTTCATTTTAATAGGCTTAAGCTTGTATTTGCTTCGGAGTCGGCGTACGCGCACCGAAAAGCGTGTGGGAATGATACTTTTATTCGTGTGGGTTAGTTTGTATGTGGTGAGCACTCCGTGGCTACCCAACCGTATGATGGGATACCTCGAGCAGCGTTATGCGCGTGTTAGAGCCGTGAATCCTGATGTGCATTGGGTGCTTGTTTTAGGCGGTGGTGTGGAAGAAGTGCCGGGCATTCCTGCAAGTGATGCGTTGAGTGCTTCAAGCCTAAGGCGTGCGCTTGAGGGGGTCCGGTTATATCGTCAACTACCCAAAGCCGAGCTTATTTTATCAGGCGCAAGTTTATCTAAACCTGAATATGCTGTGTCTGTGCGCTATGCGGAGTTTACTGATTCGTTGCAGGTACCAAAGGCTCACCGTATACTCATTACCGACTCAATGAACACAGCAGATGAAGCGCGTTTAACGCGCACTTTAGTAGGAGATAAGCCTTTTTATTTGGTGACCTCAGCAAAACATATGCCGCGCGCTATGATGCTGTTTGAGAAGCAAGGGCTTCATCCTATCGCAGCTCCCTGCGACTACCATGTTTTAACCAATAAACAACATCAATCATGGCGGCGGTTTTTACCGAGTGTTGAGTATATTGCGCGATTTAACACAGCAATGCATGAATACTTGGGTGTAATTTGGGGGCGTTTGAGGGGGAGTATGTAGGCCATAATGTTATTTAACATGCACGATATGATTGAGCCAATCTTTGGCAGGGTGTTTCTCTGGTGACGTGATATCAATGGATTGGTAGAGGGTTTCAACAGACCAATTATAGTTTGCTTCCAAAATAACAGGGCCATTTTTCGATAGAATGACATCAAACGATACGCTGTTTAAGTCGAGCAACGTGAGATGTGCCTTGGTGCAATAACGGATAGCTTTTCGGAGCGCTTCTTTAAGCGCATCTGAAACAATAGGGTATGGTTTATCCTGAGGGCGTATTTTGTTTGTTGTTTGGAAAGTTGGCGCTATATCAAGTGTATCGAGAGTCAGTGGGTAAATAGAATAGGTTTGTGTGGTGGTTTTAGGGCGTGGTATTTCAAGTTGCAGATATAAAAGTGTAGGCGTTTTTCCCTGTGACTTTGTTGTAATGATTCGAACGGTTGTACAAGCGATTTGCCCCGATAATGCCTGCATTTCAGGATTATCCTCGATAAAAGGTTGAATGAGCAGTGCATGATGCCTCGAAAACACGGTATTGAGATAGGCGCGGACTTTATTTGTACCGTATATATCAGCTGTTTTGATAGGTTTGATGCCATGAGACAGTGTGTTTTCATCATAGACGACTAGAAAGGCATCGATACTTTGCGAGCCATTCAGTGGTTTACAAAAGATAGTTTTCTGAGACAGTAATAGGGATGGGTCTTTTTTAAGTGCTTCTGTATCATATACTTTGCCTAATACACAGGGTATTTTTTGCGCATGTAATGCTTCAGCAAAACGTTGTTTATCGCTAATTAGCGCTTGTGCCTTTTTGTAATGAGCAAAATTTTTGTTGGTATAATCATGAAAGTAGGGAAGTTCAGCATTATAAAAATAGTTAAATATGTGTTTTTTATTGTGTGGTTTATAGAGTTTATATTTAAAGTAATAGCGTGGCGCAATGTGATGGATAAGGCTTAATTTTAGCAAGGTAAGAAAAAGGACATGTTTGGGCTGGCTCATGGTGTTGTTGTGGTGTTTTAAAGTAGCTTTATAGCTCACTATCCAGGCTTGTACGCTTATCCAGCGTATATAACCATATACACTGATTAAAAGATGAGACGGCTTTTTGAGACTTAAAAAAAAGAGCTTTCGATGCAGTGCAATTGGACCTGCTAGGTTGGGTAAAAAATAACGATAGCTGAAGATAAAACGTGGATGTTTAGTGTCTTTTAGTTTTTTAATAATATGTTTCATGCAGGGGTATCTGCCCAGTCACATCCATTAGGGAAATAATATTTGAGCCAATTATCCAGTTGATTCACAGCGTCTATGTTTTTTTTGGGCTGAAAGGTTACAGCGAGATTACGCGCGTTTTGCGGATTTTCTTTCAAGAAATTGGCGTGTGTATTTAATTTAGAAAGGTCAATGAGCGGCTTTAAGTCGGGGTGTAATGCCTGATTTAGAGTGGGCGCTTCAGGATAAGGTGTGACGCGGCTACCCATATTCTTTTTGTGAGCTTTGGCAATATGATTTGGGACAATACCTGAAACGGCGCGTGCATGCAGATATCGCCCTGAACCATGTTTACATTTTTCGGCACTTGGAATGGATAAAAAACATTGAATTAAGCGTGAGTCAAGCAAGGGCCAACGATACTCAATGCCATAGGATGCTGCCATTAAGGTGCAATTTTCAAGGCGAGTTGTCACAAAGGGAGCCCAGCGGTTTTCGAGGGTAAACTGGTCAAGGTTTTTGTGGTTATAAACGAATAGTCCTTTGGCATGGTATTGTTCTTGAAGGCCATAGGCGCTCGCTAAGTGTTGTGGAACTATTATATCAGGCCAGCGCGACTGAAGCGCTCTTAATATACGGGTGTCGGCACATCCACCGGTTGCTGTGGTTTGGTAGCGAAATTTTGCAAAGCGTAGTGCGCGTGTTAGTGGGTTTCCATGCAGTGACTGGTAGAGCTTATAGTATTTTTTTTGCTGAAGAAGCTCATAGAAATATAAATTGCCGTGATTTGTTGTAACAAATTCATCCCCCCCAAACCCTGACAGCAAGGTTTTTACGTGATGCTTGGCGGCGAGTTCATAAAAAATTTGATGTGCGGTCGCATTAGCATGTTCAACTGGCGCACCGAGTGTGCGCAGTGTATGTTCGTTTTTGTAATGCGTTGTAAGAGCGTTACAAGAAATATAGTTATTTGCCAAGTGATATTGCTGACTGAGACTTAGAATGTCTTTGGCTTCGCTTTCAAGCTGTGCAAAGCCAAAAACGTATAAATCTTTTAAAGAGCGGTTAAAGTATTTTGCGGCGTAGGCTGTAACGGTTGATGAGTCGAGCCCACCACTGCTTTCTGTACCGAGAGGGTGGGGTGTTTGTATACGTGTTTTGATGGCACGCTCGAGCGCTTCTTGATAGTACGCTACATAGTCATCAGTGTTATTAAACTGCACTTTTTCGGTATGAAATTCAAAATAGCGTGTTTTAGATAAGCGTGCCTTTGTCACGCGAATTTGAGAGGCAGGGGGAAGTTTGAGTATTTTATCGTAGGCGGTTTTTTCAAAATCCATAGAGAGATTGGCTACCAAGAACTTGCAAGCCCAGGCCATGCTAGGTTTTACAGGCACACAGTTGAGTGTATGAAACAGTAGCAAGGAGGTGGAAAACACAAATATGCGCTCATCACAGTAGTAATAAAAAGGCTTCACGCCCATTTGGTCGCGCGCACAAAACAAGGTATTTGTATCGGTGTCATAAATCACAAAACAAAAATCACCCAATAAGTGTGAAGTGCAGTTTTCACCATAAGCTTGATAAGCGGCTAAGAGAATATCGGTATCTGATGAGGTGCATGGTAGTTGAAGTTGCGTGATAAGTTCTTCTCGGTTATCGAGTCGTACCCAAGCGACAATCGGTTGTGATATATACTGCGTGTGTTGGGGGGCTTCGGTCTCGAAAACCTTTGCAAGCCAAAGGGTTTTTGATGACCAGGTACGCATATGCTCGTGCGAGGGGTTGAGTGTGAGTTCGTCTAAATGAAGGGTTTGTTCAAACCGATGAGATGAGGGGGTGCGATAAAAAATACCATGTATCATGCGTTTATTCCCTGCGATAATATCGTGTTTGGTACATAGCTTGAGATAACGCGGAAGCTTGAAAAGCTATTGCCGCCGGTAATAGCGATAGGGCCTGCTGTAAGCCACGCATGAGCAGCATATCCACTAGGTTTTTCAGCATCTTTTGCAAACCCAATATATAAAATGTAGGAAATATGCAAACGATTGCACCAAAACTTTGCAACCATGGCCTGCGTCAAGCAGTTTGAATTCCAGGGGGTATATCGGGCGGCTAATCGAATAGAGCGTTGGAGTTGGATGGCATAGTAACGCTCTTTTTTAGAGATAATGGTGGATGAAATAATGTTTTTGTTGAGCGTGCCAAAGTATATGGATAAACGGTTTAATGGAAATAAGAGGATACATGCGCGTGCAATACCGCATAAACAAACATTAAGGATAAATAGGCCTTTTTGTTTAAAAGGCATGCGATAAAAGAAAGCTATTTTTTGAATGGTGCGCATGTGTGTAAAAACCTTTTAGCAAGAACGTTATAATAAATTACAGTATTTGTATAGTTGAGCGCTTTGAGTCAGCCGTGATTTATGAAAGAATACCTCAAGGATTGATGTCTTGAAGGATTAAGGGAGATGTTTTTTTATCATGCTTTTGGGTTGCATATTCAAAGCGCTTTAGCGCTGCCCGAGTTGCTACCTTGTGACAATACGAAACATATCATACCAGATATCCTGATTGCGCTTGGCGACGTCAGTGAACATGGGCTTGAAAACATCACCGCACGAGGCGCTTTTTACCAAGCAGATGATAATGCTTTGTGGCTTAGCGTTCCAGGTGTTGCGCGCTACTTAGTACGTGATGGATGCCGTATTATAATTGAGCCTATGCCTTTGGTCGATGAAGACAGTATTCGCTTGTTTTTATTAGGCTCCTGCATGGGGGCATTGCTTATGCAGCGAGAACTATTTTTATTGCATGCAAATGCCATAAAGGTGGGAGATGCGTGTATTTCTTTTTCTGGGCGCTCAGGTGCTGGAAAGTCAACTTTGTCTGGCGCTTTTATGCGCCGAGGCTATTCGGTGCTGGCTGATGATGTATGTGCGATTAACTCAGACGGGGAGGTGTTACCAAGCTTCCCTCAAATTAAACTATGGGCTGATACAAGCAAGAAGTTAGCAGTCGAAACACATACATTGAGACGGGTGAGACCGCAGCACGAAAAGTTTTCAGTGCCCCTTGCATCACAGTTTTATACCAAACAATTGCCGTTAAAAGTGATGTATGTCTTGAGTGCTCATAATCTTGATACGTTTTCGTTTCAACCCGTTGAGGGGGTGCAAAAGGCATTACCCTTAAAAAATAATACATATCGCTATCCTTACGTAAAAGGCCTTGGCAAATCAAAGTTGCACCTAAAACATGTAGGCGAGCTCGCCTCCCGTGTGAGTATTGTGCGTATTATGCGCCCTAAAGCAGGATTTCGATTGGATGAGCTTGTAGGTTTGGTGGAAGCTGATTTGTCAGAGCGGGGCATGCAACGTGTCTGATAGAACAGGTATTTATTGGTTAGCATCGTATCCAAAATCAGGCAATACATGGTTTAGAGTATTTTTAGCCCACATGCTAGACGCGTCAGGTGAGCCCTTGGCGTTGGATGCGATTCGTACAGGGGAGATTGCAAGTGCGCGCAGTTGGGTGGATGATGCGCTTGGGTTTGATAGTGCAGCACTTTCGCATGATGAGTTGGATATGTTACGCCCTGCCGTTTATAGCTGGTATGCAGCGCATGGCAATGGTGTGAAATATCATAAAATTCATGATGCATACACTTATTTGTCGGATGGGCGGGCATTAATTCCACCAGCAGACAGCCTTGGCGCATTGTATTTTATTCGAAATCCATTAGACGTGACTATTTCGCTTGCTAATCATTTAAACTGCTCTATTGATAAAGCCATTCACAAAATGAAAAAGCCAGATTTTTCATTTTGTGGAGGGCATAAAAAGCAGCATGATCAACTACGCCAACAGTTACTGTCTTGGTCGATGCATGTGAAGAGTTGGCAATCGGTAAAAGAGATGTCTTGCTTAGTGTTGCGTTATGAAGATATGAAAGCAAATCCGCTTGAAACATTCACAAAAGCAGCCAACTTTTTAAAACTTGAGGCGAAACCTGGACAAATAGAGCGTGCTTTAGAACATTCAGACATTGCGCGACTTCAGCGCTTAGAAAAAGAGTATGGATTTAAAGAGAAACCACCTAATGCAAAATCTTTTTTTCGAAAAGGCGTGGTCGGAGACTGGAAAAATACGCTGACACGAGGACAGGTGAATCAAGTGATTGATGCACATCGAGATGTCATGGAAACTTATGGGTATCTTTAGGAGAAAGAAAAAATGCACGCATTTGATATGACACAACCACTGATACAAAACGATGAGGTTGTATACACCCAAGTGGAAGAAGAAGTCGTGTTAATGCATCCAGCAGACGGCACTTATTATGGGTTGAATGTTGTGGGGGCGGAGTTGTGGGCATTGTTTGAAGAAAAGTCCATGACCTTAAAAGAGATAACTACTTATTTGCAAACAACCTATGCTTTGGATGAAAGCGTTGCAATAGCGGATGCACAAGCGTTTTTAGAGCCAATGCTTCGCGAAGCGTTTTTAGTGTCACTTAAAGCTTAGAGCGATGCGGCCGCTGAAAAACCTTCGTCTCATCTGCAATTTGTTACGTGATTTACTACGATTTCACCGCATGCGCACCTGCGTGACGTTTTTTTTGATGTTGATGCGCAGTGTCACATCAGGTGTTGGCTTATTGTTAATTTTACCACTACTGCAACTGATAGGGTTATCGCTTGGACCGAGTGCTAACACAGGTATTACAACATCTGTACGTATTTTTTTTGAAGCGCTTCACTTACCCATGAGTTTGGTGAGCATGCTATGCCTATATACACTGATAGTAAGTGTTCTGGCTGTATTGTCTTATGCAGAGCAAGTGACAAGTGCAGCGCTGCAGCGTCACTATACCAAATATTTACGAGCAACTTTGCATCAACAATTGTTACAAACGCCTTGGCCTTTTTTTTTAGAGCGAAAAATGTCGGATGTGTTATATAGTTTGACAACACAAGTGCAAGGTATTGCTCTGTGCAATTATCAACTATTAACGCTTATGAATCATGTGCTGCTTATCGTTGTGTATACGGGGCTTGCGTGTTTTTTGTCGTTTAAAATGACGTTGCTTGCAGTGCTTTGTGCACTCATTTTACTGAGCTTCATGTTGCCGTTACATCATTTAACGTCACGTGCAGGCGGTGCGCACCTACAAAAAAATCAATTATTGTTTCAAGCCATCAGTGAACAGTTTGCGGCCTTGAAAATGATTCAAGGTTCAGCGCTTGAAACGCGTTTTGTAAAGCAGTTAGTCGATGTCAATGAAGCGCTAGAGGGTGAAAATGCGCATTTAAGTATAATGACCGCAAGAAGCAAACTACTATATGCCTGCGCTTCTGTCGTGCTATTGAGCGGTTTGCTTTATGCGGCGCTAACGGTTTTTAATGTGCCCTTAGCAACGCTTTTATTACTTTTGATTGTCTTTTCGCGTGTACTGCCTATGGTGTCGAGTAGTCAACAAATGTACCAGCGCATTTTGCATCAATTGCCTGCTTATATAGCCATTCAGGCGCTTTTACATGATTGTAAGCGTGCAAGAAAGTCGGTTGCACGTGATACAAAAAAGATAATATTTGACGAACACATTGTGTTTCAGAATGTGTGTTTTGCTTATCCATCAAAGCCTGATTGTATGGTGTTACAAGACGTGTCTTTTACGCTCCCTAAAAATAGCACAACAGCTATTGTCGGACCATCAGGTGTTGGAAAATCGACCTTGGCTGATGTATTAGTTGGGCTTTTACAGCCAATGAGTGGTGATATTTGGATTGATAACGAGCGGCTTCAATCAGACAATAATGCTGCATGGCGTGAGCGAATTGCATACGTTACACAAGATGTTTTTTTATTTAATGCATCTGTGCGTGACAATTTAACTTGGTTTAGTCAACAGCAAGCAGATGATGCATTATGGGATGTGCTTGATTTAGCCGCAGCTGATTTTGTACGCCATCTAGATGAAGGGCTTGATACGATGCTTGGGGATAGAGGGGTAAGACTTTCGGGGGGCGAGCGGCAGCGCATTGCACTTGCACGAGCTTTACTCATGAAGCCTGCGCTTTTAGTACTTGATGAAAGTACGAGCTCACTGGATGCAGAAAATATTCAAAAAATTCAGCAAGCACTGAGCCAATTATCAGGGAAATTGACGATTGTGGTGATTTCTCATCAAGACGAAATGTGCGCATTTGCACATCATAGTATTGTATTAACACAAGCAAACACACATAAAAAGGAAGGAGTGCATGACGGAGAAGAACACGTTGTATTGGACGCTCACAAAGCGACAATTGTGTGATGTTGAGTGCTTGCTAAATGGTGCATTTTCACCGCTTAATGGTTTTTTAGAGAAGCAAGATTACGTCTCGGTATGTGACAAGATGCGTCTAAAAGATGGCACACTTTGGCCTATGCCAATTACACTGGATGTATCAGAAGATTTTGCTACGCAATGTACATTGGGAGACAGCATTGTTTTAGTAGACGATGAAAATACCCCAATTGCACAATTAACCCTTTCATCGATATGGCAAGCTGATAAGGCGCTGGAAGCAAGCCTTGTATTTGGTACAACAGACACATACCATCCAGGGGTACATTACCTGTACCATCAAGCGGGGGGCTGGTATTTAGGCGGAAGTTTAAAGCAGCTATCACGTGTGGCGCATTATGACTTTGTGGCGTACAGGCATACGCCGGCACAGCTGAAACAATTATTTCAACTGTATGGCTGGTCACGTGTAATTGCTTTTCAAACAAGAAATCCGATGCATCGTGCGCATTTTGAATTAACAGCGCGTGCTGCAAAAAAAGTTGATGCAGCGCTTTTAATTCATCCAGTGGTTGGCATGACAAAGCCTGGCGATATTGATTATGTGTTACGTATTAAATGCTATGAGCATGTTTTAAAATATTACTCAAATCATGCCATGCTCAGTTTGTTGCCACTTGCGATGCGCATGGGTGGGCCACGAGAGGCGCTTTGGCACGCAATGATTCGTAAAAATTATGGCGCAACGCACTTTATTGTGGGGCGTGACCATGCGGGACCTGGTTTGAACTGTCAAAATAAACCCTTTTATGATGCATATGCTGCACAAGCGTTATTGCGAGCGCATCAGGATGAGTTGGAAATTGAAATGGTAGCTTCTCCTGAAATTGTTTATGTGAAAGAGAAATCGGCTTTTTTAAGTACGGATGAACTTGAGCCCTCTGATACGGTACAAACCGTTTCAGGCACAGCACTTAGAGAAGCATTAAAAGAAAGGGTGCCGCTACCCAGTTGGTTTTCGTTTCCTGACGTGATTCAAACGTTACAAGCAGCGCATCCACCGCGACATGAGCAAGGTTTTACACTTTTTTTTACAGGGTTATCGGGGGCTGGGAAGTCAACCCTTGCAAAAGCGGTTGAGGCCAAATTATTAGAGGATAATAAGAGACGTGTCACGTTTTTAGATGGAGATATCGTACGCAAGCATTTGTCGAAGGGGCTTGGCTTTTCTAAGGAAGACCGGGACACGCATATTGGGCGCTTGGGATATATTGCTTCAGAAGTTACAAAGCATCGCGGCATTGCCATTGTTGCAGCAATCGCGCCTTATGCAAAAATGCGGCAAGTGGTTCGTGAACAAATTGTTCCGTATGGTGGCTTTATTGAAATTTATGTCTCAACCCCTGTATCGGTCTGTAAATCGCGTGATATTAAGGGGTTGTATGCTAGGGCGGAAGCAGGTCTTATTCAAGGATTTACGGGGGTGGATGCGCCTTATGAAGCACCACTGCAGCCAGAAGTTGTCATTGATACCTCAGCACTTACGGTAACCGAGGCGCTCTCACATATTTTTGAGGTGTTGAAAAAGCACGGGTTGTATGGTGTAACCGTGCAACAAATGTCTGAAGTAGTCGCCGAGGTTTAATGTATGTGGGACTCAGAGCAAACGACACAAGCAGTAATCGTTGCGCGTATGTGTTGTCGATATGCGTTAGGGGAGATGACATTATTTGAATGTGTGCCTTATCTAGAAAAATCACTGGATGCGCATCAATTTTTGGAGTTATTACACAATGAACGCCTATTGTTATTGGTTTATCAGGTCTTTTCAGGTGATTTAAAACCTTATGTTGACGCCCAACTAATGACGCTGTTGTCTCAAAAAGCACGCGTTATATTACAAGGTCAACTGAAACTCATGGGAATTTGGAGTCATTTGCAACGTCTCTTTCAAGCGGAAAAAATACCACACATTCTTTTAAAGGGGCCTGCTCTAAACGAAATGCTTTGGGGGCGCAAACTAATGCGTTATTCTGGTGATTTAGACATATTCATATTGCCTAAAGATTTATTAAAAGTGGATGGTTTATTATGCCGGCAGGGCTATACGCGTGTAATCTCGGATAGAAAGCTGAAGTATTATCGCTGCATGAGCCGCTGGAGTGTTCATAAGGATATTGTTTACCGGAAAAAAACGGCTTATGGGCGCATAGAAGTTCACTGGAAAACATATGCAAAGGAATTTATTTTTGCTGAAAGCGCCCAACGCATGCAGCTATTTAATGAAGAAGATTATGTATTATATTTATGTCTGCATGCCGCAAAGCATGGTTGGTCTTATTTAATTTGGTTAGTGGATATTATTGCTTTTTTGAATACAAAAAATTTGGATGTCATGCAGTTACGTACAGTTGCAGCCCAAAAACATATCCTACCGGTGGTTGATGAGGCAATTTTACTCGCAAAACAATGGCTTGGGGTGAGTCTTGTATCTGAGGAGATGTTTGAGCTACTTCTAAAGCGTGACAAGGTTTTGAAAAAACGCCTATATTGGGGTAAAAGCAATAAATCAGACAAACGCATTTGGGTGTTGATTCAAAAGCGTTTTTTTAACAGCTCAATTTGCTCTAATCTATTTTATCAGTCGGTGATATGGGTGAGGGAGTTTGGGCGTGCTGTTGCTGCAAGGTTTAATCAGACAGCCTGAGTTTTTTGGGGGCTATGATAAGTAAAACGAGCACACAATAAGCCACCCAGGCATGAAATGGAATAGTATATCGATAAGCAATGTATAGCATTGCAAGGGATGTTGTTGCGAAAGCCCCTAAAAAAATGTAGGTTTTTTTGTACGTTATCAGTATTTGATAAAAACTGAGGATGAGCCCTGCAAAAAAAATAGCACCGAATATATCAAACCAGGTATGGTACCCAAAGTGCACAATGCCAAAGGCGATGCCTGCGAGTAATCCTATCGTGAGTAACTGGAAGAGTCGGTTGTTACTCTGAAGCGCTATCCAGCCATACAAGACAGTTGCAAGCTGCATGTGACCGCTTGGAAAGGCGAACCCTATTTGATGTAGGCTGGGTGAGAGTGGCACTTGAAAAGTAACTTTGAGTGCTACATTAAGAATTGTGCTTATAAACACCACACAGCTTGCATGGTAGAAGAGGCTGCGGTTTCCAAACGTAAAGCCTAGGAGCAATAAGCCTAGTATAAAAGGCATTTGATCAAAGATCAGAAAGAACGCAGCGAGTTTATTCAATAGCACGCAATCGACCATCTATAAAAATGAGTTTAAAGGTAGGTTGGTATTGATCGATATAATAAGTCCATGTGACAGGTTTTTCTTTACTTTTTACAGAGCGGTTAATGAAAGTTTTGTTGGTCATAGAAGGGCTACCGCAGGCAGAAAAGACTTTATCAGCCAAGTCACCTACCGCAAATGAGCGATTATTACATACGCTTGACGCATTGGTATCTGAGCCATTTAAGCGAATAGAGCTGATTTTATTGTCGATAATATTCACTTCCAGGTTGTTTCCGTATGAACCAATTGGTAGTGACCAAGTGTTATAAATGAGTTCATAGCCTCGATAGACCGGATCGGGATTTAAAGTGCTGTAGATGAGCTGTGTGACAGGTACTTGCTCGACAGCTGCTTGTTTAGATTTTTCTTTTGAAGTGGGTTGGCCGCAATTTCTGAGGACTTCTTGTTCTGTCATGCCGATACGTACATAACCATGATTTTGCGGACAGTAGAACGGTTGTTGCTCTGCAAAACTGCCCCCTGCTGTGGTCAGACCTGTCACAAAAAGCAGGGTACGAAGGGCTCCTTGAAAGCACCACTTTGTGTTCATAACATCACCCGATTTTCACTTTAACTCAGTCATGATAACTTCTAGTATAGCCCAGAAACAGTAAAAATACTGCGTTTGTTATAGTCCATTCCAAGTACTACCCTCGTTGAGTGGTAGCACTTGACCGAAGTGGACGCTTGTCTTTCCAGTGATGCTCGCTATCTCACCTTGCTGCACAGCTTGTTGAGGCCTGACAGACGAGCTTCGAAATAAACTCAATATTGAAAGTTTGCCGGCATCTTGCTCAGCTGGAGAGGCATGTGGCGGGTTGGATGGGCGCGAGAGGTTTCTCATCTCTTCGGGGATGTAAACGCTTGACATGTCATCGCTGTCACTGTCGTTTGGCCCATGAAGTGAACGATATTCTTGGGGCGATAGATAACTGTCTAGTGATGACATAGAGTAGCTACTATACTCTTTTGAACTGGAACTTGAGTATTGCGACATGGGAGCGTCCTCACTCTCATCATCAGAGCTATCGGAGTCATTTGAATTGGATATATTCTCATGCGTAACTCGGCCGTGATAAATTTCTCCCTGTTCCATTAGGTCTTCAATTGATGCTTCTTCAGAGATAGGTGCAATGTGGTCAACAATGATGCCATTACTGACAGTATTAGTGTCACACTCGGTCACTGTATACGTGAGATTATTGCTTTGATGTGCAATATCTTCTGATTCATACAGGGGATTTTCAAGCTCCGCTTGCAAAGATAGAGTGATTTCTTTTTCCATCAAATGGTCGATGAGTACGTTGAGTAAAATGTTCTCGAGTGCTACTTGAGTCGCGGTTTTCATCGTGTGCGACAGCATTTGCTGGGAGACTTCTCTAATTACTTTGGCCTCAATAGCTGTAATCTCAGAAAAGGCTGGTGGTCGAGGCCTAGGTGTAACCCTATATTTCCTGCATGAAGAACAACAGCACGCATACACACAGCTCGCGGCCGCGGTAGCTAAAACAAGGCTGTAGTACAAAGGGTTCCAGCGAGAAAAGAAGCGATGCGCTGTATTTTTTGGGGCACCATCATCCTTTGCAAGTGTTGGCATTGGCGATGGCTTTTTAACAGCGGTAGGGGACTGTGTTGGATATATAGATGTTTCTGATACAGTTGGAGTATTACTGATTGGCTTTCCCGTTGGGCGGTTTGTTATAGGGTTCTGTGTAGGTTCACCCGTTGGGTTGCTTCTTAAGTACGTTGGACGACCCGTTGGTTGTCTCGAAGGGTTATCAGTTTGGGTTGGCTTATATGTAAAGCCAAATAAGGTGGGTGTTGCTGTAGATGGCCTAAAAGATGGCTTACTAGACGATGGGCTTGGAGATGATGGTTTGGTAGACGGTCTAAAGCTTGGTGGTGCCGAAGGTTTGGGTAGGCCAAACTGAATAAAATCCGTTGCAAGCGTCATATTCGCCGAAAAAGAAATATAAGAAGGTGTGGGTTGTGAAGTTTGCTTTAAGCTTAAGCTCTGGAGTGTTAAGTCGCTTTCGTCAAATAAAACATGAGTGTTCTGATGCCATGTCACATCAATGGGTAAAGCTGTGGTGGGTTCAAATGTATACTGGTCAATGAAGAGCGTAAAAATAACAGGGTATGAATCTTCGTAATATTGCACGGTGGCGATGATGCCACCACTTGTTTTTACAAGGGAAGTACATGTAAGGCCTCTTTCACTATAAGTTATCCCAAGCGTTGAAATGGGGTGTCCTTGCTCATCCAATTTAATAAAGAAGGCTTCACCAGCAGATTGTCCGCAGGTAACTAAATAATCATGTTCATCGATATGCACAGAGGCAATATCAGAGAGCATTTCATCTGTTCTAATAGGCCATTCATCGTCTACTGAAAGTCTATTGTCTATCGTATTAAATTTTACAAGGTTGTAATAAAAATTAGCGTTTCTTATAGAAGAGGTGAGTAAATAAAGGCTATTGTAACCTACAGAAATTGCCAAAGGGCGATCTACATCATTTGGCATAGGAGAAATAGCAGACAGTATATAAGCTTCTTCAGTTGCTATGTTCATTAAAAGATTTAAATACTCTGCCTGCGTTATGATATATGTATTGCCATTGAGTGTCGCAGTGCCTTTGAGAGGCAGGGCCGAAAAACCAGCTGCGTTATAGGAAGCATTTGATAAGGTATGACCAGATAACATGTCATACTCTTCAATGAGTACACTGCTTACATGTTGAATGTTATGGTTTCTTATAATTGCGCGTAAGTGACCGTTGTAAAGATTGAGATCAATTATCGTATACAGTGGGGAGGTAAATTGTCTTCCCCAGCTAAGGGTTTTATGTTCAAAGTCAAATGTTGCCAAATGTGATTTACCGGCAATGTAGAGGCTATTACCTTCTGAAACGGCAGCATTTATCGTGAAAGGTACATAATAAGGTATAAGTTTTCCGGAGCGCTTATCAAATGACATAACAGCCCCTTTATTTACAGAGTATATATTGGCAAATACAAATAGATTATCTGCAGTTTGTGTGATATCCACATAGTTTAAACCGTTATCTATAACGCCCCAAATATTTGCCCAGTTTGATATGACGCCTATTGTAGGCGCATGTGTTTCTCCTGGTTTTGTCGGGTATGCAGTCGGTATAGCAGAAGGAATCCACGTTGGCAGAGCACTTGGGAACCAGCTAGGCCCTGCAGTTGGCATGAACGAAGGTACTACACTTGGGTATCCTGAAGGAATTCCTGATGGCATCCAAGTAGGTACAGCTGAAGGTATCCACGTTGGAAAAGAGCTTGGGAGCCAGCTGGGTCCTGCCGTTGGCATGAACGAAGGTACGGCACTCGGGTAGCTTGAAGGTGCACTGGATGGAATCCAAGTAGGAATTCCGGTTGGTC
>JARGNV010000022.1 GCA_029212465.1 Legionellaceae bacterium | reverse complement strand
CTGCGGTCAAGCCGCAGCACGTCGGCGGTGGAAGCAAATGTCAACAGGCCCTAATCTTTCGGGTCATAAATATGGTCTCGTGTACCCAGGCGTTGGTTGGCTATTATTTAAAGATGAAGCTGTTGTGCCGGAAGACTTAATCTTTGACGTCAATTACTTAGGTGGCAATATGCCAACCTACACTTTAAACTTTTCACGTGGAAGTGCCATGATTGTGGCACAATATTATAACTTCTTGCGTCTTGGTAAAACAGGCTACCGACACATCGTTCATAACATGATGAAAGTCAGCACTGTGATTGAAGAAGGCTTACTTAAAACCGGTGTTTTCCATTTACTCGGCACTCGGCGTATGGAGCCTGTCATAAGCATTGCTTTAAAAGCACCTTGCAACTATACGGTGTATGACATTTCAGCCGCATTGCGCGCACACGGCTGGGTTGTACCCGCCTATTCTTTACCTGAAAACGCCGAACATATTGATTGCCTGCGCATTGTCGTCAAAGAAAACATGAGCTTAACCCTTGCTAAAGCATTTTTAACTGCTGTTCACGCAGTTATCAATCAACTTCAAACAACAAAGCAACCCATACACGATAGCCCCAGAAAAGGTAAATTTTTATCACATTAGACTGCTTTGGCCAACTGCTTGTCAAACTTATGAAACTTAGCTGGATGTAGGGTCTATTGATAATTCAGCCCACCCTAAATATTAGCGATACCGTGTCTTATCAAATTCCACGACTAAAATCTCTGTCATTGCCTTTTATACAGCGAACTCGCTGTATTTGGAATTGAGAGGCTAATGGGCTCTTTTTGTTATAAGAAAGATTTATCAGTTTTTCCTCCAACTCGCCATTAAAATGTTCTCTACACCAAGTCTTTAACAAATGGTGTCTGTTATTTTCTACAATAAGTACACCTGATGATAAGATTTTTTTTACAAATCCACGTTGCGCTAATTCCTCGTGATAAGCAACTGAAAAAGGAGCTAAGGTTGACAAATCTAAGCCATAAATTTTGAGATTGAAATTTGAAGGATTTCTTGTGGTAGGAGTATAAATATACTGCACTGGAAAGTTACCCCACATAGTAATAACTTCGTGGGGAAAATGGATAACCCTAGTTTGTGCATCTTTAATAAGTTTTTTTCTGTTTATAGCTTGTAAATAAGTGATCAAAAAACCACATATAATAAAAAATAATATTACTCCTTTGCATATAAGCTTCGCATTTTGTCGAACAAAATTACTTGGGTATTGGTATGAATTAACTACACCAAATAAAAATAATAAACTAATTATTGGTATATAAATGCGCACTGTAAACGACCTACCCAAGAAACCAATCAGGCAGAAAGATAGTATAAAAATAAGCCATGAAATACATAGCTTTTTTGACGGATAAAAAACAAGAAGTAAAATCGCGGATAATAATAACGGAAGGATTCGCAAGCAGGACAGTGCTGCTTTCACGGAACGCCAAAGGTTCGAGGCATCACCATAAAAATGATAGTCCAACTTATTTAATAAAGCATTCAACTTACTAGTCGTTGTTATGCTAGGATCAGCAAAGAAAAAATTCGAGATAAGACTAATGTCATTTGGTGAATAATCGTGACGAGCTAAAATTTCTGGGTGATTTTCTAGTAATGCACCAGCCCCATAGTCGGTATAAGAAATTCTAGCAGAATTAACTTCAAAATAATGTTGCCAACCCTCTCCTGAATAACTAATATGATCGAAAAAAGTAGCTCCTCCAATAAATACAAAAATGATTATAACCATCATTCGAAGCTCTTTTTTCTTCAGTAATAATTTCCATGGAAGGAAAGGCGCAGCAACGCCTAAGATAAGAAAAAACTCTTCTCGCCTGATTAAATAACCCAGACAAGCAAAGAATATAGCGCTAAATAGCCAATGATAAGGAATACTATCCTGCTCTAAATTGATTACTTGTAAAATTAATACAAACGCCACCATACATAATCCGGCATTAATAGTAAACTGCGGAAAAACGGTTGGTGCGAGCAAGACAAAGCTTGTCGCAAGAAGTGAGATAATAAGGTCCGGCCCTATTTTTCGCAGGCTATGGAAAATAGCTAAACCAACCATTAATAAAACTACGAAAGTAGCAATAGAGTATCCTACAAATCCATATATATCAGGAATTGCTCTTACTAAATATCCCCAAATCACATTAGAAAAAACAAGCAAAGGAGAACCTACTTCAGCAAGACCATAACCATGCGCAATCATCGACATAAAAATATCATCGTTTGTATCCCAGTATAGTGGGAAAAAATAACGCAATGAAATAATGTAACTTGAAATGAAGCAAAAAATGATAAGGTTGTAAACTTCATTGCCATATTTTTTCAAAATATGATTTGTTTGAAGATTTTGTTCACCCCAAAATGAAGAAAGTCCTTTTCTTACCATGCTAAAACTCCACGATCAATCTTAAAACCTATTGATAAAAATGTCCTGTTTTCACCCGGTAAGGTTAATAAAAAAACAATATGCGGGCACTTGAAAGAGACTATCAGCCTACTTGACTTGAGTCAAGAAAGTGTAGACTTTGTGTGTAAGTTCATATGAAATGAGACTTATGCGACGACCTTAAGAGGCCAAACCAAGCTTGATAATATCCACCAATAATTGATTTTTCTGACTCATGTTCTATCCCTTCAACCATAGAGGAATTTAGCTGCTATTTTTTTCTGTAATAAAGGCACTGATGTCACAAGTTTTAACATGCCAAGTATGGCACAACGCTTTATAGGGTTTTTGGCTGTGAGTGCTTTTCGAAACCGCTCAGAGCCGCCAATAATTTGCTTTCCTTCTTTGTAGCGGGACTTCGTGTAATTGCTGGTATCCCCTTTCACAAGCTTATCCGCTAAATCGGCTGCATCAGCTATTCCAAGATTCATACCACGCCCCCCTGCTGGAGAATGAGAATGCGCTGCATCTCCCGCTAAAAAGACGCGCCCTTTACTATATTCTTTTACCTGTGCAATTCTTATTTTAAAATCACCTTCTCGCCGAATATTGGTAATATCTAATCGAAAAGGTACATCATTCAGCACACGCTCAGTATTTGATACCAAGCGAAATCGATGTACTCCAATCGGTGCTACAAAGACAATTTTACCCGCCTCTAATAGAAACAGTGACACCCCATCGGTTGCATAGGGCCAATTCTTTACATCCACATCTGCAATAGACCATGGCATCTTTAAGTGAAACCCTATCGACTCAATGCCCATTAAGTAGCGTGTTAGCCCATGCGCGCCATCCGCGCCAATTAGATAATCACTTCGAAATGTCTTATCTGAGGTAGTTATCACGGTTACACCATCTGTTTCGGCAACGATATCCTTCATTTCCGTATCATATTGAATGTGACCGCCAAGCTGAACGAACCTCTCACGCAAGATGGTTTCCGTCTCATCTTGAGGAAGGCCCAACATAAAATTATAACCATACTGAACCGGAAATGCAGCCGTTAGGTGAGCGGTTGCCCAAGGTTTTGTGCCTCGATAAAAATCAGCCGTTTGGTACTGAATGCCTGCCGCTAACAGTTGCTCTGTAACCCCTGATGCTTCTAAAATCTTTAAACTATGCGGATTAATCCCAACAGCACGTGATAACGTTGAACCCTGTTTTTTCTTATCAATGATATCAACTTTCACGCCTTGCCGTGCAAGCTCAATCCCCGCCATCAAACCCGTTGGTCCTGCACCAATAATCATCACGTGCATCAGTTCATACCTTTTGAATACGATACCTACTCATCAGTATAGAACGGCTTTTAATGATGTGCCGCTTATAAAAGCAGCAAACATCACCTTTGGTATATCTTTATTAATTAATTGTCAGCGTATATATTGTTTCTAGGTTATAAAAGTTATTTTTCACTGTTAATCTTGAGGAGTTCAAATTGACTATTTGTAAAACAGCAATAATTAGCCCCAATGCAAAAATTGGCAAAAATGTCACAATTGGTTCCTATTGTGTAATTGGTGATTGCGTCATAGATGAGGGATGCACCATTCATCCGCATGCTTACATTGGAGATGCTGTTGTCATTGCATCTGACGTTGAAGTATTTCATGGTGCAGTTATTGGAAAAGAGCCTAAAGGAGCTGGAAGTACAGCACGCCCAATCGAATACAAAAAATTTATAAACATTGGAAAAGGTTCGTCTATTTGTCCCCATGCCGTTATTTATTATGATGTGGAAATTGGAAGTAACACGCTCATTGGAGACGGTGCATCTATAAGAGAGCAATGTAAAATTGGAAATCATTGTCTTATTAGTCGCTATGTGACATTCAATTACAATGTTTCTGTTGGAAATAACGTTAAAATTATGGATTTATCGCATATTACTGGCAACACTGTTATTGAAGATAATGTATTTATCAGTGCACTTGTTGGTACAGCAAACGATAATAAAATTACTGAAGGATATGGAGACCATGTATTAGGTCAGTTTATCAAAGAAGATGCCATTATTGGATTGGGTGCAAAAATATTACCAGACGTTGAAATAGGTTACAGAACAGTTGTTGGGGCTGCAGCGCTTGTAACACGTAATATTGCTGAAGATCAGCTAGTAAAAGGGATTCCTGCAAAGGAAATTAAAAATTAATAATGGCCCATAGAATAACTATTGAAGTTGTTTAGCAAAGAGTTCAGGGCTGTTTGGTAGCGTCACGAACTTAACAGCCCTAAATTCCGTAATGACAAAACTGAGTTTACTTGGAGTTATAGTACTAAAATTTACCCTGCATGACTTGATGATGCCGGTAACAACTCACCAAGTGATCGTTCACCATCCCTGTTGCTTGCATAAACGCATAACAAATGGTTGTACCCACAAACTTAAATCCTTTCTGTTTTAGCGCTTTTGCCATCATGTCTGATACTGTCGTAGAAGCAGGAATTTCTTGCATGCTGTGCCGGTTTGGTTGCTCAGGTACACCATCTACAAACTGCCATAAAAAATCAGAAAAGCGGCCGTGTGCTTTTAAATCTAAAAAACAACGGGCATTTGTCACCATGGCTTCTATTTTTCGACGATTTCGAATAATGCGCGTATTTGTCATTAGTGCATCTATATCTGCCGTTGTCAGTTGCACTATTTTTTCTGCGTCAAAATCAAAAAATGCCTCTCGAAATGCCTCGCGCTTTTTCAAAATGGTGATCCAGCTTAAACCTGCCTGCATACCCTCTAACATTAAAAACTCAAACAGTTGCTTATCGTCGTATAAGGGCACCCCCCATTCTTCGTCATGATATACAAGATACAATGCATCTTTTGTTCCCCAATCACACCGCACTTTATCCATAACCACCTCTGTTTGTTGTATGATAAAAACCCCTCACATCGTAAGGCAACACTTAAGCATGTATATATTATTTTGTTTAGTTCCTGAAACACACCTTGAAACCGTTAAGAATGCGATTTTTGAAACCGGTGCGGGTCAAATTGGGCACTACAAACACTGTGCCTGGCAAACCTTAGGTACAGGACAATTCATGCCATTATCAGGTAGCAATGCATTTATTGGTGAAGTAAATCGGCTTGAACACGTCTCTGAGTATAAAGTAGAAATTGTTTGTACAGAAGCACAACTAAAACCGGCAGTTGCAGCGCTTTTAAAAGCACACCCTTACGCAACACCGGCTTATCATGTCATAAAATGCGAGACAATTTAAATCTCATACTTAAGCTCGCCACCAGGTTCCATAGCGTATTTAAACGAGCTATGAACAAATACTGACAGTCGCTTACTCCTTGTTCGTTTGAAATAATTTTAGATATTCGCCATACCCTTTTGCCTTTAATTCATTTTCAGGAATAAACTGCAATGATGCAGAGTTAATGCAATAGCGTAACCCTGTTGGCTTTGGCCCATCTTTAAAAACATGGCCTAAATGCGAGTCGGCCTCTTTAGAGCGCACTTCGGTATGCACAATAAACAGAAAAGTTCTATCTTCTTTAAAAACAACTGCATCAGGTGAAATCGGCTTACTAAAGCTTGGCCAACCTGTACCTGAGTCATATTTATCAGTTGAACTAAATAATGGCTCTCCTGATACAATATCCACATAAATACCAGGCGCCTTAGTATCCCAGTAGGCATTCTGAAATGCCTTTTCAGTTGCCGATTCTTGTGTCACTTTATACTGTAATGGCGTCAGCTCTTTTAAACGTTTTTCTTTGTTAGACAATATCTCATCCCCCCAAATTGCTTCAACACGCGCATCACGTCCACAACGATATCGATAATACTTATATCTCAATGAATGGTTCTTATGATAATTTTGGTGATACGCTTCTGCCAGGTAAAAGTGCGTGGATGGCACAATTTCGGTATACACCTTAGAAAAACGCTTTTCTACTTCACGTTTACTCGCTTCCGCCAATTGCTTTTGTTTATCATTTAAATAAAAAATAGCACTGCGATACTGATGCCCACGGTCGCAAAATTGCGCATCTTTAACGGTTGGGTCAATATGATGCCAAAAGTACTTCAATAACATTGCATAACTGACTTTACTGTCATCAAACGTTACGCGTACTGACTCAGCATAATTCGTATTACCAGCAGACACAGAATAATAAGTTGGATTTTTGCTGGTGCCGCCATCATAACCTGACTCAGTCTTTAAAACACCCGGCACTTTATCAAAGTCTGCCTCCATGCACCAAAAGCAGCCCCCTGCAAAAATTGCCTGCGCCGTTTTTGCAATCGATAATGGCGTTTGTGACAATAAAATGACCATTAAAATTCCTTTTATCCATACATTTCGCTGCATCATTATCCTTCACCCAACATGCATTTTCGATTCCACATTGCATGCTTCATGCAATGCAACAATGATATTTAGTATAGTCTATAGCTTAGCAGCTGCTTGCGCCATAATAGCCCTTTGCCCGAATGAGCTGGTCTACCTCAGGCGTTATCCCTTGAGGTATTCCCGACTTACCCGCTGCATAATACAAACGCGCATGGGTTGCAGACCCTGCAACCATATCTGTCTCGCGTGTTACCACCGAGGCTTGAATGCCTGCATCTTGCAGTACTTGCAGTTTTTCATAAATGGCTGATTGTGGCATCACAACGTCACCGCGCGGATAAAATTGTATCTCACATAAAGCCCCTAAATCCTGCCACGCATACCAATCCGTCAACGTATTTAAAGCATCTAGTCCTAAAACCAAGGTAATATGCTCTTCAATATCTGCTTTTCTAGCGCGCTCAATCAACGCTCTCAACGTCTCTTTCATATAAGAAGGAGGAGGACGGTCAAGCTCTAGACGTTCTAACACACAGCGACGCCAATCAACCCCTGCTACTTCTAACATGGCATTCAGCATCTTAAAACGTGCTTCAGGGGGAATATAATCTTGTAACGGCTTTAAGGGCGATTGTGCACTCAAAATAACCCGTACTAAATCGTAGCCTTCAAGCGTTAATAAATGCTGAATAAATAACAAATGATTTTTTGTCGGCGGATTACCACTTAAACCAAACACAAGGGTTTTTAGCTGCTGCATAAATCTTTCCAAATACGAATACTTTACCCAGGCGACAATGCCACGTACATTAGATATCATACGCCTCATTGAACTATTTCAAAACATGACCATCGTTCTGGCAATTATTGCCATTATTTTAAGTCTTATTTTAGTTGTGGGTATGCATGAAGCAGGGCATGCACTGGTCGCAAAATACTTTGGTGTTAAAATAGAGCGTATATCCATTGGCTTTGGTAAACCCTTATATACCTGGACACGAAAAAATGGCATTGAATGGGTCTGGGCACGCTGGCCGCTTGGTGGCTATGTCAAACTGCTGAGTCATCGCATTGAACCTGTCGCCATCCAAGACTTTCCTTTCTGTTTTGATAAAAAACCTGTCTATGCCCGCATCTTGATTCTTTCCGCAGGTGCTTTCGCAAACTTACTGGTTGCTTACTGCGCTTTTACCCTCATGTTTATGATTGGTTATAAAGAGGTTCCAGCCATTGTTCATCAAGTTACCCCCAAAAGTATTGCAGCAACTGCAGGCCTTAAGCCCGGCGATAAAGTGATTGCGCTCGCCAATCAAACAACGCCTGCGTGGCGTGAAGTCGGCATGGAATTACTCACCCACTTAGGACAAGCTGCAGCCCCTATCACAATCGCCAATCAAGCAGGTATTCAACGCCAAACAACGCTTGATTTAAGCCACTGGCACTATAAGCGTGAAAAAGATGCACTGTTAAAAAGTTTAGGTATTACCTTAGACATTGAAAAAATGAAAGAAGCATACGTTCTGGGTGTTCCATTTTTAAAGGCAAGCACGCTTGCATACCATAAAATAAAATATTTAACCGCATTTTTCTTTATGATGTTAAAGCAAGTTTTTACAGGACAACTGCCACTTGCAATCTTGCTTGGCCCGCTTGGATTATTCACTGCCATGGCAGGCTCTTTTCTACAAGGTCTTAGTATGTTTGCTTACTTTATTGGTACGTTAAGCCTTGCCGTTGCGATTGTAAATTTACTGCCTGTTCCAGGGCTTGATGGTGGCTCTATTGCCTACGCTATTGTGGAAAAAATACGTGGCAAACCACTTTCTGTTGCCTTTGAGGTTTTGTTACACCAATTAGCATTCATTGCTTTTTGCGTATTACTCGCGCAACTTATCATCAATGATTTGTCACGATTTTTGGGCCTCCTCTAAAACAATCAGTTGACGGACACTATAGTCTCTGATTTATCTTTAAATGACGGCACATGGTCATTGTCTTCAAACGAGGTCATATCCGTTTTGGCGTATAGCTCGTGCCGCGGCAACTCAATGTCAAATTTCGTAATGGCTTCAAAAGAAACGTCAGCCGCTTTAACGTGTACATCTAGTACATGCCCCCCAAATGCTTGGTCGTCACTCACGCAATGTAAATGTAAGCCCTTCCCTTTGATAGGAAACATAAAATCAGGCGCATAAAACCCAACCAGTGTGGCATGAATAGGCCCTGTCTCAAGTTGCGTGCTTTGCTCAATAACTGTTTCAATACTGGCGTAAGGCTTTTCTTGTTTAGGCGCACTTGCAATCGTTATTTGATGAAATACGCCGTGTAGTTGAAATACGTAAGGATAATTACTTGAGCCTGCATGTGTCAGCAATTGTGATGTTAATGCCGGTAAGTCAGCAGTGTCTGCAACAGTTGCCGTTTTTCTTGCTGTAGTGAATGATGAAACAGCGGCCCATGGCATAAGAGCACTGGCGTCTGCTCTTCGTACCTGATTGCCTTCGGCACACTGATAACAAACACCGTCAATAACCACAAGCTCGCCATCGAGTGCATTGAAAGTACCTAAGCCAATATTGCCTTGCTGCGTGAGAGCCTCAATGGATAAATCACCATCATAAAGCCCGCGATTAACCGCTAAAAAGTGTGAGTATTGATACAGTTTTGCCACAACGAAAAGCCTCCTTGCATGAAGCTACATATCCTGCTTTTGGGGAAGTCGACATAAGCCTTGCGGCTCAATGCCCAAAGCACTATTGAATTTGCTCGACATATTTTGAAACGCAATTAAAGCGGTTAACTCTACAATTGTAGCGTCATCGAAATGTGTTTTTAAGCGCGTCATACAGTCATCAGTGACTGTTTGCCTACTATCGGTCATTTGCTCTGCGTAATCAAGCGAGGCGCTTTCAGCAGGAGAATATAATGTGCTACTTCGCCACTCAGACAGTGCGTTTACTTTTTGCTGATGGTGCATATGCTTCAGCATGATGAATGTATTTAAGTCTATACAAAAGGTACACCAATTCATTTGAGATACCCTAATACTAACAAGTGAACGAATAACAGGGTCTATGGGTGAAGATTTTCGAACCAGTACGGCATATGTACTGAGAACTAACAAAAAAAGTTTCGGCATAGATGCCCACACTTTTGCAGGCTCCAAGTGCTGCCCATATTTACGCTTTTGGCGCCAAAAGAAAGGTTTCAAATACCATGGAATGGTTTGAAACCTTTCTTTTGATAACCGCATAAATAATTCCTTATTTACTTGTCCCTTCTACGCAAGGTAATCCGTCATTTTGAACTTTTCCCGTCATCCCGAACGAACGTGAGGGATCCCCTAAAGACAACAACCTACCAAACCCAAGAGATCCTTCAAGTGGCTACGCCACTTTCTGGATGACGTGCTCGAGGTATTACTTTTTTTTCTTCGGCAGATATAAGTCTGTTATCGAACCCTCAAATATCTCAGCAGATTGTGCAATCGTCTCAGCCAAAGTCGGGTGCGGATGAATGGTCAATGCAATATCTTCCACATCGCAACACATTTCAATCGCAAGGGTTACTTCTGCAATTAAGTCACCTGCATTCAGTCCTACAATGCCGCCCCCTAAAATGCGCTTTGTATCCGGGCAAAATAAAAGCTTTGTCATGCCTTCTTCGCGGCCCATACTGAGTGCACGACCACTTGCGGCCCATGGAAATACCGCTTTTTCATATTTCGTACCATTCGCTTTTGCATCTCTTTCGGTCAGGCCTGTCCATGCAATTTCAGGGTCGGTATACGCAACACTTGGAATACAAGTTGGGTCAAACGTATGCTTCATGCCAGCAATCACTTCAGCAGCCACTTTACCTTCAGGAATTGCTTTATGCGCAAGCATCGGTTGACCTACCACATCCCCAATCGCAAAGATGTTATCAACATTGGTTCGCATTTGTTTATCAACCTGAATAAAGCCACGCTCATCCACTTGAACCCCTGCTTTATCCGCTGCAATAGTAAGCCCATTAGGTTTACGTCCAACTGCAACCAACACTTGCTGGAATACTTCCGGCTTTTTAGTGGCGTGAGCCCCTTCCATCGAGACATGAATCCCATCTTTCTTGGCATCCATTGCAACCACTTTGGTTTTGGTAAGGCATTTGACACCTTTTTTCGTCATGCGTTTTTGTAATACACTCACCAAATCGGCATCAGCACCTGGCATCAGTTGGTCAGCAAATTCAACCACCGTTACATCCACACCCAGTGCAGAATAAACCGTTGCCATCTCAAGGCCAATAATTCCTCCACCGAGCACCAATAAATTGCCTTTAATATCTGCAAGCTCAAGCGCACCGGTTGACGTAAAAATACGCTTATCTTCAGGAATAAACGGAAAGCTCACAGCTTCACTGCCCACAGCAATAATGGCTTTATCAAACTCAATATTTACCTTGCCATCTTTACCATCTACTTCAATCTGATTAGAAGAAGCAAATTGTGCAACCCCTGTAACACAGGTCACTTTACGTTGTTTCGCAAGTGCAGCAAGCCCACCTGTTAATTTTTTGATAACTTTATTTTTCCAAGCAACCAGCTTTTTATTATCAAATTTTAATTTTCCAACACTCACACCAAGCTCATCCATTTCTGCTGATTCATCAACAAATTTGGCAATATGCAATAGCGCTTTCGAAGGAATACAACCGACGTTTAAACAAACCCCACCGAGCGAGTCAAATCGCTCGATTAAGATCACTTCTTTTCCTAAATCAGCTGCACGGAATGCTGCTGTGTATCCACCAGGACCACTGCCAATTACAACAACATCTGCTTTCATTTGTTTTGTCATTTGTTTTATCACACCTTGTTTATAATAAAATACGACGCATGTCTGAGAGTCCGTCACTCACAAACCGTGTAAACCGTGCAGCTTCTGCACCGTCAATCACACGATGATCGTACGAAAGTGATAACGGTAACATTAACCGAGGCACAAAAGTTGTACCATCAAATACAGGCTTCGTTACCGAACGAGACACACCCAATATGGCAACTTCAGGACTATTTACAACCGGTGTAAATGCAGTCCCGCCAATACCACCTAAACTTGAGATTGTAAAACTGCCACCTTGCATATCAGCAGGCATTAACCCTTTTTCACGCGCTTTCGTACTCAAACGCGCCATTTCTTTAGAAATATCACTGACAGATAGCTTATCAATATCTTTGATAACGGGTACAACCAAGCCATTTGGGGTTTCAACCGCAATCCCAATATGACAATACTTTTTGTAAATTAAGTTTTGGCCACTCGCATCCAGCGAACTATTAAACTGAGGAAATACCTGAAGCGCACGTGCAACCACCTTACACACAAATGCAAGTATGGTAGGCTTATAGCCCGCTTTTTCAGCCGCTTTTAGCTCGCCTTTTCGGAATGCTTCTAAGTCAGTAATGTCTGACTCATCAAACTGTGTTACATGCGGAATATTAAGCCATGCACGATGTAAGTTCTCACCTGTCATACGCTTAATTTTGTTAAGCGGTTTCGTTTCAATGGCACCAAACTGGCTAAAATCAATGGTTTTAGCAGCTGGTAGAGACAGCCCCGAGCCACCTGATTTTTCTTGTAACTTTCGCTTTACGTACTGCTCTAAATCTTCTTTGGTAATACGCTCTTTTTTACCAGAGCCTTGAACCTCATCTAAGTTCACGCCAAGCTCACGCGCTAAACGTCGCACACCAGGCCCTGCCAAAATAGACCCATCTGACGCCGTCATAAATGTATCATCTAGGGTTTCAACTGAAGCACCAGAGTGTGTAGATGTTGCCTCAGGTGGCAAGTCTGCAGGTAATGCCGCTTTCTCTTCTGTAATCTTGTCTTCAGGCAATATCACTTCGGCCACTTTTGCGGCAGGCTGTGCAGCTTCTTGTGAAAGCAGTAGAATGACATCGCCTTCAGCCACTTTATCTCCAATATTCAGCTGCATGGATTGCACCACACCCTCCATGGGAGATGGAATTTCCATACTGGCTTTATCTGTTTCAAGTGTCACTAAGGGTGTGTCAACTGCTATTGTATCTCCTGCTTGCACTAAGACTTCGATGACATCTACGTCACTCGCACCGCCAATATCTGGCACTT
Source organism: Legionellaceae bacterium (assembly GCA_029212465.1). Taxonomy (GTDB): domain Bacteria; phylum Pseudomonadota; class Gammaproteobacteria; order Legionellales; family Legionellaceae; genus JAALKW01. The sequence continues at coordinate 20,187 of JARGNV010000022.1, read as the reverse complement.
TTATTTCTGTTACATTTGTCATCCTCATCCTCCCTTAATGTGTCGCAGGATTTAATTTATCAGGATCAATACCATACCGTTTGATAGCATCTGTCACAGTTGATGCAGGTAAGTCGCCTGTATCAACAAGTGCTTTTAAAGCCGCAAGCACAATAAATTTAGCATCCACTTCAAAGAAGTGTCGTAGCTTTTGACGGGTATCACTGCGCCCATAACCATCTGTGCCAAGCGTTACATAAGGTGCTTCCACAAACGGTCTAATTTGGTCTGCATATGCACGCATATAATCAGTTGCGGCAATCACAGGGCCTTTTTTACCCGCTAACTGTTGTGCAACATAAGCAGGTGCTACTTTCTCTTTTGGATGTAAGCGCGCATGTCGCTCGAGCGCCATTCCATCTCTTGCAAGCTCTGTGAAACTGGTCACACTCCAAATATCAGAAGAAATAGAAAAATCTTCTTTTAGAAGACGCGCCGCTGCTTCAACTTCTCTTAAAATGGTGCCAGACCCCATCAATTGCACATGCTGTTTGTTTGGTTTTTTACAAGGCTTTAAGCAATACATGCCTCTCAAAATACCTGCTTCAACCCCTTTTGGCATATCAGGGTGCGTATAATTTTCATTCATGACTGTAATGTAGAAAAATACATTTTCTTGTTTTTCATACATACGATACAAGCCATTTTGAATAATCACTGCCAATTCATACGCATAGGTTGGGTCGTAAGAAACACAATTAGGAATGGTTGAAGACATTAAGTGGCTGTGGCCATCTTGATGCTGTAGTCCTTCTCCTGCAAGTGTTGTGCGTCCTGCAGTCGCACCCAATAAAAACCCTCGCGCCTGCATGTCCCCTGCAGCCCAAGCCAAATCTCCTATGCGCTGAAAACCAAACATCGAATAATAAATGTAGAATGGAATCATTGCATAATGATTATTGGCATAAGAAGTTGCCGCGGCCATCCACGAGCAAAAAGCACCCGCTTCATTAATACCCTCTTCTAAAATCTGGCCTTCTTTCGCTTCGCGATAATACATTACCTGATCTCGGTCAACGGGTGTATACAGCTGCCCCACAGGCGAGTAAATACCAATTTGTCGGAATAGCCCTTCCATGCCAAAGGTACGTGATTCGTCTGGTACAATTGGTACAATACGCTTTCCTATTTCTTTATCGCGCAACAGCGCCGATAAAATACGTACAAACGCCATGGTCGTTGATAACTCGCGCTCGCCAAGGCCTGCCGTTACCGCTTTAAAAGCTGCTAAGTCAGGGGCATTTAAAGCATCGCAAGTTGGGTTTCTAGCAGGTAAACAGCCACCCAGCGCTTCTCTTTGCTGTTTCAAATATTGTCTTTCAGGACTATTTTCATCAGGACGATAAAACGGTATCTCTTTAATCGCATCGTCACCCACGGGAATGCTAAACCGGTCTCTGAACACACGCAACTCTTCTTCATTCATTTTTTTTTGTTGATGCGTAATATTCATTGCTTCACCAGCAGCTCCCATGCCATAGCCTTTAATTGTTTTGGCTAAAACAACGGTTGGAACGCCTTCGGTTGCAACCGCTTCAGCATAAGCGGCAAACACTTTTTGTGGATCGTGTCCACCACGGTTTAAACGCCAGATTTCCTCATCGGACATGTGTTCAACCATTTTTTTAAGTTCAGGTGAGTCTCCAAAGAAATGTTCTCGTACATAAGCGCCATCATTCCCTTTGTAGTTCTGATACTCCCCATCAACACAAGCCTCCATTCGCGCCTGCATCAGTCCGTCAGTATCTTTATCAAATAAAGCATCCCAACGACCACCCCAAATGACTTTAATCACATGCCAGCCTGCCCCACGAAATAGTCCTTCAAGCTCTTGAATAATTTTTCCATTGCCACGAACCGGGCCATCTAGGCGCTGCAAATTACAATTCACCACAAAAATTAAGTTATCTAGCTTTTCACGGACAGCAATCGATAAAGCGCCCACAGATTCAGGCTCATCCATTTCGCCATCCCCTAAAAACGCCCAAACTTTACGTCCTTTACTTTCAATTAAGCCTCGGTTTTCTAAATATTTCAAAAACCGTGCCTGATAAATGGCTTGAATGGGGCCAAGTCCCATGGATACTGTTGGAAACTGCCAAAAATGCTGCATAAGCCACGGATGCGGATAAGACGACAAACCATCTACTTCTACCTCTTGCCTGAAGTGTGCGAGTTGCTCATCAGACAACCGCCCCTCGAGATAAGCACGTGCATAAATACCAGGCGCACAATGCCCTTGGATATAGAGTAAGTCTCCACCTCCAGGTGTTTCTGGCCCTTTAAAGAAGTAATTAAACCCTGTTTCATACAATGTTGAAGCAGATGCATACGATGCAATATGCCCTCCAAGTTCAGGTGCATATTTACCAGCTCTTAACACCATTGCAACCGCATTCCAACGAATCAATGCGCTAATGCGTTTGCCAATGCCTTCATCAGGTGGCATTGGCTTTTCGTCTGAGCGCTTGATGGTATTTCGGTAAGGCGTATGAATCGCACTCGGCAACAAAACCCCTGACTTGTCTGCAGCGCTCAAAAGCTGCTGCATTAAAAATCCTGCGCGCTCTGGGCCATGCATCTTAATAACAGCCTCTAGTGCATCAATCCAATCACTGGTTTCGGCTGGATCGGTATCTTTTTTTAAACTTTCATTCACCATATTTATTGTCCTCAAATCCACACATAACACCATGCCATCAACAAAATAGTATCAACAGCAAAATGGCGTAATTTGCAGGTATTTTCGAATTTTACCTCTACATGCCCCAACACAAACACGATAATCTGCAGGGCAATCACACGATGTTTTGTGGCATTGTAGTGGATCATAAAAAGATTGCAACTGAAGCGCCACGCGCTTTCCTTGAACACACTGCTCATGAATATACGTTTTGTAACGCTTAATCATCTGTGTGCGATTTGCTTTTTCACATAGTTTACAGCTGTCAGTACAACGCTGCTTACAAGCAGCAAGTTTTATTTTACATTCATCAACACACGCTCTTTCAGCCTGTGCACGCCTCGCATCCTCTTTGGGTGACAAAGAACATCCAGCCAAAAAAATCAATAATGCATAAACTAACCACCGACTATATCGCTGCATAATAAGCCCTTATACGAATCATATTAGTCTTTTCGCATTTTATCCGAAAAAGACATAGGCGTTGGATATTTCAACACCACCACATAAGACGATACAATAAAAGTTAAAATCGTCGTCGCTTGAATTAAATTAGACGCCACATCTGAAATCAAATGGCTTGTCAACGCAATGCTTGCAACCAACAACGAAAACTCACTGGCCTGCCCAAGCCGCACCCCAACTTCTTTTGAAACAGCTTTTTTTTCCCCTGCCTTATACAACATAAAATAAAAACATAACGGCTTAAATACCAGCATAAGCAGCGCTAGCATACACGCAGGAATCAATACCTGAGCAGCAAACCCAAAATTAAACGTTGCGCCAACAGCAAAAAAGAACATCACTAAGAAAAAATCTCTAAGTGGCTTCAAACTCTCAGCAATAAAGAGCGAAATCGGACTAGAAGCAAGCGCAACGCCTGCAACAAAGGCACCAATATCTTCTGATAATCCCAATTGTAGTGCTAAGAGTGATAACCCCAAGCACCAACCGATTGATAGTAAAAATACATATTCTTGTGTTCTATCAAAACGTGCCAAGAGCTTTACAAGCACATAACGCTCAATTGCAAAGGCAAAGAAAATTAAAGCAGGTAGTGTGATACACACCGATACCAAGTCACGCCAAGTTAGCCCACCCGTACTTTGCGCCCCATTAATTAAAATTAATACAACAATTGCGATGATATCTTGCATCAACAACACACTAATCATCACTTCCCCTGTGTGCTGATGATGTAAAATGGTGGTGGGTAATAATTTCAATCCAATAATTGTACTAGAAAACATCATCGATGCGCCAAGCACTAACGACTCATTGACCGACAACCCAAACCACCGCCCAATGCCATATGCCAAAAGCGCAAAAAATGAGGAGCTTAACAGCGCAATCCACGTCACCTTTTTTAACATATGTAATAAGTTTTGTGGCTGCAGGTGAAGGCCTAGCAAAAACAGCAAAAAGACAATACCAATATCACCCACTTGACGCACAGCACTTAAGTCGGTAATGAGCTTAAACCCCCAAGGCCCCAGTGCTGCCCCAAGCAAAATATAAGCAACTAAGAGGGATTGGCGCGTATACAGCACGAGCGTTGATAAAACCGCAGCCCCTGCAAAAATAAGGAACATTGTATAAAAAACTGTTTCGTCATGCATGTACTGATATCCTCCAAATACCCTTTTTAATCATCCTAAATTATTCTTCTAACAAATCAGGATAGTCGCTTACTAAAAAATCTGCACCCCAATCCCAATAATGCTTGGCACGCTCTTTCGAGTTGACTGTGTAAAGAAGCACTTTATAACCCGCATCTTTTATTGCTCGCATTCGTCTCCGCGTTAGCCAATACTGGCTCAGATGCACAGAAAATGCCTGCACTTCTTCTGCAATTTCTGACCAGTTTTTTTCCCACTGAAGAAATAATACGCCAAGCGGTAATTCAGGCGACAAACGCGCGCACATCCGCAGTACATCTCTATCGAAAGAAGACACTAAAGGCTGTGGCAAGTGCGCAGACCAATAACGGTTTAAGCACGCCAGAAACGCAGCTGTTATGGCTTCTGCCTCGCCTACATGCGGCTTAATTTCAATGTTTGCTTGCACGCGATGTGCAGCGCACCATGCAAGCGCATCGGCTAAACTTGGAACGCTCTCTCCTTGAAAGCGCTCTGCAAACCAAGACCCAGCATCCAACGTTTGAATATATTCACTCGACGCTGCACTAAAAGTACCGACGCCATCCGTGGTTCTTGATAATATTTCATCATGAAACACAAACAAACCACCATCGGCGCACATCATCACATCGAACTCAATAGCGCGCGCACCTAATTCAAATGCTTTGTTAAAAGCTGCAATTGTATTTTCTGGTGCATAAGGTGAAGCGCCGCGATGTGCAATTAAAGGTGCTAATGTTATCACCGCGAAAACCCCACAATCTCCCTACTTTATATGAAAATTAGCATACCTTATTCTTCCGCAGCGCGCCACTCCAAATTCCCCGCCATATCCTGCATCAGTTGCTCCATGAAGGCTTTTACTGAGCACTTTTGGCACAAATGTGCAGATTGCCCTGCCCACATCGACATGTACTCAGGGTTATTCGTATCCTTTGCGTAATTTCTAAGCAACTTTGTCAGTGCATTTTGTGCGGGATATGCAAGTATTTCAGCATTTATTCGCTGCATATTTTGAGTAAATCTATTCTCAACGCCCCGTGCGAGTTTTCCAGAAAAAACCTTGGTTAATACGGTTTCGTCCCGCGTTAGCTCAAGCAAGCGTGCTTTATATGCCGGATGAATGCCTGACTCATCGGTCGTCAAAAATGCAGTTCCTATCTGCACATAAGTAGCACCTCTTTGCATCACATCACCCATCGCACGCCCATCTGCAATACCACCAGATGCAATGAAAGGCACGCGAGCATCTAAGTCTTTGTATTGCTCAAGCAAATGGTATAGCGGCATTAGCCGTGTCTCGGCCGCCCCCTCAAAACTTCCTCTATGTCCACCTGCCTCAAGCCCTTGTAGTACAATCGCATCAACACCCGTTGCAATCAGTGCTCGCGCCTCACTGACAGTTGTTGCAGTCCCAATCAAGTATGTCTTATTGTGCTTCAACGCCGTTATCCAATCAGGCGACAGTAATCCAAATGTGAAACTAAACACGGCTACCTTTTCCTCAAGTAACACGTGCATTTGTTCATCAAAATTTTCTGCAAAAGGCGGCTCAACAGGCTCTGTCACAACATCTATATCGACACATGCTTGTTGAAGGCTTTGAATAGCTGCATGCATTGCCGAAGCAGCAGGTAACACGCTATTTTTTTCAGGTATAAATAAATTAACTGCGAATGGTTTATCTGTCAGCTTGCGTGTTTTTTTAATCGCTTCTTTGATTGCATCAGGCGACCAATACCCAGCCCCCAAAGACCCAAGCCCTCCCATGTTAGAGACCGCTGCAACCAGTGCAGGGGTTGTTGCTCCTCCTGCCATAGGTGCTTGAATAACAGGCATATTTAGCGACAGTGGATTCGTTGCCTGCATTAAGCATTTCATATTTCTATCATCCTGAAAAAAACATCACCCGACTACCTTTAATTTGCCCACAAGATTGATTTCAATCTCAAATCCGTCTATAACATCACTTTCATTTTTTCTGTGCCAGTCATTATGAATCAAGATATCACCTCCCCCATCGACGACACCAGTTTTTTAGACTATGCCGAAGAACACGGCTTTGGCAATCTCCACATCAAGCTAGACCCCCAAACGGGCATGCGTGCAATTATTGCCATTCATAACACGAAGCTTGGGCCTGCCCTCGGAGGGTGTCGTTTTATTGAATATCCTAATTCTAATACAGCACTCTATGATGTGATGCGACTCGCACGCGGTATGAGCTATAAAGCGGCTTCTGTAGGGTTACCTTTGGGAGGCGGGAAAGCCGTTATTTTGAAACCAAGTACACCCTACGATCGCACAACATACCTTAAACACTTTGGACAATTCGTTGATTCGCTCAATGGCGAATATATCACTGCCATGGACAGTGGCACTGAAATTAAAGACATGGACATCATTCGGGAAGAAACCCCATATGTTGCAACTTGCTCACGTCTAGAAGGTGACCCGGCACCGCATACTTCACAAGGTGTCTTCTTTGGTATTCAGGCAGCTGCTGAATTTAAATGGGGCAATAGAGACTTGAAAGGCTTGCATATTGCGATTCAAGGACTCGGGCACGTCGGCTATTTACTGGCTGAAAAGCTGCATAAAATGGGTGTGAAGCTCACTGTTGCCGATGTAAATCCAGAAGCGGTTGCACGTGCAGAAAAAATGTTAGGCGCAACAGCTGTGCCAACCGACATCATTCATACCGTTGAGTGCGACCTATTTGCACCCTGTGCACTCGGTGGTATTTTAGATGACAAAACCATTAGGGAGTTAAAAGCAACCGTCGTCGCAGGCGGCGCTAATAATCAGCTTGCACACACTTATCACGGCCAGCAGTTACATGACAGAGGTATTTTATATGCACCAGACTACGTCATTAATGCCGGTGGTCTTATCTTTGCAGCTGACAACTACCTAGATAATGTGACAAAACCGCTCTCTGAACAATTAAGCCACATTTACACCTCACTCACTGAAATCTTTGAGCGCGCTAAAAGCGAAAACATCCCAACAAGCACTATCGCAGATACGATTGCCCAAGAGAAGCTCGAGACGACTGCATGAAGCACTATACGCCTCTCACAGAACCACTCCACCAATATCTACTCGATGTCTCTTTACGCGAACATCCAACACTTACAACCCTTCGAGAAAAAACGGCAACGCTCCCCTTAGGCCCCATGCAAGCCGCTCCCGAGCAAGCACAATTCATACAACTCTTGCTACGCATGCTCAATGCCAAAAAGGTATTAGAGCTTGGCACCTTCACCGGATACAGTACTCTTGCAATGGCGCTTGTGCTTCCTGATGACGGGCAAATTATCACCTGCGATATCAACCCAGCCTGGACTGAACACGCCGAGCCCTTTTGGCAAGCCGCGAATCAAGCGCACAAAATTCAACTAAAAATGGGACCAGCGCTCGATACCCTACACACCTTACTCGAGCACAACGAGGCAGGCACCTTTGACTTTATTTTCATTGATGCCGATAAAGCCAACTACATGGCGTATTATGAACTCGCACTTCAACTCATCAGTCCAAACGGCCTGATTGCTATCGACAATATGCTTTGGCATGGCAATGTCATTAACCCAGATAATACACGTGCCCAAACCCGTGAAATTCGAAAATTAAACGCACACCTTAAAACGGACTCACGTGTGGATATTAGTTTGCTACCACTTGCAGATGGACTTTTTTTAGTGAGAAAAAATACAACCGCAACACATTAACAGTGATAACAAGGAGTATGTTATGTCTAATAAACCATCCAAAGAAAACCCTTGTGGCCTTGACGGCTTTGCATTTCTTGAATTTTCAGGGCCCGATGCCAAGTACATTGAGTCACTTTTTGAAAAACAAGGATTCACAAAGCACGCAACCCATAACACCAAGCCAATCATTTGGTATCAACAAAACAATATTCAATTTATTCTCAATACAACGCCGAATACAAACGCGACCAAGCATGCCGACATGCACGGTGCAGGCGCATGTGCCATGGGTTTTCGTGTGCATGATGCAAAACAAGCTTTTGAACATGCAATACAAAACGGCGCAACTGCATTTAATGATCAAGACGATGTCAATTATGGTCTGCTTGCGATTGAGGCGATTGGTGGCAGTGTTATCTACTTTGTTGATGATAACCACACCCCTTTTGCTAATGAATGGCAACTGACGGATGAAACTGCGACAAACCAAGGTCTCGTTGATATTGACCACCTCACGCATAATGTTCAACGCGGTAATATGGATGTTTGGGCAAGTTTCTATGACCGTATTTTTGGATTCAAAGAAATTCGCTTTTTTGATATCAAAGGCCAAGTGACAGGACTCATTAGCCGCGCACTTGGTAGCCCTTGTGGAAAAATTAAAATCCCCCTCAATGAATCAACCGAAGATGCCTCGCAAATTGAAGAGTTTATTCGCGACTACCACGGTGAAGGCATTCAGCATATTGCCCTTAGCACAGAGAACATTTATCAAACCGTTAGCGGCCTACGCACGCAAGGCATTCACTTTTTAGATGTACCAGATACTTACTATGAAGGTATTGAAGCACGCGTACCTTGGCATAAAGAGCCACTCGATGAGTTGCATGCTGAAAAAATTCTCCTAGATGGTGCGCCAACTCCTGAAGGTGGCTTACTCCTTCAAATTTTCACAGAAAATATTTTTGGACCTGTCTTTTTTGAAATTATCCAACGTAAAGGTAATGATGGTTTTGGCGAAGGCAACTTCCAGGCGCTATTTGAAGCCATTGAGCGCGACCAAATTAAACGTGGCACCCTTAAACTGAACTCTTCTGAAATGGCGTCTTAAATTATGAAATTTGCAACCTTAAAATCTGACACTTCAAGAGATGGGCGCTTGTGCATCGTTAGCCGTGACTTATCACGCGCTGTTGATGCAAGCAGCGTTGCGCCTACCCTTCAAATAGCACTCGAGCGCTGGAATGAGGTATTTGATGCCTTAGAAACGCTTTCATCAGCGCTCAATGACAATCAATTACCAGAAGCATTTCCCTTCAACCCTAAAGCATGTGAATCTCCCTTACCACGTGCTTATCAATGGGCTGATGGCAGTGCTTACGTCAATCATGTCGAACTTGTTCGCAAAGCGCGTAATGCAGAAATGCCTGCAAACTTTTGGACTGATCCATTAATGTATCAGGGAGGCTCAGATACTTTTCTTGGACCTTGCGATCCAATACCTGTACGCGAAGAAGCATACGGCATCGACTTTGAAGCTGAGATTGCCATCATTACCGATGATGTGCCAATGGGCATTCAAGCAAACAATGCAAGCCAACACATTCGACTTCTCATGCTTGTCAATGATGTTTCTTTGCGTAACTTAATTCCCGCTGAAATTGCAAAAAGCTTTGGCTTTTTTCAATCGAAACCATCCAGTGCTTTTTCACCCGTTGCCATCACGCCTGATGAGCTAGGAAAACACTTTGATGGTGAGCGCGTACACTTGCCGCTTTGTAGCTATCTCAACAATGAGTGCTTTGGTAAACCTAATGCCGGCATTGATATGACTTTTTCATTTCCTGACTTAATTGCGCACACCGCAAAAACACGTCGACTGAGTGCTGGCACTATCATTGGCTCAGGTACTGTGTCTAATACAGACAGAAGCCAAGGTTCTTCTTGTATTGCAGAGAAACGGATGCTTGAAATAATTGATAGTGGTGCCGCCAAACAACCATTCATGCAATTTGGAGATACCATTCGTATCGAAATGCTGGATGATAATGGTAATAATCTGTTTGGCAGCATTGACCAAACAGTCACACAGTACGTTCCGGATGAATAAGCGATGAAGCTGTATGATTATTTTCGCTCAACTGCGAGCTACCGCGTACGCATCACATTGAATTTAAAAAAAATTCCTTTTGAGCGTATTCCGGTACATTTGGTGCGTGATGGCGGTGAACAGCATTTGCCTGCTTACCGCGCATTAAACCCACAAGCACTGGTACCAACACTCATTGATGATAACGAGAAAAACGTACCACTCACACAATCTTTCGCTATTATGGAGTATTTGGAAGCAACCCATCCAACCCCTCCACTGCTACCGAAAGATGCACGTGCAGCAGCAGAAGTGAGAAGTCTCGCACTGCTAATTGCTTGTGACATGCACCCCTTAAATAACTTACGGGTTTTGCAACAACTCAAACAACAGTTTGCCGCGACCGAGGCAGATGTTACTACTTGGTATCATCACTGGTTAAAACTTGGATTTGATGCATTTGAAACAAAGCTTGGGCAAATAAATCGTGAACACGCAGGGCTTTGTCACGGTAACCAGATAAGCTTTGCTGATATCTGCCTCATTCCTCAAGTGTTTAACGCCAAACGGTTTGAGTTTTCACTCACACCCTATCCGCTCATCGAAGCCATCAACGCACATTGCTTAACACTTGATGCATTTAAGGATGCAGCACCCTAGCAAGTGTTGATATGAGATAATTGTGAGCGAGACGAATTCTCGCTCACAATGGATTTAAGATAAAAGAAGCGCATGGGGAGCATTTGGGTTTTGCATGAATAAGTAAAACCCGCGCGCCATCATAAAAACGCCTAATAGAAACATGACCACACACGCATAATAATGCCCTCTGCCCGCCCACATTTTTTGAAGCATTTCTAACATGCGCACGGGTATACACAACCACATAACGCTTTTAATCACAATTGCCCAACAAAGAATGGTTACCAATACACGGGGTTGAAGCACCCAAATATTATGTAAAACCACTAAAAAAAGCCCGATAAATAAAGCAAGTGACGCAGCCATCATGCTTCCTATACCAAGCGTTTTGAGGTTTGCTATCATCTCTTTATAGTAATCCGCTCGACTTAATAAAATGATTGACATAATCACAAAATACAAACCAAACACTTGTGAAAATAGAAAAGAATGGAAGTAAGAACCAATCATATTTTTCTCCTAAAAGGTGAAAAGCCTTCAGTCTTAATTTAATAACTCAATCCATAAAATTGCAACTTTTAAATCACATATCGCTTGCTATCCCTTTTATGTACATTTTTTCTGGTATATCATCGGGGCCTAATTTTGATTATTACTCACGATGGAAATAAGCATGTCAGCAGTCAGCTCAATCAAAACTTGCTTAAGCGGCACCCTTGCTTCAGGCACCCCTGTTACTGTCCAAGGCTGGGTTAAAACGCGTCGCGACTCAAAAGCCGGCCTCTCGTTCATTAGCCTGCACGATGGTTCATGCTTTTCCCCCATTCAAATCGTTGCACCCAACACACTGCCTAATTACGAAAAAGCCATCCAAAAGCTGACTGCAGGGTGCGCCATCATCGCTAAAGGCCTATTGGTCGAATCGCAAGGAAAAGGACAAGCCTACGAAATTCAGGCTGAAACAGTCGACGTCGTTGGATGGGTTGAAAATCCGGAAACATATCCTATTCAAGCCAAACGACACACACTCGAGTTTTTGCGAGAAGTTGCTCATTTAAGACCTCGCACCAATACCATCAGTGCTGTCACTCGTATTCGACACGGACTTTCTCAAGCTATTCATCAATTTTTGCATCATGAAGGCTATTACTGGATTCATACTCCCATTATTACGAGTAACGACTGCGAGGGCGCAGGTGAACTCTTTCGTGTTAGCACGCTTGATGTGGTCAACCCACCCAAAACACCTGATAACAAGCCAGACTTTTCACGCGACTTTTTTGAACAAGAAACCTTCCTCACCGTTTCAGGCCAACTGAATGTTGAAGCTTATTGTCTTGCAATGTCTAAAGTGTATACCTTTGGACCTACTTTTCGCGCTGAGAACTCCAATACTAGCCGCCATTTAGCTGAGTTTTGGATGGTTGAACCAGAACTTGCTTTTGGCACACTCAGTGATATTTGTACGTTATCTCAAAAGTTTTTACGTTTTGTGTGCGAAACGATTCTCAACGATTACCCTGACGACTTGGCTTTTTTTAATCAATTTATCGATAAAACTTGTCTTGCGCGTCTCGAGGCCCTGGTTCAGTCTGACTTTGAAACACTCAGCTACACCGACGCCATTAAACTCCTTGAAAAAGCTAAGCAGCCTTTTGAATACCCTGTTCGGTATGGACTCGACTTACAATCTGAGCACGAACGCTATTTAACAGAGCAGCACTTTAAAAAGCCACTCATTTTAACCGACTACCCCAAAGACATTAAAAGCTTTTACATGCGTCTCAACGACGACGAAAAAACCGTTGCGGCCATGGATGTGCTGGTTCCCGGGATAGGTGAAATTATTGGTGGTAGCCAGCGAGAAGAACGTCTCGATGTCCTCGAAGCGCGTATGGAAGCATCAGGCTTAGACAAACATCAATATAAGTGGTACCTAGACTTACGTCGCTACGGTACTGTGCCCCACTCAGGTTTTGGGCTTGGCCTTGAGCGCTTGGTAAGCTATGTCACCGGCATTTCAAACATACGAGATGTCATCCCATTTCCAAGAACTCCCGGGCACGCAAAGTATTAAGGGCTTTCACTATTCAAGGATGTGTTTTAATAAACTGAGTCACATCTTTTAAAGAGAGTGGTTTAGAAAAATAAAACCCTTGTACATAGTCACATTTGTTTTTCTTTAAAAACGCTACTTGCGCTTCCTCTTGAACCCCCTCAGCAATCACTTTTATCCCCAAATTATGCGCAAGCTCAATGGTTGATTCCAAAATAAAAGCATCATTCGGATGCTTTTCCATATCATGTATAAATGACTGATCAATTTTCAAAATAGTAATAGGAAGCCGCTTTAAATACCCGAGTGATGAATACCCTGTACCATAATCATCAATTGCAAGCCGCACACGCACCTTAAATAACTCATCAAGCTTTTTAACCAACACTTCAGGCTCTTTTACAAATGAAGTCTCTGTGATTTCAAAAACCACTTTCTCAAGCGTTACATCACACTGCTTGATAACAGTAAGAATGCTCTCTAATGAGTGTTTATCACTCAACTCATCTGCCGTTACATTAATCGTGAAAAACTGTAAGGTATCTGTATCAAATACTTTAAAGTCAGAAAAAACACGCTGTATCACCCACTTGCCAATTGGTATCATCAAGTTCATTTTTTCAGCAGCAGGTAAGAACACATCTGGCGTTAAACTTCCAAACATTGGATGCTGCCAGCGCAATAAGGCCTCAATGCCAACACAACCGCCTGTTTTTAAATCAACAATGGGTTGGTACAGCATATAAAACTCATCTTTTTGCAACGCATTTCTCAAGCCATTCAGGATTAACAGCCAATGCTCATTGTCTTCATCTAAGGTATCTGAATAAAGATGATAACGATTTTTCCCATACTGCTTTGCCGCATGCATTGCCATTTTTGCATGCTCAACAAGTGTAATAGCTGAATCTCCGCCAAAAGGATACACTGCCGCACCAATACTTACATTGCTATAAATTTCCTCTTCTGCAATCTCAAATGGCTCATCTAACCCTCTTAGAATATTTTGAGCCACAACCCCTGCATACTCAGGCTTTCTCAGATGCTCTAATACAATCACAAACTCATCGTCTGGCAGACGAATCACCATATCTTTTTTTCGAACCTGCTGCTTTAAAAATACTTCTATTTTTTCTAGTAATATATCTCCGACAGCACGCCCAAAGGTATCATTCACTACTTTAAAATTGTCTAAATTTAAATGCAGTACAGCCATATGCTCTTCCGCCTGCAATGCAGACTGTATTGCGACAACCATTTTTTTCTCAAAAGCAATTTGACATGCAGAACTGTCAATAAACTGCTTTTCTTGCATATAATCGAACAGTTGTTTGGTCGCTTTTTTTCCTCGAATATCCCTAAAAATTAATAGATAATGCGGCAAGACTTCCCAGCCCATACGTAAAATAGAAACTTCGAAAAACAACTGGGTGCCATCTGCTTGTGGAATAAAAACTTCTTCTGTACTTTCGGCGTGGGCCGTCAATTGTATTGGTAGCGTTAAATTTCCATCTAGCAATACTTCTTTAGGTAACTCAAATAAATCTGAGGCAGCAGCATTAACATCTAATACTTTTTTGTGTGCATCTACCATGACAATGGCGTTTGCACTTTTTTCGATTATCTTCGAGTAAACCGCTTTTAGTGCTAAAAAGTTGGCTTCTGCTTTGTCTTTTCCTTGTTTGACGTTGCGTGTCATGACCACCCTTAAGGAGTGTGCTTCCAAATGACGTCACCCCTTTTGGGGGGAGGTGCTTCGGATATTATCAAACCTATGTTAAGTTTGGCTCAACAAGACAAATTGTTCAAATATAGGATTTCCATATTCGGTTAAAATAGCTTCTGGATGGTACTGTACTCCAAACAAAGGGTACGCTTGATGTTGAACCCCCATCACCACTTTTCTTCCTCGGGTGTCATTTGTCCATGCAGTCACCACCCAGTCACTCGGCACACAATCCGCTGCAACCGTTAATGAATGGTATCGTGTTGCCAAAAATCCCTGAGGGATACCATGAAATAGTCCTTCATCCGTGTGATAAATATGAAACTGCTTACCATGACATACCTCAGGTGCTTGCACAATTTTACCTCCAAATGCCTTTATCAAACATTGATGCCCAAGACAAACGCCAAGCATTGGATACGTTTTATAGTGCTCTAAGATAATACGCTGTGTTATCTGTGAGGGACGACCTGGGCCTGGAGAAAACACAACATGCGTTGGCGCGAGTGTTTCAAGCTTCTGCAATGCCACATCATCAAACTGCAACACGCTCACCTGTATGTGATGTTTTTCAAAATACGATTTTATCAACTGTGTAAATGAATCATAATGATCAACCAGCACCACATGCTTGTCTGCTTGGGACACAAAAGCAGGCACCTCAGGCACAGACACCGCTTGATGCGCTATTAACCAGCCATAATCGCTCATACCGTATCACACCTTGCGTGTGCAGTTAAAAAACGCGCTTTCAATTGAAGCTCTTCAAATTCTGAGTGCATATTTGAGTCATGTACAATACCACCACCCACTCCAAGTTCACCATAGTTACTGTTACACAATGCCGTTCGAATGGGCACATTAAAGCACATATCATTATCTGGTGTAATGTATCCAATTGCACCGGTATACACATGTCTCGGCGCAGTTTCTAACGCATGAATTAACTCCATCGTGCGACGTTTAGGTGCCCCTGTAATAGAGCCACACGGAAATAATGCTTTAAGAATATCTGCAAACGACAAATCGATAGCAACTTCACTTTCAAGGCTGGTTGTCATCTGGTGTACTGTTTCATAAGACTCAACAGCAAGTAGTTGAGATACTGTCACTGAACCAGGATTTGAAATAGCTGCCAAGTCATTTCTTAATAAATCCACAATCATGGTATTCTCAGCACGCGACTTTAAATCACGACGTAAAAAGTCTCGATTAAGAGAGTCCTCTTTTGCATCCAAGCCACGTGCCACCGTTCCTTTCATTGGTTTTGCATACATTTTATGCTTTACTTTCGAAAAGAATAGTTCAGGTGACAGCGATAAAACCTCATAATTTGGCATTTCAAGCAGGGCCGAATAAGCAACTTTTTGTTTTAGGCGCAACATATTATACAACCCACGGCTTGAGCCCAGATATTCAAATGCATATTTAGCCGTTAAATTGACTTGGTAGGTGTTTCCTGCAGTAATGTGGTCTTGCACTTGCGAAAATGCTGTTTGATATTCGCGTGGTGTTATATTCAGTGCTATCGATTGAAGCGTTGCTTTTGAGTTGCCCAGAAAAGCATCCACTTCTCGAGGCTTTAATGACGTTACCGACTGAAAAGCAAAAAAGTGTAACAACGGAAAAGTGACTGTACCTAAAAGATGTGGCAAGCCACGTAATACATAGCCGGCCTCATAACTCAAACATCCCGCTAAATAATAACCGCGCTGCCTTAAAGTTTCGAGGTAAGCCAAACTTTTATTCAATTCACTGGCATTCCAACAAATAATTTCTTCAGACGGATTTTCAAATAGCAAACCTGTATGAGACAAGGCTTGCATACGCCTGTTTTCAAATAAAATAGTAGGAATACTCACGTCAGATTAACACACCGTTTAACACCGAATATCATAAAAACGCCTTCTACCACTGGCAGTGGTAGGTGCGCGATCAAGCAAATATTAACACCCTTTAGCAAATCTCAGGGCTGTCTTCATCTTGCCTGATACCACATTGAAACTCAAGCAACCGTCACACAAGTCTGGCAAAATAGTTACAGCACCAACCTTGCTTTTAAATATTCAAACTGATACTTTATGACCTTCTTTGTAATACTTTAAGCGTTGGACTGTTTCGTGGCTGCACCTAAGCGAGTTTTGAGCATTTTTTCACTGGTAATGATTAACGTCATTGCGGTTGATAGCTTACGTACACTCCCTATTTCCGCAAAACTAGGATTCTCGCTTGTTTCATATTATGCCATTGCAGCGCTTGTTTTTTTTGTTCCCGTCGCATTAGTCGCTGCAGAGCTAGCCACAGCTTATCCAAGTACCGGTGGCATCTATATCTGGATTCGAGAAGCATTCGGAAAGCGGGCGGCATTTATGACCATCTGGTTGCAATGGATTTATAACATATTTTGGTACCCCACCATCATGGCCTTTGTTGTTGCAACCCTCGCTTATTTGTTCGATCCAAACCTTGCAAATCACAAGCTTTATTTACTGACCACCATGATAGGCTTCTTCTGGCTGTTCACCTATCTCAATTGTCAGGGCATGAAAACCTCCAGTCTTATCAGTACAATGGGTGCCTGTTTTGGCACAATTATTCCAATGCTTGTCATTGCGATACTTGGCTTTTTTTGGGTGATTCAAGGCCGACCACTTGCCGCACACATCACCGATACCGCATGGCTCCCAGACTTTACAGCGCTCGGTAATTTATCCCTTTTTACAGCGGTTCTTTTTGGGCTGCTTGGTATGGAAATGTCAGCCGTTCACGCAGAAGAAGTCAAAAATCCACAACGCGATTACCCACGCGCATTGCTTTATTCAACGCTCATTATTTTTTCAACCTTGGTGCTTGGATCACTTGCTATTGTTATTGTTGTACCTAACCCGCAACTCAGTATGGTCTCAGGCTTAATTGATGCATATGCTATTTTCTTCCATGCCTATCACCTTGACTGGCTTACCCCTATTCTTGCTGTACTCATTGTGCTTGGTGCCATTAGTGGTATTTCAGCCTGGATGATTGGCCCAACCAAAGGCTTGCTGGTTGCAGCGCACGATGACTGTATTCCCAAAAGGTTTACAAAGACAAACAAGCATGGTGCCCCTACCAGCATTTTAGTCACACAAGCGATTATTTTTACATTACTCACCAGCGTATTTGTCTTGTTCAAAACAATTAACGCAGCCTACTGGATACTCAGTGACATGTGTGCACAAATGGCCTTACTGGTCTACGTGCTCATGTTTGCAGCAGCGATTAAGCTTCGTTACAAAAAGCCATCTCAACGCGGCGCTTACCGTATTCCTGGCGGTATGCTTGGCATGTGGCTGGTTGCAGGTACAGGTTTAGTGTGTAGTGTCATTACCATTTTTATTGGGTTTGTACCTCCGACACAAGTCCCGATTAAAAACGTTATGTTATTTGAGTCTATTTTGGTAGGTGGGCTTGTTCTATTTGCGGTTGTACCGTGGCTCTTTAAAAAGCAAGCGTAACTACCCAGGTACGTCATCTCGAGCGTAGCGAGAGATCTCAAAAAGTATAAAATGTGCGTATTTTTAGGAGATCCTTCACTGCGTTCAGGATGACAAGCGATCATTTTGATTTATACACAATCAAAAAAAATGCCTACCTGGGTAGTTACAAGAAAGCATGACATCACAAAAACTGCTTTAAGTGCTTTATTGTCTGACGGTGCAACGCCCAAAAATCTTTTTCCTGTGCTTTAATCGCTTTAAAATCCGCGGCACGCGCCGCAAACTCAACTGCCTCAGCCATTTTTGCGAGAGGGTGAGCACCCACAGCATTTGCAGAAGCCTTCAGCAAATGCATGCCTGACACCAACTCTTCTGGATTCTCTGATGAAAAGGCTGCTTTCAGTGCTGCAGTATGATTGACCGTTTCTTCAAAAAAAACCGAGTAAAGCTCTTTTTGCAGTGCTTTATCATGATGCGTTATTTTCTCAACAGATGAAACATCAATTAAATCGACCTTTTTATCTTTTGCTGATGCCTTATCTCCTGCATATTCACAAACTGTATTTCTTCCTGCAGCTTTTGCCCGATAAAGCGCTTCATCGGCATGCTTTACCAAAGACTCACTACTCAGTGGTATGTATAAAGGTCTTGCAATAGCAAAACCTGCACTACAAGTAACTTGGCGCTTAACAGAGCCATGTTGTTTTTTAGCTTCCATTTTTTCACAAATACGCGATGCTAAAACACCAGCTTTGTTTTCATCTATATGACAAGAAAGCGTAATAAACTCTTCGCCACCATACCGAAACGCAGTATCTCCCGCACGCATATTATTTTTCAACACATCCACAAAGGACAACAATACTTCATCTCCTGCCTTATGTCCTAGATCATCATTCACCACTTTAAAGTGATCTAAGTCGTACATAGTACATACCACCACATAGTTTTCACGAGATGCTTTGGGAAGCTCTGACTCTAGATGCTCCCAAAGAAAGCGTCGATTATATAAGCCTGTTAACTCATCACGTACACTCTCTTCTTCAAAGCGCTTCGCAACATGTAATAACATGTGCCTTTGATGATAGTTTTCTGTTACATCTTGAATTACTACCATGGCATAGATGGCTCCGGCATCCAAAATAGGAAAAATAGAGACCGACTGCTGCATGAATTCTACTTGTTCAACAGCTGACGTTTCAGGCAGGGGAATTGGAATTAAATAATGGTTCAATATCTGAGATAAAACCTGAGGGTGCTGATGCTTTAATACTTGTTCCACTGCAAATTCAAATCGCGCAGTGCTGACTTTAGGGAATAATTCGTCTAACGAAGCACTCAGTGCTTTTTCTTTTGAGATACCTGTCAAATCAACCAGCCAGTCATTCCATTCACAAATGATTTTCTTCTCATCTACTAAAAAAACACCAACTGGTAGTGTACTTAACATACTTAAGTAAACATTACTACTCAGTGTTTTCATGGCTCATCACACCTCACACAATATCGTCAATTGCACTCAAAATAGACTCAACCGATGGCGATGTAAAAAATAACATCAAGCGCCCCGAAAAATTACCCAGCTGCGTCGACATTTCAGTTGAAAGAATCATGATAGCGGTCGAGTCCTGCTGCAAAAATTCTTTCTGATTTGATAATACCTTTGCAAGCGTCCCTTCATAGTAATGCGGTACACTCAGTCCAACTTTTTGCGATAGCATGTCGACCATTGCAGTAATACAAGAAGAAATGACAATATTCCCAATTTCAAGCATCGCTTCTTGCTCACAAGAGCGCATTTCGACTTCACTTAAGTTGGGCATTTCCCCCATCACTTGTTCTAGTAACAGTTGCGTATAGTCTCGCTTAAATACCAATAATGCATGACCTTCGATATCATTTTCTAAGCTTTGATGTACCATACTCATGATATCTTTTGAGCAGCTCAACGAATAAGCATCCAGTTGCGTTACGGGCAATACTTCTATCGCAGGGTTTTCCAATAAAACAGGGCCGTTGAGCAAAACAGATAGTTGTTTCGCGGCCTTACTCATCCCAATATTGCAAACCTCGAGTAATACATCTTCTTCTGCTTTTGTAAAATTCATTATATTTTTTCC
>JARGNV010000021.1 GCA_029212465.1 Legionellaceae bacterium | reverse complement strand
TCTCCCCCATTTTGGAGAAAACTGACTTTCCAGCTACTATAAAAAATTGTAACACCCCAGGTCCGTCATCCCTCGCAAGCTCGGGATGACGGACCTGGGGTGTTACAAAAAATAGATTATTTGATAAAAAAAGAGCAGCTATTTTCTCTTAACCATCCTAATCACGTCACTTGATTCATTTGGAGGGACTGGTCATTATTAACATGAGTTGCATTTTTTTTGACCTCTCTATCTCCTGTATTCTTCGAAAATATGCCCATATTTCTAATACCAGGTATGAGTTGTCGTTCCTCAATATAGCTTTTATATTGGTTTATAAATATCATTGCAGGCGCTTTAACTATATAACGTTCGCACCCAAACTTTTCATTCACTTCAGTACTCTTATTTATTTTAAGACCTACTTTTTTTAATACATTTTGTGATGCGAAGTGATCTGTTCTAACGGTTGCCTCAATCTCTGGTGGTATTTCAATTTGAGGATGATTGATTGATATATGAGGGAGTGCAATACAAACTAATGCAACTGCTGCCTCAGTGGCAAATCCCTGGTTCCAAACTGCAGATATAAAAAAATAGGCAAGCTCTCCACCGCCCAATACAATATGGCCAATGGGTCGATTTGCTTGATCAAAAATGGCTAGACCATGCCAAATATTATGTTCTTTTCGTCTCTTAAGCCAACTGTTAGCGCTCGTTTTAATTCTCCAAAGCGCGTAGTCATAGCTTGCACCTTCTTCAAGCTTTTTACTTTGCTCTTCTGTGGTTCCGCTATATAACTTTGGTTTTCCTGCTGCAAACTTTTCCATGATTGTGTCGTTTGCCCAGAGGGTTTGGAAAAATGCAATATCGCTTTCTTCAATAGAGCGGATATATAGGCGAGGTGTTTGAATTGACAAAAAACAACCAGCTTCATTATTACTTACCTTGACGGTAGTACAGTGCACCAAATCAGAAAAAATCATAAATATATTGCTCATAATTAAAACTATCCTTGGTAGTATAACATATTGAATGCGTTGTTTAAAAAACAAGCATACAGGGCATTGGGTTAGGGCTGGCGAAAATACACCTAAAATACGATATTTTAGCCAACATGGCTTTTTGATCTGTGTTTCGGGAAAGGCTAGGAATAGGTGTTTTTACTTCCCCCCGAGATACGTTTCTAGATTTACTCGGGTGGCGTAGGGAAACAGTAGATCTGGCATAAAAATTTTATCAATAAAAACAAGCGCTATTTCGCGGCCAGTTATCCACATATTCCGTGGATAACTGTGTGGGTTAGTTGAAGATGAAACCTGAAAAAGCTAAAACCCCATATTTCATGGTGTTTTTAAACCACATGCTTATGCACGTATCCAAATTTGAGTGCGTCCCAAAAGCGATACCCCCACATAACCACGCACATATAACTTATTTCCTTTTTGTGTCATCTTAACGTGATAAATTTTCCCAGTTTTAGGATCTAGAATTTCACCACCACTCCAACTACCATCTTTGTTTTCTTTAAGTCCCCATAAAAAAGTCAGGCCTTCGATGGGTTGATTTTTAAAAGGTCCCGGGCATAACTTGCAAATACCCGTGTCACCCTCTTCAGCATATACACGAAGAATTTTTCCTGAGAGTTGGTCGTTTTCTACTGTTAACTGTACTTCGGAGCGTTTTTTGCCTGTTTTATCGTCGACAGTAATCCACTTGCCTGTAGGTGCTTTTGCAAAAGCCACCGAAACTGCAAACACAGCAAGTATCATTCCTAACCAGACCTGTTTTATTTTCATCACAACGCTCCTTATATCAAATTGAACTGTGAGCATAAGCGATGCACTATACCCTGTCGAGCAATTTTTAATGTAAGAAGATGATTTTAAGTATTATTTGTGTTAGGGTCTTAAGTTGAAGCTTAGGACGGCGTCTATACTGCAATGGCTTGTGACACCATCACATTTCAGCTGGGAACTCACTATTTGTCGCGGGTTGCGTTACGCGTCGAACGCTTGTTATTTACCATTCAAGAAGCAAGCCTCGAGCAGCACCCTGTTATTCATCACGCAGCGCTCGATGACTTATTCGAACTGATAAAACTCACTGAAAAGCCTGAACTCAAAGGGCGCTTTTTAAAAGAATTTATTCGTATTGAGCATATTCTCAAGAAAGCTCAAACCATTCCTTCAAACACAGATGACTCAGCGCTTTCTCAGCAAATTCAAGTGCTCTCACAGCTCGCTGGTCGGTTTGGCGGAAATATTTATGCCGATCCTTTTCTACATGCAACAGGCTTAAGTATCAGTGGACAAACGCCAGAAGGCGAAAATTATACGCCGCAGCTGCTATTTTGGCTCGAGTCTGATTCGGCTGCGCGTCAAGCCGATTTAATGTATTGGCTGCATCAGCTTGAACCTTTGAAAACCACTGTGCAAGTGTATTTATCTCTACTACGTGATAGAGCACACTTTAAAGAAATTATTCCTAAAAATGGTTTTTTCCAGTGTCCGCTACCCCACAACAGCAAAAAATCTTGCCACCTCATTTTAGTGCGTATCAAAAAAGAAAATGCACAAATCCCAAAAATGCAAATTGGACACCATGGTTTGAGTTTGAGGTTATGCGAAGCAAAAACAATGCGTGAAATTCACAACCAGAGTAATCCGCTAGAGCTCTCCATTTGTGAGCTCTAGCAAATCTTTTTAAGGGGCATCTACCAGTTTATTTTCGCTGGGTAAAAAGTCTTTTCTATTAAGCCCCATAACAACAGCAAGTGCACCCGCAACATAAATAGACGAGTAAGTTCCCACAACAATACCAATGATTAAAGCAAGAGAAAATGCATGAATGGCTTCTCCTCCATACACAAACAAAGCAACCACCACAAACAACGTTAAAACCGATGTCATGATAGTACGCGAAAGCGTTTGGTTAATTGAGGTATTCATAATGTCGATAGGTGTTGCACGACGTAGCTTCACAAAATTTTCGCGCACCCTATCAAACACCACAATCGTGTCATTCAAAGAATAACCAATGACGGCCAAAAGCCCGGCAAGCGCTTTTAAGTCAAAGTCGATGCGGAAAAAAGCAAATACCCCTAAAATGAGAACCGGATCATGCACCAATGCTACAGCCGAACTAAACGCTAAGCGATATTCAAAACGCAGTGCAATATAAACCATGGTTGCAAGTAGTGAAACAAAAATAGCCAAGGCGCCTTTGGTTGCAAGCTCATGTCCTACTTGTGGCCCAACAAATTCAACGCGCTGCTTTTCAGCACCTGGCAGTACATGCATCACATGCTCAACCAAGCTACCTGCCTCTTGACCTGCACGTGGCGCAATACTAATTAACACATCTTTTGATGTGCCATACCGCACTACTTGTGCTTCTTTAAAGCCAACTTCAGATAAAGCATGACGAATAGAAGCTAAATCAGCCGCCTCTTTATAAGAGACTTCAATTTGCGTACCCCCCGTAAAGTCAAGGCCCCACTTCAATCCATTTACGGCCAGTGCTGCAATCGATAATACAAAAATCAAACCTGAAAAAAATGCCGTCCAACGACGCGCACCCATAAAATCAACGTTTGAATTTGGATTAAAAAACTCCACAGAAATCCCCTTAATCGTTCACTTAAATGCCAATTGAAAGCTTCTTAATGGTTTTGCGGCCACCATAAACTGCATTTACAATACCACGTGTATAAGTTATGCCAGTTAACATTGACGTTAACAAACCAAGTGATAACGTCACTGCAAACCCACGTACAGGCCCAGTACCAATAGAAAACAATACAATCGCAACTATTAAAGTGGTAACGTTTGCATCCAAAATGGTTGAAAATGCCCTATCATAGCCTGCATAAATCGCAGCCTGTGGCGACATTCCTGCCCGAAGCTCCTCGCGAATTCGTTCATATATGAGCACATTTGCATCAACCGCCATCCCAACCGTTAAGACAATTCCCGCAATGCCAGGCAATGTAAGGGTTGCCCCCAAAAGCGACAGTAAGGCACTTAGTAAAATAAGGTTTAATACCAGTGCAATATTTGCGACCAAGCCGAAAAAGCGATAGTACACTATCATTGACACTAAAATGAGCAACATGCCAATTTCAAGAGACACCATGCCGCGATGAATATTTTCCTGGCCAAGGGTTGGCCCAACCGTACGCTCTTCAATCGGGTAAATTGCCGCGGGTAACGCACCCGCACGTAGCAATAAGGCTAAGTCAGCCGCTTCTTTTGAGTCATGTAGGCCTGTAATTTGGAAGTTATTGCCGAGTGCGCTTTGAATCACTGGTGCACTAATAACACGTTCTTCATGATGCGTAACCCGCTTGGTTTCACCAGCAATCGTTTGCATACTGGTACGCGACTCTACAAACACAATAGCCATGCGCTTCCCGATGTTTTCGCGCGTTACCTTCGTAAAGAAAGATTCACCGCCACCGCCTAACTGAATAGACACGGCAGGAGATGCACTTTGTTGGTCGAAGCTTGACATGGCACTGGTGATAGAATCTCCACTTAACACGACTTGTCGCATCAAGAGCATGGGCTGCCCATCCATGACATAAAACTTAGTGCCAACAGGTATCGCACCTGTTTTTTTCGCAATGATTGGATCGTGCTCTGAATCTACCAAGTGAAATTCAAGTGTTGCCGTACCGCCCAAAATTTGTTTGGCACGCGCTGCATCTTGAATACCAGGCAAGTCAACCGCAATACGTGTAGCGCCTTGCTGCTGCACCACGGCTTCGCCAACCCCCAACTCATTGACACGGTTTCTTAAAATACTCATGGTTTGGTCAATAGTATTTTGGCGAATTTTTGAAAGTTCAGCCTCGGACAAAGATAACACCAGCTCGGGTGTTTCTTTCGTCGACTTAATCAATAAATCTGGAAAATCAGTTTTTATAAAAGTGATTACTTTCTCTTTTGTACCTGTATCTCTAAAGCGTATTTCAACCCCTTTTTCGGGCACATATCGAATGCCCGAATAACGGAGCTCTGCTTCGCGCAACGAACGACCAACTGCCTTCATTAACCCTTCGTAGCGCCTGGTTAAAACACTCTCGACATCAACTTCTAACAAAAAGTGCACCCCACCCCGCAAATCGAGCCCTTGCTTCATGGGTTCTGCGCCAATTTTTGAAAGCCATTTGGGGGTTGACGGTACTAAATTGAGTGCCACCGTATAATCGGGGCCTAAGCCTGATTTAATCACATCTCGTGCCTGCAACTGGATATCAGTTGATGCAAAGCGCACCTCAAGATACTCTGAATCAGCTGTAACACTCTTATATTTAAGATGTGCAAGCTGCAACATACGCTCAACTTTCGCCTTTAACGCAGTTGGCATAATGGGGGTTCTTGATGATACCTGCACGGCAGGCTCTTCAGTGAAGATATTTGGAATTGCATAAATAAGCCCCACCAAGACCAATAAGACAAGTGTGATATTTTTCCATAGAGGGTACTTATTTTGCATTGTAAATCTCTTCTTTCTTATTATTTATGGGTAATCTATCCAATTACAGCGCAGCAAGCGTTCCTTTAGGTAATACTGCACTCACAGCACTGCGTTGCAACATAATTTCAGTGCCTTCTGCA
The DNA here is from genome assembly GCA_029212465.1 of Legionellaceae bacterium. Classification (GTDB taxonomy): domain Bacteria; phylum Pseudomonadota; class Gammaproteobacteria; order Legionellales; family Legionellaceae; genus JAALKW01. The sequence continues at coordinate 27,815 of JARGNV010000021.1, read as the reverse complement.
ATAGCAACCTTTAAATATTGCTCATCAAGCTGAACCACACGGCCTAAAATACCAGACGCCGTTGCAATCTCATCACCCTTTTCAATTTTGTTGATAAGCTCACGATGCTCTTTGGCACGCTTGTTCTGAGGACGAATCAGCATGAAATAAAATAAAACAAAAATAACACCTATCATCACGAGCGAAAAGGTGCCATCCCCTTGAGGTGCCGCAGCGCCTGCTGCATCAGCCGCATCCGCCATCGCATCTGAAATAAAAAAACTCATTACTCACTCCTCCAAAAATTCAGGTCACATCATATCGAGATTTAAGCCTCACGTAAATCAGATTTACTCAAACGGCCTCCTCAACAAAAACAAACAATAATTGTATTTTTTACACAATTAGTTTATATTTTTAATATAAAGCCCATATGATAACCGGGGGATAGTATGGCTTACGCTAAAACTGAAATGACTTTTACCTTGGGGGAACTCAAGTCTATTGGAGATAAATCTGAAGCGACCGCTGCGACAATAAATGCCTTAAATACTCGTGTCAGCAGCCTGTTATCCAAGGGCGAAGAAAGTGAGAAAAGCACGCTTGCGCTTATCGGAAAACTTTTTTTAATTGCAATGGAAACAGGCCCCAAAATTGGTGATTTTGCAGAAAAAAATAGATTTGCAATTATACGCGATGGTAAATGCATTGGTAAGCGCGGAGAAATCATTAAAATGCTCAATGAAAACTTCGATAAAGCCAGTGATATTAATCTTGATGAGTTGCAAATTACGGGAAATACTTCTTTAGCCGCTGCAAAAGCATTGCTTGAGCTTTGCCAAACACTGCAGAACATGCTGCCAACACCACACCTTGGCCTTGCAGAAAAACAAACTGCACTCGCTGAAAAAGTTAACACTTATGAAGCAGCGCATGCAAATCAAGAAATAGACTCCATTAAAACACTTCCTGATTTGAATCAATATATTAAAAAAAGCGTTCAAACTATTGGGGCCGAAGCAACTGCCTACAAACGACTTGAACGCTATCAAACACTTAAAAGCACTGTTGAGGCATTGCAAGTTAAATTATGCGATGAATTATCAACCCCCCCTGAAACAACAGGGCCTGCAGAAAAAACCAAGTTCATAGATAGATTAAGAGGACGTAGCAAAACACCTCCCCCACAGGAAGCATCGTCAACCGCAATACCTCAAAACGAACTAACAGAAACAGTTGAACTGACACGTGACATTACAAAAAACATTAAAACAGAAGCAAAAGCAGTCTCTGACGAAATTGCTAAACTCATTGAACCGTTTAAACAAAAAATTGAAACACTTGGAAAAATCAGTGAAAGAATTAACCCTGATCGCGTAAAAAACAGCTTTGACGATGCTATTCTCTACGGAAGACAAGTGATTAAGCAACTTGATGCGGCCCGAGAAAATCTCGAGCAAACAGGAGATATACAAGCATTTAAAACAGATGTTAAAGCGACGTTTGATGCTTTCTCATCAGACCTTGCAAAAACCGCGTTTGCAACCAATCGCTCGCACCCGCTTTTCATAAAATTTATCTCTGGACCTTTCGAAGCACTCAAGGCTGGTATTAATTGGGTGATTCAAAAAGGGCCTGAGTCTGTTCGTTCTATCAGCATGTTTAAGCCCGCTGAAACAGGTACGACCAAAGCATTTGAAGCGCTTAAAAAAGGCACAGAAAATATAGATAACGATGAAGAAAATACACCGCCTAATGCAGGTGGTAACTTAGCACAATAAGTTAAAAACGAGGAGTAGTCGTGGTTACGCTCAACTTATTAGGATTAACAGACCTCGTGCCCAGAGCACAAGAAGCCTCTGCAAAAATTGTGGGGCTACGTGACGCGCTAAAAAAAACTGACATTAAAGATGCTACGACAGCTGCTTATGTGCTCTCCCGCCTAGAACTGGCCGTTACCTCTAACGCTGAGGTAGAAACCTTTATCACAGGTAATATTGCGGGCATCCTCTCACCATTAAGCGCAAGTAAACGCAATGAACTAGGCGCAAAACTCGACGCCGTATTTCTAAAGGCAGGTCAGGCAGACTTAGCGCAAATCAATATCGACAATGAAGCTGATTTAAACGCCGCAAACAGCTTGCTTGAAATGCTTAAGACTTTCCAATCCTTTTTTCCCGATGAAGTCAACGAACACCTTGCCAAAACACATCAAGCGCTCAGCCAGAAAATAACCGCTTATCAAAAAGAGCATGATCACGTAGCAAGCGACACAGCTGATAGTGCATTACCTACCATTGAAACGCTCGAGGCACTCAATGAATATATTAAAACCGAACACAAAAGCATCCTCGAAGAAACTGCCATTGATATAAGAATTGAACGCTATCAGGCGCTCTATGCATTTGCTAAAACCATCAGGGACAACCTCCCTATGCACAATGAGGATTACATGGAAGCGCTCGAGCTAATCGACGCAGTTGAAGATGCGCGCGAGAAAGATAAAAAAATTATTGCAGACGAATATAAAGCACTTATCGAAGCGTTTAACACATCTGTCGATGGACTGCGCACCCAAGCAAACACCATCAAAAGTGAAACAACAACAAATAACTACTCAACGGCCATTATGCATGCTGAAACACTGGTTAAGGTTTTAGATCACGCCATGGCGCTATTTCAAACCACCAACAATTTGAATGACTTTAAAGAAATTGCATCTACAGCACTTACAGCCTTTCCTAAGGAAGCGGTGTTTGATGTAAATGAGTCTAGCTCATGGTTTAAAAAGCATATCGCAAACCCTTTTAAAGAATTATCAAAAGGACTTAAAAGTTTATTTCACCTTGGCCATCATTCAAAAACAATTGAGCATGCCGAAAAAAGTCGCACTCTCAGATTTTTTGGCCGCCAAGAAGATACAGTGGATAATACAAACAAGAAAAGAGCGTTTGATTCTCTTCAAGAAGGCATTGAGCACTTGGGACAAGATGAGCAGCACAAGAAATTTAAACCCCAATAGTGCTCTGTTACTTATTCGTGACAGAGACAAGTATCTTTATTTATAATGCCCGCTTCATTGAAGACTCACATCGTAATGAGGCAAGCCACGCATGACCAACTCCCTTGTGCTTTTAATGGCGCAAATCAATCCAACCGTTGGTGGAATCGATGCCAACGCCCAAAAAATTATTGATATCATTGAAGCGCATCAAGCAACGCACGACCTCATTGTATTTCCTGAGCTCGCCCTCACCGGTTATCCTCCAGAAGATTTACTACTCCGAGAGGCGTTTATGGCGCGCGTAGAAAAAGCACTGAATACTATTTGCCATGCTACACAAGACACGCATGTGGTTATAGGGCACCCGCACCGAGAACATGGTTTTTGCTACAACGCACTGAGCATTATTCACCAAGGCCATGTCAGCACTATCTATAAAAAACAACACCTCCCAAACACGGGCGTATTTGATGAAAAACGTTATTTTGAGCCAGGCCCTGCCACGCCGTGTTTACTAACCATCAAACAACATAGTATCGGCTTTTGTATTTGTGAAGATATGTGGAATGAGGGACCTGTTGAACAAGTCATTGATGCTGGCGCTGATTTGCTCGTATGCATCAATGCCTCTCCTTTTGAAATTAATAAATCAAAACAACGTCTTGATTTACTCAAAGCACACGCACCCAATCACTTAGCTTTTGTTTATGTCAACTTAGTCGGTGGACAAGACGAGCTCGTATTTGATGGGCAGTCGTTTGTACTTGATAATCATGCAACTTTAAAAGCACTAGCGCCTGCTTTTAAAGAACACCTGCAAACCGTCAAAATTGAACAACAAACCATTCATTCCGACATAGCTGAAACGTTAGATGAACATGCGCTCACTTATCAAGCACTCTGTATGGGCCTTTCAGAATACATTCACAAAAATGGCTTTAAGGGTGTATTGCTTGGCGTCTCAGGTGGCATTGATTCAGCGCTAACACTTGCCCTTGCAGTCGATGCGCTGGGCGCTGACAATGTAGAAGCTTTAGCGCTCCCCTCACGCTATACATCAGACATGAGCACAGAGGATATTGAAAAACTGGTCAACAATTTCGGCGTTCAATGCCATACGCTCCCGATTGAGCCAGGATTTAAGGCCCTACTCAACACCTTAGCGCCAGCACTACCAAAAGAGACAGTACCTGAAATCACACAACAAAACCTTCAGGCGCGCTTGCGCGGTATGCTACTCATGGCCTTTTCTAACAGCACACAAAAGCTCGTGCTCTCAACCAGCAATAAAAGTGAAAGTGCTGTGGGATATACAACCCTTTATGGTGACATGTGCGGTGGGTTCGCACCCATTAAAGATGTGCCTAAAATGCTGGTATATGCCCTTGCTCGTTACCGCAACACATGTAGCATGGTCATTCCTGAGCGCATTATCACGCGCGCCCCATCTGCAGAGCTTGCCGACAATCAAACCGACCAAGATACACTCCCCGACTATCCGGAGCTCGACACCATCATTTCGTATTACATGAATGAAAAACTCAGCACAGAAGATATCATTGCAAAAGGACACGCTCCCGCCACCGTCAAACAAGTCACGCAACTCATTCAACGCAATGAATATAAGCGTCGTCAAGCGCCTCCAGGCACTAAGATATCAGCACGCGCTTTCGGGCGTGATTGGCGATACCCGATAACGTCAAAGTTTTAACACTTAGGTTTTTTATTGCCGATTTGTGCTGTTTTGTGTATACTGCCTCGCCCTAGAATGAAACCTGTATCGTCATGCCAGTATCTGATAAACTTATACCTTCTGAATCCATTCAAAAATACACAGCGACTAAAAGAAAGCGCTTCGATTCTGGTGATTACAAGCTTGACCGCTTCATTCCTTTGCGCGCATCAAATGACTTAACACATAATTTAACCACACCAAAACCCAAGACACACAGCGAAGTAGTACCTACACCCTACGAAAAAGCCCTGAAAGCAGCTTTAAGCCCCCAAAGTAACACACGTGTCTTATTGTTTTCTCCACCCAAAGAAGTTAAACCACACCATCCTATTTTCGAGACCCCACACCACTCTATTAAAAAAGCCGTTCGCCCTGCCCAACGTCAATTCATGAGCACTACAATACTCGACGCTCCAAATTTTGTAGATGATTTTTACTCAAATACTCTGGCTTGCACAAAAAATCATATATTCATAGCCATCACATCTAACAGCTATAATTATGCTGAGCCTCGCTTATATAGCGAAATATACACATCAAATGCAATGAATAGCTCAGCAGATCAAACAGTCACCACCTCAGAAGTCAAAGCTGTAGGAACCATGATCAACGCCATTCTCCCAGCCAATGAAACGAGCGTTCTTTCAGGGTGGAGCAACGGTATACTACGCCTACATAACATAGAAAGCGGCGTGTACTTTCAAAAAATCAATACAGGTCTCCCAGTTAATCTTTATTCGTTGTCACAAATAAGCGCAACCACGTTTGCCTGCGGCAATAAAACTGGCACACTTAAAGTCATTGACACAAGACTCGCACTAGGCAGTATTCGATTCCAAACCAATGCACACACGCAGTCTATTCCAGGCATTGCTTTTGATAGCAATTACCACCTTGCAACCGGTAGCAACGATAACACAGTTAAACTATGGGATATCCGCAAACCAGACACCGGCCCCATCATATGTCACGACATACAAAAAGCGGGTATTAAAGCCCTGGCGTTTTACGAAGGAACCACGCTTATCTCTGGTAGCGGCACAGCAGACCAAACTATTTGCACCATAAATACACAATCAGGCAAGGTGTATGACAGGGTTAATACACACGCACAAGTGACAGGCATTCAGTGCTTACAAGACCCTCGTTACTTTGTCAGTAGTCATGGTTACTCTGAAGGCGGCCTCAAATTATGGCGCATTAACAAAGACAAAAAGCTGCGACTTGTTAGTCAGACACCTACAGGCTCTCCACATCGCTTACTTTCCTTAGTCGCTTCTCCTGTAGAGGATACATTGGTTACACTTAAAACGGATGAAACACTCCGCTTTTTTAAAGTGCTGAACCCTCATGCTAAAGAATCGTCATCGCTTACTAACAGCCCTAAAATGCTTGAATCTATCCCTTGTCTTATTCGATAAGGCCTAGGATATTCCTGAGTGCTTACTTGCAAATTTTCGACAAATCGATACCATTGGAGAAAGTTAATATTTGCCTAGGAAATCTGTGAGACGCACGGTTATTGCTTGTACGCTAGTCCTCTGTCTATCAAAGGTCGCTGCCGCAGTCCCCATTGACGGTTGGTACTCAAATGCATTCGGTGGTTATGCTTACGTCCCTAATAACGTTAATAAAACCTATAACAGCGTCACTTATACAGATGCAAACTACAACTCCGAATACAATGTTGGAGGTAGCTTTGGCTATAAAAGTAATCCCATGCGCTACGAAGGCCAAGTTACCTATGTCAGCGCTATGCTCGACCACATTTATGAGAATGGAGAAAAAGACCCACGCATTGCAGGTTATAGTAATGCCGTTTTTGGCATCGCTAATGTCTATTATGACTTTCCAATGGTTATTCCTGCCGTCTCGCCTTTTTTAGGGGTTGGCCTTGGGTATGGTTGGATTAATGTCAAAGTTGATAATACGCGCTTAAACCAGCTTGATTTCCGCGTTGCTGACAGTGCTTTCGCTTACCAAGGAACCGCAGGTGTTACTTTTAATTTTTCTGAAAATTATGCGCTGGGTGTCGCCTATCGCTACGTAGGCACCGATAACGTTTTTAAACTTGGAAAAACCTACCAAGCACATCTTGCAAACTTTAGTATTATTTATCGCTATGATGAGGCAAAATACAAATAAATTTTGATAAGAACAATGGTCACTAAGGACAGTTTCATGAGATGGCTTATTAACACGGTGCTTGCAAGCCTTACCATTACAGCAAGCGCTACCCATGCTTTCAATCCGCAACCCGAGTGGTATGCAGGGCTTATTGTGGGCGCAAACTACGCAACTAATGTACAGTTCACCTACATCAATGATGTAAGACCTAGCAACCCCTCAGGGATTAAAAGACCCGGGCAGTTAGGGCACGACATTATGGGTAGCATTGGCGGCCAAATTGGATATCGCTTTTGTGACAATTTTCGTATTGAGTTTGAAGGAATTTATAACAACAACCCTTATAGCTATCTGCGTTTAAATGATGTCACCATCCATAGTCCTGATACAAGCACCCAGCTTCGTTTAAGCGGGCAAACCCAATCAGGCGTTGGAACCTTTAACTTCTATTATGACTTATTTGGCGATTACTCTTCTAAAGCGGTTCCCTATGTTGGCCTCGGTATTGGGTATGCATACATCGTCAATCAAATCGAGTTTTACTATAACGATGTCAAACTTGGTAATAATCTTGAAAACTTTTTTTTAGAAAACTTTGGCGTCACCCCTAGTGATAAAAGTCGCTCAGGTATTGTGGGGCAAGCGATTGCAGGTATCAGCTACTATTTAGATGACTATGCTTATTTTGCGCTAGACGGCCGTTACTTGGTATCACAAGAACAGACCATTGTAACGCGCCAAACCAAACGTGTTAGTAATCAGTTTGACGTAAAATATCAGCAATATAGCGTGAATATTGTCTTTAATAGTGCTTTTGACTGCGGTTAAAACGTTATGATTCTGCCATCACTCCTTGCCGCAAATAGTATGCAACTTCAGCAAGAAATTGAGGCTGTTTTAAATGCGGGTGCCGATGGTATCCATTTGGACATTATGGATAACCACTATGTGCCAAACTTAAGTTTTGGGCCTGCCATTGCGAAAGATATCCGCAACACGTTCCCAGATATACTGCTCGATGTACATTTAATGATATCTCCGGTTGACGCAATGATTGCACCCTTTGCAGATGCTGGTGCAAGCCGTATTAGTATTCATCCAGACACAACCCCCCGCCCTGATAAAACACTTAAAACCATCCAAAAACTCGGGTGTAAAGCAGGGATTGTGTTAAATCCAAGTACGCCTTTCGATGACCTTCACAATTACCTACACCATCTCGACTTTGTCCTGACCATGACTGTTAACCCAGGCTTTGGCAACCAAGCTTTTATGCCTGAAGTTATTCCTAAAATAAAAGCACTCAAACAAGCTTATCCCACACTACCTATTATGGCTGATGGTGGTGTCTCTGAAAAAAACCTCAAAATACTTAACGATGCAGGTGTTACGCAATTTGTTATGGGCTCTGCTATATTCAATAGTACGGACTACCAACAAACCCTCTTAACCATGCGACAACAACTCTTAAAGTAAACATGAATACGGCAGCGCGTATTTTATGCGGCACATGTCTTGCGCTCGCAACCTGTGCAAACACACCACCGCCTGAACCATCTTATCTGAATCGGTTCATGGATTATTTGGCGTGGAGTAAACAACTACCCACAACCCCAAGCCCTGCATTTCTTGAGTTTATTGATAGTAACGCCCCACTTTCTCGAAAGTTACGCGAAAAATGGCTCTATACACTGGCGAAAAATAATGATTGGAAAACCTACAGCGAACATTATCAGCCGTCAACAGATACTAGCTTGCAATGCTATGAACAATTTGCACTGTACCAACAACAAAAAGATGTTTCGATAGCCGCCAAAAACATTTGGCTCACAGGTGATAACTTACCACCTGCCTGTGATAAGTTGTTTAGTGTACTGATTGACGAAAACATTATTACCAATGCACTCATTCTTGAGCGCGTTCAACTCGCACTCGAAAAACGCAATATCACCCTTGCAAAATATCTGGTTGCCCATGCAACCCTACCAACTCCCCACGAAAAGCGCACACTAGAGCTCATTCAAAAGCGCCCCACTCGTATTGCAGCCCTCAGCCAGAGCACGCTACACAGTCATTATTATTTATACGGGCTAAAACGCTTGGTATCATCGAACCCCAAACGTGCTATTGAATTATGGGAAGATATTAAAGCGCACGGTATGCTTACAGATGAGCAAAAACAGGCGTTTTTATCCCATATTGCACTCTATCAAGCGATACGCAACAAACCTGATGCTTACCAATGGTTTAATCAAGTCACAGCTGATGCTTACAACGAAACCTTGCTCGACTGGCAAATTCGCTTTGCAATTCGTAATCATGAATGGGCGCGTGTTAAAACACTCATTGAGCTCTCTAACCGAGGAGAAGATCAGGCCTGGCAATATTGGCTAGCTCGTGCAGAATCAGCACTTAATCATTCAGAAATTGCCCTCCCTATTTACCAGTCACTTGCAAAAACCAGACATTATTACGGCTTTCTTGCAAGTACCCAACTCAAGCAACCGCTGACATTTGAGCAGGAAGCAACGACCGAAAGTCCAGCCCTTTTAGAAGCGTATCAACCTATTACTGATGAAATTAAAACACTTTACGAAAACCACCAGCACCTCGAAGCTTCTCGTATGGCAAATGACTTTGCAAGCGAGCTCCCTAAGCAGAAAAAAAGCGCCTTTGTTGCCTGGGTTGCGCGCACACTACACTGGACAGGAAAGTCGGTGTATTTGAGTGGTGATAAAGCACTGAGACACCAATTAAGCCTCCGTTTTCCATTGGCGCATCAAAAAAGTGTTCAAAAATATGCTAAAGAGTACGACATTCCAGAAGCGCTGGTGTATGCCATCATCCGACAAGAAAGTGCTTTTCGACATGATGTTATTTCACCGGTTGGCGCGCATGGTCTCATGCAACTCATGCCAAAAACAGCAAAACATATGGCACGTAAAACGCACATTGCTTACCACAACACTAAAGAGCTTTTTACACCCGATAAAAACATTCGACTCGGGGTTGCTTATTTAAGTGAGCTTGCAAAGCGGTTTGATAATAACCCGCTCTTAATGGTTGCGGCCTACAATGCAGGCCCGCATCAAGTGAATCGTTGGCTTAAAACGCACCCTATTACAGAAATTGATATATGGATTGAAACCCTTCCATGGGGCGAAACCCGTAATTATCTGAAAAGTGTCATGGCATTTTATGCTGTTTACCAGCACCGCCTCAATCAAGATGCCAATTTAGCGGCTTTTATGCACCAAAACCTTAAGTACAGTACATCGCATAAGGGTTCTCAGACGGCAGAGAAATTGCCGTATCAAACGCCGAAAGGTGAATAGATGTGGGGGTCATGGTCACAGACGCTGCATCCATCACGGTCTCACCAAACTGATATACAATGCGTTCATTTCCAGCAACAGCCCGTGCATCTAGCGCGTTTATTTCACGCCTCACTGCATCATTTTTTTGTTGATACGCAGCGCTTTTTTGAGTGCCATGTTTACGCGACAACATATCAAGTGTTTGCTCTGGCGATAACACAACAGCACTTGCATTGTTTCCGCCAAAGCCTTTTGAATTCAAAATAACGGCTTTCATGTCGCACCCATTGCTACCCACATTAAGGTGATCCATTAAAATATTTAAATGCGACTGGTGAATATCATCTGCAATATGATCAATTGTTTTGATGCCAGGAATTAAACCGTGCTCCCATACACCAAGAGAGGTAATGAGTTGATCACCGGCCGCAGCACTCACACTATGTCCAACGTAAGATTTAATGGCTGCAACAGGCCAAGACTTCATTGAAAAAGTTTTAGCAACTTCATTTAAAATGTGACTTTCAGTCACACGGTTTTGCGGTGTGCCTGTGCCATGCGCTTGTACATACGTGTGTGTTAATCCACCCAACATGGTATTGGCAAGTGCTGCAGCTTTTGCCATTGTAATGTAATTACCAACACCTGGACCTGCAATCGATTTTTTATTGGCATCCGCATTAATAAAGACATCAGCAACCGAGCCATAAATGTGTGCTCCGAGCTCATACGCCAACGCATCATCCATTAAAATAACAAATTGTCCAGCTTCAGCAAGTGTGAATCCTGCGTTGGTTGAAAAGGGTCGACAAGCACGCCTATGGTTTACAGACGTTATGCCATCCATATCAGCAAGCTCTTTATCGGTTGCGAGTGCGCCCATTACTCGAAATCCTTCAACCACTTCGGGCACCAGTGGCGCTTCAACGCCCCCAACAATTGCAACGCGCGTTTTGCCAGACTGAATGCTTTGGGCACCTTCTTTTAAGTTGTATAAAAAGGTGGCACACGCTCCAACATTATGCCCCGTTGTCCCGACACTATTAATCACATAACTATTCACAAAATCTGCAGGCATTTCAGCAAGCGATAAAGCCATCATTTTAGAGTTTACGCGCCCCCCTAACAGTGACTGCCCAATCACACCGCCTAAGGCATCTTCATCAAGCTGTGCAAGCGCACTACCTGCAAACACGGCTACTTCATCCGGTTTAATGTGCTTTAATACTTCATCCCACTCAATACCCATTGAATTTAAGGCATCCGACACGCCATAAATTGAGAGCTTTAAACCGCGTGGGTGGTGATGGGAGTTATATAACGTACCTGGGTCAAACCCTGATGGCAGCCCACCGGCACTCGTGACTTGCAATGCTACCTTGGTTGGCAACAATAAATCGTCATCTGAGGTTACTTTAACAGTTTCTTCAATAGTTTTTGATTTTTTAATGATTAAATCGGCAGATGCTCCAGCCAGATGCGCCTTTTGATGGTAACGCACTGCATCTGGGTTAAAGCGCTCCATACGACGTATGAGTGTGCCTGCTTTAATGGTGTCAATTTGCTCATCTGTCGGTGCACCCTCAATCGGTAACCCCATCCGACGACCTAAATCAAGCCAAGTATCCTGAAGTATGGATGCTGGCAATGCATCACTGACAATGCGTTTGTAACTATGCCCACCTGAACTGCGCCCAGCCGCGTTCATGCCCCCCATACCTACAATAACCGGTAATTTAATCATAACTCTGTTGGTCTCAAAAAACTGTCGTTCAGTCTACTGTAAATACAGTATACAGACAACTGAAAAATCAATGGGGTCAGGTTCGATTGAACCTGACCCCATTGATTTTTGATTATCCATAACTCAGGTTATTGATACTTGTGACCTTCCTCTTCTTCATTATTAACATCATCACTCGAACCTATTTGTTTCAACACCTCTCGAAAGTCTTTTGCAGATGCATGAGGGGCTTCCATGCCATCATCTGAGGCAGAGTCAGGGGTATTCGGTGGTGTTGTTAATTTTGCTATCACTTCAAAGACTGACTTATTCTGCTCAAGAAACCGCTCATACCGCTCATCTATTTTTTGCTTCTGATCAAATTTACCATTAAAGTCTAGTGGTGCCCGAGCTGCTTCGCCTGTTAAGTATAAAAGCCCGTCAGCGGTTCCAAATTGTTTACTTTCTTCGAGCGCTTTCTCTATCATAGTACCTAGCGAATTATAATATATGTCATACTCAAAATGATCATTTTCAAGTGTGCACATAGCTGTTAAATCCTTTACCCACATCTCCCAATTTCTTGGTCTATTCAAGGTCATGACATTCCTCCTAATACTAACGCCTTAAAAATATCACCCTCTTTAACTTACGCTTGAGGGAGAAGGTTTCATTATGTCTTCTTGCTCAGCATTATCGATGATTAAACAGCACTTACTAAGCGTATTTGAAAATCCAGTTGAAACCGTATCTCTCATTGGTTCAAATAAATCTTTCAAGTCTTGGTACTCTTCGGCATTATCCAACGTTTTAATGAGTGACTGACACAACTCAACCTGCTTTTCTAGCCTCACTTGATTTCTAAAAATCCGACTATATATAGACGGCGTAAATCCTTTCCCTACATTCATGCTTCCTCTGTCATTGATATATCGCTCTAACTCAACTTTACAGCTTTCTTTAATATTATCTAAATTAATGCTCCTTTTCTGTAACAGCGTTTCTTTTGCATCTTTCAGCCGACTTTCAGTATGCATTGCATCTTCTTTTACTGCGCCCTCTTCAGGTACTATGTCCTCTATAGCTTCCTGTAAATCATTTAAAGTACTTTGACATTCTCCTCTCAAACGCTCCAAAATAGGCAAGTCATAGGCTTCCGCAAGGCGTTCTACTAAATCATTATTAGACGCCAAAAAACTAACATCAAAAATATCAGGCCTCACCTGCTGAATAAACAGTAATGCTTTAACGGTTGCAACTGTTTCAGGATACTTTCCACTACACTTTTTTAAAAAAGGTTTATAGTCCGCACAAAGCTCGTTCCATGCATCAAGGCTTACCCCGCTTTTTGCGCGCGTTCTCCCTCCTGAAAGTACCACCTCTTCTGCTTTTTGCATTTGTAGCGCCATACCAATATCAATACAGAAAACTTCTCCACCAGGAACTCTTCTAATAAAGTTTTCAGGTGCTGTTGCATCAACAATGATGCGCCCCGTTCTGTTAAAAATATCAAGCAGCGCTTGACTCATTTCTTTATCAGAAGCCTGGTCTCCTTTCACAAAAGGACAAACCCAGCCTAAACCGTGCACTGAATTTTCTAAACGCGCCGGGGGCTGCAAACCGGGGTTTATCTGATTCCACAACCTCACGGAGCGCTCAGGCAAATCCACCACTGAAAGGTCCATGCTATCGTCATCAGAGCCTTCTTTAAACTGTTTTGATGAGAGCTTCTGAATTTTTAAAACTTCCGTCCTTTCAGAATTCACATATGCATAATTAAAGGTACCCTGACCCCAGGGGAGCCAGGTTGTCTCCCCCTTTCCTGCTGACATAGTAGCCTCCTTTTCTAAGTTATTGCTTAATTATAGGCCTAAAATTAAAAACTTTTATTCGTCCATTTGTACTACTCTAGTTTTTCATTGCATTTACCGGTATGCTAGCCCGATTCAAATCGCTTAATAAGGACATGGGCTGTGACAACCGTAGTTGCTCGTTTTGAAGTCTCTTATCTCCAGTTATTGAATGAAAACAGTGAACTAACCGGAAAACTTCCCGCCTTTGCTGCAGAGACAGACACCCTCATTCAACTCTACAAAACCATGCTGCAGACACGCCTTTTTGATAAAAAAGCCATTGCGCTGCAACGTACAGGCCAAATGGGCACCTATGCCCCTATTAACACACAAGAGGCTGTTTCGACGGCTATTGGGCATGCCCTAAAACCTGAAGATATATTTGTGCCCTACTACAGAGATTACGCGGCACAGTTTCAGCGTGGCGTTAAAATGTCTGAAATTTTGAGCTACTGGGGAGGAGATGAGCGCGGCAGTCAATTTGACTGTCACTCTAAAGACATGCCCATTTGTGTGCCTATTGCATCTCAATGCCTACATGCATCCGGTGTTGCTTTTGCTTTTAAACATCGTAATGAAGCACGCGTTGCACTGGCTTGTCTTGGTGACGGCGGCACATCTGAAGGTGACTTTTATGAAGCACTGAATGCAGCAGGAGCTTGGAAATTGCCCGTTGTATTTGTCGTCAATAACAATCAGTGGGCTATTTCTGTGCCACTTGAGCAGCAAACCGGTTGCGAAACCCTCGCACAAAAAGCAATTGCCGCAGGGTTTGAAGGCGGGCAAGTCGATGGAAACGACATACTTGCAACCCGCGATGTAATTGGAAATGCCATTGAAAAAGCACGACGCGGCGAAGGCCCAACCTTGGTTGAAGCCTTGACCTATCGTCTGTCAGATCACACAACTGCCGATGATGCAGCACGCTATCAACCCGCCTCACAAGTTGAGGTTGCACACACACGTGAGCCCATTGCACGCTTTAGACGTTTTCTAGAAAAAGAGCACGGGTGGAATGATGCAAAAGAAGAAGCCTTAGTTACAAGCCTTAAAGCAGATATTGAAGTCGCTGTACAAGAATATCTAAGCCGCACCCCTCAGCCAGTAGCCAGCATGTTTGATTATCACTATGCCGAAACACCACCTGAACTTGCCGAGCAACGGGCCATTGCCATGGAGGAACAATAAGATGTCGGATATTACACTCCTTGAAGCTGTCACCCAAGCGCTCGCCTATGAGCTTAACAGCGATGAAAATGTCGTGGTGTTTGGTGAGGATGTTGGGAAAAACGGTGGTGTGTTTCGTGCAACAGCAGGGCTTCAAGAACGTTTTGGCGAAAAACGTGTTTTTGACTCGCCGCTTGCTGAATCAATGATTGCAGGGCTTGCAATTGGTATGTCAACGCAAGGCTTAAAGCCGGTTGCTGAATTTCAGTTTATGGGGTTTATCTACCCAGCTTTTAATCAAATTATTTCTCATGCAGCACGCATGCGTAACCGTACCCGTGGACGCTTAAGCTGCCCACTGGTATTTCGTGCGCCTTTTGGTGGCGGCATTCATGCACCCGAGCACCACTCTGAAAGTACTGAGGCATTGTTTGCGCATATTCCAGGGCTTCAAGTAGTGATTCCCTCCTCCCCCAAACGCGCTTATGGGTTGTTACTGGCTGCCATGCGTAATCCAGACCCGGTTATTTTTTTGGAGCCAAAGCGCATTTATCGCTTGGTTAAACAGCCGGTGCCTGACAATGGTGAAGCACTCCCACTTGGTAAGTGTTTTACTCTAAAAACGGGTGAGGACGTTACCCTTATTAGCTGGGGAGCAAGCATGCACGAAACCCTGCAAGCTGCCCGAGCACTCGAGGCAGAGGACATCTCATGTGAAGTGATTGACGTTGCAAGCATTAAACCGCTCGATATAGATACTATTTTAAATTCAGTTGAAAAAACGGGGCGCGCTGTGATTGTGCATGAAGCGGCCAAAACCTGTGGTGTTGGGGCTGAAATTTCTGCACAAATTATGGAACAAAGCTTAGCATCCTTACTAGCACCCGTGCAACGTGTCACAGGTTATGATGTGACAATGCCCTACTTTCAACTCGAAAAGCATTACCTCCCGAGCGTTGCACGTATTCAACAAAGCGTACACAATATTCTGGCATAAATGGAGTAACTATGACGATTTTTAACTTACCCGACTTAGGCGAAGGCTTACCGGATGCAGAAATTCACGAGTGGTTTGTTAAAGAAGGGGATGAAGTTACACTAGACCAACCGCTTGTTTCGATGGAAACCGCTAAAGCTGTGGTTGATGTGCCTTGTCCACAATCAGGTGTCATTGAAAAGCTCTTTGGAAAAGCTGGCGACATCATTAAAACAGGCGAACCACTTGCAGCGTTTGCTACAGGTGCTGCAAAAAGCGCTGAAGATAAAGGCACGGTTGTTGGCACACTTGAAGAAAGTAGTGAGCAGTTCGCAGATGATTTTATTATAGGCTCTGCTGAACCCAATGCACGCGCTAAAGCGACACCTGCCGCTCGCCTGCGTGCTAAAAAGTTATCGCTCGATTTAAAAACTATCACAGGTTCTGGTGAAGCGGGCCTTATTACACTCGAAGACGTGGAAAAAGAAGCCGAAAAACAAGCCACACCACCTGAAGGCTTTGAGCCTTTGCGTGGTGTTCGCCGTGCCATGCTAAACAGCATGGTCGAATCGCACCAAACTGTTGTGCCGGTTAGCATTTTTGACGAAGCTGATGTCTCGCGCTGGGTTGGCAAAGATGATATTACCGTGCGCCTCATTCGCGCCATTTGTGAGGCAGCCAAAACTGAGCCCGCACTCAATGCTTGGTTTGATACAAAGCATGGTGCTCGAAAATGCTTTGACGAAGTCCACCTAGGCCTTGCTATGGATAATGCAGAGGGTTTGTTTGTGCCGGTTATTCACAATGCAGAAACGCATAGTGATACTGACTTACGCGCACAAATTAACGACTTTAAAATCAGCGTTCAAAACCGCACCGTGCCTGCTGAAAAACTCACAGGTTCAACCATTACACTGTCTAATTTTGGAAAGTTTGCGGGCCGCTTTGCAAGCCCTATTATTGTGCCGCCAAGTGTTGCAATTCTTGCGGTTGGGCGCCTTTATGAGGGTGTTAAGAGTGAGCAAGGGCAAGTGTGCTCAACACACTCACTGCCGCTTTCTTTAAGTTTTGATCACCGCGCGGTCACAGGTGGCGAGGCAACTCGCTTTTTAGGCTGTGTGATTGAATCACTGCGCTAATATATGGGGGCAATAACAGCCCCCATAATAGTATGCTCTGAGCGCACCATCCTCTGTTGCAACTCCACGCTCTTACTTAAACGTGAGTTCCGAATACTTAACCCATGCTAACTTGTAAGTGGTCACCTTTATTGCTAGCGGCCATTGCAGCTTCGCTACTTGTAGCCATTGCCTCTATGAAAGAGGCGACTTGAGGTGCAAGCGTTTGTACCGTTAAAGATGGTTGATTCATTCTTGTTATGAGTGTGTTAGCACTTTGCTGCATATAAGCATCATCTGATTTTAACAAAATAGATAAATATTTTTTGTCTCCCATAGCATACAAAAAGCGCTGCCCCCTAGACATTGCAGTGATATTTAATAGCGTACACATTAAATCCTTTCGTATGTTTACATCTGTTATTTGCTTCAAGTATAAAAATATACGTTGCACCCCATCATAATCAAGTATCATCTGACAATTGCACGTTTCAGTACTCAGCTTTAATAACACGTTTGCCGCATGCGTTTTTACTGGCTCATCTTCAATGCTAAGTAGCGAAAATAAGCGAGCCACTTCTTTTTTGTTGCACTGGTATTCGGAAGTTAATATGTTCGACCACCCCTCCAGTACATAGCGTAGCGTAAATAAGTCTTTTGTTTTAAACTGCCGCTTAATAAACGCATCTTTTACACCAGCATCTAAAAGCACTGTCCGGTTTGTCTCGCAAACACTCAAATGGCTCAGCACAAAGGCTACCGAACGCTCAATCCATGCATTTTGGGCGTTTTCTAATGTCTCCAACAACTGTTGAATATATCTATCCGTCGCAACAAGCAAAGCTATATTTTGAGCGTCTGATACTACATAGGATAATGCATCTGCCGCAAAACTTTGAATCACTGGGTCCGCAGCGGCCAAAAACAAGAGTAGTGCGTCCATGTTTTCTGCTCTAAGTGAGTCGTCTGGATTTTTTTCGGCCTTAATTGATTCAATCTGCTTAAATGCATCATATCGCTCTTCTAAAACAATACCTTGCGCTTTCAGCTGCTTAATCCATCTCTCAGCCCCTGGTGCGCTGAAAATAGTGCCACAATTTTCAGGCCATTTAAGTAAAGCGCGGACAACCTCTAATGCATACTTTTCCACAACCGCATTTTCGGCATTTTCCCATATGTGTAGAAAAACCTCTCTGTCCCTTGGCTGAAGCAATACATAATTTTCATAGCTTTCTGCTAAATGCATCATAAGCTCAAGTACGTATTGCTTTGTGCGTACGCTCAAATGTTCACGCGCCAATAATGACATTAAATCAGCCATTACGTTCCATCGGTGCATACGCTTATGTGTAGTGCTATTAGTAGCTAAGCTTACTAAAATATGAGCGGCAGATACTTCTAGCGCCTCATCTCCCATGCCAAGTAATGGTATAAAAGCCTCAAGCGCACCAGCTTGAATCAATGCATAATGAAAGCGCTGATGCGCTGCAAAAAGCATGCATGTTTCTAGTAAATATTCTCGCGCTTCTAAGTCATTTACTGCATTAAATGCGCTTATAAAGCGCCTCATCATGCTTGGAGAAATCAGCTGAATAAAACTAGCCTGCTCCATCACCGCGATATACGTTAACTCTTCTGCCACAGATAGCTTTAGGGACGCATCACTCGCTTCATGCAATATATCTAACATGCTCTCTATATATTTTATCTTAAGCGCTGGCACAGACAGTACCTCAGCGAGGTGCGCTTTTGTTAAAGATGCATTATCCATGAAGCGCCATGATGAAACGACTTTGTCAATGCCGTTCGTTGCGGCAATTGCAGCATGCGCTTTTGTATTCCGTGATAAGTTTCTTAGTACCTCCATGAGCTGTGTTCGGAGCACTTCATTGTCCGTCACATGTAACATTTCAACCAATGCGGCGAGATGTTGTGGTTTACAAAGTGCGTTATGGCGCGGCGTGTCATAAGACAAATTAACCAGGCATAGTGATGCCTCACGCTGTACTGTGGTGGTTGCTTCGGGCCGTTGTAAAATCTCAAATAGCGCATCGATTACCCCAAGTGTTTCTAGATATTCACTACTTTCATCAACCGCTGAAAGGTTGCTTAAAATCCTCACCGCATACCTGAGTGCTTCATTGTTTTGTATCTGTGGTAATAACGCTACTATCTCTTTAACGCCTCCATACATGAAACGCTGACTTTCGTCTAATTTTGTCACCTCTGAGAAGAGCTTTAAAATCGCTATTTTCAAGGTCACATCTTCTGCCTTTTTTAAAGCAGCTGTTAATTGCTCGATATTTTGTGCATTACAAAAGAAAAATTTATTCGAGGAATCTTGCGTGAAGCTCAACAAGTAACTTATCAATTGAAGCTGTTTGGATACCTCGACGCTCGCACTCAATGCGCGTATTGACTGAGTCACAGGGTTTAGTCTGACAGATATGTCAGATTTGGGAAAAGGGAACATTTTAAAACCTTTTATACAAAAAAACCTGGCATTATATTATGTTTTGTGTGTAAAATAAATACCATTGAATAGCCACCTTATCAAGAACTCAGGGCACCTCATTAGATGCCAAACCAGCGTATGCTACGTGCGTCACGCCCGGTGCAGAATTTTCTGCCATCATACCTGTAAAAGTTTTAATGCTTGGAGCAATAGACTGCGCAGCATGCTGCTTTTCGTGGCAAGATAAGGTCGCCAGCGCCACACTCAGTAAATACCTGACTTCATCATGTTGCGTCCTAAGGTGTACCATGTTCATACAGCTAACATATGCGTCTTTCGAAAGCACTTGCCTGCCTTGAGGGTGGCGGCTCAGCACCTGAATAGCACGTGCCATATAAAGCTGAATAACGCTGTCGTCATTTTTAAGATATAAAAACAGCTGCTTATCTAGTTCATGCGCTTGAAGTACTGCACATTGTGCTTTATTCACTGTGCTCATCAAAAGCCAAGCAGCATAACGTTCTCCTAAATCAACACCTGTTTGGGCATAAAAATCTCGAAGAAACATCTGAGAAACCCGTTTTTCTTCAAAAAAGTCAGGGTAATTTTCAGGATGTTCTTGTAGAAGGCACATGATTTCTATGATTGTATATCTTAATTCTGCGTTCTCGCTGATTCTCCACATACTAAGCAGCGCTTTTATAGTGCGTGTTGCACGAACCTGTTCTTGCATGACATCGTCTTGCGCTAAAAGTGATAATAAGGAGAGCACTTCACCTTTTATTTCTAGCTCTGGCCTAGAAAACATTATAACCATCTTTGGCAATAAGCCAGGCTCTTTGGCAAAATGGGCTCCATTATCAGGGTTTTCTGCTAACTCTCCTAGTACCTCCAATATAAGCAGCTCTAAACTAGGCGAATTGGCTTCCATGAGTAATGTCACCAACGTGCTTATAACACCCTGCTGAATCAGTGTTTCATGCGTTGCATTGGTCTGTGCAAAGCCGCGCAATATAGTAAGCGCATTCTCAACTATGTTCGCATCACTAGACTTTACCAGCTGCACAAGTGAAGGAACTACGCCTAAATTAAAGTAATACTCATGATTGTCTGGTCGATACAGCAAGGAAAACACATAAACCGTACACAAAGCCAAAGGCTTATTCTCTACTACACTCGGCGCTATCAATACTTGGAATGCCGCATTCGCAACTGCTTCACGTAGCTCACTGTTTTCTATAATATGCCCCAGAAAATACGAAAGGATGAACATTAAATCTCCTTTTGTAGGCTCATCATGAAGTTCAACTAACCCAGTTAATACGCTCCTTACTATATCCAACTGAAGCAGCACTGGGTGATTCTCATCAAATATCACAAGAAGAGACAGTAGTTGCGCTGCATACCGCTTGGTCAGCCCATCTCCCCGCATCACATATTGTACCAGTGGCCGCATAACCGCCTCATTTCGAAGCAATGAGTGATTTTTCTCATTATGAAATAGGCTAATTAGTACTTGCGCTGCGTATCCTTGGAGCTCAGGGTTTGATGAAGTTAAGTGTGTAACCAAGGTTTCAGTCACCCCTGCTGCAATAATGTGAGCATGCTGTTTATCAGCAACGCTGATTTCTGCAAGCACTTCAAGTGCCGGATATTGTAAAAACGCATCATCTAAAAAACTCACGACCTTTTTAATATCTGATTCGGTCACATTTGCTATCAATGCCCCAAAACGTTTTGCCTCTTCGTGCTTTGGATTAAATCCAAATAACGCTTTAACCGCTTCAGCAGAAAGTGTGGTCTCACCAAACTGAAATTGATTGAGCCTTTCATCTTCATCCGCTACTTTTTGTATGACTGCTTCTCTTGATAAAGGCCAACATACTGGTGAACCTAGTGGAAAATCCTTCCGTATCATCCAAAGCGGCTCAGGTGACGCCATCACAGTAAATGCTTTTTCTGAAACTGCTACCACACAAAAATCATGTGCGCGAGTTATGCTTTCGTGCACGCCTGTTAAGTAATTAAAATAAGTCTTCATTGCATTTATTCTCAATATAAAAAAGATATGGTTCAGCAATCACTCCATTGGATGCTTGAAACCAATAAAAAATCCAAAAAAATCAACCTAGTTGCACAACGGATGGTCGATCAGTATATCATTAAAAAATCGCACACCCGAAGAGCGATGTCAGGATGTCATTGTCTGTAATGGACTCGCCATGCTGCACGCTTTGCTCAAGTTTAAGTAGCTCTGCTGTATTTGCTCTACATAGTTTCTCAAGCGCCAGCTGGCCCACATGCCCGCCGCACCACTGGAAAAAACACCCTCCATCGTCCAATACGTGCCCATGCTCTGGGTGGAGTGCACGTGAAACTCCAAAATCGAATCCGAGTCCAGATGTATCAGCCAGGGGGAAAAAAAAGCCATGATCATATCTGAACTTTAATGAACGCACGAGAGGTATTTTATGTTCGACAATATCGCATAGACCCTGAACGAATACCTGCGCAAAGCACGCCGGGAGGAAACGTTCAATATAACCAATCACCTGCCGCCCAAATAAATCACGTTGTATCCTCGACCAGTTATCAAATTGCTTATCATAGACCTTGAATACCTCAATGATGTGCGATGGATTAAAAAACGTTTCTTCCATGGACAAAGCTGTAAAGGCGCTTCTAAACTGATTCAGTGCCCTGCATATCTCGGTATCATTTTGTATTTTTCGAAGTGCGGCATCAATATCAGCTTCTGAACTCTGAGTAATGGTTTCCACCAAAACACTAAAATCATAAGGGCTTTGATGAGGTATGCTTTCTGGAAAGATGGCGTTAAACTGACGTGCCTTTTCTTCTTGCCCTTTCGGCAGTTTATCAAAGTAAGGCTCCATCTTTTTCCATAGTGTGACATCGTGACAAAGCACAGCAGCCTGAAAAGGCGTGTAATTATTGTAAGGGCGCCCTGAGTAGTCAGTGGCCTTAGATGCCCAAAGCAATAAGCCAGGATTGGCAGCAAGCATTGCAAGTGCCTCTTCTTCCTCTCCCTGAATAACATGCGTTAACAGTTGATGAGAGGCTTCTTTTTGTTTTTTTCGTAAGGGCGATCGATAATAATGGCCAAGCATCCTTTTAGATGTTACAGCCAAGTTATACGCTTTAGCATCTGGAAGAAAAGTAAATATGCCGAAGCTATGCAATTCGGTGGGTAGCTCTTCTATAGGTGAGAGTCTCTTTCTATTTTGCAAAGAGGTCACATTACTCTTGTTTTGCACAAAAATCACCTTACAGCCTACAAGTTATGCACATTGTATCACAAACTTAATTGATTTTAAGTTGCTCTAACATTGTTCAAACATGGGTGTTTTCAACTCGTTTAGGGGAAATCTTCATAGAAAATTGAGTATCAGAATGAGTGAAAAATCCAGCGTGCATCCATCCACTATTAATAAAATAACCTGGGGATACAGGTAAAATAATACTATTCGTTTTTATTTTAATCTTTGGATTGAGTGCGCCACGAAAGTTCACCTGACTAGTTGATGGTATATTATGACTTACTAAAAAGCACGTAACGCCGCTCGTGCAAGGCCCGATATTGGCCTTACACGAACTTTTTGCTGACCTTATTTAGATGAAGCACCACGTCCGATACTTGTATCGGCTTTAAAGCGCCCGCCATACTGTGTTTCAAGCGCTCTAAACGAGGCATTCAGCTTATCTTGACCGAAGGCTTTTGCATAATGCATGGGACCGCCTCTAAAGGGTGCAAACCCTGTGCCAAAAATCATACCGGCATCGAGTAAATCTGCATCAGCAACCACTTCTTCTCTAAGGCATGCTGCAGCCTCATTGACCATACGAAGAATCAAGCGACGTGCAATCTCTTCATCATGTGTCACACTGGCTTGCTTTAACACGGCTTTATTTTTAACAGGCTTTCCTTGTTTGTATTGATAAAACCCTTCGCCAGATTTACGCCCCAAACGCTTCGCCTTGACCATGTCACGAATGCGCTCAGGTACACTGCCGCCATAATGCGCGGTTAAGTTTTCAGCAACTGCCAAGCACACATCTAAACCAACGGTATCTGCAAGCTCCACAGGCCCCATCATCATACCAAACGCTTTTGCAGCCTCATCAATGACTTCTGGTGCGTAACCATCTTCAAGTAACTGAATACACTCCAACAAGTACGGCATTAAAACACGGTTGACTAAGAAGCCAGGACTTGACTTAACGGGCAGAGGCAAACGCGAAATTTGATTGACGAATGCTGCCGCATCCTCTTTCACACGAGAGAGTGTTTTATCGGCACTGACAATTTCAACCAGCTCCATACGAGACACAGGATTGAAAAAGTGAATCCCTACCAAGCGTCCTGGTTTTTTCATAACCGTGCTGATTTCATCAAGTGGAATACTCGATGTGTTCGTTGCAAGAATCGCATCAGGTTTTGCCAGTGCTTCTGCACGTTTAAAGATATCTTGCTTCACTTCTAGGTTTTCGAACACTGCTTCAATGATGACATCTGCACGCTTTAACCCATGCCCTTCTGGATCTGGAATCAGTCTATCTTGTGCTGCCTCAATAAGGCGTGGTTTTTTAAGTGTTTTCTTGAATAACGTATGCGCGCGCCCCATAGCGGGTGCTATTTGTGCATAGCTTTGGTCTTGCAAAGTTACTTTTAGACCTTGCTTTGCACACCAAGCCGCAATATCCCCTCCCATAACACCTGCACCAATCACATGCACATGCTTTGCTTGAAAGCTTGAGGTTTTTGCAAACGCTTTCATACGCTCACGCAACAAAAAGAGACGAATTAAATTTTTAGCGGTATCGCCTTCTGTGACTAATTTAACAACCGAGTCTGCTTCTTTGCGATATGCACGCTCATCAAATCCGCTTTCTTTCTCCCAAAAGTCAATCACTGAAAAAGGTGCTGGGTAATGCGCCTTACGTGCTTTTTTGCCGACTTCATGGCGTAGTATTTTTGCAACCAAGAAGCGAATCGGCGCATATTTATCAAGGCTATCAATGAACGATGGGGTGCGCTTTGCAGGCTTATTCTTAATAAAATAAACGGCTGCACGCTTTAATTGGCGAAGTGGGACCACATCATCCACCATCCCCAATTTTTTCGCTTTTTTAGGGCGCAACATTGCCCCAGTTAAAATGACTTGGGACAGCGCTTTAAACCCACCCATCAGCCGAGGCAAACGCACAACGCCTCCCCAACCTGGGTGAATACCTAATAAAATTTCAGGCAGCCCAAGACGGGTATCATCACTATCGGTTGCAATACGATAATCACACGCCAAGGCAAGCTCCATACCGCCACCTAAACAAAAGCCATCAATCATTGCAACAGTTGGAATTTTAAGCGCTTCAAGGCGCGAAAATACTGCTTGCCCTTTATGTAAGAAATCGGCTGCACGTTCGGCTGTATCTAGGCTTGAAAAGGTTTTAACATCAGCGCCTGCAACAAAGCCTTTTTCTTTGAGTGAGTGAATGACCAGCCCTTTTACATGGCCCATCGTTGCAATGTCTTGCAAGCATGTATTGAGCTCATCGAGTACCTCTTCACTAATTGTGTTCGTACCCATACCTGCCCTGTCAAAACCAAGCCAAACGATATGCTCAGCATCTTCTGTTAATACCCAGTTTTTTTTATCACGCATCTTCAGTCACCTCCGTTGTGCGCTCTATATACATAGCACCCCCTTGACCGCCCCCAATACAAATAGACGCCATACCACGTGTTCCGCCGTTTTCTTCTAAGGCGCGCAACACATGCAATACAATTCGCGCACCACTTGCACCAATTGGATGTCCTGCAGCAATTGCACCCCCATCTTGGTTTAAACGCGCACGTTGTGGTGCACCGAGTGGCGCTGAAAGCCCTAGCACATCTTTTGAGTAAGCTTCGTCATCAAAGGCTCTTAAACAAGCAAGCACTTGCGCTGCAAATGCTTCATTAATTTCAAATGCATCCATATCTGAGGGTTTAACGCCTTGGCGCTCACAAATAGGCGCCACCGCATGCACAGGCCCAAGCCCCATTTGAGATGGGTCTAGTGCTGCCCATTCAGAGTCTACAATGCGTCCCTTCACAGAAAGCCCGTATTTTTTAACAGCATCTGCACTTGCAAGCAGAAGTAAACTTGCACCATCTGTAATTTGTGAACTATTACCGGCCGTTACCATGCCATATTTTTTATCGAAGAATGGTCTTAATTTTCCAAGTTTCTCAGGCGTTGAATCGCTACGTGCACCATCATCTTTTTCATGAACCTTGCCTTTTTTATCGATAATTGGAATCACTTCACTCATATGATGGTTCTCATATGCTTTCAGTAAATTTGCATGACTCTCTGCTGCAAACGCATCCATTTCCTCACGCGTAATATTAAATTTATACGCAAGCTTCTCAGCTGTTTGCCCCATGTTAAGCCCAACAATTGGATCAGTTAAACCGCGTAATAAAGCAATGACGGGCGCTAAAAATGAAGGTCGCACTTTCGGCAATAAAGCGAGGCGTTGTGACATGCTTTTTGCCATAAACCATTGTCCAAGCCACGCTGTCATTTTAGCATTAAAAAGTAAGGGGGCGCGACTCATGGCATCGGTGCCACCTGCAAGCACTAAATCACTTTGACCGCTTGCAATTTGAAGCGCTGCATTATCAAGCGCCTGCATACCTGACGCGCAGTTTCGCATCACTGTAAATGCAGGCACTTGGTGACCACAACCAAGCCTGAGTGCAATCACACGCGCAATATTTGCTTCATCCGGGCTTGGCATCGCTGAACCAATAATGACGTGATCTAAATCACTGGGTAAAAAGGGCTGACGCATCAACAACCCTTCGCCTGCTGAAACCGCCAAATCGGTTGCACTAAATGGGCCAACACCTTTTGCTTTCAAAAATGGGGTACGCGCTCCATCAACAACATAAACCGCCTTCCCTTTTAATTTTGACTGAGATTTTTTCATTTTGTCTCCTGACAGCGCTTTTTTGCAAATAACTATATTAGATAGTCACCATACAGGACTTTTAACCCTTTTTTAACACTTCATTTATTAAAATCTGTGGTTGACCGATGAAAAATTACTGATATACTGTCGCAGCACAAGTGGAGAGGTGGCCGAGCGGCTGAAGGCGCTCCCCTGCTAAGGGAGTATGGGGGCAAAACCTCCATCGAGGGTTCGAATCCCTCTCTCTCCGCCACGAAAACGACGCGCCCGTAGCTCAGTTGGATAGAGTGTCTGGCTACGAACCAGAAGGTCGGAGGTTCGAATCCTTCCGGGCGCGCCATTTATCAAGGGTTCATACCGGAAAGATAGGTTACGGTTTATACCGGGTCTTTCCCATTTGAGGGGGCACTCAGTGTGCCATAAACAATAAGTTCATTAGAGTCAGGCCTGACCCTAATGAATTCGTAAGTGAGCACTTGAAAGATGCGCATACCGCAGCACCATTTCAAAGCTTGACCATCCTCCCAACTTTTCAAAAGCGCAAAATTGACAGATAATAACCATTGTTCTCAATGGAATCTTCCTAAAGGAGTTGCATGATGAAAGTTCTCATTGTGTTGCTATTATTTTGTTTAACGACCATCGGTTTTGCTAATAACACATACGAAATTATTGAACAAGGTGTAGTACATTACTATACGGATAATGATGCTCATAAATTTGATGTTACAGGTAAGCCAGACAGTAATATTATGCTCGATGAAGTTTCATTTGGGGGAAAGATGATTAGAGCGAAGACTAAATGTTACTTTATACAAATTGATCCAAGTGTCCACTGTCCGGACTATGCAATTGGTCATGCAGCAATGAAAGCTGGAACACCACAGGATGTGGTGTGTAATGCTGCCAAAAAAGCGACTGTAGCACCTTTAGGCTGTCAACGTAAACACTGCACCCTTTGTACTTATGACAATCCTTAAATTATCAAAATTGATAGCTCAATATGAATTGGGCACTCTGTATTCAGCGGATAAAATTCATTCTTTTAAATTTGTGATTGAAATTTATCAACAAGAGAATAAGTTCTATCCAAAAGTTAGACGAAATGATTTTTTTACTATTAAGCCTGACAATATTAATGAGCTGTGTAGCGAAGAGTTGCTAGTGGTAGATGTGAGTGAAAATTGGACCAGTTTTATTGGAAAAACTGAAGAGGAAGTTTTGAATAAAGTAATTCATAAGATAAAGCAAAACTTCGCAGCAAGTCATTAGGGTCAGGTTCTGAGGAAGTACCTTTGCAGAAGTTGTGCCAAATGAGTTCTTTTATCCGGAACTCAAATTATTGTGTCGGGGAATTAGGTCTTGAATTAAAAAAAACACTAT
>JARGNV010000020.1 GCA_029212465.1 Legionellaceae bacterium | reverse complement strand
GCGGCGAGGGCTATCTTAAAAGACATTGAGGCCAAGATGAATGCTGGAGTTAATTCGTTTGGAGCAGGAGAGGTGCTTTCTGAGTATGTGGTTACTCAAGAAGATATTGACCAGGGTGTATATGATCATAAAGTTACTCAAGATGACCTCGATAAAGGCCTTCATGCAGGAGCTAGTGTAGGTGATGTGATTAAACTCCACCAGGTCGGTGAAAAAATTTCTGTAGCAGGACCATTACGGAATTTTGACCCCAATGCTGTTCCTAATTCTACACGCCTGGAAGGGCTTGTGCATGTTAAGGGTATGGAGGAGTCGTTGGAAGAGGCCAGAGAGAAACTGAACGCAGCAGCACATGCAACAGTCTCCGCGGGACAAAGCTCCTTGAGTACTCAGGAGGAAGAGAAAGTGACGCAGTGCTTACAAGACTTGTTTGGCGCACTCCAAGATGTAGTCGACTTGAATAAGCATATAGCTTATGTAAAAGATAAGCCTCAAGGATTAGACCATAAAGTTGATGAAAAAGAGATGAAGGAAGACAAGTTTAAACTTGAACAAACCTCCGATGCGTTTAAACGATTTGAGGCGGCTTTTCAGAAACTGGATGATAAGCGAGAAACGCGAACACTCTTTCAGGCAATGGCGCATGTATGGAGTAAGATTACACATGCACTGAAAGGCATGAGTATGAGCGCTTCCACCAAAGCACATGAATATGGAAGTGCAGCACAAACAAAACTGTCTCAGGCTGCCGAGAAGGTCGGTGGATTTTTCCACTCTAAATCTGAAGGTGACGGTAAGAAAGAAGAGCCTAAGCCAAGTACACCTACTCCTGGTGGTGGAACTGGAGGGGGCGATGGCGGCAAATAAAACCTAAGGTCGTTTTCTTCAGAACGCGGGCATTGCCCGCGTTTTTTTATGCATTTTGAAAGGGCTATTAAACTCGTTTAACCACGGATGCCGTCATGCGTGAAACACACGTGGGTTTACCGGCGTCGTTATAAAGCTCAATAAGCCACACTTGTGTGCTGCGCCCGAGGTGGATAGGTTTGGTGGTTGCCGTAATAAGGCCCTCTTTAACCGGTCTTAGGTGGTTGGCATTAATTTCAAGGCCAACACAATAAGCAATCGATTGGTCAACGGCTGCATTGGCAGCGGTACTTGCAAGGGTTTCAGCCAACACCACATTGGCTCCGCCATGCACAATACCGATGGGCTGTTTGGTGCGCTGGGTAGCAGGCATCGTAGCCGTTAAAGTGTTATCGCCTATGTCGGTAAATTGAATATCAAGAAAAGCCGCTAATGTGTTTTCACTGCGTTTATTTAAAATATCCAGCGTTATCGGTTGAAACCAAATGCTCATCGGTTGTTAGTCCTGCGCTTTAGCAATTGCTTTATCACGCTTTTTGAAAATTTTTTGATGCTTTTTGATTTCTTTTTGCTGAGATGCGCTGGGCGCATGCTTTGTATCAAAATCACGAAGAAATTTGTCAAAAGGGCTTACATAAGCTTTATCAATATCAGGCATTTTACTCATTTTGGTTGTTCTTCAAAGAAATGTGTAAGGTAGAAATTCTACCTAATTTTCGCTAAAGTTGCTATTTATGTGAAGGAATTAATCCGATGGTCAAAAAAGCAGAGTTACACGTTCACTTAGAAGGCACGATTAGTCCACCACTTGCACGAAATCTTGCCAAACGCAATCAACTGAAGTTGCCAGACGGTTTGATTGCTCCCGATAACACACGCTACTTGTTCACTGATTTCTTACACTTTTTAAAAGTGTTTGATGTGCTTGCTGATTTAATCTGCGTGCCAAAAGATTATTATGATTTAACCTTTGATTATTTAGCACGAAACGCCGCAGATGATGTGATATACATCGAAATGATGTACTCACCTGAGCATGCAGAGAAAGTCACAGGTATTCCATCGGCAGAACATCTGGTTGCCATTGAGCAAGCCATTGATGATGCACGTGCAGAACATGGCATTGAAGGCCGTATTTTAATGACGGGTGTTCGGCACTTTGGGGCGGATGCTGTGATTAAAGTGGCAGAAGAAACGGTTAAAGCAACCTCTCCTTCTATTGTTGGTTTTGGGCTTGGCGGCGATGAAGCAGGCTTTCCACCTAAGCTTTTTGAAAAAGCATACCGAATTGTTGCTGAAGCGGGGCTTGGTTGTACGGTTCATACAGGGGAGTTTGCCGATGCTTCAGGTATGATGGAAGCCCTTAAATATTTGCCAATTCAGCGTATAGGGCACGGTATACATGCTTTGGAGTCTGCGGAACTCACCGCATTGATAAAAGAAAGAGGCATTGCGATTGAATCGTGTCCATCTAGCAATGTGCGACTTGGGCTTTTTAATGATTTATCAGCGCATCCTTTTCCAAAGTTTATTGAAGCAGGTTTAAAAGTTAGCTTAAACTCAGATGACCCGCCATTTTTTGATACCTTGGTTGGGCGTGAGTATGAGCGTGTGCAAGCGGCGTATCAATATGATGATGCACAGATGAAAGCAATTACGCTGATGGCGCTCGATGCGGCATTTGTAGACGATAAAACAAAAGCTACATTAAAAGCCAAGGTTGAAGCAGGCTAAATCATCTGTTGGATTGCCCGTGTTGTCTTCTTTAGCATTAAACAGGCTAAACTGTGCGCGGGCACTTTCTTTTTGATGCTTTTCGATGCTGGCAAGTCGCACGTTGGTTTCTTCTGTTTTTTTGAGAAGTTGGTCGAGTTTGTCTTCTGATGCTTCGTCTGGGGCCGTTAGGTCGTGGTCGCGCGAGACTTTATATAGCTCTTTTTGTAAGGTTTCACTGCCTTTTGTATGAATGCGGTTAAGCGCTGCACTTTTGGTGAAGTTCACCAAGTTAATAAAAATGATAGAGCCCATCATCACTAAAAAGCTTGGCGGAAGTACACACCAAAAAATCACACAAATCGAAATAAAAATAGAAGCCGCCAAATTAACAGCAATGGTTTGTGCGGTGCGCTCGAGTCGCTCTTTTTGTCGGATATACTCAAGCTGTGTAGCGAGTGGCTCATTAGACGCGGGTTTGTTGCCGACGGGCTTTAGATTGTGAAAATTAAAGAGGCTATGCGCGACACTCACAAGGCTTGCTACAATAAAAAAAGCAACCGCGGTGGGGGTAAAAACACCTTCAGCCGCATAACAGATGCCATAAGAAATGAGCGTTAATACAGCAGGCAGTGTGCCTGTAACCCATCTTTGGAAGCGTTTTGGCAGGGAGCGAAACGTGTCATTAAAAATAGAGTGATACGCCTGTGCTGGAATGCATATAAGGTTATATAGTAATAAAAGGAGTGGGATATTTTGTAAGACAGAAAATGTGGCTTGTAAAAATTGGGCGACAATGGGAATGGTGTTCGCCCATACTTTTTCAAGTGCTTGCATTTGTTCAGGAAAAAGGTAGAGATAGCTGCCGCCCAAGGCTGTTCCAATACTTGCAGCAAGCAGGTGATTGGCCCAGCTTTTTCGAGGTTTGATTTGTTTGAGCAGGTGATGAAAATCTTCTAAGTGTCTGTGTGCATAATCTTTTTGAGAGAGCGTTTTTATCCAGCCAAATAATGTGCCGGGTTCTTTAAATGGTTGTGAAACACGTAAAAGACGAATGAGTTTGGCTGCATTTTTTGGAGAGATATGCGCTTCGTTATAGAGGGTGATAGCATCTTTTCCGCCAAGTTGCTCATGGTTGCAGAGATCTTCAAGGCGTGCGCGTAAAATGCCGCGCCCAACGCCATGTAAGTGGTCTTCCAAAATTTTAAACAAATCATCATCAAGTCTATCTCGTTCGAGTTGTTCTTTTGTGATGATGGCAGGAGCGGATGTTTCCGACATGTACAACAACTTCCAGATAAACCATAAACGGGTGAGCAATGTAACGAAAAAGAATAAGAAGTTCAACGTTAGTTTATGCGCATGCTAATAAAATAGCCGAACCACTCACGAGAAGCAACTTGATGGTACAAACCAGGGGGATATCAGTTTAAAGCGTGGCTAAGTCAGGTGATGGCGCGCCATCCGTTGCTTGGTGCACGGTATCTGCCTTTCGTTCATCCGCAGCTTTTTTGTCTTTTCTTTGAAAAAAGCTAAAATAATTGCGCACGCCATCCAAGTGACCTGATTTTTTTGAGGATTGTGGGGCTTGTTGTACGGTTGCGGTCGCTTTTACTTCAGCAAGCTCTTTTTCAAGCGCATCCACTTTTTCTATGGTTGTATCCAGTTTTTCGTGGAGCTTTTCAAATTGCTGCATCATGTTGCTTTCAAAAGCTTTTTCTTTTGCTTCGATATTTTCTTCAATCGTTATTTTGTTGCCGTGAGATGCTTTATCAAGCTCTCTTTGCACAGCCTCAGAGCCTTTTATATGAATACGGGTAAGGGTGGCAGTTTTTGTGAAGCCAACCAGATTAATGAATGCAATAGAGCCGAGCATTACAATAAAGCTTGGCGGAAAAAGACCCCATAAAATAGCGGTTACAGAGATTAAAACTGAAGAGGCGAGGTTGACCAAAACCGTTTTTTTGGTGCGTGCACGGCGCTCTTTTTGCCGAATGTAGTCGAGTTTTTCTTCAAGAGGCGCGTTTTTTGCAGGTTTTTCGCCTAGAGGCTTTAATTGATTTAAGTTAACGAAACTATTGACTACCCCAACCAAGCTCGATGCAATAAAAAAGCCAACGGCCGCAGGTGTAAAAACGCCTTGCGCGTTATAACACAAAGCATAAGAAATAAGACTAAATATGGGAGGGAGCGTGTCTGCAAACCCTTTTTGAATGCGCTTTGGCAGTGTCCTTAACGCATTATGATGAATCGAGCGAAAAGCATGGTAGGGAATGCTGACAATGTTATACACAAGCACGACCAGCGGAATATTCTTTAATACCGAGAACGTGACCTGTAAAAACTTTGCAACAATGGGGAGCGTATTCATAATGAAGCGCTCAAGCGCACGCAGCTGTTCTGGCATCAGGGCAAAATAAAGGCCACCAAGCGCTGTACCAAGCGTTGTCAAAAAGAGTGGCAGTGCATAGCTTTTTCGAGGTTTTACTTCTCTTAGCAAATGATAAAAATCTTCAAGGTGCCTATGCCCATAGTCTTTTTGCGAGAGCGTTTTTATCCAGCCAAATAAGGTGTCTGGCTCTTTGATTTTTTCAGAGCAACATAA
Organism: Legionellaceae bacterium; assembly: GCA_029212465.1. Classification (GTDB taxonomy): domain Bacteria; phylum Pseudomonadota; class Gammaproteobacteria; order Legionellales; family Legionellaceae; genus JAALKW01. The sequence continues at coordinate 30,565 of JARGNV010000020.1, read as the reverse complement.
AAGTGTTGTGAGCTTGCTGGCATTATGTTTAGAAATTTGTGCTTCGTTATAAAGCGTTAGCGCATCTTTGCCTGTGTCGTTACAGAGGTATTCAAGCCGCGCACGCAAAATGCCACGTCCTACACCGTGTAGATGATCTTCTAAAATAGTGAATAAATCATCGTTGAGTCGCTCTCGTTGGAGTTGCTCTTCATGTGTGATGATGTGGTTTTGAGTGCCTGCCATACACCTCCCTCGACAAAAGATAAGCCGGGGAGAATTGTATCAAAAATGAACATTAAATGCAATAAGTAACTGCCCAGGTACGTCATCTCGAGTGTAGCGAGAGATCTCAAAAAGTATAAAATGTGCGTATTTTTAGGAGATCCTTCACTGCGTTCAGGATGACAAGCGATCATTTTGATTTATACACAATCAAAAAAAATGCCTACCTGGGTAGTTACTGCAATAATTTGAGCGTTTATTTTTCTTTCTCGCGTAACTCAAACCAAACAGCATTGACAATTGCGAGCGTACAGGCAAGCCCTGTGCCTAAAATCCAAGAAAAATACCACATAATGGCCTCCTAATAAGCTTGTTCGTTGTTGCGAAGGCTTGCTTCAGTGACTTTGCCGCGAAGCACGCGATAAACCCATGCGGTATAGGCAAGCACAATGGGGAAAAAAATGAGCGTTGCAATGAGCATAATCAATAATGTGAGCTGGCTTGATGAGCTATCCCACAAAGTTAAACTGTGCCCTGGGTGTGAGGAAGAAGGTAAAATAAACGGAAACATGCTAAGGCCCACGGTACTAATCATTGCAGCAAGGCTGACTGAGCTACAGACAAATGCAAGGCGCGCCATTTTTTTTGCAATGGCACTTGCAATGAGTGGCATGATAAGCCCTAACGCAGGTGCAAGTATGAGGATTGGCCATGCCGTATAGTTTGCAAACCATGCATGCGTATTGCGTGCTACTTCTTTATAAAGGGGGTTGGATGGGCCATCATGAGGCAGCATGCTTGTTAGTTGGTAGCCTGTTTGAAGATAAAGGTATGCGCCTGCCGCTGCAAAGAAAAAGACAACCAATATAGACGTACTGCGCGCTGCATGCTGCGCGCGCTGCTTTAAGAGCCCTTCTGTTTTATTCATGAGGAAATAAGCGCCATGCATTGCAAACATGAGTACAGAGAGCATGCCACACCAAAGCCCCAGTGGGTTTAACAGCGCCCGAAAGGTTCCTGTGTAAAAAGGACGAAGATTGTCATCAAAATGAAATGGAACGCCTTGTAGCACATTGCCAATGGCCACGCCAAAAATAAGTGCAGGAACAAATCCACCTAAAAAGAGCGCGGTATCCCATAGCTTTCGCCAGACAGGGTTATCTACTTTAGAGCGATACTTAAAGCCCACCGGCCGCAAAATAAGCGCGAGCAAAGTCAGTAACATTGCAAAATAAAAGCCCGAAAAGGATAAAGCGTAGAGCATGGGCCATGCAGCAAAAATAGCGCCGCCACCTAAAATAAACCAAACCTGATTGCCTTCCCAGGTGGGACCGATGCTATTGATGAGAATGCGTCGTTCGATCTGCGAGCGCGTGAGCGAGGGTAGCCAAATCGCAACACCTAAGTCAAACCCATCCATAATGGCAAAACCAATAAGGAGTACGCCAAGGAGCGCCCACCAGAGAATGCGCAATGTTTCATAATCGAGAGGAATAGACATGGTTTTACTCCTGATGTGAAAGCTGGTTTGGTCCAATACGAATGTATTTAACCATTAAATACACTTCAACAATGGCAAGGATTGAATAAAATGCCACAAAGCATAATAACGAAGTGAGCACTTGGGTTGCTGTCACAGAAGAAGTACCCATTGCAGTTGGAAGTATTCCTTGTACGGCCCACGGTTGCCTGCCGTACTCAGCCACTATCCAGCCAAGCTCTGCCGCAACCCAGGGTAGGGGAAGTGCCGCGAATGCAAGGCGTAGGTACCAGCGTGTGGTATGAAGGGTATGTTTGACCGAAAGATAAAAGCCAACTGCAAACAAAAAGATAAAGAAAAAACCACAAGCCACCATAATTCTAAACGAGAAAAAGAGAGGTGCAACACGAGGTTTCAAATCGTTTGCGGCTTGCGTAATTTGCGCATCTGTCGCATCGGTGACGTTTTCGGTGTACCGCTTTAAGAGTAAGGCATAGCCCAAGTCTTTTTGATGTGCCTCAAAATCTTCACGTGCTTTTAGGTCGTTTTTATTTTTTTGCAGCTTAGCAAGGGCTGCATAAGCGAGCATGCCTTCACGAATGTGTCCTTTCCCGTCTTCAATGAGCTCTGATATGCCGGTGAGTGGTTCATCGAGGGAGCGTGTTGCAATTAACCCCAGCGCATAAGGGAACTTAATGGCGTAGTCGGTTTGTTGCGTTTCTTCGTTAGGGAGCCCAAACAACGTTAAGCTCGCAGGTGCTTTTTCGGTATGCCACATGCCTTCCATCGCTGCAATCTTCATTTGTTGATTGCTGTTGGCAAGGTAGCCACTTTCATCGCCTAAAACAACGACAGACAAAGCCGATGCAAGGCCAAAAGCAACCGCAACCGTCATCGAGCGTTTTGCGAGTGCTTCATGACGACGGCGCAATAAAAAGTAGGCACTGACAGAGAGCACAAAAATAGCGCCGGTAACATAGCCTGCGCTAATGGTATGTACAAACTTGGCTTGACCTACTGGGTTAAATAAAATTTCACTAAAGTGGCTGACTTCCATGCGCATGGTTTCGTAATTAAAGTGCGCGCCGACCGGGTTTTGCATCCAGCCATTTGCAATTAAAATCCAAAGGGCCGACAAATTAGTTGCAAGCGCAAGTAGCCAGGTGCATGTAAGGTGTTGATTTTTAGAAAGTTTATCCCAGCCAAAAAAGAACAGGCCTACAAAAGTTGCCTCTAAGAAAAAGGCCATCAGTCCTTCAATGGCAAGAGGCGCGCCAAAGACGTCGCCTACATAATGAGAGTAGTAAGCCCAGTTGGTGCCAAACTGAAACTCCATGGTGAGGCCCGTTGCAACTCCTAGCACAAAATTAATACCAAAAAGCAAACCCCAATACTTGACCATATCGCGCCAAATGGCTTTGCCTGTCATAACAAACACAGTTTCCATGATAGCAATGAGTATCGACAACCCAAGCGTGAGTGGTACAAATAAAAAATGATAGAGAGCTGTCAGTGCAAATTGAAGCCTGGAGAGGTCAACAACGTCAGTGCCTGGAATCATGGAGAATTACCTCTGTTTTTTGTGTTGAGTGATGTCCGAGTAACCACGCAGGTGCATCAACGACTGGTTTTTCTGCGCCACGGAAGCATACAAACCAGAGTAAGAAAAGTAGTAGTAGCTTAAAAATGAGTGTGCGCTTAATATCGCGTGCGGCTGATGCCATTTTTATGACCAAAGCGGTACTTGAACGATTCACCTAGTTTAATGCAAAGAGACAATAGAATACAATGTGTGCATGATAAAAATGAGTCTTAACATAATGCCTAGGTCGAAAAGCAGTCAAAAGTGGCTTCGGGAGCACTTTAATGATGTGTATGTAAAGCAAGCGCAGCGTGATGGATATCGTAGTCGAGCTGTATATAAGTTGAAAGAATTAGATGAAAAGAAAAAATTATTAAAACCTGGCATGAGCGTGCTTGATTTAGGGGCGGCGCCTGGTGGGTGGACGCAGTATGTGGCGGAGAAAATAGGTGGCTCAGGTCAGATTATAGCGTTGGATATTTTACCGATGGACCCGTTGCCTGATGTTGTGGTGGTGCAAGGCGACTTTCATGAAGAGGTAGTGCTAAAGGAGTTGCTTGCCTTGGTGCCGCCTGAAGGTGTGGATGTTATTTTGTCAGATATGGCACCTAATATGAGTGGTAATATTGCTATTGATATTCCACGCGCCATGGCGCTTGCAGAGCTTGCATTTGAGTTGGTAGACAGTATATTGAAGCCAGGCGGAAGCCTCCTGATAAAGGTTTTTCATGGTGTAGGGTTTGATGCGCTTTTAAAAAAATCGCGCACCTTGTTTAAAGAAGTGGTGGTAAAGAAGCCATCTGCATCAAGACCACGTTCAAGAGAAACGTATTTATTGGCGAAAGGCTACGATATGTAGTATCTTTACGCAGAGATGGGTTTGTTTACTTGATTGATTCTGGATTTTCCAGCCACGTCAAAAAGAGGTCATTATTTTGAACGACATGGTAAAAAATTTATTTTTGTGGCTTATCATAGCCATTGTGTTAGTGTCTGTATTTAGTAATTTTGGTCCGCGAAACGAAGCGACTGAAAAAATTTCTTATAGTCATTTCTTAAAAGAGCTTGACCAAGGCGCTGTTGCTTCCGTTTTGGTTGAAGATGAGCGAATTATTCGTGGGGTCACCAAAAATAATCAGCGTTTTGTGACGTATCAACCCATGCGAGACAGTGCCTTACTGGGCGACCTGTTAAAAAATAATGTGAATGTCAGTGGACAAGAAAAGCAACAAGAAAGCTTTTTACTGCATATTTTTATCAATTGGTTCCCAATGCTCTTGTTGATTGGTGTGTGGGTCTTTTTCATGCGCCAGATGCAGGGTGGCGGTGGCAGGGGCGCCATGTCGTTTGGTCGCTCTCGTGCGCGTTTGTTGGATGAAGACCAGGTGAAAGTTACCTTTGCTGATGTGGCAGGGGTTGATGAGGCTAAAGAAGAAGTCAAAGAGTTGGTTGATTTTTTGCGTGATCCAACCAAATTTCAAAAGCTAGGTGGACGTATTCCGCGTGGTGTGCTTTTGGTTGGAGCCCCTGGTACGGGTAAAACGCTGCTTGCGAAAGCAGTGGCAGGGGAAGCGAAGGTGCCATTTTTTACAATATCGGGCTCAGATTTTGTGGAAATGTTTGTGGGTGTGGGAGCTTCCCGTGTTCGAGACATGTTTGAGCAAGCTAAAAAGCAAGCACCATGTATTATTTTTATTGATGAGATTGATGCGGTTGGCCGTCATCGTGGTGCAGGCCTTGGGGGCGGGCATGATGAACGTGAACAAACGTTAAATCAGTTACTGGTTGAAATGGATGGTTTTGAAGGGAATGAGGGGGTTATTGTCATTGCGGCGACCAATCGGCCCGATGTCCTTGACCCAGCACTTTTAAGGCCTGGGCGCTTTGACAGGCAGGTTGTTGTGCCATTACCTGATATTCGAGGGCGCGAACATATTCTACGGGTGCATATGAACAAGGTGCCTGCAGAAAAAGAGGTGGATATTTTATCTATTGCAAAAGGCACGCCAGGTTTTTCAGGAGCTGATTTGGCTAATTTAATTAATGAAGCAGCTTTGTTTGCAGCGCGCGCTGATAAGCGTAAAGTCAGTATGATTGAATTAGATAAGGCAAAGGATAAAATTATGATGGGTGCTGAGAGGCGCTCGATGGTGATGGATGAAGCAGAGAAAAAGTTAACTGCCTTTCACGAGGCAGGACATGCTTTGGTGGGTTTGCTTGTGCCTGAGCATGATCCTGTCTACAAAGTAACCATTATTCCTCGTGGCCGCGCGCTTGGGGTGACTATGTTTTTGCCGGATCAAGACCGTTACAGCCATAGTAAGCAACGGCTTGAAAGCCAGCTTGCAAGCTTATTTGGAGGGCGTGTCGCAGAAGAACTCATTTTTGGTGAAAATCAAGTCACGACTGGGGCATCGAATGACATTATGCGTGCCACAGAGATAGCGCGAAAAATGGTCATGAACTGGGGGCTTTCTTCATTAGGCCCTATGACATTTGGCGATGAAGAAGAAGAAGAAGTGTTCTTAGGGCGCTCTGTTGCCAGCGCGAAAGAAATTTCGGATAAAACGGCACAGCTCATTGATGCTGAAGTGCGCGCTATTATTGATAGAAACTATCAGCGAGCAACAGAAATTTTAACTGAAAACCGCGATAAATTAACCTTAATGGCAGAGGGCTTAATTAAGTACGAAACCATTGCTAAAAAGCAAATTGATGAGATCATGGCGGGGAATATGCCTTCTCCGCCGGACGACTGGGACTCGATGAGTTTGCCGCCGTCGCAAACGAATGTAGAAGGCGATGATGCGCCCAAAAAGAAAAAACGTCTAGGCACTAAAAAAGCGGCCCCTAAAAAGTCAGCACCCGAAGAGGGGCCAGCCGAGCCGCCTGTTAGTTAAGCGGCATGAATCAAGCGGCGTTTAAAGCTTGGTGTGCAGCACCAAAGCCCCTTATAAGTGCGCCCGATTATCGGGGGATGCCGCTTGTCATGGGCATTTTGAATGTAACCCCCGACTCTTTTTCGGATGGCGGACTTTTCTTAAAGCCTGAAGCTGCTTTGCGGCAAGCTGAGAAAATGATTACCGAAGGGGCTGACGTGCTTGATATTGGCGCTGAATCAACCAGACCGGGTGCACGGCCTTTGCCTTTAAATCAGGAACTCGATCGTTTAATGCCCGTTATTGAGGCGCTTGTTGCAACGCATGACATTGCGTTTTCAGTGGATACCAATAAACCAGAAGTAATGCAAGTGGCAGTAGCAGCAGGGGCTGCATGCATTAATGATGTGTTTGCACTGCAAAAACCAGGTGCGCTTGCCATGGCCGCAGCACTTGATGTGCCTGTTTGTTTAATGCATATGCAGGGTACTCCTGAAACCATGCAGGAAGCGCTGGATGCAACGGATGATGTGGTGCTGCGTGTGCAACAGTTTTTTAAGGCGCGTGTTGAGGCGTGTCTTGATGCAGGTATTGCAAAAGAGCGGCTTATTTTAGACCCAGGCTTTGGATTTGGTAAAACAGTGAATCAAAATTTGACGCTTACCAGACAATTGAGTGAACTGTCTGTTTATGACTTACCGCTATTGCTCGGTGTATCTCGTAAAAGTACAATAGGAGCGGTTTTGCAGCAAACAGTTGATGAGCGTTTGTCAGGTGGTTTAGCGTTATCGGTGTTTGCTGCACTTAAAGGCGTTGCGATGCTTCGAACGCATGATGTGGCTGAAACCAAGGCTTCACTGCGTATAATTGATGTGATGCTACAGGACAGTTATTTAGACAAGGAAACAGGATGACACAACGTAAGTATTTTGGGACCGATGGTATCCGGGGTCGTGTGGGCGCGTCCGAGATTACACCTGAATTTATCTTAAAGCTTGGCTGGGCTGTTGGTCGTGTGCTGGTTAATGGCGGGAGAAAACGAGTTTTAATTGGGAAAGACACGCGTGTTTCTGGATATTTATTGGAGTCGGCACTACAAGCAGGATTGTCTGCTGCGGGCGTTGATGTGGCGTTACTTGGCCCGATGCCAACACCTGCCATTGCCTATTTAACCCGAACCTTACGTGCAACGGCGGGCATTGTAATTAGTGCATCTCATAATCCTTATTATGATAATGGTATTAAGTTTTTCTCAGCAGATGGGTTCAAACTGCCGGATGAAGTGGAGCTGCTGATTGAGGCAGCGCTTGATAAACCATTAACGGTTGTGCCTTCTGCCGACTTAGGAAAAGCGGTTCGTATTGATGATGCGCCTGGGCGTTATATTGAGTTTTGTAAGGCGACAATTCCTTCTTTAACACGTCTTACTGGCTTAAAAGTGGTGGTCGATTGTGCCCATGGCGCAACCTATTATGTGGCGCCGCACGTTTTTTCTGAGCTTGGGGCGGAAGTCATTGCAATGGGTAACGCGCCTAATGGTTTTAATATTAATGACGGTGTTGGTTCAACTTCACCGGAAGCATTACAAGCCAAAGTACTAGAAACCGGGGCTGATGTGGGCGTTGGCCTTGACGGTGATGGTGATCGCATTATTTTGGTAGATGCGCAAGGCCGCTTAGTAGATGGCGACCAAATACTTTATATGATTGCAAAAGACAGGCAAGAGCGAGGTGCTTTACAAGGTGGGGTTGTCGGAACCTTGATGAGTAATTATGGGCTAGAAAAAGCGCTAGATGCTCACAATATACCGTTTTATCGCTCGAAAGTGGGCGATCGTTATGTGCTTGAAGCACTTCATGAGCGTGGTTGGCGCATTGGTGGTGAGTCTTCAGGGCATGTGGTGTGTTTAGATAAAACAACAACTGGTGACGGAACGGTCGCGGCCTTACAAGTGCTTGCCATGATGGTTAAGCAAAACAAACCACTAGAGGCATTGTGTGAGGGCATTACGCTCTTGCCACAAGCATTAGTGAATGTGAGCACTGATAAGGCGAAGGTCTTAGCAAACCACAAGACAGTGACACAACGTGTCGATGCGCTGAATCAAAAGCTTGCAGGCGAGGGGCGTGTGTTATTGCGCCCATCTGGTACAGAGCCTGTGCTTCGCATTATGGTTGAAGGAAATGATGAGGCAGCTGTGCTGAAAGAGGCAGAGCACCTCGCGGATGAAATACAACAGCTTGCTGCGACATTAAAACCAGCTGAAACCACTGCTTAGAGGATTTTGTATGAGACAGCAATTGGTCATGGGAAATTGGAAAATGAATGGTTCGCGCGCAAGTATTCGCGCGTTGCTGGATGAGCTGCTTCTAAATTATCCAGCAGATACAACCCATATGCCTGAAGTCGTTGTGTTTCCACCGGCTATTTATATTCCTGAAGTTGCAGAGCGTTTGAAGGACTCATCCATTAAGTGGGGCGCGCAAACCGTTTATTCTGAAGATAAAGGGGCATATACAGGCGAGCTTTCCCCCTTAATGTTAAAGGATTATGGGTGCTCTTATGTGTTAGTCGGGCACTCAGAACGTCGTGCTTTATTTCATGAAAGTGAAAAATGTGTCGCGAAGAAATTCCACCGAGTGAAAGAACATGATATGATACCCGTTCTTTGCGTCGGTGAGACCGAAAAAGAGCGTGAAAAAGGCTTAACGATGTCGGTCTTAGAAGCGCAGTTACGAACGGTTTCTCGTGACGGGGCAGGTGATTTTAAAGCCTGCATTATTGCTTATGAGCCTGTTTGGGCCATTGGCACGGGTAAAACGGCAACGCCCAGCGATGCGGCAGCAGTTCAGGCGAACATTCGAGAAATCGTTGAGAGCCTCGCACCTGGAGATGCTGATAGCGTGCCCATTGTCTATGGTGGTAGTGTAAATGAGGCAACGGCAGAAGCATTATTTGCGATGCCTGAGATTGATGGTGGTTTGGTGGGCGGTGCTTCACTAAACGCAAAACAGTTTTTGGATATTGTGACATGTATCAAGTGTTTTTAGTGTTCCATGTGCTTATCGCAATGACCTTAATCGGGTTAGTGTTGATGCAACATGGAAAAGGTGCTGATATTGGCGCGGCTTTTGGCTCAGGTGCTTCAGGCACTGTGTTTGGAAGCCAGGGTGTTGGAAGCTTCCTGTTTAAGTTGACGGGTGGTTTGGCGTTGGCTTTTTTTGTGACGAGTGTGTCGCTGTCTGCAATGATGGCAAAGCAGTATCACCGTACAAATCAAGTGATGATGCCACAACAGAGTCAGGTACCAAGTTCTGATATTCCGATTCCAAAGGATGCAGAGCAACAATAACGATTTACCGAAGTGGTGGAATTGGTAGACACGCTGTCTTGAGGGGGCAGTGGCGTAAGCCGTGCCGGTTCGAGTCCGGCCTTCGGTACCAAATGAGCAAAATGATATGATGCTATCACAGTATTTACCAGTCTTAGTGTTTATCTTGATTGCGCTTGTCTTAGGAGGCGTGCTTCTGGTTGTAGGACGCCTTTTATCAACGCGTCGTCCTGATGCGGTTAAAGATGCACCTTACGAATGTGGTTTTCCTGCTTTTGAAAATGCTCGCATCCCTTTTGATGTGCGTTTTTACTTGGTGGCATTATTATTCATTATTTTTGATTTAGAAACGGCATTTTTCTTTCCGTGGGCCTTAGTACTTCGAAAGCTTGGATGGTTTGGCTTTTCAGCGATGATGTTGTTTTTAGGCCTACTTGTGATTGGCTTTATTTATGAGTGGAAACGTGGCGCTTTGGAGTGGGAGTGAGGCTTTTCAATGCTTGAAAGTGAATTGAAAGAACAAGGTTTTTTAACCACAACTGTCGAAAAATTAGGAACGTGGGCACAAAGTGGGTCGATGTGGCCTATGACGTTTGGTCTTGCGTGCTGTGCGGTTGAAATGATGCATGCAGGCGCTGCACGTTATGATTTAGACCGGTTCGGGGTTATTTTTCGTCCAAGTCCAAGGCAGTCGGATGTCATGATTGTGGCGGGCACCTTATGTAACAAAATGGCGCCTGCATTGCGGCGTGTTTATGACCAAATGTCAGAGCCAAGGTGGGTGATTTCGATGGGCTCTTGTGCAAACGGTGGTGGATATTATCACTATTCTTATTTGGTTGTGCGTGGTTGCGATAGAATAGTGCCAGTGGATGTGTCTGTGCCGTGTTGTCCGCCCACGGATGAAGCATTGTTGTACGGATTTATTCAATTACAAAATAAGATTAGACGAAAAAAAATAATTGAGGCGTAGATAATCACAGGTTGTCATTTCTCGTTAGTGCGAGAGTCTTTGCTTTTCATTAGGAATGGATACCTGCTTTGCGGGGTGACGACATGATGTGTGGGATAAATAACATGACAAAACAAAAAACATTGCATGATGCGCTACATTCAATGTGGGGTACTCCAGAAGTAGCGATTGAAGATGCTTTTGGTGAACTCACCATGACCATCGACTCAAGTGCGCTTGTACCTGTGATGACGCAGCTGAGAGACCACAGCAACTTTGCATTCGATCAACTAATTGATGTGTGTGGCGTTGACTACCTACATTATGGTTTAGCACAATGGGAAACCGATACAGCCAGTTCTACTGGGTTTTCTCGTGGGGTCAATCGCCGGGTGATTGAGCGCACCGCCGCAGAAGATGCGCTGACAGAACCCCCTAAAGAACCGCGTTTTGCAGTGGTTTATCATTTATTATCGACGACAAAAAATCATCGTTTGCGTGTAAAAGTATATTTAAATGAGGCAACGCCGATGGTTGCATCTATTATATCTATTTGGCGAAGTGCAAACTGGTTTGAGCGCGAAGTGTACGATATGTATGGTATTTTGTTTGAGGGGCACCCTGATTTGCGTCGTTTGCTTACAGACTATGGTTTTATTGGTCACCCCTTTAGAAAAGACTTTCCTGTGAGTGGTCATGTTGAAATGCGCTATGATGCGGCGTTACAAAAAGTGGTTTATGAGCCGGTTGATATTGAGCCACGTACGTTGGTGCCCAAAGTAATTCGAGACACGAAAAAAGGAGCTGCAGCATGATGGAATTGCAGCAATATACACTGAATTTTGGCCCACAACACCCTGCAGCGCATGGTGTATTGCGGATGGTGTTAGAGCTTGAAGGTGAAACCATTGTGCGAGCAGACCCACACGTTGGACTGTTACACCGTGGTACAGAAAAGCTTGTAGAAACAAAACCCTATAATCAAAGTATTGGTTATATGGATAGGCTTGATTATGTCTCAATGATGTGTAACGAGCATGCTTATGTGCGTGCAATTGAGCAGCTTTTAGGGGTTGAAGCACCTATGCGTGCGCAATACATTCGCACGATGTTTGATGAGGTTACACGCATCTTGAATCATTTGCTTTGGGTTGGTGCAACAGCGCTTGATATTGGGGCAATGACTGTATTTTTGTATGCATTTCGTGAGCGAGAAGATTTGTTTGACTGCTATGAGGCGGTATCGGGCGCACGCATGCATGCCACTTACTACAGACCAGGTGGGGTTGCGCGTGACTTACCTGACACGATGCCGCAATATAAACCATCACGCTGGCACTCAGAGCGTGAAGTTGCTGCAATGAATGAGCATCGTCAAGGTGGTTTACTCGATTTTTTAGAAGCATTTACCGAACGTTTTCCAGGCTATGTGGACGAATATGAAACTTTATTAACGGATAACCGTATCTGGAAGCAACGAACCGTTGATATTGGGGTTGTGTCACCAGAAGATGCGTTACAGTTAGGATTTAGTGGTCCAATGCTGCGTGCTTCAGGCATTGCATGGGACTTACGGAAGAAGCAAACGTATGCGGCTTACGACAAAGTGAAGTTCGATATTCCTGTGGGTAAAAATGGTGATTGCTACGATCGTTATTTGGTGCGTATTGAAGAGATGCGTCAATCGAATACTATTATTAAGCAATGTATTTCTTGGCTTCGTCAAAATCCGGGCCCTGTGAAGCTAGATGACCATAAAGTAACGCCACCACCGCGTGAAACCATGAAACATGATATGGAAGCGTTAATTCACCACTTCAAGCTTTTTACAGAAGGGTTTTCATTGCCTGCTGGCGAAGTGTATAGCGCGGTTGAAGCGCCAAAAGGTGAGTTTGGTATTTACTTGATTTCAGATGGTGCGAATAAGCCTTATCGTATGAAAATCAGAGCGCCCGGATTTGCTCACCTAGCAGGGTATGATGAAATGGTGAGAGGGCATATGCTTGCAGATGGCGTTGCTATTTTAGCCAGCCAAGATATTGTATTTGGGGAGATTGATAGGTGAATAAGCCTGAATTAATGCAACAGTTTGTGTCTGAAGAGGGCCTTAAAGAAATTGATGAATGGGTTGCCAAATTTCCTTCCGAAGAAAAACAATCTGCGGTGATGCGTGCTTTAATGTTAGTGCAAGAGCATCTGGGGCATTTAACCGAACCGGCAATGGATGCAGTTGCAGCATACCTTGATATGCCGTCGGTGAAAGTCTATGAGGTGGCTTCATTTTACAGTATGTATCGTATGAAGCCTGCTGGGCGCCACACCATCAATGTGTGCACGAATATCACCTGTCAGCTGCGAGATGCACGTGTGATTTTTGATGCTCTACAAGAGAAATTGAGTGTTAGTGCGGGTGAAACAACAAAAGATGGACGCTTTACCTTGTGTGCTGTTGAGTGCTTAGGCGCTTGTGTGAATGCACCCATGATGCAAGTGGATAAAGATTATCATGAAAATCTCACAGTGGATGCACTAGACAGTGTGTTGGATGAGTATCTATAAATAAAGAGGCTTTGGCTGTGGTTACATTGAATCAAGTATGTTATCGAACGCTCGACTTAAAAGACCCTTGGACTTTATCAACCTATGAGGGAATTGGGGGCTATGGTGTTTGGCGTCGTATGCTGGCAGAACAAACGCCACCGGCCGAGGTGATTGATACTTTGAAGCATTCAGCACTTCGCGGACGTGGCGGCGCTGGTTTTCCAACTGGGTTAAAGTGGAGCTTTATGAACCGCAATTCGCCGGTTCAAAAGTATGTGGTCTGTAACTCTGATGAAGGTGAGCCTGGTACTTGTAAAGACCGAGATATTTTACGTTATAACCCACATCAACTCATTGAAGGTATGGCGATTGCAGGCTATGTGATGGGGGCAACCGTTGGTTATAACTACATACGAGGGGAGTTTTGGGAGCCCTATGAACGTATGGAGGCCGCTATTAAAGAAGCATATGCAGCGGGCTTGTTAGGAAAGAATATATTAGGCTCAGGCTTTGATTTTGATCTTTATAATCATTTGGGGGCAGGTGCTTACATTTGTGGTGAAGAAACCGCACTTTTAAATTCATTAGAAGGCAAAAAAGGCCAACCCCGATTTAAGCCACCATTTCCTGCAAACTATGGGCTTTATGGCAAGCCAACCACCATTAACAATACAGAAACCTTTGCATCAGTGCCTGTCATTTTAGAAAAAGGCGGCGATTGGTTTTTAAACCTTGGCAAGCCTAACAACGGCGGAACAAAGTGTTTTAGCGTGAGTGGACATGTCAAAAATCCGCGGAACCTTGAAATTCCACTAGGAACGCCTTTTAAAACATTGCTTGAGCTTGCGGGTGGCCTGCGCGATGGTCGACGACTTAAAGCAGTGATTCCAGGCGGAACCTCAATGCCCGTATTGCCAGGGGATGTCATGATGGCATTAGATATGGATTATGACAGCATCCAGAAAGCAGGCTCAGGACTTGGGTCAGGTGCTGTAATTATTATGGATGACACAACCTGTATGGTGGATGTGTTGTATCGTGTCGCACATTTTTATATGGAAGAATCGTGTGGGCAATGTACACCGTGTCGTGAAGGTACCGGCTGGATGGTGCGATTACTGGGGCGCATTAAATCAGGCCAAGGTAGACCTGGCGATATAGAAAAGCTTGTGAATGTGGCAGACAACATTGAAGGGCGTACTATTTGTGCCCTTGGGGAAGCTGCAGCCTGGCCTGTTCAAAGCTTTGTGAAGCAGTTCTATTCAGAATTTGACTATTTTATTAAGCATAAACATTCAAGTGTGGCGGTTTAACCATGGCAACCATTGAAATTGACGGCAAGTCGTTTGACGTTGAAAACGGGAAAATGATCATTGAAGTAGCGGACGAGGCGGGCATTCATATTCCGCGTTTTTGTTACCATAAAAAGTTATCTGTTGCGGCAAATTGTCGTATGTGTTTGGTTGAAGTGATTAACTCGAAAAAAACACTGCCAGCGTGCGCAACACCTATTACCGATGGCATGAAGGTATTAACCCAGTCAGAGGCAGCACGCCGCTCGCAAGAAGCGGTTATGGAGTTTTTGCTGATTAATCACCCACTCGATTGCCCGATTTGCGATCAAGGCGGGGAGTGTGAGTTACAAGATGTCTCTATGGGGTTTGGCGCAGATTCTTCTGAATATGCAGAGCCTAAACGTGTCGTTAAAGATGATGATTTAGGCACGTTGGTTGCAACCGAGATGACCCGTTGTATTCAATGTACCCGATGCGTGCGTTTTGGTGATGAAATTGCAGGACTCCAAGAGTTAGGTGGCATGGGGCGTGGTGAGAACATGCAAATTGGCACTTATGTTGAGCATAGCCTCCAATCTGAGATTTCAGGCAATATTATTGACTTATGTCCTGTGGGAGCATTAACTGCAAAGCCATCGCGTTTTACAGCGCGGGCATGGGAGTTAACGCAGCACGAAAGTGTTGCACCGCACGACTGCCTTGGATCTAATACGTTTGCGCATGTGCGTCGAGGTGAGTTGATTCGCGTGGTGCCCAGAGAGCAGGATTCTTTAAATGAAACTTGGTTGTCAGATAGAGACAGATTTGCTTATTTAGGCGTCAAACAAAAAGATGCGCGTTTAACAGAGCCTATGATTAAGCGTGAAGGGCAATGGGAAGTTGTCGACTGGCAAACGGCGTTAACGTTTGCCGCAGAGGGACTAAGCCGTGTGATTGAAGGGCACGGTCCTGAGCAGTGTGCGGCGTTTGCTCATCCTTCGTCTACTCTGGAAGAATTATATTTATTGCAAAAACTAATGCGTGCTGTGGGTGTTCAAAACCTTGATCATCGCTTGCATGTAGTTGACTATCGAGACCAAGCACTGCAGCCGATGATGCCAACGAGCACATTGCCTTACGAATCACTTGAAAATCAAGACTCAATTTTGCTACTGGGTGCAAATCTCCTAAGAGAGGTGCCATTAGCAGGTGTGCGCTTGAGAAAAGCACATTATAATGGTGCTGCGATTTACACCATGAACCCTGTTGATTATGGGTTGTGTGTGCCAGTTAGCGCATCGATGACGGTGTCACCTAGTGACATGGTGGCGCAGCTCGTATCGCTTTTGCAGCTTCTTGCTGATAAAACGTCGGATGTGGCACTACCTGCAGTTTTAACTGAGCGGCTAGCTGTACCAACAGCAAACAACCAAGCACTTCAAACACTTGCCGAGGCGCTCAAAAAACCCAATGCAGTGATTGTCACGGGTGCTTTGTTTGAAAATCACCCTGAGGCTGCATTGTTACGTACTTTAGTGACATGGATTTGTCGCTTAAGTGGTGCAACACATCTACGCTTAACCTCAGGCGCAAACAGTGCGGGGGGATGGCTTTCAGGGATGCTGCCGCATCGAGACGCATTTGGTAAAGCAAAAGAAGCGCCAGGGCTGTCATTACAAGATGCATTACTTGCCAAGCTTAAAGCATATGTGTTGATGGGGCTTGAGCCAAGTTTAGATATTGCTAACCCATCAAATGCGAGACAAGCCATGCTTGCGGCTGAGTTTGTGGTGGCTTTAACCGGATATCAGTCTGAGTCTATTCTAGAGTGCGCTGATGTGATTTTGCCAATGGCCTTGCCGGGTGAGACATCAGGCACGTACATTAATGTAGACAAAACATGGCAAACCGTTACCGGTGTTTCGGCGCCGCTGGGGGCTGCACGTCCTGCTTGGAAAATATTGCGTGTGCTCGGTAATATTTTGCACTGTAAGGGTTTTGACTATACATCAACAGAAGACATTCTAACCGAAATGCAAACAGCACTTTCGCTAGCTGATGCACCTGCCTCAGATTGCTTTTATCCTGAAACATTGCCCAGCGGGCAAGATGCGTTGGTACGTGTTGGAGAGTGGCCTTTGTATCGTGTAGACCCGGTTGTGCGGCATGCTGACGCGCTGCAAGCGTGTGCGGCTGCAGATAAAGCGTTGATTCGCGTGCATCCAGAAACCATTCAGAAGTTTGATTTAGGTGAAACGGCTACTGTATCTCAAGGTGATATTGAGATAACATTGCCGCTGGAAAGTGACGCGCGTGTTGCACCAGGCGTTGTGTGGGTGCCGTGTGCGATGTCTGAGACGGTTGACTTAGGTCATGCCTTTGCTTCCATAACCATTAAGCGCTAATTTAGGATAAATCATGTTACGGGATGTTAGCCTATTTTTGTGGATCATTATCAAGATCCTCGTGATTGTGTTACCGCTTTTAATTGCGGTGGCCTATTTG
This sequence comes from Legionellaceae bacterium, assembly GCA_029212465.1. Classification (GTDB taxonomy): domain Bacteria; phylum Pseudomonadota; class Gammaproteobacteria; order Legionellales; family Legionellaceae; genus JAALKW01. The sequence continues at coordinate 13,817 of JARGNV010000020.1, read as the reverse complement.
ACCTATGCTGAGCGAAAAGTAATTGGTTATATCCAATTACGGATTGGCCCAAATCGTGTGGGTTTTAGGGGGTTGTTACAGCCTTTTGCAGATTTATTTAAGCTTATTCAGAAAGAATTAATTGTGCCGAACCGCTCAAATAAATTTTTATTTGTCACTGCGCCACTTTATACGCTCGGGCCGGCACTTGCAGGCTGGGCTGCTATTCCGTTTGACCAAGGCCTTGTGCTTGCAAACATGAATGCGGGTGTTTTGTATTTGTTTGCAATGAGCTCGCTTGGGGTATACGGGATTTTAATTTCGGGCTGGTCTTCCAATTCAAAATACGCGATGCTCGGCGCGCTTAGGAGTGCTGCTCAAACGGTATCGTACGAAATTGCAATGGGTTTTGCGCTTGTGGGTGTTTTGATTGCTGCAAATAGCATGAATATTACAGAGATTGTGTTATCGCAAGCTGGTGGCGTTTCACACTGGTGGATGGTGCCGCTTTTGCCGTTGTTTGTTGCTTTTTGGATAGCAGGTATTGCCGAGACAAACCGAGCACCTTTTGATTTAGCAGAGGGTGAGTCTGAAATTGTTGCAGGATTTCATGTTGAGTATGGTGCTATGGGATTCATGCTCTTTTTCATGGCTGAATATGCAAGCATGCTGTTGATTTCTGCGATGCTTACTTTGTTTTTCTTGGGAGGGTGGCTCTCTCCGTTTCAAGGAATTCCTGTTTTAAATGACTTATTTTTCTTTGTGCCAGGCCTTGTATGGTTCTCGTTGAAAGTAGCCTTTTTTATCTTCGTTTATTTATGGATTAGAGCAACATTTCCACGTTATCGTTATGACCAGCTGATGCGTTTGGGTTGGAAAGTATTAATTCCTGTACCTTTGGTTTGGGTGATTGTGACAGCCGCGATGGTTGTTGCAAAGCTCGGCCCTTGGTTTTCGTAAGTAGAAGAGGTTTATTGGAATGAATAGCATTTACCGTTACGTAAAGCATTATATAAAAAGTTTTTTGTTGCTTGAGCTTCTGGCAGGGCTGCGTGTTACTGGGCGTTATTTCTTTAAGAAAAAAATAACAGTTCAATTTCCAGAATAAAAAACGCCACTGTCTCCAAGGTTTCGTGGGTTGCTTGCATTAAGACGTTACCCTAATGGTGAGGAGCGTTGTATTGCTTGTAAATTATGTGAGGCGGTTTGTCCGGCACTTGCAATTACGATTGATGCAGAAGCGCGAGAAGATGGCTCACGACGCACCACGCGCTACGATATTGACATGTTCAAATGTATTAACTGTGGACTTTGTGAGGAGTCATGCCCGGTTGATTCCATTGTTGTGACGCCGATTCATCATTATCACATGGATGAGCGGGGTCAAAATATTATGACCAAAGAAAAGTTATTGGCGGTGGGTGACTTAATGGAGCCGCAACTTGCCAAAGATAGAGAAATTGATAGTAAATATCGTTGATGGGGTCTGAAATGCACGACGCGTTATTGAATGTTATTTTTTACATGTTTGCAGGATTAACAGTGGTTGCCGGTTTTTTTGCTGCCATTCAGAAAAATCCTGTCAGAGGTGTACTTTTTTTAGTGCTGGCGTTTTTTGGTGCAGCAGCCTTATGGATGCTTGCAGAAGCTGAGTTTTTGGCGTTAGTACTTATTTTAGTGTACGTGGGCGCTGTCATGACGCTCTTTTTATTTGTGGTGATGATGCTCAATATCGATACAGAAACGATGAAGGCGTCATTAAAGCGTTACTTACCCTGGGCTTTACTGGGTATTTTCTTGTTTGTTACGCTTCTGACGCAAGCTATTCCCAAGCAGCCACTGAGCCTTGGTGAAGCTGTATCACTCACAGCAGCGCCGACTAAAATATCAAACACAGAAGCAATTGGAATGGTGCTTTACACCGATGAAATTTTAGGGTTTGAGCTTGCCGCAATGATTTTGTTAGTGGCGATTATTGCAGCAATTACATTAACGCATCGAGTGCCGCGACCCGGCAAACGACAAGACATTGTGAAGCAAATAATGACCAAACGTCGGGAGCGCGTCACGCTTGTAAGTATGAAAGCCGAAAAAGCAGGGGGAGAAGACGCATGATTCCTGTCACGCATTATTTAATTTTAAGTGGAATTTTGTTTGCGATTAGTTTGTTTGGCATGATTATTAATCGACGCCATGTCATCACATTACTCATTTGCCTTGAGTTAATGTTGCTTGCTGTTAACACAAACTTTGTTGCTTTTTCATCAGCGCATGGAGGGCACCACGGCGAAGCGTTTGTGTTCTTTATTCTGACTGTTGCTGCAGCTGAAGCCGCTATTGGGCTTGCTATTGTCTTATTATTGTATCGTCATCGAGGCAGCATTGCCGTTGATGAAATGAACCACTTGAAAGGATAGCCACGTGAACCTATTAGAAATAAGTTGGCTTTGTGTTTTAGCCCCTTTGTTTGGATCGGTGCTTGCAGGATTTGGCGGGCGAAATATTGGCCGTCGTGGTGCGCACACGGTAACGATTGCAGGTCTTTTGGTATCATTTGCGGCAGCCATTTATGTAGCAATGGCAGTGTTTGGTGCTCATGAAACACTTAATGTGAATGCTTACACCTGGGCAAGTGCTAAAGCGCCTTTTGCCTATGCATTTCACATTGGTCTTTTAATTGACCCATTGACGGCTATCATGCTGTTGGTTGTAACGTTTGTTTCGCTTTTGGTGCATATCTATAGCATTGGCTACATGGCAGATGATGCAGGTTATCAACGTTTCTTTAGCTATATTTCTTTATTTACATTCATGATGCTGATGCTTGTTACAGCCAATGGCTTTTTACAGCTTTTCTTTGGTTGGGAAGGCGTTGGTCTTGTGTCTTATCTTTTAATTGGCTTTTGGTTTGAGCGTGAGTCAGCGCTGCAGGGGAGCCTTAAAGCATTTTTGGTGAACCGGGTAGGAGATTTTGGATTTATTTTAGGAATAGCTTTACTCTTGATGACAGTGGGCAGCCTTGACTACGCCACGGTTTTCTCAAAAGCATCGAATCTTTCTACGGAAACGATTCACATTTGGGGTGATAGCGCGTGGTCTATGGTGACTGTTATTTCGTTATTGCTTTTTGTGGGTGCGATGGGGAAATCGGCACAAGTACCGTTACACGTGTGGTTACCTGAGTCTATGGAAGGTCCAACGCCTATTTCAGCATTAATTCATGCGGCAACCATGGTGACGGCTGGTGTGTTTATGGTGGCACGTATCTCGCCCTTAATTGAGTACTCAGAAACAGCATTGAGTTTTGTGCTGGTGATTGGCGCTACAGGCGCTTTATTTACCGGTTTACTTGCCATTGTCATGAACGATATCAAACGTGTGGTTGCTTACTCAACGCTCTCACAACTTGGTTATATGATGGTTGCAATGGGCGCTTCTGCTTTCAGTGCAGGCATTTTTCACCTGCTAACACATGCGTGTTTTAAAGCTTTACTCTTCCTTGCAGCAGGCTCTGTGATTATTGGGATGCATCATGAGCAAGATATGCGGAAAATGGGAGGCTTATGGAAAAAAATGCCGGTGACCTATTTCACGTTTTTAATTGGTAGTTTAGCGCTATGTGCGCTACCCCCGTTTGCAGGTTTTTATTCGAAAGACACGATTATTGAGGCGGCGAAGTTTGCACATATTCCAGGTGGTAGTTATGCCTATGTGTGTGTGGCGCTTGGAGCAATGGTGACGGCTGTTTATACCTTTAGAGCATTTTTCATGACATTCCACGGTAAGCCCAGAATGTCGGATGAAACTTATTCGCATGTGCATGAGTCACCTTGGGTGGTGTGGTTGCCATTGGTGTTACTTGCGATTCCGTCGGTTGTGATTGGATATGTGTTATACGAACCCATGTTATTTGCAAAGCCCGGATTACTCGGTGCTTCAGTGACTGTCTTTCCTCAGTTTGATGTATTAAAAATGATTGCGGAAGAAGGTGTTACTTCGCCGCTTGAGGCTGTACTTGAGGCACCACACTCAATCGTATTCTGGCTGACAGTAACAGGTATTGTGTTGACATGGCTTGCCTATATGGTTTGGCCGCGTGTGCCTAGCCGTATTGCGCATGTGCTCTCACTACCCTATCGAGTGCTTGAGGCTAAATATGGCTTTGATGCGCTGAATGATTGGTTGTTTGTGAAAGGTGGTAAGGGGCTTGGGCGCTTGTTTTACCGTGCAGGTGACAGAGCTTTGATTGATGGCGCAATGGTGAATGGCACCGGACGATTGGTTCGCTGGGTAGCTGTTAAAGGGCGTGTTTTTCAAAGCGGTTATGTGTATCACTACATGACCATTATGGGCCTTGGTTTGTTAGCTTTCTTAGGTTGGTTATTGCTGGGATGATGAAGGGGTTAAAATGCAGCATCTGCTGAGTTTATTAATTTGGTTTCCGATTGCGGTGGGATGTCTAATTTTTGCCGTGGGTGATGATGCACGTCCAAATGTTGCACGTGGACTTGGGTTATTGGGTGTTTTGGCAAGTCTTGCCTTATGTGTGCCGCTCTTGATGGGCTTTGATGCAGCAAAGGAAGGCATGCAATATGTTGAGCAATTATCTTGGTTGCCATCACTGGGGCTCTCGTATCACTTAGGGATTGATGGACTTTCATTGCTTTTAATTGTGTTGTCTGTGTTTACCAACTTAATTGTGATACTTGCAACTTGGGAGGGCATTAAAAGCCGTGTGGCACAATATATTGCTGCCTTTTTAATTATGCAAGGCCTGCTTGTTGGTGTATTCGCAAGTATGGATGTGATTTTGTTCTATGTGTTTTGGGAAGCAACGCTCATCCCTATGTATTTAATCATTGGGGTTTGGGGCTCTGATAACCGTGTGTATGCGGCGATTAAGTTTTTCTTATATACCTTCCTTGGTTCGGTGCTCATGTTGGCCGCTTTCTTGTACTTAGGGTATCAAGCACAATCATTTAGCTTGGATGCATTGTATGCATTAAAGCTCACCATGAATGCCCAAATATTGATATTTATTGCATTTTTCTTTGGTTTTGCCATTAAAATACCAATGTTTCCAGTGCATACCTGGCTGCCTGATGCGCACACAGAGGCGCCTGCAGGTGGCTCTATTGTGCTGGCAGCTGTGTTATTAAAACTCGGGGCATATGGCTTTCTGCGGTTTGCACTGCCAATTGTGCCTGATGCAAGTCAGTATTTTGCGCCAACGATGATAGCTTTATCTTTAATTGCTGTCGTGTATGTTGGTTTGGTGGCTGTGATTCAAAAAGATATGAAGCGCCTCATTGCTTATTCATCGATTTCTCATATGGGTTTTGTAACCCTTGGGTGCTTTGTACTCTTCATGATGGCAAATGACAACAACCTGCAAAGTGCAGGACTGGTTTTAGAAGGTGCCATCATTATTATGATTTCGCATGCATTTGTATCGAGTGCGATGTTTGCCGGCGTTGGTTTTATCTATGATCGTATGCACACACGCCAAATCAGCGATTTTGGCGGTATCGTGAAATCGATGCCTGTTTTTGCAACCTTTTTTATGCTGTTTGCGATGGCGAATGCAGGCTTGCCAGGAACCTCTGGGTTTGTGGGTGAGTTTATGGTGATTTTAGGCAGTATTAAGGCAGGATTCTGGATTGCTTTTTGGGCTGCAACTACCTTGATTATTGGTGCGGCTTATACGCTTTGGATGTATAAACGGGTTATCTTTGGACCGATTGTGCATAAGCCTGTGTCCACATTGAAAGACTTATCCAAGTTTGAAGTGAGCGCTTATACCTTGCTCGCATTGATGGTGATTGGTATGGGCGTTTATCCAAAGCCAATGCTTGATTATGTGCATCAATCTGTGAGTACAACGCTTGCAAAAGCTGACCATTCAAAACTTAAAGCAACAACGCAAGGTTAAATTATGACAACTGCATTATTGAATCATATGCACTTAGCACTGCCCGAAATGACATTGTTGGCAGCTGCGTGTGTAGCACTTTTGGGTGATTTATTTTTTCCTCGCAAAGGGCCTGCGATTGTATTTGTAGTCGCTTCTCTTGGTTTATTTTTAGTGGTGGGTGAGAGTCTTTCCTTTTTAGGACAGGGTCGTGAGTTATTATTTTCAAAAACTTTTGTGAGCGATGACATGGGGCACCTCATGAAAATTTTTATGGGTGTGACAGTGTTTTTGAGCTTGCTCTATGGGCGAGATTATTTAGAAGAGCGTGGTATTCCAGCCGGAGACTACACCGTACTTGCGTTATTCTCAACGCTTGGCATGAGTGTTTTAGTATCGGCGCATTCGTTATTGACGGTTTATTTGGGACTTGAGTTATTTTCATTACCTTTATATGCAATGACAGCTATTCGCCGTACAGAAACTGATGGTGCTGAGGCGGCTATGAAATATTTTGTGATGGGCGCAATGGCATCTGGTATTTTGTTATATGGGATGTCGCTTTTGTATGGTGCAACAGGTGCACTTGAGTTTGATGGCATTGCGAAAGCGCTTGGCACGGATATTTTTCAAAAACAGCAAGGTCTGTTGATAATGTCACTGGTGTTTTTGGTGGTGGGTATGGCATTTAAGCTTGCGGCAGCACCGTTCCATATGTGGGCGCCAGATGTATATGACGGTGCGCCAAACAGTACAACCCTGTTTATTAGTGCAGCGCCTAAAATTGCAGCCCTTGGAATGGCTATTCGCTTGTTAACCCTTGGCTGGGGCGACTTAGTGTTACAGTGGCAGCACATTGTTTTAATTTTAGCCCTATTATCAACGGGGCTTGGAAATGTGCTTGCGATTGTACAAACCAATATCAAGCGCTTGCTTGCTTATTCAGCGATTTCTCATGCGGGTTATGCCTTGTTTGGCGTTTTAGTTGCAACCCCTGAAGGGTATGGTGCTGCATTATATTATATTTTGGTCTATGCCTTAATGTCGGTGGGTGCTTTTGGTTTGATTACCCTGCTTTCTCGGGCAGGTGTTGAAGTGATGCATATTAATGATTTAAGAGGTCTTAATCAGCGTAAACCATGGCTTGCCTTTTTAATGATGCTTATTTTATTCTCGATGGCAGGTGTGCCACCAATGGTTGGTTTCTTAACCAAGTTATTGGTACTTAAAGCCTTGGTGGATGCACATTTGTTGTGGGTTGCGGTACTTGGCCTTCTGTTTGCAGTGGTTGGGGCATTCTACTACTTGCGTGTGGTGAAGGTCATGTACTTTGATGAACCAGTTGACCCGGCCCCAATTCATCTGCCTCGTGCAACACAGCTCATTTTTTCTGTGAATGGACTGAGTTTATTGTATTTTGGGATTTTCCCAAGTGCACTCATTGCAGCGTGCCTTGCCGCATTTGCTTAACTTAAAAGTGGCTTATGATAGACTCATTACAACGCTTTATTTTTAAAGATACGTGTGTTCGCGGAAAAGTGATTCGCCTAGACAGCGCGTTGAAAACTATTTTGCAGCAGCATGAATATCCACCCACAGTGTCTGACTTACTTGGCCAGACATTGTGTGCAGGTGGTCTGCTTTCGGCAATACTAAAATATGATGGCCAGCTCACCATTCAGTTTCAGGGACGTGGTCCGCTTAAAATGTTGGTTGCCAAAAGTGATAATCAGTACAGAATTCGCGGGACAGCTAAGTGGGATGAGACAGAACCGTATCCTGCCCTGAAAAAAGACTTTGAAAAGGGTGAGCTGGTGATTACCATCCAAAAGAATAACACTAACCAGCACTACCAAAGCATTGTAAGTATCAATCATCAGACCATTGCTAAGGCTCTGGAAGGGTATTTTTCACAGTCAGAGCAATTAGAAACCAGGTTATGGCTTGCTTATGACAGTGCGCGACAAGAAGCGGCTGGCATGTTGCTACAAAAATTACCTGATACGTCAGGCCTTGATGAACAGTGGGAACATATTCAGGTGCTTGCCAATACCTTAACCGATAAAGAATTACTAAACTGGGATACAGAAACCTTGCTTAGTCAGCTTTTCCATGAAGAAGCCATTCAGTTGTTTGAGCCCCAGCCTGTTGCTTTTTATTGTCCTTGTAGTGGCGAAAAAATGGCAAATGCCATTATGGTAATGGGAGAGAAAGAAGCGCTTGAACTGTTAAGCACCAACCGCTTTATTGAAGTGAAATGTGAGTATTGCAACAAACATTTCGAATTTGATGAGAAAGAAGTTAAGCAACTGTTTGTTCGACATTAAGGGTTTAAACTTGTCGCATAGATATAAATAAAAGCATATTGCTTTTTTTGTGTAATTATATAGACTTTATGTGTATATGAAGAGCATAGGAATAATTGTATGTTATCTGTATTTCATGAAGCTGAGCTGACACCTAAAGAAGTGAATGCATTTTTGAATACAAATGCACAAAATGTTGTAGTAGAAATCCCGCCCCCAATGAAACGAGCGATTAAAACGCACCTGGTACAATATATAGGAACGCTTATTAGTCCGAGCTATACGGCTTCCGATATCCCTAAAGGTTGGTCTGATATCCAGTTAATTAGAAATACGCGTCATGTCAGAGACTATCAAGGGATGATGATACTCGCTGAAGAAAGTGAGGCTTTTCATGCTGATTACATGGCGTTTGTCACTCAGCATAAAACAGCTATTCGTAATAGTGTGACAGATAAAAATTTTTTTATTGGCTTTGTACATGTCAGCATGCTGTATAAGGAAATTGGGCTACTCAATAAAATGGCTACAGGTCAAATGCACCCCACTAACAATCGAAGAACTAAGCTTGGGGATGTTTGCCAGGAACTGAGAGAAACCCTTCAAATACTTGAAGCGCATCATCATGAAGGCGTAGCAGAAAAGCAGTTCTTCCTACTGACTTTAATGGCGTTAGGGTTACATGCCCTCGCTTCAGTGCATTATGTGGAAGGCAACTTTGATTATTACAATCTAGACCTTTCAAAGCACTTATTGATGCAAGTACTGAGCTTATGCCAAGAAGGCGAAGAGGCGATGCGCCAAATTGAAGACCCAGCCATTTTTGATATGTATACCCTGAAGGGCTTATTTTCATCAAAGCTACCTTACAAAGATTATCAAGAGCAGCGAGATGCTATTTTAAACCTTGATATTTGGACGCCTGAGGAACGAGAGCAAATGACAGGTCCACGTAGTCGCCCATAAAAACGTGTAAACCATGCCTATACTTAAATTATGGATATTTGAGTCGGGCATGGCCATGGCAACGTTACAAGCGTTTATGGATGTGATTACAGATTATTTATACGATCCTGCTTATATTGCAGAACCACTTAAAACAGCGTTAACCAATGCCTGTGGCGGTGAAAGAGCAATCGGCCATTTTATTGCTGGAATTATCAAAGAAGAATCTTATAGGGAAATGGAGCTCTCTAATTTAAGCATTGATGAGGCAAGTGACGATATTGACTACAATGGCGTGCGAATATTCTCATCATCAGACTCATTGGATAATAGTGAAGCATTCCAGGAAACAATCAACCAACTCGTTAGTGTTATTCGTAAAGGCATGAACGCGATAGACGCGGCTGCGCCTACTCAAGAATCAGTACAAGAAACAATAACAGCGCTTGATGATGCAAGTGAGGCATATCGCAAGCGGGTCGCTAAAGCTGAAAGTTCTACTCAAAGTTACACGTTTTTTGCTATCGGTCCAAGCGACGCGGCGCTTACCAGATATTTAGAAACGCCAGCATTCAAAACTTTTCAAGCTCAAATACATGCACTATACGAGCAAGCCTTCAACGACCAGCTGCGTTATCCGTGCGGCGATCTTTTCAATGAGGCCGATCGTCTTTATCCTCACATATCACTCTTCTCGCCTGCGAAAGAAATGAACATGGTTTACAATCTTATCTCTAATCGTTCGCACACAATTCAAAGGGAGGGGATTTACCTTGATGTGTCTCAAGCGGTGCTTCAATTGACAAGTAGTACCCCGTCCCCTCCAGCGGCACTTGTAGATCCACTTATCAATGTACTGGTGAGTGGGTATGAAAATGGTGATAATACGAGTGACAAAATTACGATATCCAAAGCAGCCTCCTCAGCAGGAGGAGCAGAAACGCCACAATTACCCTTACACATTGAAACAGAAGAAGCCGAAGCATTTCTTTCGACAATGGAGCAAGACTACTATGTAGCAAGCATACAGCACTCGGACATCAACAACTTGATAACGACACTTTTAGCTGACCTTGAACAATTGGAACAAGCTAAAGATATAGTTCTAGAATATAAAGACACGGGAAGAAGAGAGCAACTCGAAAAAAGTTATTATGAGCATAGCGTTACTTCGGCATCTGATAAGCGCAGATTCGAAGGTTTAAAAGCAGTGCTCAAGCGTGCGCAAAATAGCGCTGATATCAGTCTTCCAGTATTAGCAGAAGAGTTGTTTAAGAATGGCTCTCTGGTTTTTATTGCTAATCTTGATAACCACCTGAAAAATATTATGATTCATCCGCCAGGCGGAACACAAGATTATGCCTTACAGCTGCGTGTACTCAGTGCATTAGAAGTGATTAAAAATCAATATATACAAACATTAGAAAAATCAGTAACCAATAGTGACGCGAGCAGTCATGATGTACCTTCTTCTAACATTGCTATTGTCGATCAGTTTCCTCTGGAAGATGATGATGTCGTAAAATTTGGTGCGCCAACACCCGATCCGGACCATGGCGTTACTGTCGCGACCTTAGCAGATAGTATGGGAGGTGCATCTGTTCAAGTACGAAAATATGCTTCAGAAACAACTGCCGACAAGCTTAAAGCTTGTTTTGATACCTTAGCGAATGATCCTAATATCCAAGTTGTTAATTTTTCATCGGCACTCACAGAAGTTACAGACGCTGAAAAAGATATGCTTTGCAGCGCATTTTGGAATTTATGTCAAAGCAAGGATGTCGTTGTTGCGCTTGGAAATAATGCAAAAATGATTAATGCAGACAATGAACTTTCATCTCTGACTGAAGAAGGAGGACTGCCGCATATAGAAAACTTCTTCATTCAGTTTACAGCGTGGCTCAAAGAAAATGGTAAACAACCAGAAGAAATCGAAGCATTAAAGTTAATCATTTGTGAAAACTATAGAATGGATGTAAACGCGCGTACTGAAAGGTCGAGTACCATAGCGCAAGGACATCCACTGGCCTCAAAAGTTGTTGGCGTGAGGGCTGACTGTGTCGTGAACCCTGTAACAAATGTACTGGAGTCAGGTACTTCTTATGCGGCGCCTATTGTTGCAGGTGCTTTAGCATCTGTAGAGAATAGAGATTTATTTAGACAAAAAATGACGAAAGCAGATGATGGCCAAAGAAATATCACAACCTGGACGCATTTATCTCAGGCATCAAGAGAAAGAAACCATGAAGATGATATGACTGTGGATGCAGTAGAGGCATCAGCGTTTGAAGTTGTTGCAGAGTTAACGCGTTTGCGGTCATCAGTGCTCAATATAGGAAGTGTGCTAGAAAGACCGATAAGACCGCATCTATCCCAGAAAGATCAAAATTATATCGAAGAAGTGAAGCGTGCAATGGAGCAAATCATTCCTAAACCTGGAGAAGCAGGCATTGTTTGATAACTGATATCAGTTGTGACTTGTTCTGTAGAAGATGACGTGGTGCGTGTGTCTATGGTAACGTTGATAGTATGGGGTGTAGATTTTCGGGCTGTGTAATGCAGAACAGGAGGTTTTGTAATGACTGCAGAAAGTTTCTTATCAAAGCAACTACATAAATTTTCACTGGTGGATTTATCGCTGGTGAAGTCGGTTTATTTTGTATTTGGATTACTTTTTTCTACACTTTATCCGCGCTTGTCATTTTTGGATTGGTGGTTTTATTGCATTTTGTTCATCATATGCTGGTTGCCTTTGGCAGTGCATTTTTTCTCATTAGAAGGTGATTTGTTTGAAAAGGCGCGCGCTTTTTTAAAAACAAATAATCCGTCTAATCAGGTGCTGTTGTTTTTAAGTACATTCTTTTTTGCATTGATGTTGTGTGTATTGATTCCTCCACTCATAGGCGTTTATTGGTGGATTTACTTGATTATCATGGTAGTGCTTGCCATGAAACCGCTCACCAAAACCTGGTGTTGGTGAGCGGTGGGGACATTTTCAAATTGCCGCTACATGAGAGATATTTTACTTGACATATTTTTGGTTAAAAAGTTAGCATGAGATATCTTTTATTGTTTCTATGATATTTTTGATGCACGCATTGTTAGGCCGTTTCAGTCAGTTTGTTGTCAATCAAGTCTTATTACCTGTGGTGATTTTCCACACCTGTGTGTCTGCTCTGAGTCGTTTTGCCTTTTAATTATCTGCTACGCCTCAGGGCGAACTGACCAGCAGATAAATACCATTGAACTATCCATTATCTTAAAGAGGATTTTAGGCATGAGGCAATTTCAAATGCGAAAGCGACCACTTGAGTTATTTTATTTGTGTATCATTTGGGTTATTTCTGCGGGTTTTTTGTTTTATAAATATTTAATTCAAGTCTCACCGAGTGTGATGACACGCGATTTAATGCAAGCGTTTCACGTCAATGGCGCAGGGCTTGGACATTTGTCTGCCTTTTATTTTTATGCGTATTTACTCATGCAAATTCCAGTAGGTGTTTTAATTGATAAATACAGCCCAAGATTGCTAACAACAGCAGCTATTTTTGTGTGCAGTACTGCAACCTTTGCGTTTGCCCATACCCACTCCTTATGGATTGCATGTGTTGCGCGCGCCTTAATGGGCACTGGCGCTGCATTTGCTGCGGTTTCTTGTTTTAAGCTTGCGTCAGTTTGGTTTTCACCAAAGCGCTTTGCATTTATATCAGGACTTTTTATGACTGCGGCGATGTTTGGTGCGGTGGGAGGGCAAATGCCACTTGCGCTTTTAGTGCAGCACCAGGGGTTTAGGGCAGCACTTGAGGTCGTAGGTATCACAGGCATGTGTTTGGGAGCCATATACTATTTAGTGGTGCGCGATAAGCCTCAGGCAATAGTACATTCGAATCAGCCGCTAGATAAAACGGCAATGCAGTTAAAAGGGATTCTTGTCAGTCGGCATACTTGGTTTTTATCACTCTATAGTGGGCTTGCATTCGCACCGGTATCTGTATTTGGTGGATTATGGGGCGTGCCATTTTTAGAATCGGTATATCGTGTATCGCGTGCAGATGCAGCATTTGCCGTATCTTGTATTTTTATGGGGTTTGCGCTGGGGGCACCTTTTTGGGGATGGTTTTCTGACCATATTCGGCGTAGAAAACCCGTGCTGTTTGGCGGAACTTTTGGTGCGCTGCTGTTATTATTGGTTGTGCTGTATAGTGCGTCACTGAACTTGTTTTGGCTGAGTAGCGTGCTCTTTGTATTTGGCTTTAGCGCAAGTGGTTTCTTTACAAGCTTTGCCATGATTCGAGAAATGTTCGCGCTTGCACTTGCAGCAACGGTGCTTGGTATTATGAATACGTTCAATTCAATCTTTGAAGCCTTTTTTGAGCCGCTGGTTGGCGTGGTGCTCGATTGGATGTGGGATGGCACACTCATGAATCAAGTGCCGCAGTTTTCTGCTGCAGGGTATCATGTTGCACTGAGTTTACTGCCCATTTCACTGGTGCTTGCACTGTTCATGTTACTAGGGATTGATGAGACTTATTGCGGTGCGAAAAATGAATGAGCAGAAATCACTTGCGTCATACGGCACTTCCTCGTATAATCACTCCCAGTTGATGCGGGGTGGAGCAGCCTGGTAGCTCGTCGGGCTCATAACCCGAAGGTCGTAGGTTCAAATCCTGCCCCCG
>JARGNV010000019.1:29655-35989 GCA_029212465.1 Legionellaceae bacterium | reverse complement strand
CGGGTGGCGTAGGCGTTGGGGGAATTCACACTTTTAATTGATGACACGCCCTAATAAAATATTTAGCTACGCTCAACATGATGCACTGACATTTTTACAAGCCCTAGAGTGCTTACGAGCCAGGAATTAGATAGGATGCATTGACAAAGAGCGATACCTGCTGAAATAAACTGTTGGCCGTTGATGTATAAGCACGAAGATGTTGATTAGGATAGGTTGTATTACTTGAGAAATATTTACCGATATAGTTGTAAATAAGCTCTCCTGACAATAAGAGATGTTTATTCGCTTGGTAAGTAGAGCCAATGCCTACGTTATATCCGGTAACATACTTATTGACTTTAAGGTTTTGAGGATAAAGCTTTTGCCCACCCGTTGACATATTAAAACCACTGTTTTTTTGGATATGTAGAGCATTCACACCAGCAAAGCTAACCCCAGCTTGAACAAACGGAATCACATGTGGATATAATTCGTAGCCCAGTACAGCATCAATATTGAAAATTGGTTCAAAGTTAAATTGGGTTTTATCGTTCACGGTGACCATTGCCCCGTCAACTAACATTTCTTCACTGCCAGTTGCATAGTAATTTAGAGGGGTATAGTACACAGAGCCTTTGAGGCCCAAGTATGTATTACTTTGCACCATCTTGCCATACCCAACTTGACCTTGAAATAAAACCCCCGTTCTTGTGTCGTTGACAACCCCGATCGTTGAAATGTTATACGCATCAAATGAATTTGAAAGCTGTTCATTGATAAAAATTGTTGCTTCTCCAACGCCAAGCCCTGCGTAGAGTCCATTCATGTTGTATGTTTCACCTATCGTGCCTGCTGAAGCTGTTTGAGTCGCAACAAAGATCATTGATAGTGTGGTTAAGTATTTTCTAAGCATGTATCCTTTCTCCTTTTTATTGGTCCCATAGCTAAAGAATCGACCTGATAAATCATCATATCAACCCAAAGGACATAAATATACTAAATGCATTATCTCTCATTAGTGCTGGGCGAAGAAGTGGTGGATGCGCGAGCGACGCTCAGAAATAATTAGTTGGGCTGCGTCCACAATTGATGGTAAGACTTGCTGTTTGAAGCCTCGATTTTTTCAATGGTGTTGAAGTGTTCAGAGGTGGACAGTGGTTTTTTCATAGGGGCGAGTGCTGAATAGCCGAGAGCTAGTTTTTCTGTGCCTGTCCAGGTAATGCCGAGCGCACTTAAAATAGTTGGAAATAAGTCGACATGAAAAATGGTATCTCTGTTTTTTTGCAACGTGTTATTAGATAGTATCAGGTTAAAAATATGGCGTGGTTGTTTCTTTGTGAGGGTATCATACGCTGCATTTTTCATGGCAAGATGATCGCCCATAATGATAATTGTGACTTTATCTGACCACTTTTCGGCATTCACATAATGAACGAAGTCGGCGACTTGATTTGCGCTACATTCAACAATATCTTCAAAATTTTTTCCACCGTGTGCCGCACACGTTTGATTCAGCAGCCCATCAACACCGTGTGTATCTACCGTCAGCAGCGTTAAGTTAAAAGGTGTGCGTGCTTGTATGAGTTGCCTGAGTTTTTTTTTGGCTTTTTCGAACAACATATCGTCGGGTAGACCCCAAGCGGTCATTTGTTGATGACTAAAGCCTTGTTTTAGCCACGTTTCTTTACCCAGCATCTCATGATAATGATGCGTTTTTAAGAAAGTATCAGTGCCAGCAAAGCTGAGTGCTGCCCCTTTCATAAAAACATTATGATAACCAAGGTTTGCTAAAACATCACTCAGGCAAATAGCACCAGGCAAAAAATGGCCAACGTTTGAGCCAATATCATTGCCATTAAAAAGCGTGGTTAACTTCAGAGGAATACCGCATTGCGACGAAACAATGCCTCCCATAGTCCAGTCTGCACCTCTGGTTTGTTTAAATTGTTGAAATGAAATGTGAGGTTGTTTGAAACCATCAAGCGCTTGCAGGAGATTTTTATCAAATAACTGGGTGTTCTGGTAGTTTGCCTCAAGGCTTTCAACATAAATGAGCACTAAGTTTTGAGGATGTTTTGGCAGGTGAAAGGTAACATCTTTTGGGTTGTTAAATGCGTGTGCAAAATAATCGGTTTCATTGTGCGCATGCAGATGTTGGATAAAGTGCGGAATATCATATTGGATGCTTAGAGTGGAAAGCCCCGCCAGCATTAAAGTGCTTGGAACAATGTTTAGGTAGTATTTTAGTTTCTGTTCGAATAATAACAGCAATACAGTGATGGCTAGCGGATATAGCAATAAAAAGCGAACGATGGATAGGGTAAAGTATTTATTGGCTGAAAGTAGGCCTGAAAACCCAAATACAATGGTTGAGATGAGTTGGTTTAAGTTGCTCTGACCAACGTAGTGGTAGGTCCAGAGAGAAAAACCGACAAAAAAGCAGCTTAAAAAATAGAAGCATGTCTTTTTGTTGAAAGGGTTGGTAGGGGGGCAATAGAAAGTAATCAATAGGAAGCTGCTCACATCAACCAACCACTCAAAGAGCGTTGATTTGAGCCAAATATGAAGTACGTTAAATAAGAGTAAGAAAAGCGGCGAGTAGTTTAAAATATATTTTCGTATACTGTGTTGTGTTTTCTGAGTGCTTAAAAAGTGAGTTTCGAAGAGTATAAAACTGAAGGTAAAGAGCGCGGGATATATCATACCGTACAGGAAATAATGCATAGACTCGGCGGAAGCATTAATGAGTATCTCGTGTAAGGGCGCGTGTGGAGGGTTACTAAGCGAGCAGGTCAACAAGAAAAAAGCGAAAAAACAAATGCTATATCGAAGACTTGAACGTAACGTGCTCAGAGGCTTACGGTATGCAGAACCTGTCCTGGTGTCAGGGGGAGGCGTACTCATTACTGATTGGCAAGCAGTGCGTTAGCAACTTTCGACTGATTTTTCCGCCCAAGTTGCTTACAAATCATATCTCCAGCGTGCACGACTTTATAAATATCAATGCCAGTTTCAATACCGAGGCCATGCATTAAATATAAAATATCTTCGGTGGCAACATTGCCGCTTGCACCGCGTGCATAAGGACAACCACCAAGCCCTGCAATGGCGCTATCGAAACGATGAATGCCAGCTGTGAGAGAGGCATAAATATTACCAACCGCTTGCCCATAAGTATCGTGAAAGTGCATGGCAATACGTTCAACCTCGAGGCTTTGGGTTAAGGCATGAATGAGGTCGAGTGTTTGCTTGGGCGTGCCAACACCGATGGTATCGCCAAAGCTGACTTCATCAACAGCTAAGTCAAGTAGCTCCTCAGTTACAGACATCACTTGCGTGGGAGTGATATTGCCTTCATAGGGACAGCCTAGTACGCATGAAATGTAGGCACGAATGTGAAGCTTATGTTGTTTGGCAACTTCAACCACTTGCCTGCAGCGCTCAATGCTTTCTTTAATTGAGCAATTAATATTACGCTGATTAAAGGTATCACTGGCTGCTGTAAAAATAGCAATATGTGTGACACCGGCCTTCAACGCCTGTTCAAGGCCATTTAGGTTGGGAACAAGTGCTGAAAAGCTGATGCCTTGAGGCTTATCGATACTTTCAAAAACGTGCTGGTTATCGGCCAGTTGTGGAATGGCTTTAGGCGAGACAAAGCTTGTGGCTTCGATGTGCTTTAAGCCAGTTTTGCTGAGCAAGTTAATGAGTTCTATTTTTTTTTCACTCGGGACAAAGTGAGGCTCATTTTGCAAGCCATCACGCGGACCGACTTCAATGAGGGTTGCCTGCTTTGGAAGCGGTGTGCTCATTTAGGTGTCCTCACTTTGAGAGGCATTAAGAGGTGCTAAGGCGGCAAGTGTGGCACCCTCATCTACCTGTGAGCCGATGGGATAAAAAATATCAGTGATTTCACCGGTAATAGGGGCTCGAATGGTATGCTCCATTTTCATAGCTTCAAGCACTATTAAATCATCCCCTGCCTGCACTTGCTCTCCTTTTTCTTTTAGTACGGCAACAACTGTTGCGGGCATTGGCGCGCTGAGGCTATTTTGCTGTGCATCAGTGCGGGCTGTGTCGTTTGGGTTATCTACAGCAGTGACGTTCAGTGCGCCCTCATATGTGTAAAAAGTATATTTATTCTGGCGCACTTTAGGGTATGCACGGATGCGTGCGTGACCTACTTCAAGAATGAGTTGTTGGTGCTGATAGCGCACGCTAATGCGCTGTGTTTCATCGGCATGCGTGTATTCAAACTGATGGGTATTGATGGGGGTGAGTGTGACTGTATGACGTGAGCCGTCTATCTCATAATACAATGGCCAGCTGATATGTCCTTGTAGTGCAAAAGAAAAGGTATCTGTTGCTAAGGCATCTTTTTTATGTGGCTTGTGTGCGAGAAAGGTCATACCTGCCGCAAGCATTAAACTTTTTTTAAGTGGGGTGCGCTTAAGGTTGATGGTGTGTTCTGTTAGAAAGCTTGTACTGAGTTCGACGGCTTCAAAGGCCTTGTGGTGTAGTAATTCTTTCAAAAATGGCAGATTGGTTTTAACGCCGCCTAATACATAATGACTTAATGCCTGCTGCAAACGTTTTAGCGCTGCCTCGCGGGTTTCTCCAAAGGCAATTAACTTACTAATCATGGGGTCGTAAAAGCGCGTGATAGTATCTTGATTTTGAAAGCCTGAGTCTAGCCGAATACCATCCCCTGTAGGTTCTTCAAAAACCAATAAGGTACCTGTTGAAGGGAGTCCCCCCTGCGTTGTGTCCTCTGCATAAACTCGGCATTCAATAGCGTGTCCGGTTGACTGAATGTCTTTTTGTTTGAGTGGAAGCGTTTCTCCTGCCGCAATGCGCAATTGCCACTCTACCAAGTCAAGTCCCGTTATCATTTCAGTGACTGGGTGTTCAACTTGCAGGCGTGTGTTCATTTCCATGAAATAAAAAGCGCCTTGTGTATCTACTAAAAATTCAACGGTGCCAGCGCCCCGATAGTGGATGGTTTTAGCAACGGTTACTGCAGCATCTGCCAATGCTTTTCTGA
This sequence comes from Legionellaceae bacterium, assembly GCA_029212465.1. GTDB lineage: Bacteria > Pseudomonadota > Gammaproteobacteria > Legionellales > Legionellaceae > JAALKW01. Next base: position 30,963 of record JARGNV010000019.1, on the reverse strand, counting down.
GAGTATCAGGTAAGTTGGGTGCCGGTGCTTCTTCAATGACTTTCTGATGACGACGCTGAATCGAGCAGTCACGTTCGAATAAGTGCACGACGTTTCCATGATTGTCAGCCATCAACTGCATTTCAACATGGCGCGGGGCTAAAATTTGCTTTTCAATCAGCATCGTATCATCCCCAAAGCTTGCTTGTGCCTCGCGCCTTGCACCGGCTAATGCTTGGCTAAAGTCTTTGGCGTTCTCAACGGTACGCATGCCTTTACCGCCACCACCAGAGGCAGCTTTCAGGAGAACAGGAAAACCAATATCTGTTGCAGCTTTTAATAACACTGCATCACCTTGGTCCTTGCCGTGATAGCCTGGGGTGAGGGGAACATTGGTTGTTTCAAGGCATTGCTTTGCGCGTTGTTTGGATGCCATCAATTCCATTGCTTCAACCGATGGGCCAACAAATGTGATGTTGTGCTTTTGACAGGCTGCGGCAAAGTCTGGGTTTTCAGACAAAAAGCCATAGCCTGGGTGCACTGCATCTGCCTTGGTTTGAAGGGCTGCTTCCATGACGTTGTCGATGTTCAGATAACTTTGAGTGGCTTTAGGCTCACCAACGCAATAAGCATCGTCTGCAAGTTGTACGTGTAGAGCATTGCTATCAACCGTTGAGTAAATTGCAATGGTGCGAATACCCAGTCGTTTGGCGGTTCGAATAATGCGGCAAGCAATTTCGCCACGGTTTGCAATTAAAAGCGTTGAAAACATAAGGTTATCCTAATCCCAAACAGGTGTTGTTTTATTCAAAAAGGCGCGCATCCCTTTTTTGCCTTCGGCGGAGGCACGTTTTTTTGCAATTAAGGTAGCTGTTAAGTCTTGCAATGATGCATCAATGGGTTGGTTTGCGACCGATGCAACCAATGCTTTTGATGCTTGTACCGCTTCTGGCGCAAGTGTCGCGAGTGTCCGTGCATATTGATGTGCATGAGAGGGGAGCGCTTCCTCTGGCACTAACTGGTGAACTAAACCCGTATTTAAGGCAGTTTTTGCGTCGAATTTTTCAGCACTCATAAAAAGCCAACTTGCCGTGCGCGCACCCACTGCACGCACGACATACGGGCTTATAACGGCAGGAATCAACCCTAATTTTACTTCAGAAAAACAAAACTGCGCCGTATCGGCGGCAATAGCAATATCGCAAGCGGCAACAAGACCTGCGCCACCACCAAAGGCTGCACCTTGAATGGCCGCAATGGTTGGCTTCTTGCTGCTGTGCAAGCTATTTAAAAGTTGCGCCAAACGCTTTGCATCGACGACATTCTCTG
>JARGNV010000019.1:0-29645 GCA_029212465.1 Legionellaceae bacterium | reverse complement strand
CATCAAATGCTGCCATGCGTTGCATCCAGTCCAAATCAGCTCCTGCTGAAAAGTGGCGTCCATTCGCGCGGAGTAAAATGACGCGAATATCGGGATTTTTTGCGGCAACGTCTAATTGGTGCTGTAGGGCGGCAATCAGTGTGTCGTCAAACGCATTGTATTTGTGGGTGCGATTGAGTGTTAAAATAAGTGTATATCCATCTAACTCGCTGAGTAAATCTTGCACGGTTCATCTCCATTGCGTTGTACTTACATGCGAAATACGCCAAATTGAGTGGGGTGTTTCGGCGCATTCAGGGCTGCGATTAAACTTAAGCCAAGAATTTTTCGCGTATCCTTCGGGGCAATCACACCATCATCCCACAGGCGTGCACTGGCATAATAGGGGTTGCCTTGTGTTTCGTATTGCTCACGAAGCCCGGCTTTAAACGTTTCTTCGTCTGCATCGGACCAAGGCTTATTTTGCTTGGTGTATTTGTCACGATTTACTTGCGCAAGCACATTCGCTGCCTGCTCGCCCCCCATGACCGAAATACGTGCGTTTGGCCACGACCACAAAAAGCGTGGGTCGTAAGCGCGTCCGCACATGGCGTAGTTTCCGGCACCAAAGCTACCTCCAACAATCACAGTTAACTTAGGGACATTGGTATTAGCAACCGCCATCACCATTTTTGCGCCGTGTCTTGCAATGCCTTCAGCCTCATATTTACTACCTACCATAAAGCCTGTGATATTTTGGAGAAAAATGAGAGGAACATGACGCTGTGAGCAGAGTTCAATAAAGTGTGTGCCTTTTAATGCACTTTCTGAAAATAAAATGCCATTGTTTGCGACGATGCCAACTGTCTGCCCGTAAAGCTTTGCAAAACCGCATACAAGGGTTGTGCCATACAGTGCTTTAAACTCATCGAACTTAGAGCCATCGACAAGACGCGCAATAATTTCATACACATTGGTGGGTTTGCGCGGATCGCTTGAAATAATACCGTGCAACTCTTCAACCGGATAAAGCGGTGGCTCAAAGGTTGCTGAGACTTTAGGGGGCTCCGGACGATTGAGGTGCGTGACAATATTGCGTGCAAGGCTTAGGGCATGAATATCATCTTCAGCGTAATGGTCGGCTGTGCCTGACTGTTTGCAGTGGACATCAGCGCCCCCAAGCGCCTCAGCGCTAATAACCTCACCTGTCGCTGCTTTTACAAGAGGTGGGCCGCCTAAAAAAATGGTGGCCTGCTCTCGAACCATAATGGATTCATCAGCCATGGCAGGCACATAGGCGCCACCCGCGGTGCATGAGCCCATGACAACCGCAATCTGAGGAATGTTTTTGGCAGATAGGCGTGCTTGATTAAAAAAGATTCGACCGAAGTGCTCTTTATCTGGAAAAACCTCATCTTGCTTAGGTAGAAAAGCGCCGCCTGAGTCGACGAGATAAATACACGGAAGGTGGTTTTCTTCAGCAATGGTCTGCGCGCGTAGGTGCTTTTTAACGGTGAGTGGGTAATAGGTGCCCCCTTTAACCGTTGCGTCATTAATAACAATCATGCAGGAGGTGTTGCGCACTGTGCCAATGCCTGTAATAAGGCCTGCCGCAGGCAGTGCATCATCATAAACATTGTGGGCTGCAAGTGGTGAAAGCTCTAAAAAGGCGCTGCCTTTATCGAGTAGGTGTAGCAGGCGCTCCCGGGGCAAGAGCTTGCCGTGGTCTTTGTGACGTGCACGTGCACGTTCTGTGCCCCCTTCGGTAATCAGCGCTAAGGTTTTTTCAAGGTTGCAAACCAAATCATCCATGTAAGCTTGGTTCGCTTTAAAGGATACGCTTGCAGGGTTTAATTCCGTTGTTAAAATAGCCATCAAAAAACTCGGTTAGTGAACAAGGTAACTGCTTAAAGCAAAGATAATCCAAAAAAGCCAAATGAGCTCAATAAAGTAGGGCATTTTCTTGCGTTTGATAAGCCAGTAAATGAGCGCAGGAATGCCGGCAAGGCAAAAAGGCGTGAGCACCAAAGTAAACATATCGCCAAGTGCATCTGCAATGAGCCCTGTGCCAAATATAGGCTCAAACAATGCGTTAATAAAGGCGTATAGTATGGCTGCATACAGCAAAAAAGCTTTCGCATAAGCGGCAAAAAAAACAATGAATAAGCTTAATACAAAATAAATTAAACTTTGTTTGAGCATCATGTGGTCCTTGTTATAAGCACTCAATGGCAATGGCTGTTGCTTCTCCGCCTCCAATGCAGAGTGCAGCAACGCCACGGGTGAGCTGCCGTTCTTTGAGAGCATGAATAAGTGTTACTAAAATGCGTGCACCTGATGCGCCAATGGGGTGTCCAAGCGCGCATGCACCACCATGCACATTCACCTTGTTGCTATTAAGATCGAGAGCTTTGATAGCGGCAAGTGCGACAACCGCAAAGGCTTCGTTGATTTCATATAAATCTACGTCATCAGAGGTCCAGCCGACCTTGGTCAGTACTTTCTGAATGGCATCTGCAGGCGCTGTTGTAAACCATTCTGGGGGGCCTGCGTGTGTTGCATGAGCTTTAATGCGCGCAAGCGGGGTGAGTCCGAGTGTTTCTGCTTTTTGGGCCGACATTAAGATTAAACTCGCAGCCCCATCTGAAATAGAGCTTGCATTGCCAGCAGTGACCGTCCCTTCTTTTCCAAAAGCAGGCTTTAAGCGACCCAATTTTTCAAGCTTTGAGGCATCTGGGCCTTCATCTTTGTCAACTGTATGCGAGCCTTTTCGCGTGGTGATGGTAATGGGGGTAATTTCATCTTGAAATGCACCATTTTTTTGTGCATCGAGTGCGCGTTGCATGGAGCGCGTTGCAAATTCATCTTGCATGGCGCGTGTAAACCCTAATTCCTCGGCTGTACGGTCAGCAAACACACCCATTAGTTGTCCTGGTTCATAGGCATCTTCTAAGCCATCTAAGCAAAGATGGTCGAGCAATTGACCATGACCAAGTCTGTAGCCTGCACGTGCCTTAGGCACAAGATAGGGGGCTTGGCTCATATTTTCCATGCCACCTGCAAGTACACATTCAGCGCTACCTGCGCGAATGGCGTCATGCGCAAGCATAACGGCCTTCATCCCTGAGCCACACATCTTATTTAAAGTGGTTGCAGGGGTTGTATTTGGAATATTGGCGGCTAATGCGGCTTGTCTTGCGGGCGCTTGCCCAAGACCTGCTGAAAGCACGCATCCTGTCAGTACTTCGTCAATTGCATCAGGCTTGAGACCTGCCGCATTCAGTGCTGCGGTGTGTGCAAAAGCACCGAGCTTTGGTGTTGCAATATTTGATAAGGCGCCAAGCATGGCACCAGAGGGCGTGCGTTTTGCTGCAACAATAACAATATCTTCAGGAGATGTAGAAATCATGGGTTATCCTTCACTGCTTTCATCTTGAAATAATTCTCGACCAATGAGCATACGACGAATTTCGGATGTGCCTGCACCAATTTCGTAGAGTTTTGCATCGCGCAAGAGACGTCCTGCAGGATACTCATTGATATAACCATTTCCCCCCAGCAGCTGAATGGCTTTTAACGCCATTTGTGTTGCACGCTCAGAGGTATATAAAATGACACTGGCTGAATCTTTGCGGGTGACGTGTCCTGCATCGCAGGCGCGCGCAACAGCATATAAGTAGCTTCTAGAGGCATTGAGGTCAGAGTACATGTCTGCCAGTTGGCCTTGTACGAGTTGGAAAGTGCCAATGGGTTGATTAAATTGTTTTCGCTGGTGTACATAAGGAAGGACCAAGTCGAAGCATGCTTGCATGATACCAATGGGGCCTGCTGCAAGAATGGTGCGCTCATAATCAAGGCCGCGCATTAAAACGCCAACACCGCGATTGACTTCACCCAGCACATTTTCTTCGGGCACTTCACAGTTTTCAAACACTAATTCACAGGTGTTTGAGCCGCGCATGCCAAGCTTGTCGAGCTTTTGTGCGGTTTTAAAGCCGGGAAAGTTTTTTTCAATAATAAAAGCGGTAATCCCTTTGCTCCCGCCGGATTAATCCGTTTTAGGTTAAAAAACTAACACATGGGCTTCAGGGCCATGGGTAATCCACTTTTGGGTGACATCTAAAATAAAGCGACTGCCTTCATGGCGCGCGCTGAGTTGCATACCAACAACGTCTGAGCCTGCGTTTGCTTCACTCATGGCAAGTGCGCCCACGTGCTCCCCACTAATGAGTTTGGGGAGGTACTTCTTTTTTTGTGCCTCTGTGCCATGCAGATTAATTTGGTTAACGCATAGATTAGCGTGTGCGCCATAACTTAAACCAACGGATGCGGAAGCGCGTGAAATTTCTTCCATCGCAAGCACGTGTGCAAGGTAGCCCAAGTTTGAGCCACCACAAGCCTCATCTGCTGTTATGCCGAGCAAACCAAGCGCGCCGAGCTTGCGCCATAAAGGTGCTGGAAATGCATTGTCGGCATCGAGCTGGGCTGCAATCGGGGCAATTTCATGGGTGGCAAATCGATAAACACTTTCACGGAGTGCGTCTAGGGTTTCACCGAGCTGGTGAGAGAGTCCATGATACATAATGACTTCCGATTTCTTTATGAAATAGGCTAGACTATACCTCGCAGAAGGTAAGTTGTGAAGCATCACATTCAAACGGAGTCGGTTTATGCGGAAGCGCGTTTTATGGGGGCATCATGTCTCTGATTATCAAGAAATGTTTGATTTATCAGACAAAATGTTAACACAAACCGTATTGGAATATGGTTGTGGTGCCAGTGCTGTCAATGCTGAGTTGCATGCAAAGCAGTGCACAAAGATGGTGAGTGTTGACCCATTGTTTGGGCCACCAAAATCTGAGTTAGCTGCAGAAATAACACAGTGTTTCGATGAGCGCGTGGCGCAGGTTTTAAGTGACCCGAGCCAATTTAATGTGGATGGGTATGGTGGAATGGATGCGTTTTTGTCATACCGTCGCAAAGGCATGGACCTCTTTTTAGAAGACTACGAAAAGGGGTTATCAGAAGGGCGTTATAAGGCAATGCCAAGTGATGCTACTTTGCCTTTCGATGATTTTGCATTTGATTTAGCGCTTAGCTCTCATTATTTATTTGCCGCATCCAACGAGCAATCAGTTGATTTTCATCTGCAGGCGATTCGTGAGCTTGCACGGGTTGCAAAAGAAGCACGCATTTTTCCTTTAATTGAGCGTGAAGGCACGCCTTCAGAGCTGATTGGCCCTGTATTACTGGGCTTGCAACAAGCTAATTTTGGGGCGGAAGTGCGTGAAGTGAGCTGTGCGTTGTATCCTGAAGGTAACGCAATGCTTCGTGTGTGGGCGCTGGCGTGTGATGTGTAAGGCTATACAGCAAGGAGATTATAGAGTATGAAAGAAGCTGCAGAGAAATTGCTCGCTCAACCAGCTGAGCAAAATAAATGTCAACCCTATGAGGCGCCACAGTTAATTTTACTTGAGTCAGCAGAAGTTGCCGGAGGCAACGGTAATGTGGCCGAAAATACCAATGGTGTGTTATTTGAGTCATAAACGACACACACAGCTAAGCCACTGAATGAGTGGCCTAGTAATGTGTATAGCTTAGCAAGCTGGGGTAGTGGCGGTGCCCCACCGTCCGTTGTTGGGTGTGGTATAGCACGCACTTCCTCCTGAGCAGGTCGTGCCATTGCACGTCAGATTACGGATTCGGATGCCTAGTTGACTACCGTCGTTTCCATTTAAAGTAAATCCTACACACTGAGTGGATGCGTCGCCTGCTGAGAGGGCTGCGAGCGCCTCTTGACCCACATAAATGGGTTGGTTGTCTGTGAAAGTAAAAGCTGTTCCTATGATAAATCCAAAGGTTCCAGTGAAAGCTCCTGAACAATCTGAGGTTGCATAATATCCAGTGCCGGGGGCAGCTCCTGTGCCCTCAAGGTTACCAATTTCGCGGCTGCTGGCCGTGCCTTGTGTTAACGTGAATGATGCGGCTGCCGTGTCGGACAGTAAGGCTGGGGCATGCGTGTTCAGTACAGATTGTACGCTTATTTCAGGCACTTCGGGCGAGGCGTAGGTGTCGTTAGGTAAGTCGCTGTAGGCATTGCATGCTATGGCAGATAAGAGTACATAACTTAAACCGTGAAAGGTGTGGTGGTGAGTTTTCATGGCGTTCCCTCTAAGTTCTACGGTTGAGATGACAAGTGTCTTCCGACTTTATATTAAATGCGCGTTGCTTTCAAAGGCGCGTGATGTATCTGAATGGTGTATATTTTATCATTACACAGTTAAATTCTTGATAATCGTTGGTGAAACCTGCGATTATCAAGAATAATTGACGTTTCTACCAACGATTATCAAGAAAATTAGATTGTATTACACGCAAAGATGCAGGTTAGGATAGGTGTAACAAAAAGCCCTAAATTGGTGATTTAAACCAAGACCAGTTACAATGTGCACCTATTCTAACGACCGTTGTAGCGTTTTTTTATGAAACCAACCTATGGCAGTGCACGCGTGTTGTATGCGCGTTTGTTTCAATATGTTAAATCGTTTTGGGCAATCCTTGCGTTGGGCCTTTTTGCAAGCATTTTATCGGCCGGTATTGATGCAGGGTTTACCTACATGATGCGCCCATTTCTAGATAAAGGCTTAATTGAGCTCGACATGGCCTTTGTTAAAATCATTCCATTCATCATTTTATTTGGCGTGATGATTCGGGGGGCTGTGAGTGCCTTTGCGGGCTATTGCATGACATGGGTTGCACGTGCGGTGGTGAATGTGCTGCGACAGCGCGTTTTCTCGCATATTGTGCGCTTGCCAGCAGATTATTACGATGAAGCGCCTTCAGGTCAGCTCCTTTCAAAAATTTTATATGATGTTGAGCAAGTGGCGCAGGTAAGTGCCAACGCACTCACCGATTTGGTGCAAAACGTCTGTTTAGTGGTTGGGCTTTTAACCGTCATGATGGTGTTGTGCTGGCAGCTTTCCATGATGTTTTTGTTAACCATCCCGTTTGTGGGTGTCTTAGTGAACTTTACCAATAAACGTGTGAGGCGTATTAGTCATAACGTGCAAACTTCTATGGGGGAGGTCACGAGCACTGCGAGTGAAGCGATAGAGGGTTATCGCGAGGTACGTTTGTTTGGTGGCATGGCACACGAGATTAAAAAGTTTAATACAGCAACAGAGCGCTCGCGCATGCAAGATATGAAAGTTGCCATGAGTAAGGCGATTAATGTATCGGGTGTGCAAACCATTATTGCCCTTGGTATTGCAGGTATTATTTTTGCAGCCATTCAGCTGCAGTCAGTGATTACTGTCACAGCAGGTGCCTTTTTAGCGATTATTGCAGCCATGCTTCAGCTCATTAAGCCGATGAAAACATTGACCACCTTAAATACGGTGTTTCAGCGCGGGCTTGCCGGGGCTGAAAGTGTATTTCATGTATTAGATGAGCCCAAAGAAGATATGGCTGGTCTGTCCTTTGATGCTCGGGTGCATGGTGATATTGCGTTTCAGTCGGTGTCGTATGCGTATCGCGGTGGTGCACAGGTGTTACATGATGTGAGCTTTAAAGTTGAAGCCGGGCAAACCGTTGCGTTGGTTGGGCATTCAGGTAGTGGCAAAACAACGCTGGTGAGTTTGATTCCGCGGTTTTATGAGGTGAACACGGGCGAGATTTTAATTGATAATCAGCCTATTCAAAATATTTCACTGGTGAGCTTACGTGAACAAATTGCTTTGGTGAGTCAGCACATTACGTTGTTTGATGATACCCTTGCAAACAATATTGCCTATGGACGCTTTGGCGTGTCGCGCGAGGCAATTATAAAAGCTGCAAAATATGCCCATGCAGATGAGTTTATTCGTAAACTTCCTGATGGCTACGATACGCGCGTTGGGGAAAATGGCGTGCTTTTATCAGGAGGGCAGCGCCAGCGATTAGCGATTGCGCGCGCAATTTTAAAAGATGCACCAATTTTAATCTTAGATGAAGCAACGTCTGCGTTGGATACCAAGTCAGAGCAAGCCATTCAGGCAGCCTTATCGCACGTGATGCAAAACAGAACAACGCTGGTTATCGCGCACAGACTTTCAACCATTCAGAATGCTGACAAAATTATTGTGATGCATGAGGGACGTGTGGCTGAGTTTGGCCAGCATACTGACTTGCTGGCTGCAGGTGGACATTATGCGAGACTTTACCATGCACAGCAATTTGAAACGCAAGCACAACCAGAAGAAGCATTCGCGTGAAGCAGTCATGGATAGAAGTGCTGTGGTATAAAAAACGTGGTTTGATGTGGTTACTCTATCCATTTTCGGTGTTATATGGCACTGTGGTGTGTATACGGCGCTGGTGTTTAAAGCGTTACTGCCAAGTTCAGTTTAATGTGCCTGTTGTAGTGGTTGGGAATCTTACGGTTGGAGGGGTTGGAAAAACACCACTGGTAGTGGCTTTAGCGCACCATTTCACCGCTAAAGGCTTGCGGGTTGGCATTGTAAGCCGTGGATATGGAGCCAAACGAAAACAGTTTCCTTATGAAGTGAAACCCACTGATGAGGTCCGTTTAGTGGGTGATGAGCCGTTGTTACTGGCTCAAAAAACAAAGCGGCCAGTTGTAATTGCTCCCAAACGGGTTGAAGCGGTTCATTATTTATTGAAAAATCATGCAATCGATGTGGTCATTAGTGATGATGGATTGCAACATTATCAAATGGGGCGCGCTTTAGAGATTGTCGTAATTGATGGGGCGCGTCGATTTGGCAATGGATTTTATTTGCCGGCGGGCCCGCTGCGTGAATCCCCTAAACGGCTTGAGCATGCTGATTTTGTCGTGGTGAATGGGGGGGGTAAAGCGGGTGCGTATCGTATGGATTTGGTGCCAGGTGAAATATATCCATCACCATTGCCCACCCATGTAACCGTTGCAGCGATTGCAGGTATTGGACACCCAACGCGGTTTTTTGATACGTTAAAGGGCCTAGGGATAGCACACAAACCTTATTGTTTTCCGGATCACCATTCATTTGTTCCGGATGACTTAAAGGTTCCTGAGGATGTCGTGGTGATGACTGAAAAAGATGCCGTAAAATGTCGTTTATTTTCAGATAAACCCATGTATGTTTTGCCGGTTCAAGCACAAATTACGGATGATTTTTGGGGAAAACTAGATGCGCATGAATGTTTCCAACGGTAAGTCTATGTTGTATGCAATGGGCTTATTTGCTTTACTCTTTTTTTCACAGGCCTCACAGGCTGAAGTCACTACTGAGTCACCGCATTTTTTACCCACCACATCGACTGATGCACGATGGGTTTTTTCAGGGGTCGTTGCGAGTGAAGAAGGCAAGCAATACGGTTACTTTTTTCAGATGGAGCGGCGAGGTCAGGTGTTTCATAGCCATGCTGCACTGTTTGATGTGCAAACAAAAGCACTGCTTTTACAAGATGAGAGCGAAACAGAGCTGACCACCCCGTCCTCTAATCACTGGCATGTAGGGCATGCTTTTTTACAATTTAATCCTATCAATGACAGTTGGGTGTTTGGGTTTAAGCAAGCCAATAAGGCTGGTTTTAATTTTAAGGTTGATATGCTAAAGCCTGCAGAAGCGTTACCTGTTGGGCAGGGGCTTAGACCTGGCATTGATGTGCTTGTGAGCCAAGCGCATTCACTGAATGGCCATATTTACGACCCAGATGGGGCGAAAGAAATGTTTGTTACAGCAAAACATGCATGGTTTAGGGAAATGGCGATTACAAAAACGCAGCCGCAGATAAATGCGGTGAAGGGCGTTTTGTGTCGTTTTAACGATGACAGTGGGTTTTATTCTGTAAATTTGCCCACAGCTGACGCCATTCGAGGGGCCATAGCTGGTCGTTTTGATGCAGAAGGGCTTGCAGCGCCGATGTCGCAGTTTATTCATGTTGAAGCACTTGAAAATGGTCAGTGGACTATTCGTGTACCCTCACCCAACCAAAAAGTGACGATTTCATCTTTTTTAAAGCAGGCATCTATGATTTCAGGAATTGCGGAAGTGGGGGATAGAACTGGATTTTGCTTATTGAGTGAAGATACCGTTGATAAAACGGATGCGGATGTTCAAACAGTCTGACGAAGGAGCCTTTGGATGAGCCGGTTAGATGTAAAAGCGTTGAGCGTTGTCTTTCAAAAAAAAGCAGCAACGCTAACGGCTGTAGATGGCATTGACTTTTATCTGACCTCAGGTGAAACGGTTGCGCTTGTTGGGGAGTCTGGGTGTGGTAAGTCACTGACGGCTGCGGCCTTAATGCGACTTTTACCAGAAAATGCACGTTATGGCATAGACAGTGCCATAACATGGTCTGACACCGACATTTTAACCTTGTCTGAGCGTGCCATGCGGCGATTTCGAGGCCAGCGTTTTGGTATGATTTTTCAAGATCCAATGACAGCACTGAACCCCGTTTTAACCATTGGGCAGCAACTGGCCGAAGCACTCGGGTCGAAGTCACGTAAAGCACTGACAGCCTTGCTTGCTGAGGTTGAAATTCCAGAGCCTCTAAGGCGCCTTAAACAGTATCCGCATCAATTATCAGGTGGGCAAAAGCAGCGCGTTGTGATTGCAATGGCACTTGCAGGGCGACCTGATGTATTGATTGCAGATGAGCCAACCACAGCACTGGATGTCACTACTCAAGCACAACTTCTGTTATTACTTAAAAAAATTCAACAAGAGCGTCAAATGAGCCTCTTGTTGATTACACATGACTTAAGTTTGGTGAAAATATTCGCAGATAGAATTTATGTCATGTATGCAGGTGAGATGGTTGAGTCAGCTGAAGTGGCCACATTTTTTAAGCAGCCACTGCACCCTTATGCCCAGCATTTAATTGCAGCATTACCACATTTTGAGAAAAGAAAGCAGTCTTTAAGTGCAATTCCAGGACGTGTGCCAGCACCCGACGATAGGCCTTTGGGGTGTCGTTTTCATCCGCGTTGTACACATGCATTTACACCGTGTAGTACTGAGGCGCCAGCCCTGCAAACCCTAGAAAGAGATAGTGCTCGTGAGGTCAGGTGTCATTTATATCCAGCGCATGAGTATCCTCCTCCCCTCACTGTTGCAGAGAGCCTGCAGACCCCTTTACAAGAAACGGGCCCTATTTTGTTTTCTGTGCGTCATTTAAGTGTTCATTTTCCAATAAGGCGTGGTGGTTTGGGGCGCGCGCAAGTGGTTCAAAAAGCAGTGAATGATATTTCATTTGAATTAAAGCAAGGCCAGACTCTCGCGTTGGTTGGCGAGTCTGGTTCCGGCAAAAGCACGGTATGTCGGGTTTTGTTGGGTCTGCAAAGCATTACATCAGGCGAAGTGTGTTTTAAAGAGCAAAACTTACAGCACATCAAGGGGCGTGCATTAAAGCAGTTTAGAAAAGACGTGCAAATTATTTTTCAAGACCCGTATTCATCGATGAACCCAAGGATGACCGTCGGCGAGATTTTAGCCGAGGGAATGGAGGCGCAAGGCTTAAAGCATCAAGTCATTCAGAAGCGGCAACATGAGCTACTTGACCAAGTAAACCTGCCTAAAACGAGCCTAGAGCGTTATCCGCACCAGTTTTCAGGTGGGCAGCGTCAGCGTGTATGTATTGCACGTGCGCTTGCAAGCGCGCCCAAAGTATTGATTTGTGATGAGCCAACGAGTGCTCTGGATGTATCTGTACAAGCGCAAATTCTAAATTTGCTGAAAAACTTACAGCGTGAGCTTGATTTAGCTTATTTATTTGTCACGCACAACATGGCAGTGGTGTCATACTTAGCCGATGATGTACTGGTTATGCGTGATGGGGTGATGGTTGAAGAGGGCACTTGTGAGCAGCTGTTACGTGCCCCCAGAGCAGCCTATACACGCCAGTTGTTGGAAGGCGTTATGTAAATAGCGCCAGCACCTCATCTAATGGCACTTGTTTGGCCTCTGCATCACAGCGTGCTTTATACTCCACCATGCCTGCATCAAGGCCGCGCTCACCAATGACCAGCCGGTGCGGAATGCCGATTAAATCGTGATCGGCAAATAACACGCCAGGCCGCTCTTTTCGGTCGTCGAGTAATACATCGATACCTTGGTCGAGTAACGCTTGATATAAGCGTTCAGCCACGTCTTTGACGCGTTCTGAGCGATGCATATTAATCGGGATAATACCCACCTGAAAAGGTGCTAACGCTTCTGGCAAGCAAATACCACGCCCATCGTGATGTTGCTCAATAGCTGCTGCAACCATGCGTGAAATACCTAGCCCATAACATCCCATAATAGGCGTTTGTGCTTTGCCTTCTGCATTTAAAACGGTTGCTTGCATGTGTTCGGTGTATTTTGCACCTAGCTGGAAAATATGTCCGACTTCAATACCGCGACAAAGCTTTAAATGACCTTTGCCATCAGGGCTTTTGTCACCAGCTTTCACCTCACGCAAATCAAATGCTTCAAAGGTTTTAACATCACGTGCCCAGGTTGCATGGGTGTAGTGCATATCTTTTTGGTTTGCACCACATACAAACGCATCCATCGCAAGCGCGTAATAGTCGACAATCACCGGAATATCAAGCCCAATAGGGCCGACAAAGCCAAGTGGCGAGTTGAGTGCCTCTAAGATACGCGCATCATCAGCAAGTTTTAACGGCGATTGCACGAGTGGGTGTTTTGCTGCACGAATCGTATTGAGCGTGTCATCTCCGCGAATTACTAAAGCAACTAAAGGATGTTCTGTCCCTTCAACCAAGAGCGTTTTTACTGTTTCATGTGCTTCAACATGCAGGAACTCGGTGAGTTCTGTAATCGTTTTCGCATCAGGCGTGTGAACCGATTCAAGCGGGGTCTGTGTTGGATTTTTTGAAGGTTCAGGGAAAAGGCTTGTTGCTTGCTCTACATTAGCAGCGTAGCTACTGGCATCACTATAAGCGATAAAGTCTTCACCTGTATCAGCGAGCACTTGAAATTCATGAGAAACAGCGCCACCAATAGCACCTGAGTCAGCATCGACTGCACGGAACTGAAAGCCAAGTCGCGTAAGAATTTTACTGTAGGCTTCATGCATACGTTGGTAGGTGGTTTCAAGGCATGCTTCATCTAGGTGGAAGGAGTATGCGTCTTTCATTAAAAACTCACGTGCGCGCATGACACCAAAGCGCGGCCTAATTTCGTCTCTAAATTTGGTTTGAATTTGGTATAGATTAAGTGGTAATTGTTTATAAGACTGTAATTCTTGGCGCATGAGGTCTGTGATGACTTCTTCATGGGTTGGGCCAAAACAGTATTCACGGTCGTTATTATCCTTCATACGCAACAACTGTCCACCAAATGTATCCCAGCGCATGCTTTCTTGCCATAACTCAGCAGGTTGTATGATAGGCATCAAAAGCTCGATAGCACCTGCTTTGCTGAGTTCTTCACGAATCACTTGTTCGATACGGCGCAGTACTTTAAGGCCAAGTGGCAGCCATGTGTAGAGGCCTTGCGCAAGTGGTCTAATAAAGCCTGCACGTAACATGAGTTGATGTGATGGAATTTCCGCATCATTGGGAGATTCTTTAAGCGTTGAAATAAGCCATGGAGACGCACGCATGCTATAAGTCCTAAGTATATGGAGGTTGATAAGAATAGTTGAAAATCCTAGCAGGTCTTGGTGCATTCAGCCAGTCTAAAGTGCTTGATAAGCTCAATATTGAAACATATAGATTTTAATATATACTTTATATATCAGTGAAAGCATGCATCGCGGGGAAGGCTATGCCCATTTTAAAGAAAGGCGAAGATAAAGCGTATCAAGATGCGTATCGTAAGTTAATGGATGAATACACCAGGAAAAATGATAGTTATTTTAATATTCATTCACTCAGATACACGGATGCATCTGGAAGGGACGTGTGGGTGCGCGATGCAACACAAGCCTTGGCTTTAGACGATTCAAGCCGTCCGAGACATGACGACATTGAAATAGAAACAAATAATATGTTGATGCGCTGTTTATCGAGGCTTCGAGCAATTGACTATGCAGTGTCACAAACGGAAAACCCTGTTTTGGATATGTCGCATCCAACAGAAGAAGGCCGGAGTCGGCGGACTGTTATTCGAGATACCTTAAGAATTGTGTTGATTGAGCTTCAGCAAGGTGCAATTACCTCGGAGATGACGACGGAGCGCTTACATGAACTTGAAACCACTTTTAATACGAGGCTTATTGAGCAACTACATGAAGCCAATTTAACCGAAGGGTGTTTTGATGCTCAAAGTGCTGAAGAGCTGCTATTTTACTATCGCGCATTGTCTAGTGTATTAGACCCTGCTATGCCACTGATTACGCTCACTTACGATGCAGAAAGTGGCATGTTAAATAGAGAGTCTCAATATCCTGTCACCGTAAAGACACAGGCACAAAAAGACGCCATTTCAACATTGAAAAAAGTTGAAGCGCACCCCAAAGAAGCAAGTGCACATACAGCACATAGTCTTGCAAAGCAGCGCGCTGATGCCTGCTTTGCAGATAGTTTGGCGGATGATACAAGAATGTTATCAGCGCAGGCTCGTAAAACACATTTGGTGGGGGTCAAAAATGCGTTTATTGTGAACAGTGAAACAGAATTTAATGTTCATAAGTTTGAAGAGGCAGATGGGCAGCATTTTAGAGAGCGTCCGCTTGAGGGTTTAGGCGACCCAACGCCTCTCTGGCTTGCTCGGACAGCCTCTCCTGTATTTGTTGGAAGGGGGGAAGGTGCAGCCGCAAGAAATTTACAGACGCGAGAAAACTTGCAACAAATCTATGAGACTGGGTATGCGTATACAGTCGATAACGAGGAGGTGCTTTCTAGGCACGGTATCCATTTAACGGTATTAAACACAGACTCAAAACACGAAAAGCAAGATGTTATTTTAAGCAGTTTACGAGATGAAATTTCGAATAACCCAGACAGTCCACATGAAATGTCGAATGTGCCGACGAATGATTTGGGAACAGTTCCGCTACCAAGCTATTGGGTGCGCCTTAATTTAAAGATTAGAGATGCATTTCATGCGCGTAAAAGTCGAGAACACTTTGGGTGGACTTTAGGCCAAAAAGCAAATCGATTAAAAATTGCGGTTGATGCAATGTTTGCTGCGGCTCAGTCTGGTTATTTAAGTGTCGTAAATTGTGCCAGTGGACAAGATAGAACAGGGACAGTTGTTGAGAAAACACTTCAAGAAGAGATACTCGAGAAGTGGCGAGTATGGTTTGAAAGCGTCAACAAAAGGGCGCCAAATCGGGAGGAGGTGGAAGTGCAGCGTGAACGCATTCAGGCAATGCGCGCGCGTGGGTTTAATGCGGCAATCATAGCAACACACATGGCGCCTGGGTCTCCTGGAATGAAATCAAACTCTAAGGCAAATAACTTAAGCGTGGATGGCAAGCGAACATTTGGCCCAAGGGCTGAAAAAGAGTTTTATCTATCGAGCGCGAACACCAATAAAGAAAATAAAGTAGGTAATGTGAGTTTTTTAAAATCTCCGAGAGAGCTTGCACGGGCTGAGTTTGATGAGCGTCGTAACAGACTTAGAGCAGCGCTTAATACACTCGATTTGGCTGGTGGTAAAAAAACTAAGTTTTCTGATGGTGTGATTGAAGCTGGGCGTCAATTAGACCAAGCGTTTAGTGAGTTTCGGGTAGACGAGCACGAAGATGAAGAAGAGCAAAAGCATCTTTTAAAACGTGCGAGTAAAATGCGACGTGCACTCGGTGAGATGGTTGTAGGTTCTTCGGGACAGAAAAGTGCGAGAGATTTAGCACTTATGAGCGAGGCATTGGAGTATGCCACTGCCGCGACAGAAGGCTTACAAGAAGGTGATTTACAGAAGGTAGAAACAGCAATTCATGAGATGAATCGCATAGAAAAACTGTTGCCTGGGCATGAACGTATTCGCTTAAAGCTCGGGGCGTTTGCAATTGCAGCAGCAGTTTTACTCGTGGTTGCTATTATGTTTGCATTTCCACCTGCAGGTGCTTTTGTGTTAGGTGCGTTTGCAGCAGTGACTGCCCTAACCGGTGTGATTGGGGCGGTGGTGCAATTGAGTGCTGCAGGCTTAGGGCTTTACACTGCAAAATTTACACTTGCAAACACATGGCGCATGTGGCGTAAAGGTCAAGAGCAAGGTAAGGCAAAAGTAGTGGGCGACTTTAAAATTTTGATTGAAAAGGAGAAAAAACAACGCCAAAAACTGGGTCAATTTAATGAGCTAGTAGAGGGGGGGGAAGACGATTTAGGGGGTGATGCAGAAGACGCTGGGGAGAAAGTACTTTTGCTTCAAAAAAAACAACCCCCACCTCCGGTGAAAAAATAATGTGAAATGACAAGCCTTGTGCTACGCCTTAGGCGACACCAAACTGTTTAAATGTTTGGTGAGCCCTTCACTTGGCTTATGCGGCAGTTGTGCCGCACGTTCAGCAAAGTCTTTGAAGCTCACTTTACCCGTATTAACATCATAAACGGCACCCACCATGGCAATGTTTTCAGCATCAAGCTGCTCTCTTAGTACATCGCTTTGTTGATAAACTTGATACAGCGTATTGGCAACGTTTAGCTCTGTGACATGACCTAAGTAAGTTTCATCGCATGTGGTTTTTTTGCTGTGCGTACGGTTTTCTGCATCAATCGCAGGTTTTAGTTTTTCGAGTAGTTGCGGTACGTGCCCTGTTTGCTCGGGGGCTGTGCACGCGGCCTCAACCGCACCGCAACGTGTGTGACCAAGTACCACAATGAGTTTTGCACCAACCACATGACACGCATATTCAATGCTTGCGAGGACATCATCGTTGACCACGTTGCCTGCAACACGAACGCAGAATAAATCACCAAAACTCATATCAAATACAGTTTCAACTGGCACGCGTGAGTCAATACAACCCAGTATGACGGCAATGGGGTGTTGGGTGACGGCGGTGTGCTTGATGTCGATGGTGAGGCTTCGGTGGATGCGTGTATCATCTAAAAAACGCTGATTGCCTTCGTGCAAAATGTTTAAAACTTGCTGCGGAGAAAGGGCAGCTTGTACGTCATAAGTGGTGACATTAATAAAGTTGATATGGTCTTGAATGGTATATTGTTTCTTAAAACCGATAAGGTTTAGAGAAATATTTTTTCGAGGCGCTTGTTCTTCTTGAAACTCTGAAATTAGCTCAATAATTTCTTTATCAATGTACTTAGAGTAGCGAGCATCGATAATGAGCTGTGACTTAGCAGGAATATCGTCTAGCTCTTCAATGAGGGAGGCTTTATTTAAAAAGGTGGTTTGTTGCGGCAAAATTAAGCGTTGCGTGACCCCGTTTGGGTAAAATTCTTTAATGATATCTAAGCGCGCTTGGCTGTTAGACTTGAGAATAAAAAAGAGACTGGTTAAAAGGCCAATAATGATGCCGGTTAAAATGTTTAAGGTTACAATCCCAATTAAGGTCACAAGAAATGGAATAAATCGGTCGGGCCCTTGTCGGTAAATGGTTTTAAATAGTTTGGGTGATGAGAGCTTATAACCGGTAAAAATAAGCACTGCTGCCAATGAGCAAATAGGAATACGGTTTAAAAAGGCTGGGATGAGTAAAATCGCAAAAAGCAGGTAAAAGCCATGAAAAATAGCAGAAGCTTTAGTTTTTGCGCCGGCTTGGAGGTTGACTGAGGTGCGGACAATAACAGACGTGACAGGAATGCCACCAATGAGACCTGCTGCAATGTTGCCAATCCCTTGTGCAACAAGCTCACGGTTTTTAGAGATGCGTGTGTGTCGGGTGTCGAGTTTTTCTGAGGCTTTGATATTAAGCAAGCTTTCAAGCGAGGCGACAATCGCAAGAATGCCCGCATAAATATATACATCAGGGTTTGACCAAGCAGACCACTTCGGAAAGTGCAGTTGTTCAAGCCAGTCATTAAGGCCTGAGTGTTGAGGAATATTCACCAACTGGAGGCTATTTTGTGCAAGATATGAATGCGTTAAGACAAACACTTCATTCAGGGCAATGCCAAATAACACAACAACAATAGTGCCGGGTATGGCTTTGAGCCATTTGATACTGGTTTTTTCGAAGTAGATAAGAATAAGAAGAGAAATCACTGAGATAATCATGGCACCACTGTTGATATGATAAGAAACATCGCGCAGCGGTTTTAAGCTAAAGCCTTCGGTTGCATCTAGTAGGTGCATTTTAAGCTCAGAGAGGCTTGATGTGAGGGTAAACGCAAGCGGAAGTTGCTTAAAAATTAACAAGACACCTACAGCACTCAGTAAGCCCTGAATGATATTTGAGGGCACGTATTCAGCAAAAAATCCAGCACGTAAGGTGCCGGTAATCAGTTGAAACACACCGGCCAAACAAAGGGCAAGTAAGAAAGTGTTGAAGTCACCAAGTTGTGCTATGGCTGTGATAACAACCGCTGCAAGGCCTGCTGCAGGCCCGCTGACACTGACATGTGAGCCACTTAAGCTGCCTACTATAATGCCACCTATAATGCCGCTTAAAATACCGGAAAATAGCGGAGCACCTGAGGCCAGTGCAATGCCTAAGCACAGTGGAATAGCGACAAAAAAGACCACTAATGCAGCGACTAAATCAGGTTTTAAACTGCGTTGTTTATAAGTATGAAATTGTTGATACAGCGCTACAAGCGTGTTATTCATGTATGGCCTTTTCTGTAATAAGTTCTGACTCTAGGTTTTTGAAGTCCCAAAAGTTTTTATCCATGAGTTGGCTTGGTTTGATAGATTGCAGTGCATGGAGTATATTGCTTGGGACTTTTGGATTTTCTTTTGCCAGCTGAGTTATCAAGTGTCCCACCCTTTGTCGCGCGAGGTTGTCTTGTGAGCCACATAAACTACACGGAATGATGGGGAAATTTTGCTCACCCGCGTATTCGATAATATCGTTTTCCTGCACATAAGACAAGGGACGAATGACGACGTGCTTTTTGTTATCGCTCAAGAGTTTTGGCGGCATTGAGCGGATATCCCCATTATAAAAAATAGACATGAGCAGCGTACGGATAAGATCGTCGCGGTGATGCCCGAGTGCAATTTTATTAAAGCCGTGCTCTTCTGCGTAGCGGTAGATAATGCCACGTCTAAGCCGTGAGCATAGCGAGCAGTAAGTTTTTCCTTCGGGAATTTTTTCTTTGACAATGCTGTACGTATCACGTGTGAGGATGGTATGCGAGATATCCCGGTTATCAAGCCATGCACGTAAGGCGGTATCATCCCAGCCAGGCTGCGCTTGGTCGAGCGTAAATGAAAAGATCTCAAAGTTGATTTTTGCGCGCTTTTTCAAGAGATGTAGGAGGGTTAATAATGTAAAAGAGTCTTTACCTCCCGATAGACAGACCATCACCCTATCACCTGCTTGAATCATATTAAAGTCAGCAATTGCTTTGCCTGTATAGTGGAGTAATTTTTTCTCAACAGTTGAGGAAGTATAAGTCATGGTTCATCTCTACGTCTTGGAAGTGGCTTGGAAAGCAGGTTCTTAGTTTTCCATTTCGCTTGGTCTTGGGGGGTGGCTGTCGATACGTTCCGTCACGAGCCAGCTATTAATTTCTTCAAGGTCAGTTACATTTAACGATCCTGCTAAATATTTGAGCTGTAGTATAACACCAATGAGTGCATATTGATCAGATGCCAAATTAGTTTGGGCTTGAAATAGTTCTTCTTGCGCATTGACGACGTCTACCATATTACGTGTGCCAACAAAAAAACCCGCTTCAGTGCTTTCTACCTTTTCTGTTTGTGTGAACACAGTTTTTCTATCGGCTTTTACTTTGCTAATACCATTGTTAATGGTGCCAAACGAGGTTCTGCTGTCGGTTACAACCCGACGGTAGATTTCTTCAAGCCTCTCGCTTGCAGTTTGGTAGTCAAATTGTGCTTGTTTAGTTTGTGCAAGCACAAGCCCCCCTTGCACCACAGGGAATGTAACGGTTAAAGCAGCGGTTGAAATACGTTGTGATTTGGGTACAAAGAAGTTTGCAAAGTTCGTATTTTGGTTTGCGTTACGCGTGTGAATGTCTGTCGCTTGTGCCTGAACAACTGGCCAGTTACCAGAAGCCTGTGCTTTAATTTTTTCACGAGCTGATTCGAGCCGATACTTGGCTGCAAATAATTTATAGTTTTGCTTTAAAGCGGTTGCAACCCAGGTGTCGATGTTATCGGGCTCTGGACGAAGTAGTGGAATTTCTTGATTACGTAGTGGCGCAAGGCGGCCATAGGTATGATTTGTAATTTTACGCAGTTCTTCACTTTGAATCATAACATTGTTTTTTGCTTCAATGACTTGTGCAACAGATTGGTCATAGGCGGCTTGCGCGTCATATACAGAGGTGACGGCATCAAGCCCCACATTAAAACGCTGGGTTGATTGATCGAGTTGACGCTTATTAGCGTTTTTTTTGGCGACGCCAAAGCGCAGGGTATCGTAGGCAAGTAATACGTTAAAGTATGCTTCTGCGGTCCTTAAAATTAAATCTTGTGCACGGTCATTGAAACGAGCATGCGCCGCTTTTACCGATGCTTTGGCTTGTTGCACTTGTGCCCAGGCCTTAAAGTTAAACAGTGCTTGTGTTGCAGAAATTTGAAATTGAGAGGTGCGATATGACTCATCAATAATTAAAAAGGTGCCTGCATTCACATTTTGCCGATTAGCAGCAGTCAGGGCGCCAGCAGTTACTTGTGGCAACAATGGCGCACGTGCAATAGGAATATTTTCTGTTTCCGACATGAACAAGCTATATTCTGCTTTAAATTCAGGGTCGTTATCCAAAGCGTGGATATACACATCCAATAAATCGGCCGCATGAAGCAGGGGCACTAAGCCAAGGCTTAACATAAAAACACACCACAGCTGCTTCAATTTCTTCATGTACTGTCCTAAAAATCGAAAGGTTGAGCGGACATCATTTGGTTATTTATTAATAATGGTAACTCGGTTTCAAACAGGCTTTGTGTTTGCCACACTTCGTCATGGCTCAGTGTGTGCAATTCGCCTTGCATCACGGGGGATGAGCCTGTGATAGTGAATAGTTTTCCGCCGGGCACCACTTGCAACCGTTGCATGTCATTTAATTTTGGGAGCGCTCCTGTATAGACAACCACATCATAGGGGGCCTTGTCTAGCCAACCTTGGGATGCATCGCCTGTAATTAAGGTAATATTACCCATACCATGTATGTTTAGCTTTGTTTGAGCTTGTTCAGTAAATTCAGGGTAACAGTCAATACTTGTGACGTGTGCTGCACTATGACTTAAAAGGGCCGTGAAAAAACCACTGCCTGTTCCAATTTCAAGAACGTGTTCATTTCCTTTGAGTGCGAGTGCTTGTAGTATGGTGGCTTCTTCAAGTGGGGTCATCATGCGCTGCTTGTGGGGCAGTGCGAGTTGTAAGTCACTATAAGCTACGTTTCGTAGTGTTTCAGGTACAAAGAGATCTCTTGGTAGTTTGTCGTAGAGTGAGAGCACGTGCTCGTCAGTAATATCTCCAGTACGTAGTTGTTGCTTAATCATATTGATGCGGGGTTGTTGATTTTTCATAACACGCTACTTTGTTGGTTGTTCCAAGATTTGAATTAGCATGATTTTAACAAGAATTTAGGTCGTGAAGATAGAGCTCTGTGTGTGCATAGTGAAATTGTTCTTAGTTTGGTATCATTCACGCGAGTTTATTTAAGGACCAGGGAATTTTTCATGTCAGAAGCATTTACCGCGCATTTAAATGTGGCGCTTAGTCAATTAAAAGAAGATGGATTATTTAAACCTGAGCGTGTGATTCAAGGTCAGCAACAAGCATCAGTTGATTTGGGCAATAGTGAGGTGATTAACTTTTGCGCCAATAATTATTTGGGGCTTGCCAATCATCCAGCACTGATTGAATCGGGTAAAGCAGCACTCGACAAATACGGATATGGCATGGCTTCTGTACGGTTTATTTGTGGGACACAGTCTCCTCATAAAGCATTAGAGCAAAAAATAAGTACCTTTTTAGGAAAACAAGATACCATTTTGTATTCGTCATGCTTTGATGCCAACACAGGGTTGTTTGAAACGTTGCTTGGGCCTGAAGATGCAATTATTAGTGATGCTTTAAACCATGCAAGTATTATTGATGGGGTAAGGCTCTGTAAAGCAAAGCGCTATCGTTATGCCAACAATGATATGGCAGCCCTTGAAGAGCAATTGAAAGCGGCAAGTGACGCACGCTTTAAACTGATTGCAACGGATGGTGTTTTTTCCATGGATGGTATTTTGGCAAACTTACCTGCAATTTGTGATTTGGCGGATAAATACGATGCGATGGTGATGGTCGATGACTCACACGCGGTGGGTTTTGTCGGTGAGCGGGGTCGTGGAACACCTGAATATTTTGGGGTGACGGACCGTATTGATATCATCACAGGTACGCTCGGGAAGGCATTAGGCGGGGCCTCTGGTGGATATACAGCGGCAAATGAAGCGATTATCAGTTGGTTAAGGCAGCGCTCAAGACCTTATCTTTTTTCAAATACTTTAGCACCCATGATTGCTGAAACATCCATTATGGCACTCGAGTTAATTATGGAAAACCCCGACTTGTGCAAAAAAGTGAGCAGCAATGCTGCCTATTTTAGGCAAGGCTTAACAGCACTTGGCTTTACCTTGGTACCAGGGGAGCATGCAATTATCCCGGTCATGCTTGGGGATGCGGTGTTAGCCGGTCAAATGGCGGCACGTCTTTTAGATGAAGGTGTGTATGTAGTGGGCTTTTCATTCCCTGTGGTTCCTAAGGGGCAGGCGCGCATTCGGACACAAATGTCGGCAGCGCATACAAAGGCACACCTTGATACGGCCCTTACTGCATTTGGCAAGGTGGGACGTGAGTTGGGTGTCATTTAAAAATGATTGGAAAACATGCATGAAGGCATTAGTCAAAGCAAAACGTGAGCCTGGTATTTGGATGGAAGATGTGCCCGTGCCCGAGTGCGGGCTACATGATGTGCTCGTTAAAATTCAAAAAACAGCTATTTGTGGCACCGATATTCATATTTACTCATGGGATGAATGGGCGCAGTCAACGATTCCTGTGCCAATGGTTGTTGGGCATGAATTTTTTGGTGAAATTGTTGAAGTGGGCCAAGCTGTTAGTAATTTAAAAGTTGGCATGCGCGTTTCAGGTGAGGGGCATGTTACCTGTGGGGTGTGTCGTAATTGTCGAGCAGGGCGTCAGCATTTATGTCGTAGTACACTCGGTATTGGTGTGAATCGACAAGGTTGTTTTGCTGAATATTTATCGATTCCTGCGAGCAACGTATTAGTGCTACCGGATGACATCACAGGAGACCAAGCAGCCATATTAGACCCGTTTGGGAATGCAGCACACTGCGCGTTATCGTTTAGCTTAATTGGTGAAGACGTATTAATTACAGGAGCAGGCCCTATTGGCAGCATGGCGGCGGCGATTGCAAAACATGCAGGTGCACGTCATGTTGTCATTACAGATGTGAATGATTATCGGCTTGATTTAGCGCGCAAGATGGGTGCTACACGTGCCGTTAACGTGAAATATGAAGCCATTCATGATGTGATGACGGCACTTGGTATGACGGAGGGCTTTGATGTGGGGTTTGAAATGTCAGGCCATCCATCGGCGTTGAATGATATGGTACAAACCATGAATCACGGTGGAAAAATAGCCCTATTGGGCATTCCGCCACAAGAAACGTCAATTGATTGGAACCATGTTATTTTTAAAGGGTTAGAAATTAAAGGCATTTATGGACGTGAAATGTATGATACATGGTATAAAATGATAACTATGTTACAAAGTGGGCTTGATTTATCTCCAGTGATAACACATCACTTCCCCATAGATGATTTTCAAAATGCATTTCAAATGATGGCGTCAGGTCAGTCTGGCAAGGTAATTTTAGAGTGGGATTAGCGGAGTAGGCAGTATGGCACAGTACATTTTTACCATGAATCGCGTTAGTAAAATTGTGGAGAACCAGCGATTTATTTTAAAGGATATTTCACTAAGCTTTTACCCTGGCGCAAAAATTGGTGTGCTTGGTTTAAATGGCTCGGGTAAATCAACGTTGCTTAGAATTATGGCAGGAGTCGATAAACAATTTGAAGGTGAAGCACGCCCACAGCCTGGTATTAGCATTGGTTATTTGCCACAAGAGCCAGAAATGGACCCAAATCAGACAGTGAGAGAAGTGGTTGAAGAGGCTGTATCTCACATGAAAGGGCTCTTGAAGCGCTTTGATGAAATTAGCATGCAATTTGCAGAGCCGATGAGCGACGATGAAATGAATAAGTTGCTTGAGGAGCAAGGTGAGCTTCAGCAAAAAATTGAAGCAGGTAATGGCTGGGATTTAGATCGTCAGCTAGAAGTTGCAGCAGATGCCCTACGCTTGCCTGATTTTGATGAGAAAGTAGGCGTATTATCAGGAGGGGAGCAGCGACGCGTTGCGCTGTGTCGCTTGTTACTGTCTAACCCTGATATGTTATTGCTTGATGAGCCAACCAACCATCTTGATGCAGAAAGCGTTGCGTGGCTTGAGCGTTATCTAGAAGAGTTTCCGGGTACGGTGGTGGCGATTACTCACGATAGATATTTTCTTGATAATGCAGCGCAGTGGATTTTAGAGCTGGATAGAGGCGAAGGCATTCCATATGAGGGGAATTACACAGCATGGCTCGAGCAAAAAACAGCGCGTTTAGCACAAGAAGAAAAGCAAGAAGCAGCGCATGCACGTGCTTTAAAAACAGAACTTGAGTGGGCGCGTACCTCCCCTAAAGGAAGGCATGCAAAAAATAAAGCGCGTCTTGCACGCGTGGAAGAGATGACTTCTCGCGAATTTCAAAAACGTCAAGAAACCAATGAGCTGTATATTCCACCTGGCGAACGATTGGGTGAATTGGTCATTGAAGGGAATAAGCTTTCCAAAGCGTTTGGCGATAAGTTGTTATTCGAAGACCTAAACTTCAGGTTACCTAAGGGCGGAATTCTTGGCATTGTTGGGCCGAATGGTGCAGGTAAATCAACCTTTTTGAAAATGCTGACCGATGAGCTTGCGCCCGATGCAGGTGAAATTCGGGTGGGAGATACCGTTAAACTTGCGTATGTAAACCAGTTTCGCGATAGCCTGGATGATAATAAAACCATTTGGGAGGTGATTTCAGAGGGGCATGACATCATTCAAGTGGGCGCCTTTCAAATGCCGTCACGGGCTTATGTCGGACGATTTAACTTTAAAGGTGCTGATCAGCAAAAACGGGTAGGGCAACTCTCAGGCGGAGAGCGCAACCGAGTACATTTAGCGCGCCTCCTTAAATGTGGTGCCAACGTATTGTTACTCGATGAACCCAGTAATGACTTAGACGTTGAAACATTGCGCGCCCTTGAAGATGCGGTTTTAAATTTCCCAGGGTGCGCTATTGTCGTGTCGCATGATAGATGGTTTTTGAATCGTATTTGCACACACTTGTTAGCATTTGAAGGTGACTCAAAAGCGGTGTTTGTTGAAGGCAATTATCAAGACTACGAAGCTGATCGCAAACGCCGTCTAGGTGATGAGGCAGATAAGCCGTCACGCATTAAATACCGTAGGCTGCATACATGATATACGTGTCAAACTTGAGTTTTCGGCGTTGTCGCACACGCATGAATAAACGGGTTATGAAAACAAAGTGGCAGATTGCATCCGTAGCACTACTTTGTGTAGTGCTTTCAGGGTGTGTCACAGATGAAGAGGTGGCATCAACGGTGGTTACCGATGATGCGGGTCAGGTGCATTATACGCTGCATTATTTGCGGGATAAGCGGGGACGAAAAGAGTTTCCACTTGAGATTCGTCCAACAGGCCGTAAGTTGTTTGTGTTCGACCCTAAAATTCCTGCGTGGGCTGCTTATGACGCCGAAGGCGTGCGTGTCATGACCGGACGTGCTTCAGGGGGAGCAGACTATTGCGCGGATACGAATGGCCCGTGCCGTACAGTGACAGGTAGCTTTAAGGTGTATCGAAAACGTGGCGAAGATTGTCGCTCGAGTGAGTTCCCGATAGAAACCGAAGGGGGCGCAAAAATGCCTTACTGCATGTACTTTTTTAGGGGTTACACCATTCATGCAGGTTATGGATTTGCGCATGGCAATACAAGCCACGGCTGCATCCGCGTGTTACCGAGTGCAGCAAAGTGGTTGAATGAATCTTTTATGGCGCTGGGTACTCAAGTCGTGGTTCTGTCGTATGAAAAGGAAGATGGCGACGGTGATTGGCTGCGTGATTCGGTGAGTTAAAGGTGGGGCTTTATTGTGCCCCCATCCGCCCTATCGGGCACCATCAATTTAAACGCGGTGGCAGACCTTAAGGCACCTGTCCAATCCCCTTATTTTCAATGGAATTTTCACTCTACCCACAACTTTATCCACAGTTTTTGTGGATAAGGTATGTGGCCGCTCGAAAACAAAAAATTTGTTATTTTTCAATAGCCTTACAAGTTCTTAACGAGATTAAAAGAAGAGGGTTTTCAGATGAAGGATGGATTTATCCACATTTTGTTTGAGCGTGCATAAAAACACGCTGAGGGACAATTCTAAGCTAGTTTTTTTTAAAAAAACAGTCTTGACAAAGACTGATTTGAAGTTTTTTTTGTGTCATGATGGAGTCTATTCATTTGTTTTTGAAAAGGTAGAGTGCATGAACCGAGCGCTGACATTTGCAGCTATTTTGATAAGTGTTTGTTTAATTGGATATTTACTCATGGCAGGGCGCGGTTTTTTACTACCTTGGGTTATGGCGCTCTTAATTTGGAACTTATTAAATACGCTTAATAAAGCGATGCAACGCTTACCCGTTTTAGGAAAGCATTTGCCTGGTTTTTTCAGTATGCTCTTATCGTTTTGCGTCGTACTTGGGTTTATTTGGGGGCTTGTGACGATTGTAAGTGATAATGTGAATGATGTGATTCATGCATCAGCGCGTTATCAAGCAAGTTTTAAGCATCTGATGGGACAGTTTGATCAACAGCTTTTATCCAAATTAATGATGAATGTCGATAGGCTGTTAGATGAGCTTAATTTTCAAAAAATATTGATGACTATTTATGGCGGGTTTACAGCAGTTGCAGGCTCTGCAGTGCTCATTGCATTGTATGTGAGTTTTTTGTTTGTTGAGCAATCGGTATTTCATCAAAAGCTTGCGGTGCTTGTGTCGTCTGAAGATAAAAGAAAAGTCATTAAAAGGCTTATTACACGTACAGTTGAAGATACCCAAACCTACTTAGGGCTTAAAACGTTGATGGGGCTTTTGACAGCACTAGCCAGCTGGGGCATCATGACCTGGATTGGACTTGATTTTGCCGAATTTTGGGCACTTCTGATTTTTTTCTTGAATTATATTCCAAACATTGGGGCAATCATCGCAACACTGTTTCCCGCTTTGTTAGCACTGATACAGTTTCAAAGCTGGTTACCATCCGTGTTGATGACCTCAGGCTTGGTTGTGGTGCAGTTTATTATTGGCAATATCATCGAGCCGCGCTATCTTGGGCGCTCACTTAATTTAAGTCCTTTGGTTATTTTATTTGCACTCGGTTTATGGGGTGTTATTTGGGGCGTTTTAGGTATGTTTTTATCGGTGCCTATTACCGTGATGATGATTATTTTATTTGCACACTTTGAGCCAACAAGACCAATTGCAGTCTTATTGTCTCGAGATGGGCAAGTGGATATTGATGTTTAGGACACGTTCTCACTGATTTTTTCTAGTTGTATGCGTCTGACTGATTCTTATTTGATGTGCATAAAACAAAAAGAGACACCAAGCTCAAAGTGTGCTATTTTATTAAACATAATACCTTTTTAATTTACAGGAAATGCGATGAGTTATAGAGAAGACTATCCGCACTTATATGATGCCTATCTTGCAACATATCGGCATACTTTTGCTGATGAGAATGACTTTGAAAATAATCAGAATTTTGATGCCATTCTTGAAGTGCTAGAGACACACTATAGCGACATGTTCGATTTAGAAGTGTTAAATCGGTTAGCAGGTGAGGGCAATCATGGTAGTTACATGCAGCTCTATGAGGAATGTCTTGGTACACTTGGTTTGCAAGCACTTGATAAACCAAGACCCGGGAGACCTGTTATAAAAAGACGGCCCCGCCTTGCCGAAGAAATTATTCCCTTGTTGCATGCTTTTTTTGATAAAAAAGAAAATCAAGATGAGTGGCTACTGCGTCTTACAATGATACCACCTGAGGTGGAAGGTGCACGTCAACGCCAAATTGGGTTTCTTGAGAAGCTTGCGACAGACAATGCCGACCCGAGAGGGATTGCGGATCCACTGACGTTTATAGACATGATGCGTCTTGTGCGCGGCATGACCTCGTTGAAGGGCAGTCCGGCTAATATTGCTGTGGTTCATGCGAAACATCTACCTCATTTAAGCGATGAAACGCGTGCTAGTCTAAAACAGCGACACGCGGTTTTTGTTAATTTATCAACCGACTTGAAAGCAAAGCCCAAGTGGGCAGTCATAGATTTTTCAAGAGGGCCAGACAAGGCGCGTGTGTTTTGTGAGATGGCATTATCTGATTCTGAGCTAGTGACTCTGGAGCATGCGTTTCATTTTCATATTGGAGAGGATGAAGATAGAGGAGATGTCCTCTGTTTTGGTAAAACGGCAACGAGTGTACAAACCACAGGATATACGGCATCGACCTGGTTGAATGCAGTTTGGGGCGACGAAGATGCAACGCGTATCAATCAATATGCAGCACTTGCAGCCAATAAAAATGGAGACTTTCCAAGTCTCGCCTATGATGTTATTGCAGGCTTTATGGTTGGGCTTGATAACGTAATGGTACCTTATACTTGTCTGAGCGAGGAAGAAGCCTTATGTACCGACTCATTTCGGTCGTTTAAACAATTACAAAACTTGGGTAATACTGACAAGGGATTTTCTCGTGACTTTGGCCGTTCCATGATTGCTTTGGTGCGTGCTTCTGTGCCAGGGCTTTATGATAAAGGAAGAGGAGGGCTACCACGATTCATGCCGGGTGACTTGGCGTCAACACTGAAAGCAATTTATGCGAATCGTGATGGCTACGCTAAGCTTCAATCCGTGCGTGATGAGAGTGCAAGGTACTTAATTCCAGGGTTTATGCTAACGCTGGCGAAAACAAAAATTGCACAGCAAGCGAGCCCGGATGCACCCATGCAGTTGCAGATTCCAAAGGCGCTCTTAAATAACGGGAAGGTGAATCTTAGTCAGTTATATAGTGAGCATTTTAGTGCTGTTAGCGGGCAGTTTGGAAGTGCCTGGCTGAAAAATGCAGTTAATCGGTTTTATGGCGAGAAAGAGCAGCAGGTTGAAGCCATCACGCTTATTTTATTTGCTTTTATTCGCGCGTACTCAAGAAATTTAAAGCTCGATATTAACTTAGGTAATTTGCAAGGATTGGGGCCGATAAAAGATGCAGATATAGAGGTGATAGAGCATCTCTTACAGGCGAATGCGTTTATTACTGAGTTTGAGGTGCATGAAAATGTGTCTTTAGGTGCGATGAAAGAGCGCTTGGCGCCTATTTTTGCACGTAATAAATGGCTGCATGAAGATGGTTATAAGCCTGCATTATCGGACGATT
>JARGNV010000018.1:6479-37985 GCA_029212465.1 Legionellaceae bacterium | reverse complement strand
TAAAGATTTCATGTAGTGGCCTCAGTTTTTTTTAAATCGAAATAGGCGTCCATCACTTGGCGTGCAACAAGGGATGCGGTTGGGTCGTGCTCAACTAAAACAGCAATGGCGACTTCGGGCTTTTCTGTAGGAGCAAACGCAATAAATAGGGAGTGGTCGCGCAGTGCATCAGGGACTGCTTCATTACGTTTTTTTTCATCTTGGCTTAAGCTAAATACCTGAGCTGTTCCTGTTTTTGCTGCCACGCTATAAGGTGCATTGCGACCAAAGCGGTAGCCCGTTCCTTCTCGTTTGGTAATAACAGCACGCATGCCATCAGTAATCAGGTTCCAAGTGTTATTGTGTAAGTGGATGGGATACTCTTCAAGTGGCGAGACGGTATGAGTTGTTTCATCATCAAGGCCTGATGCCTTGAGTAAATGCGGGCGAAAGCGCCGCCCATGTTGGCTTAAAGCAGCCGTTGCATTGGCCAGTTGCAAGGGGGATGCAAGCATAAAGCCTTGGCCGATGGTTGTAATGAGGGTGTCGCCTGTATACCAAGACAGTCCCTTGGTTTGCTTTTTCCAGTGAGGGCTTGGCACAATGCCTGCGGCCTCTTCTTTGAGGTCGATGTGGCTTAATTGCCCAAAGCCAAAGCGCGTTAGGATATCTTCAATGGCATTAATGCCAAGTTTATTACCAAGCTGGTAGAAGTAGGTATCGCATGAAACGGTAATCGCACGCTTTAAGTTCACAACACCATGGCCACCACGCTTCCAATCGCGATAAAGATGCGATACACCTGGCAGGCGATACCAACCAGGATCGTAAACGGTAGTTTGTTCATCGATAACACCTTTATCAATGCCTGCAAGCGCAATAAAGGGTTTGATGGTTGAGGCGGGCGGATATAAGCCACGAATGGCACGATGAAACAGGGGTTTTTCCGGGGCATTCACCAATGCATTGTAATGTTTGTGCGTCATGCCCTGGACAAATTGGTTAGGGTCGTAACTTGGGGTGCTGACGAGTGCAAGCACCTCTCCTGTCGTGACATGAATCACCGCAACAGCGCCTTCTTTGCCTTTTAGTGCATGATGGGTGCGTGCTTGTAGGCGTGCGTCTAAGGTAAGTGTTAGTTTGCTACCTGATATAGGCGCTTGTTTACTGAGTGTTCGAATAGCCCTGCCACTGACATCGGTCTCGAGTTGTTGGTAACCCACGTCACCATGTAGTTTATCTTCATAAAAACGTTCGATGCCAGTTTTTCCAATAAAATTGGTGGCACGATAATTAGTACTATCGACCCGATTTAAATCATCAACATTGAGTCTACCTACATAGCCGAGTACATGCGCTGTGATTTCTCCGAGAGGGTAGTGGCGCATAAGTTCGGCTTTTAGGTGTACGCCAGGAAAGGCGTACTGGTGGGTTGCAAAAATGGCGACTTCTTCTTGTGTGAGTTGTAGCTTGAAGGGAACGGGTAAGTATGAACGTGTTTGTTTTTGTATGCGATTAAAATGCTCGATATCTTCATTGGTTACAGAAGGGAGCAAGGCTTTGAGTTGTGTCAGCGTTTCTGAAAGATTTTTAACGCGGTTTGGAATAATTTCAATGGCATATACAGGGATGTTTTCTGCAAGCACAACATTGTTGCGGTCAACAATAATACCACGGGTTGGCGCAATAGGAGTGATACTCATTTGGTTTTTGAGAGAGAGTGTCGCAAAACGTTTATATTGCGCAAACTGTAAATAAGCAAGTCTCAAAACAAGCGTGAGTGAGCAAATAATCAGAAAAATAATGAGCAAGTTAAGACGCACACCGTGTACATCGGCGTGATTTGAATCTGGCATCATTGCATTTGTTTTACGTATCATTTGGACTCCCAAGACAGGGGCAATTCTAGCGTAATTTGTTACTTGTGATAAGGGTGATTATTTTGAATAGACCAAGAGCGGTAGAGCGCTTCTAATAATACCACGCGTGCAATAGGATGAGGTAGGGTGAGTTCCGACAGTGATAAGCGTAACTTGCTTTCAGACAGTAGGCTTTGAGGCAGGCCTTCAGGCCCGCCAATTACGAAACAAATATGCCCGGTAATGTGCTGTAGTTTCTCAAGTTGTGTTGCAAGTGCTTCGCTGGTAAACGACCGACCTTTGGCATCGAGCGCAATCAGATAAGCGCTCTTAGGAAGTGCTTGATGCAGCTTGCTCGCTTCTTTTTCTAAGATGTGCGACAAGTGACTTGCATGGGTACGGCGGAGTAGTGGGATTTCTATTAGGTTAAATTTAAACGCCTCTTTGAGGCGTTTGGTAAATTCGTGGGTTGCATCTGTTACCCATGCGGGCATTTTGTCCCCCATTGCAATGAGGGTGATTTCAAGCATGAGACTGTTTGGGAGCTGCTTGCCAGAGGCCTTCCAAATTGTAAAAGTCACGACTACTTGCTTGCATGATATGCAAGACAAACTCACCAAAATCAACCAATACCCAATCGCCCTCGTCTAATCCATGTTTGCTGATGGCAGGATATCCTGCTTGTTTCATATCAGTCATGGCGTGCTCGGCTAAGGCACGTAAATGCCGTGATGAGCGCCCCGTACAGACAATCATAAAGTCGGTAATGCTTGTTTGCTCACGGACATTAAGCACTTGGACATCAATCGCTTGATTATCTTCAAGTGATTTTAAGAGGGTTTCAAGACGTATATTTCGGGCCATTGCTGTTTTACGTTCGGTTGTCATAAGGCGCGTGAGTTTATCAGTTTAGGTGTATAAAAGCAATTGACAAGATTGGTTTATTTGTTTAAAATGTATCCAGTTTTAGCGTTAGGGTTGTGGGAGTGACTGTATGGCTGTTATGGAGCAAGCGACAAAGCAGGCTTATCTAGCGCTTGTAGAAAAGCAGTTGGACGCAATAAGAGCGCTGATTGAAAATGACATGCAAGACATCATTGAAACAAGTTGGTCCGGGGAAGAGTTTAAGCAAAATGAGGTGAGCGCTGGGGGCTTAGCGTATCAGACTTATTTATTTGAGGGAGATAATCCCCCTTATCACGTGTTTAGACAAGCGATTGAGGCTGCCGTTTCTGCTTACGCAGAGAGTGAGTGCAAATTTTCGGATGAAGTGGCGCAATATGAAGCAATAAAAAAGGCATTAGATGCTTTTATTAAGGCTTCAGGGCATGAAAAGTGTCAATTAACAGAAAAAAGGCTTGGTGGTAGCGGATTTTATGGTTTTGTGACAGGTGCACAAAATACGCCCCGCCCACTTTTTTTGCTGAATGCACGCAAAAATATTTTCAAAGTGTGTGTTGATATTGCTGCCAAATTGGGAGTGGGCGAACAAGCGCTCAATAAAGCGATTGTCGCAGAAGAAAATTACAAAGAAAAATCACACCCATTGGTTGCCTTGTATGATGACATCTTGAAGGCGACAGGCGTTTATGCGGATAGTCAGTGTCGACCAGAAGATGCAGCGCAGTTTAAGGCGGCAATAGAAGCTGCAACCGATGCATGTGTTGCACGTTATAAAGGTAAAGTAGACCCAACAGCGCTTGATTATGTTAAAGCAGCAGGGCTTTTCATTGTGGGCGTGATTGTAGGTTTGGCAACATTTTACGCGTTGCCGTATAAACCTTATCGCGATTTTGTAAAAAGCACCTTCTTCTCACCCGTTGAATCAAAAGTTGTAGATACAAAAAAGAGTCAAGCCGTGCAAACGGTCGCACAAGAGGGTAAATTAGCGGATACGCTGGGCGAGGCGCCTGCGTATGTGCCAGTATTTTAGAGGACCATGTATGAGTCGTTTGCATCATGCAGATTGAGGTCATGCAAAATTTTATTGATTGTTAGGAGTATTAAATATGGCAAGTTTTAGTTCAGAGCAAAAACAGGAATTAATAGGGCGTGTTGATACGCTTTTTAAACAAGAGTCTGCTTTTCTAAAAGCCGAGGCCGCAGAGAAGGGCATTGATCAGGAAAAAATTGACAACGTATTTGAGGGTGATGCGAGTCCTTACTCGGTACTTCAAAAGACTGTTCGTGATGCAGTAGTTATTTACGCTGATAGTTCTGCAACATTACAAGACGCACTTCACTTAGAAAAAGTTGTCAATGAAGCTGTAGATACATTTGTAGGGGCTGCTCACGAAGAGATGACACAACACGCTCAACGAATTTATGCGGTACTTCACCTGCAAGGGCGATGGAATCGGGCAATATTTCAGGGAGCGTTTATTCCAAGCGAACACGATAAGTATGTTCGAGGCGGAGGGTTTCAAGAGGAGATGAGTAACAAGGTACGCGAGTGGGTTGGTAAGATTGCTGATAAGCTCGATATTAAACCTGATGCCCTTAAAAAAATACAAGATGAGTTTTTTAAAAACGAGCTAAAGCGATACCTAGAAGCTTTTATTTCTAAAGAATATGGTATTTCCAAGCATGCGGATGAAAGTGATAAGGACTTTTCCGAAAGAGTTTCTCAAGTAATGGATGCTAAGCAAAGACCGATTCATGTGCATTTAGAAAAGTCATTGGCATTTTTGAGCGAAAAGCATGCAAACGACGTTCATCCTCTTGCATTACTGATGTTTAGTGCGCAGATTGCTGGCGTTAAGTATGCAGCAAACGGCGGTGACAAGGCAGCGCATGAAGCATTGAAAAAAGACATTGATGTTGCAACTGATGCATGTGTTGCGCGTTATAAAGGTAAAGTAGACCCGGCAACGCTTGATTATGTTAAAGCAGCAGGGCTTTTCATTGTGGGCGTGATTGTAAGTTTGGCAACATTTTACGCATTGCCGTATAAACCTTATCGCGATTTTGTAAAAAGCACGTTCTTCTCACCCGTTGAATCAAAAGTTGTCGATACGAAAGAGAGTCAAGCTGCGCAAGAAGCAGCAGTAGAAGGCAAATTAGCCGATACTTTGGATGAAGCTTGCTCTTATAGACCGCAATTTTAAAAGTGAGTAGCGGTTACCAGTTTACCCGGTTTGTACCAAATATTTCCTTCTCCCGCCTGCGGGAGAAGGAAATATTTGGTACAAACCATGTAATGTGGCTTATTGGCCTACGCTAAAGCTTGGCAGGTATTGTTTGAGTTGTGCTTTTGAGCCAGCAGTTAAGGCATTTTCACCTGCATTTTTAATTCTTGATAGCATGATTTCTTTAAAGAGTGCGGTTAAGTGAGGGTTATCTTCTTCGTGCAGCAGTAGCAGACTGCGCGTCACATAATATTCTTCAAGTAACGGTGTTTTGAAAGCAAGCAGTAGATTTAAGATGAGTTTGTTTTCTGCAGGCAGCGTGTTCGCATGCAGAGCTAGCTGCTGATTAATGCGATATTGATAGAGTAAAAGGTCTTTTTTATTACTTAAAGTGACAAATCCACGAATGACAAAAGGAAGTGCTTCTGTATCGAGTGTTTCGGTGAGTAGGTGTTGATAAAATGCTTGTAGCGCTGGATGTTGCTCGGATGCAAAGTGGGTTTGATAGAGCGTAAAGGTTGACCGAATCAACATATTTTTTAGGTTGTAATGAGATGTTTGGTCGTAGTATTCAATGAATGCATCAATTAAATCAGGTGTGCCATTAAGCCCTAGGTAATCTAGTAAGAATAAACGTTTATCGAGGCTTAAGTGAGGGTTTTTAGCAAGCTCCCATAAGTAGTGGATGCTTGCGGGTGTTGTCTCTTCCAGAGGAAGGTCAACTTGTGCTTTGAAGGTACTAAAAGGCATGGCCTTGTTGAGCTCTTTATTGTCGTGATGAGCCTTAGGAAACTGATAGAAAACACGTAAAGGCATTGTGATGCCATTGTATGTGGCGAGATTGTGGCCTGCTGCATGAAATACATGATTAACAAAAGTATCACACCTAAATACCGCACAACGGATGGGATTATCTGGTGTGCCAAGGCCTGCACGGAAGGTATCTGACATGGTGTAAATGGGGCATAGTGCGCGCTGCTTCAGCGCTTCTCCAATGACTTTTTCAGCAGACTCACCACGGTCCGCAATGCCATATCGACTTCCCCAGTAATGTGAGCGCTGCTTGAAGTCCGAGAGAGGGTTAATTTGAATGACATTAACTCCAGGCAACACTTCAATGATGTCTTCAGTGGGTTCCGAGGGGTTTTCTGCATAGGTAATACCAACATGCCCAAGCCAATAAATAAGGGGCGTGTCGAGGTCGCGCCCCACAATTTCTGCCGGATAGTGAGTGGTAGCTCCCGCTGATAAGCTGTATAAAACAGAGACACTTAATAGTAGGTAGTGTCTATTCATGACGAAATTACCGAATAAATGAAGACGAATTATACAGTAAGTGCTTTGTATTCTCTAGCAGTTTGTACAGACTAAACTGCACATCTTTAGGGAGGTCTTGTTGATGCTCACGAAGCAGGGCGTAGAGATTTTGCTGAAATGTTAAAACAGTCTTTGAATCATTGGTTGCGATAAAACCACGAACAACAAAGGGCACATCCTGAGTTTGTAACGGAGCACTGAATAATGTCTGATAAAATGCAGCAAGCTCGCGATGAGTTTGGTTTAAAAAGTGTGTTTGGTAAAGGGTGAAAGTTGAGCGAATCAACATGCTTTTAATGGCAGGATGGGTTTGCTTTGGATAGTCGTCAATAAACGCTGTAATGAGCTCTGGGTTGCCATTAAGTCCTAAGTAGTCGAGCAAAAAGAGGCGCTTTTGAAGTGACAAGTTTGGGCTTTGTGCAAGTTGCCATGTGGTTCGAATGCTTTGAGGCGTTGTGTGTGACAGAGGCTTGTCAAACTGCGACTTAAACACTTCAAAGCTTAAGTCGGTCGTGCTAAAGCCGTCTTCATGTGTTTTGGGAAAGGCTTTAAAAACAAGTCGTGGCAAGGTTTTTCCGCGATATGTTGGGAGGGTGTAACCCGCATAATGAAACAAATAGTTAATAAATGTATCGCATCTAAACACAGCGCAGCGAGTTGGGTTGTCTGGCGCACCAAGCCCCGCGTGATAAGTGGCG
Organism: Legionellaceae bacterium; assembly: GCA_029212465.1. Classification (GTDB taxonomy): domain Bacteria; phylum Pseudomonadota; class Gammaproteobacteria; order Legionellales; family Legionellaceae; genus JAALKW01. The sequence goes on along the minus strand of JARGNV010000018.1, from coordinate 31,004 downwards.
GAGTCAGTGTAAATGGGGCAGAGGGCACGTTGCTTGAGTGCTTCTTCTATGATTATCTCAGCTGCAGGTGTATTATCTGCAATGCCATAGCGGCTTCCCCAGTAACGTGTGGTTTGTTTAAACGTTTCAATAGCATTAATTTGAATGACATCTACTTCGTTTAAGACTTCAATGACAGCGTCTGCGGTGTCTGAAAAGCGTTTGGCAATGGTAAGGCCTACGTGACCTGCCCAGCCAAGCCCTTTTATATCTAAATCACGTCCTAGAATTTGAGCCGGGTAGTACGTGGTTGCATAACTTTGAGAGGCCATTAAACAGGCAAGCGCGAACGCTCCGAATGGTTTTTTCATAAACACTTCCTTGTTGTGTTGAGGTTGGCTTTGTACTCAATTCCTATGAGTATATGAATTACGCAGCATTACATTTGCAATACTTGATCAATTTTAGAGGCACAAATAAAATCGTTATGCGAAAGACCTTTTAAAGCATGTGTCATGAAGCTAACACGACAATAATTATAGCCAAGCTCAATGTCTGGATGATGGTTTTCACGGTGCGCAATCCATGCAATCGCATTCATAAAAGCCATGGTTTCATGAAAGTTATCAAATGAATAAGCGCGATGAATGGTGGTTAAGTCATCTGATACACGCCAATTAGATTCAAGCTGCGGCATCAGTGTATCAATTTGTTCGCGATTCAGTGGGTTACCAATGCCTTCGCAAGGCTCACAATGTTTTGTCACTAAGTCATTCATGATGAAGTTTCCTTTAAACAGAGAGGGAGTGCATTTAAAAAGCGTTCGTTTTGCTCGAAGGTGCCAATCGTGACACGGAGGTGTTGTGTTAAACCATAGGGGGTGAGTGGGCGCGTAATAATGCCACGTGCCTGCAGGTGACAGTCGAGCTCTACTGCACTTCGACCGCAATCAAACGTAATAAAGTTACAAGCAGTTGGTAAATGTTCAAGCTCGAGTTTATCTAGGGCTTCTGTCATTTGTAACAGCCCTTCTTGATTGACTTGAATGCTTTTTTCTACAAAGCCTTGGTCTTCAAGGGCTGCAATGCCTGCAAGCATTGAGGGCTGACTGACAGTAAAAGGCAGTTGAATGCGTTGCAAAAGGGCTGCGATATCAGGATTTGCTAATGCATAGCCAAGCCTTAATGCAGCAAGTCCGTATACTTTTGAAAAAGTTCTTGTAATGACCAGGTTTGGATATTTTTCAAGCCACGTTTTAGCATGAGACTGTTGGTTTTTTGGGGTATATTCGTGATAGGCTTCATCAAGCACCAAGAGGGTGCTTTCAGGAATATTATTTAACAGCTTTTCAATGGCTTCGGGTTGAATGAGCACCCCGGTTGGGTTGTTGGGGTTGGCCAAAAAAATAAGCGCTGTTTTTTCGGTACACGCCTGAATGATGGCATCAATATCAACTTCCCAGTTGGTGTGTAGCGGAACTTTTTTAACAGGAATACCGAGCGTATTGGCTTGTACTTCGTAAGTAATAAATGCATATTCGTGTGTTAAAATATGCTTTCCTGTATGTAGGGCAAAACATTCAAGCAGTAAATGGAACAAAATATCTGAGCCATTACTGAGTATGACGGCTTCTTTATCGAGCTCAGTATGCAGAGCAAGCTTTGCGCGCAAAGGACTTTCTCGTGTAATGGGATAGGTTGCAATATCGTGTGGGGTCATGCTTTTTAATGCATCAGTGACAGCGGGACTGCACCCAAGTGGGTTTTCGTTACTAGCAAGCTTAATGACATCAGTAATGCCTTTTTCATGGGTGAGGCTGTCGGTTGCTTTGCCGGGCACGTAGGGGTGAAGCCCTTGAATTCCTGTGTGTGGGAGGCTGTTATAATCATACGACATGGTTTGCTTCCTGCATTTATAAGACACCACATCTTAGCGAAGTGAGAAGAGGAGTCAAGGGAATTTTCGGGGTTAATATTTTAGAATTTAGGTGATGAGATGCAATTAAAACATATATTACTCGCAGTACTTGTTGCCGTTATTTGGGGGTGTAATTTTGTATTTGTCCAACTTGGCATTCAAGAAATACCCCCACTTACGCTGTGTGTATTACGTTTTTTCTTATCGAGTATTCCACTTGTTTTTTTTATAAAACGTCCAGATGTACCCTGGCGTTGGCTGCTTGCCTACAGCTTTTTGACATTTACATTACATTTTGCCTTCATGTTTTTAGGCATGAAAGTAGGCGCTGCAGCAGGGATTGCATCGCTACTGTTGCAAATTCAGGTTTTCTTTAGTTTTTTATTAGCTGCTGTATTTTTAGGAGAGCGCTTAACGCGTTGGCAAGTGACAGGCACTTTTTTTGCTTTTACGGGGCTTCTTATCGTACTCGAGCATTTAGGTGGGGGTGATATTACCTTTGCTGGGTGTATGTGGATTTTAGTTGCGGCTGTTATGTGGGGTGCTGGCAATTTGTGTGTGAAAAAAATGGGAACCACACAGGGAATGGGACTTATTGTATGGGCAAGCTTTTTATCGCTGCCGCCACTTTTTATAGCCTCCTATGTTGTAGATGGGCCAACAGCTATGTTCACAGCGCTGCACGCTTTGTCATGGCGTAGTGCATTATCTGTGTTTTACATTGCATATATTTCTACATGGATTGGGTATGGGGTGTGGGCGTGGCTTTTGAGTAAGTATTCGGTAGGGATGGTGGTCCCCTTTACATTGCTCGTACCAATTGTTGGGTTGTTTGCGTCAAGTCTTGTGTTTGGCGAGGGCATGCAAACGTGGAAAATAATGGCCACATGCTTCATTTTGTTTGGGCTGATGGTACATTTGTTTGGTGCGCGCCTACCGCGCTTCTTTAAGGTGCGATTTAGGGGGCAGCAAAACTTGTGAATCCTAGTTATACTTAACTTAACACGCAGACAAGAAGGATGTGTTACCGATGGATGCAAAGGGATATTTGCTAAGCCGAAGAAAACTCGATGCTTTAGACGAAAGGCTGCGTCAAGTTGAAACCATCGAGCAATTACCTGATGCGGGTTGTCTTTTAGTTATTTTTGACTTTGATGATGGTATTCATCCTGATGCAGTGATGCAATTACGTCAAAATCCTACTTATCGTTATACGGCGTTTTATGCTTGGGGTACGATTCCTGATGCATACGCGTTGCTCTTAGATGGCGTGTTTGAAGAGCGCGCTTACGGCGAAGCAAAGCAAATTCGAGAACGTATTGACACATGTGAAAAAAATGATGGGACACATGTAGAAAGACAAGATATTAATGTTTTTATTTGTCGCTTTTTATTTGCACGTAAAAACCGACAACTCCTTCCCAAAATGACTTGTCAAAATCCTTATGGGTTTACTTATCCGCTTGTTGAGGCGTTAAGTCTTGAAGGCACGGCAAATGATCATTGGTATGTTTTAAATGGTTTGGTAAAGCGTGAATATTTAGAGCCCGTTGAAGCTGTCAGCGAGTTACAAGTGTGCCCTAAGTGTGAAGGGGGGCTCTTAAACTTTAAAAACTGCTGCCCAAACTGTGACTCGGTTGACTTACACATAGAGCCCTTTGTGCATTGTTTTACTTGCGGAAATATTGGGCCCGTTAAAGAATTTTTACGGCATCAGGAGCTTGTGTGTGCGCGCTGTCAGACGGTTTTGAAGCATATTGGTATCGACTACGATAAGCCACTTGAAGATAAAATTTGTGAAAAGTGTCAACATCGTTTTTTTGAGCCGAACACCCTATGTATGTGTTTGGTATGTAATGATATGGGTAAGCCTGAGGGCTTAAACACCAGAAGATTGAGTGCATTTCAGTTAACGCAGAAGGGGGCTGAGTTTGCGAAAAATCAATTGCAAAAATTAGCACTCGACTTAGGTGCCTTTTTTGAGCTAATTAATTTTAATTTATGGGAGCTGATTGTGCAGTGGCAAGTGCGTGTTTCTCAAAGACACGCCGAAATAGAGTTTGTGGCAGGTGTTATTTTTGTTGAAAATATTAATGATTTAATTGAAGAAATTGGCTTTTTAAAAACCGAGCAACAGCTCGTACTATTTTACGAAAATGCACGTAGCTTATTCAGAAAAACAGACTTAATCAGTGTCGAGGACGATAAATTATTTTGTTTGTTAACCATGACAAACCTTGATCACATCCAAGTCATTCAAGAACGGATTGAGCATTTTGATAAAAATGCATCGCCAGATGACCCGACGTTACGGATTAAATTTGGCTTTTTATCGTCTACTGAAATTCTCGAAAGTGAATTGGATAAAGATTTATTAGTCAATGAAATGTTAAATCGGGTTAGCGCATGATGGAGTTTCTGGCTGATACCTACTACGGTGTTGCATTTTATGTGTTGTCCGTGGTGAAGTCTGGCAGAGTTATTAACTTGTTTTTGTATTATTTTCCATTTGTTTTGGTGCTAGAAATGCCATTCTATATGTTTACGGTGGCCTATAGTATTAAAAGTTGGTTGATTTTACATCGGCAAAAAGGTTTGAAGTTTGTCTATACACCAATGGCAACGATTATTGTAAGTGCTTATGGCGAAACTTACGATGAGTTGTTATTAACGTATAGATCGATTAACGAGCAAATATATGATGGTGTTATTCAAACGCTCATTATTGTTGACAATGCACTCGCAAATAAAAAAACAGAAAAAATGGCAAAGGCGTTGGCAGAAAAGTTTGATAATGGGTTAACGCGTCAGTTTCGGGTGATTTCTAAAATGTCGCGTGGTGGACTTGCGAACTCTAGAAATTTAGGGCTGCGTTTTACCAAAGGAGAGTTTGTTGTGTGTATGGATGCAGATACATCTATGGATAACACAACCATTGCTCATACGGCAAAACACTTCAGAGACCCACATGTAATCGCCGTGTCGGGAGCAGTACGTATTCGAAATCAATTTGATTCAATTACAACCATTATGCAAAGCATTGAATATATGCTGAGCATCCAGTTTGGGCGCCTAGGGCTAACTGAGCTTGGTGTTGTGAATAATATTTCAGGTGCTTTTGGTATTTTTAGAACGTCTTTTGTGCGCCAAATAGGAGGTTGGCTAAATGGTACAGCTGAAGATTTAGATATGACGTTGCGTATGCATGTGTATCTAAGCCGCTACCCATGGCTTAAGGTGATACACGAACCTTTTTCTATTGCATGGACAGGAGGTCCTGCCACTTTTAAAGAGCTCATGAAACAACGCCTGCGCTGGGATGGTGATTTATACTATATCTATGTGAGACGGCACTGGCGCTTTTTTAGTACCAAATTGATTACTTTTAAGAAGCTTTTCTTTATCGCTTGGTATGGGTTGTATTTTCAGTTGATTTTGCCTGCCGTTGTAGTTTGCTATTTGATGCTTATTATTATTAAGTTTTCATATCATGCCATTATTGCCATGTTTGTTATGCTCTATTTTTACTATTTGGTCATTACTTTTATGATGTTTTTTTTATTTTTATTACTTGTATCAGAGCGTCCCAAAGATGACAGTCGCTTCATAAAATGGTTATTCATTAACCCACTGTATAACATGGTGATACGGATAACAGCTTTCTTCTTTTTAATGAATGAAATTTTATTTAAAGGACACCAAGATTCATCAATGGCACCTTGGTGGGTGATTCGAAAAACTAAATAAGTTTAGGTAAGTGGAATGGGTATTAATTTAAATCCAAGAAAGCTAAATGAAAAAACTACCGTAAAAGATTACGGTCAGGGGAAGCGAACACCGCCTAAACTGCGTTGGTTTTTAATTATTGGCTTGGTGAGCATCCCTCTTATTTATTTGCTGTATATGCTGTTAGATGAAACCATTTTAGCAGAGTTTCAAGGCGTTGTGGTGTTTGATACAGTTAAGATAAGAGCACCAGATGCAGGGTATGTAGAAAAGCTTTTTGTGAAAGAAGGTGAGCATGTGGATGATGAGCAAGTATTGCTTCAATTTAAGTCTCCTAAACTAGATGCAGAGCTAGAATATTTAAGGAAGGAGAAAGAGCGAATTGATAGCCAGATTGAGCATATCAATAGGAAATCCACCGAATCACTGAGGGAGCATTTAGTCATTTTAGAGAAAGACATTCAAGCCAGTCAGTTAGTATATGATAAATTTGCAAAGTACTATAAGGCACGTGGACATATCGCGGCACTTGATTTAGAGCAAGCACGTAAGAATGTGATAGCGGCAAAGCAAGCTTACTCTCAGTTGAAACATCAAATTAAGCAGGTTGTCTTAGAAAATGACTTGATGATTGAAGTGAATTATAAACGTCAAATAGAAGAAGTGAATAATCGTATTCGTCAGGCAGAGATTAAAAAACAATACTTCTTGATAAAATCACCCGCAAAAGGTGTTGTTAAGCAGATAGAAATACATCGTGGTGAATTTTTACCTTCGGGGCAAGATATTATTGATATTGTTACAAAAAATAATTTGCGAGTGGTGATTTTTGTTGATCCTAAAAAAGCGGAAGATTTAAGGCCAGGTATTACAGTTGCTATGACTTTTCCTGATAATTATAAAGCAGAGGGTGAAATTATTAATGTTCCTAACTATGCTGACAAAACCCCTCTGAGCTTTCAAAACCCACTGGCAACGCGTCAAAACAAGTTGGTCGCAATTGTTCACTTTAAGGAGAAACTACCTGAAAAATACCGTGTTTTTGGCTTGCCTGTAGAAGTGAGCTTGGACTAGGAGATATTCCAATAGGAGGCAAAATGCATTTACTTGTGACAGGTGCTTTAGGTTATATTGGAAGTCATTTTTGTTTGCGAGCGCTGGCAGAGGGGCACACTTTAGTGCTGCTGGAGAATGCATCAACCGATGTATCTAAAGCGATGTTAGATGCCATTGTGACGCATGCTAAAAATTCGGATAAAGTACAACATGTGTCAATTGATTTATGCAATAGAGCCGCAGTAAAGCGTTTATTTAAACAGCATAAAAAAATTGATGGCATTGTGCATTTTGCAGCATTAAAAAATGCATCTGGCTCACTTGATGAACCGTTTGCATATTACGAAAATAACGTCAGTGCTAGTTTAAATTTATTTCAAGAAGCGTATGCTGCAGGTATTTATCGTATCGTTTTTTCATCAACAGCGGCTGTATATTCGCCGGATGCAAAGCAACCTTGTCGTGAAGATAGCCTGATTCAACCGGCAACGCCTTACGGTAAAAGTAAACAGATGGCAGAAACAATATTATCTGATGGTGTGGCAGCTTACCCTGATTTACGCGCGGTCGCATTACGCTATTTTAATGTAGCAGGAGCTGATAGCTCGGGTGCGCTTACGTCCGTTTTGTTAGCGGATAAAGACAAAAGCTTGTTGTCTGCTATCTTAAAAGTAGCGCGAGGGAAACAGGCCTATTTATCGGTGTATGGACGAGACTATGAGACGCGCGACGGCACAGCCATTCGAGATTATATTCATGTGGTTGACTTGGTGGATGCGCATCTTCAAGCACTTTATTTTATGGATAAACAAGCAGGGTTTCATGTGTTTAATTTGGGAAATGGGAAAGGGTATACGGTGCTTGAAATGGTTGAGCGGTTTGAATCAGTGAATGGAGTCCAAATACCAATGCAAGATGAGCCTCGTCGCCCAGGAGACTTAATGGCTGTGTACGCTGATGCAACACGTGCGTTGCAGGTACTTGGGTGGAAGCCAACGCACGATTTAGATAGGATTGTTGGGGATGTTTAAACCGCAACCCTGTCGTCAAACACAAAACACTCACCTTCCCAGTAAGATTTTTCTGTAGGCATTTTATCGATGTAATTTAAAATACCGCCGTCTAGCTGATACACTTTTTCAAATCCGAGGCTTTGAAAGTAAGCGGTTGATTTTTCGCAGCGAATGCCGCCGGTACAGTAGGTTGCAAGTTTGGTTTTCTTTTTATCGAGTAGGTTTTTTTGAATGAACTCGGGAAAATCGCGAAAGGTTTTAATGTTTGGGTCGATAGCGCCTTTAAATTTTCCGAGTGCAAACTCATAGTCATTACGTGTATCAACGACCAGTACATCGGGGGCGTCTAGGAGTTCATTCCATGCCTCTGGCGAAAGGTGGGTTTCTCGTGTTTTAAGGGCTGTAATGCCTGGTACACCCAGGGTTACAATTTCTTCACGCAGTTTTACTTTTCGACGTTCAAAGGGCATGATGTCTGTATGGGTTTCTTTAAATTCTAAAGGCGCAAAACGCGCATCAGCAGTTAAAAAAGCATAGAAAGCATGCATGCTTTCAGGTGTGCCTGCAAATCCAGCATTTAACCCTTCGGAAGCTAAAATGAAGGTGCCCAAAATATCATGGCGCTTCATGGCCTTTAAAAAAATTGATTTGAGTGCGTCGAGTTTCTCAAGGGGGGTAAATAAATAACATGATGCGACGGTGTAAGCGTGCATAAATATTTCCTCATGATGGTTTTTAATAGATGAAACGCGGTAATATAACACACATAGCGTGTTTTTTTTAAGGAGTGAGGGGTGTACAGCATTTTCCGACGTGTAGCAGGGTGCTTCGATGCGGAGTGGACGCATGAAACTACCTTAAAAATGTTGCGATATACCCCCGGCTTTTGCTTTAAACCGCCAAAGCCGTATCCTGTTAAAGTAATGGGGTTAGACTTTAAGCATCCTGTTGGACTTGCTGCAGGGTTTGATAAAGATGGAAAGTATTTAGAGCCCTTGTCAAAGCTTGGGTGTGCTTTTCTTGAAGCAGGAACAGTGACACCAAAAGCACAGCCAGGCCATGCCAAGCCACGCATGTTTCGCGTACCTAAGTTGCATGCACTTATTAATCGTATGGGGTTTAATAATGAAGGTGTCGATGCGTTTGTTGAACGTATTCAGCAAACGCAGTTTGATGGCGTGCTTGGTGTGAGTATTGTACCCAATATGAGCACACCAACTGAGCGTGTGTGGCTCGACTATGAATATTGCCTAAAGCGCGTGTATGCGCATGCTGATTATATTGCAATTAATATTTCTTCACCCAATACGCCAGGCCTTCGTGACTTACAGCATAAAAGCCGTTTCGCCGATTTAATGACACAATTGATTGAGGCACGTAAAAAACTTTCGGATGCGCATGGGCGATATGTGCCTTTTGCAGTAAAGGTGTCTCCCGATGAGCCGGATGAATCGATTCAAAGTATGACGCAGTGCTTGGTGGAGAAAGGCTTAGATGGCATGATTTTAACCAATACCACTGTTTCGCGCGTGGCTTTTCGAGGTACATCATTTGAACAAGCGCTAGGTGGCGCAAGTGGTAGGCCGCTTGCAGTACGTGCAATGGCATGTTTAAAGCTTGCAAAAGCTGTCGCAGGTGATGATTTAGCATTGATTGCATCGGGTGGTATTGATAGTGCTGAAGCAGCTTGGGCACGTGTTAAAGCGGGCGCCTCATTACTGCAGTTGTATTCCGGTTTGGTATATGAGGGGCCGCGCTTAATTAGAGATATTGTTACAGGCTTAGCGAAGTAAGGTCGGTATTGCCGTAATCTTCCTGGTCGTCTTGAATGGCTTGTAAAAACGTATTAATTTCATCGACAATTTGGTTTTGTATGGCTTGAGGGTATTCTTTTGAAAGTTCCAGTAATACCAGTGATCTTTGAATACGTTTTTCGAAGTCGCTGTGCTGTATTTGATTAATACTGTCAATGTGTTTAATGGTGCGTTCAATGAGTTCATCGGATATATTTTCTTCTGAGGCCTCGAAGAACAAAATGCGCCGCGGATCTAATATGGCCATCTCTCAAACTCGCTTACAAAGTCATTGGTACACCTTATTATAGACCGATTTTTGTATTCCTTTAGGAGAAGTGTTAGAAAAGTTGGCTTAATGATACCTGATTCGTGTATAATGCGCGCTTCTTATGGATTTTGAGCTATTTGTAAAATTTTAATAAATTTTTAGTGTGTGGAGTAACTATGTCAAAAGAACTAACGTTGTCAATTATTAAACCAGATGCGATTGCTAAATCAGTGATTGGAAAGATTTATACGCAGTTTGAGGAAGCAGGTCTTAATATTGTGGCAGCAAAAATGCTACAGCTATCACGTGAACAAGCTGAAGCATTTTATGCAGTACATAAAGAACGTCCATTCTTTAACGACTTAGTGAATTTCATGATTTCAGGCCCTGTGATGGTGCAAGTTTTAGAAGGGGATAATGCAATTTTGAAGCACCGCGATATTATGGGTGCAACCAATCCTAAAGAAGCAGCGCCTGGTACCATTCGTGCAAATTTTGCAGACAGCATTGATGCAAATGCAGTACATGGTTCAGATGGGGCTGACACAGCACGTGAAGAAGTATCATTTTTCTTTACAGAAGATGAGCTGTGCCGACGTGGCTGAGCAAGCGCCCTCAAAGGTAAACTTACTTGACTTTGATGAAAAAGGCCTACGGGCCTTTTTTGAAACGTTGAGTGAAAAACCTTATCGTGCAAAACAAGTAATGAAGTGGATACATCAAGAAGGCTGTCTTGATGTCGATGCCATGACAAACTTGAGCAAGTCGCTGCGTACGTTACTGAAAGAAAAAGCAGTGCTTGAGCTGCCAGAAGTGATAACATGCCAGAAGTCTAGTGATGGCACGCGTAAGTGGTTGATTAAACTTTCCTGTGGCAATTCAATTGAAACGGTTTTTATTCCTGAAGTGAGTCGCGGTACGTTGTGTGTGTCATCTCAAGTAGGCTGTGCACTCAATTGCAGCTTTTGCTCCACAGCAAAGCAAGGGTTTAATCGTAACCTAACAACAGCTGAAATTATCGGCCAAATGTGGCTTGCTGTACATGCTTTAAGGCGTGATGAAGATATCCATCATCAGCGCGTTACAAATGTTGTGATGATGGGCATGGGTGAGCCTTTACTGAATTTTGATGCAGTGGTTCGAGCCATGAACTTAATGATGGACGACTGTGCTTATGGGTTGTCTAAACGTCGCGTTACGCTCAGCACCTCAGGTGTTATTCCAGATATGAAGCGCTTGCGTGAACAAAGTGACGTGTCACTGGCAGTATCACTACATGCACCGAATGATGCACTACGTAACGAGCTTGTACCGCTCAATAAAAAATACCCTTTGGTCGAGCTGATGGATGTGTGCCGCACGTATTTTACTGATAAACGTGTGGTGACGTTTGAATATGTCATGTTAGCAGGTGTAAACGATACGCCTCAGCATGCAGATGAGCTGATTCGTTTGTTACGCGATGTGCCTGCAAAAGTGAACTTAATACCATTTAATCCATTTCCAATGACGCAATACACACGCTCTTCTCAAAAGACCATTTTTGCGTTTCGGGATAAATTAATTGCAAAAGGGATTAATACGATTACTCGCAAAACGCGTGGGGATGATATTGACGCAGCGTGCGGACAGTTGGCTGGCAAAGTGACTGACAGAACGCGTCGAGCGTTACGTTGGCAAACTTTGCATTTTGATAAGGTAAAGCGGGAAGCCTCATAAAAAGTATATCCAGATGGGGCGCTTCGCGGTTATAATGCCTCACACCATCTTCTTTGGGAGTATGTGAATGAATACAACAACAACCCTAGACCCAGATGAAGCCTCTTGGGCTGATAGACCTGGTGCAAGACTTGCATCGATTCGAGAGAAAAGCGGACATAGCATTGAATATGTTGCGAGTAAGTTACATTTGCGGGTGCGTGTCATTGAGCTGTTAGAAGCAGATGCCTATGATGAAATGCCCGAGTCGGTATTTATTAAAGGTTATTTACGCGCGTATGCAAATTTATTAGAAGTTGACTCGGTGCCTTTACTTGAGCTATTTCATCAGGTGTACCACGAAGATGATGTATCTTCAGAACGTACGTTATGGCAAAGCCGCAAGCAACCGAACCGAACAGAACACTGGGCGCGATGGGGTGCTGGTTTTTTTGCGCTTGCTGTTTTGGTCGCTGTTCTCGGGTGGTGGCTTAAAAGCAAAGACGTAGAAACGTTGTTTTCGGCACACGTGAAAGCAGCGGATACAGCAACACTTTCCTCTGAAGCAGATATTCGACTCACCGATTTATCAAATATGCGCTCCTTGTTGTCATCGAAGCAAAAGCTCCCACCGATGGAGTTTAAGGATGAGTGAAAAAATTCAAGCCATTCGTGGCATGAATGATGTATTGCCTAAAGATAGTTATGGGGTACGTTTTTTAGAGCGTGCCTTTGCTGATTGTGCAACTGCTTATGGGTATCATGAGTTTCGAACCCCACACCTTGAGAGCACAGCACTTTTTAAGCGCTCGATTGGGGAAGTGACAGACATTGTCGAAAAAGAGATGTATACCTTTCTGGATAGAAATGGGGAAAGTGTCACACTAAGACCTGAAGGAACCGCTGGGTGCGTACGTGCATGCCTTGAACATGGACTGCTTCGAGAGGGGGTCCAAAAATTTTGGTATGTGGGTCCTATGTTTCGCCATGAAAAGCCACAAAAAGGGCGTTACCGACAGTTTCAACAGCTAGGTCTTGAAGTGTTTGGTGCAGCCGGTGTTTTGATTGAGCTTGAGATGATAATGCTCTCAGTAAAACTTTGGAAAATGCTGGGTCTAACCGATACGTTAACGTTGCAAGTCAATACCTTAGGCACAGTCCTTGAGCGTGCTCAATACCGTGAACGATTGGTTGATTATTTGAGTGCGCACGAGTCGTCGCTTGATGAAGATAGTAAAAAGCGACTCACCCGTAATCCACTACGTATTTTGGATAGCAAAAATCCAGACATGCAAGCGCTGATTGAAAAAGCGCCACAGCTGATTGATAGTTTAACCGATGAAAGTCGCGCGTATTTCGAAACGTTTTGCGCGGGGCTTGATGCATTAGGGGTTGCTTATCAAGTGAATCCACGCTTGGTGCGTGGGCTGGATTATTATGAACATACTGTATTTGAGTGGGTTACAACAGAGCTTGGTAGTCAGGCAACCGTATGTGCAGGCGGGCGATTTGATTGTTTAGTTGAGCAATTAGGGGGGGCACCAACGCCTGCTGTTGGATTTGCGATGGGGCTTGAGCGTTTGTTACTACTGATGCAACTGCGCGATGCACCGATACTGAACGCGCCCGAGTTAACCGCTTATGTGATGGCCTTTGATGCTGCAGCTGAACTACGTGCAGTAGCACTTGCCGAAACCCTTCGTGAAGCGATGCCTTCGTGGCGTATTGTGGTGCATACAACAGGGGGACGCTTTAAAACGCAATTCAAAAAAGCAGATAAAAGTGGCGCGCGGCTTGCACTGATTCTTGGTGAAGAAGAAATGGCAAACCAGACTGTGAGTATTAAAGACTTACGCAAAGATGCTGCACAGCAGTGTGTGCCTGAAGCAGAGATTGTGTCTGCAATGCAAACCTATTTTGTGGATTAATACAAAGGAGAGTTAAACGTGTCAATCTATATGACAGAAGCAGAGCAGTTAGAAGCAATTAAAGCATGGTGGCAACGCCACCAGCGTTGGATTACAACCCTTTTATCTGCGGTTCTTTTGATGGTTGCAGGATATCGCTATTGGGCATGGCATACCGACAAAGTGAGACATGATGCGTCACAGGCATATGAGCAGTTAATGGCTGCGGCTGCTAATCAAGAATCGAGCGCCATTGAAGCCTATGCAAAGGCACTTGTTAAAAATTATCCCAAAACAGTGTATGGGGATGCAGCGCGCCTCATGCTTGCAAAGCACTGGGTTTCTGAAACAAAGTGGGAAGATGCAGCGCGAGAGCTCGAATATGTTGCGTTGTATGCTAAAATGCCGGCACTGCAACAGGTTGCACGCATTCGTTTAGCAAGATTATGGATTGCAGAAAAAGCGTTCGATAAGGCATTAAAGTATTTAGACGAAACCAATAGTACAACGTATAAGCCTTTAATTGATGAGTTAAAGGCAGATGTATACGCAGCAACTGGGCGTTATGATGAAGCAGAGGCGTTGTATCGTGAGGCGCGTGAAGAAGTTAAATTGCGCGGCGTTGGGAACGTGTTTTTAGAAATGAAGTCAAACGAACTAGCAACACTTACGGGTGCTGCGCATTCGGCTTAAATACAAGGGGTATGAGGGCTTATGGCTCGATGGTTAATAGCAGTTTTTTTGGTGGGGTTACAAGGGTGTACAACCATAGATGATTTTTGGTTAGGCAAAGACAATACACCTGTACCTGGAATTTTAAGTCCAATTGCTTCAAAGGCAACCTGGGAGCCGTGCTGGACGGTTTCATTTGGAAAAGTAAAAGCAAAAGAGACATATCTGCATCTTGCCCCTGTGCTTGATGGACACATAATTTATGCGGCAACATCTAATGGCATGGTGAAAGCCATTCATCCGAAAACAGGCCGTGTGAAATGGTCAAAACAATTGGACGAACACTTAATTAGTGGCCCTGCTGCAAAGTTTGACCGTTTGGTGCTTGCAACTAATAAAGCCAATATTTTAATGTTAAACCAAAAAAATGGACATGTACTTTGGAAGGCGCGTGTTTCAGGTGATGTGCTTTCAACGCCTTTGTTAGTTGAAAATCGTGTGGTTGTTAAAACAGTAGATGGGCGTCTTTATGCATTTGACAGAGAAACCGGTGCAAAAGTTTGGGTGCTTGATCATGGTACCTCCTCTTTAGTGTTAAAAGCTGCGTCATCACCTGTCCGTTATGGAAACCTTGTGTTGGCTGGCTTTTCTGATGGAAAGCTTGATGCGGTTGAATTAGAAACCGGGCGAGTTGTATGGCAGCGCAGTATCGCTTATGCAAGTGGCTCGAGTGATGTAGAAAAATTAGTTGATATCAGTGCAACCCCAATTGTGAAGGGAGATACTGCATACCTTGCGAGTTATCAAGGATATTTGGTTGCAATGTCACTCAGACAGGGAGATTTTATATGGACGAAGCTTCTTTCTACTTATAAAGATTTAGCCATTGATTCGAGCACGCTCTACATGACAGATAATCAAGATATGCTGTGGTCTGTAGGTCGTAGCGATGGTCAGGTGAAGTGGAAGCAAACTGCATTGAAAGCGCGCGGTGTGACCGAGCCTGTTTTGATGGGTGGGCGTTTGGTTGTGGGTGATAAAAAAGGTGAGTTGCACCTGTTAGATGCCAAGCACGGTGACTTTGTTGCGCGCCACTCTTTGGGGAGTGCTGTGACAGTTGGGCCGCTTGTTGATGCAAACCATGTTTATGTAATGACTGCATCAGGGCAGTTGCATTGCTTTTCTGTGAAGGGTTAGGTGTATTTATGCGACCAACGATTGTTTTTGTGGGGCGTCCAAACGTTGGAAAATCGACCCTATTTAATCGATTAACGCGTACGAGTGATGCGTTAGTTGCCGATTTTCCAGGTCTAACGCGTGATAGACAGTATGGTGAAGCATCATTTGATGGAAAGTCTTTCTTGGTGGTTGATACAGGGGGGATTGGGGTTGAAGATTTAGCCGTTGATGCGTTAATGGCATCGCAGTCTGAACGTGCCTTAGAAGAAGCAACACACGTTTTCTTTTTAGTCGATGCGCAAGCAGGCCTTACACCAACCGATGAGAAAATTGCACAGCACTTAAGAAAGCACGGCAAGCATGTACATTTGTTAGTAAACAAAACAGATGGTCTAGATGAAGCAGTTGTGTGCGCTGAATTTCAAACACTCGGTTTTGCAGATATGTATCCCATTTCTGCCACTCATGGGCGGGGTATTCAACAGTTACTGCAAGCTGTAACAACTGATTTTCCACTTGAACCATCGGCTGCTCAATCTGAAAAAGACGGCGTTATTCGTGTTGCCATTATTGGGCGTCCCAATGTTGGTAAATCAACCTTAGTGAATCGTATATTGGGCGAAGAGCGTGTGGTGGTATATGATATGCCAGGGACAACGCGCGATAGCATCGAAGTGCCTTTTTTGCGTGGCACACAACCGTATATTTTGGTCGATACCGCAGGCATTCGTAGGCGTTCTCGGGTTAATGAAAAAGTAGAAAAATTTTCCATTATCAAAACACTTGGCTCGATTCAAGACGCACATGTATGCGTGATGCTGATTGATGCAAAAGAAGATTTAACTGAGCAAGATTTACATTTAATCGGGTTTATCATTAACTCTGGTCGCGCGCTTGTGATTGCTGCTAATAAATGGGATGGCCTAGAGGATAGTCATAAAGATCATATTAAAGCATCTATTTTAAGAAAGTTGCAATTCGCAACGTTTGCAAAATTTCATTTTATCTCGGCATTGCATGGCTCAGGGGTAGGTAGTTTATTTAAAGACATTAATGAAGCGTATCGCTCGGCGACGAAGCCATTATCAACCTCGGAGCTGACGCGTATTTTACAAGACGCAACTGCAAAACATCCACCGCCACTAGTACGTGGCCGACGTATTAAATTACGTTACGCGCATGCAGGTGGGCATAATCCGCCGCTGGTTGTCATTCATGGTAATCAGGTAGATGAGCTGCCTTCAAGCTATGCCCGTTATTTAAGTAAAGAATATACAACACGATTGAAACTTGTGGGCACACCCCTCAAAATACAATTTAAAGGGGGAGATAACCCCTATGAAGGAAAGAAAAATAAATTAACAAATACGCAGTTAAAGCATAGAAAACGTATGATGGCTTGGGTGAAAAAAAAGAAGAAGCGTTAAAAAGAAGAAAAACAGGATGAATATGACTTTGAAAGCGATGTACAATGATTTAGCTGATCAATATGATATGGCCGATCAATTTGGCTCGATTACAAAGAGTCATCAGGCTGCAATAGCGCAGATTGAGAGATTACTTCCTGAGCATGATTCGAATGTTCGTGTATTGGACTTAGGTGTTGGCGATGGTGCTTTTTTAAAAAAGCTACAGCGTGTGATGAGACAAGCCTCATTTACAGGGGTTGATGTTTCTGCGGAAATGTTAAAGCGCGCGAAGGAATCCTTAGAGTTAAACACCATTGAAGCAAGTGCGGTGGATGTGAAAAAGCTGTTGCCACAGCATAGCCAAGATTTAGTGCTTGCGCACTTTATTAATGCCTATATTCCAATGCCTGCATTGTTTGATTCGGTGCGTGCTTTAACTAAAGAAGACGGATACTTTTCTTTTATTACTACAACGTATGATTCTTTCCCGGTAGCGCAGCAGTATTTGGCTGATTTTATTGCAGAGGGAACGCTACTGAGTAGTGTGGTTGGCCACTATTATAAGTCCATTTTAAAGAATACGACGGTTGCACCGGGAGAAAAAGAGTTATTAGAAGCGTTTAAGCAGTACGACTTTAAGGTATTGGAGCACAAGCGCTTTCATTTACCAATTGTGCTGGATGATATTGACGCTTTAGCCTTGTTTGGTATTGAGGGTACTTGGTTTTTAAATAGCTTATCGATTCGTATGTTACCCAAGAATTTTTTATTACAGCGTTTAAAACGGTTATTTGAACGTATTTTTACATTTCCATATCATGACACGCATGTAATCGATGTGGTATTGGCGAAAAAGTAAGGCGTTTTTAGATATGGGTATGAAAACTGTCGGTTTATTAATGATGTTTTGTATAACCACGGTGTGGGGTGCGAGCCATCACCCGAGTGCTTTTTTGGAGCGTATTAAAGGTGAACCTGATGAAGGGGAGCAGATTGTCCAACATTTTTGTGGCACCTGCCATGCATCACGCCCAGTAATTCCATTAGGTGCACCAAGACCCAAAGTTTCAAAAGATTGGCTGCCAAGGCTTGAGCAAGGCATGGATGCACTGGTGAAACATACCGATGAAGGAATACGGGCCATGCCACCACGAGGGGGGTGTTTTGAGTGTACGGATGAGCAATTATTGCTTGCAATTAAAGCACTGCTGCCCACAGAAGATAAAAAAGATTAATTAAATGATTGGATAAATATCATGAGTATGACAATTGCATCAGAGCTGAGCCCAAGACTTAAGCTTGTAAATATTGCAGACCACATCGGTAAGACGGTTGAACTACGGGGATTTGTATATAAGTTACGCGTGCTTTCAGAGTTTGGATTTATTTTATTACAGCATGGGGACTACCTCATTCAGGTGGTGTTTACAGGAGATTTAGGTGCAACAGGCATTAAAGAAAATAGTGCAATTAGTATTAAAGGAAAAGTCACCGAAACGAACATCAAAGATACGTTTGTAAATCCTAAGCACTGCGAAATTCAGCTAACAGATTATACGATTTTAAGTACGCCATCAGAGCCAATGCCATTTGATGTGACGAAGAAAAAACTTGATATTCATAATGATGTAAAATTTGATTTTCGCTATTTATCAATGCGTCATCCGCTTGAAAAAGCGATTTTTAGAATTCAATCAGCGCTGGTGCAAGGGGTTCGGGCATTTTTAATGGCAGAACGGTTTACCGAAGTGCGCTCTCCAAAAATTGTTAAAGAAGGTGCTGAAGGGGGAGCTAATATCTTCTCATTTGAATACTTTGGGAAACAGGCGTTTTTGACGCAGTCGCCTCAGTTTTATAAAGAGTTTTGTACCGGTGTATTTGAACGTGTGTTTGAAATTGCACCTGTTTTTCGAGCTGAGAAACATCATACCAATCGACATATCAATGAATATACATCGATGGACTTAGAGTTTTCACATATCGAATCTTTCTATGATGTATTGAATTTAGAAGCAGCCATGTTGAAATATGTGTTTGATCATTTAAATGAGCAGGTGTCACATGAGCTCGCAATGTGGAAAGTTGAGTTACCTGTGATTGATACGATTCCAGTATTACGTTTTTATGAAGTGAAAGACATCGTAGAAAAAGAATATGGCATTAAGCCAAAAGATTCGTTCGATTTAGCACCCATTGAAGAGTTAAAAATTTCAGAGTATATCAAAGAAAAATATAACTCAGACTTTGTATTCATTACACATTACCCTTCGGCGAAGCGTCCGTTTTACGCAAAAGATGATCCAAATGAACCTGAGCTAACACTTAGCTTTGATTTATTGTTTCGGGGAATTGAAATTACTTCAGGCGGGCAACGAATACATGACTATGATGAATTGATTGCAAAAATGAAGCAAAAAGGCATGAACCCAGAAGAGTTTGAATTTT
Organism: Legionellaceae bacterium; assembly: GCA_029212465.1. GTDB lineage: Bacteria > Pseudomonadota > Gammaproteobacteria > Legionellales > Legionellaceae > JAALKW01. The sequence continues at coordinate 11,939 of JARGNV010000018.1, read as the reverse complement.
TCTCGAATGCACATAAATATGGCTTACCGCCACATGGTGGTCTTGGTATGGGGCTTGAGCGTTTAACCCAAAAACTGCTGGGCCTTGATAACATTAAATTGGCAACGATGTTTCCGAGAGATGCGACACGATTGTCACCATAAACATATATCGTTTTAATCGATGTTTATGCGGCCTACTGCAGGTAGTAGGCCGCATGCACGCGCAATAGATAAAAAAAATTCCATACATTGCTAAATATTTTTACAATGCGGCCGATAATTAACTCAAACAAGAGGAGGATTGCATTGTGAATAAATTAGTTTTAGTCGTACCGTTTTGTGTTTTGGCAGCATCTTGTGCCACAACGAATAGAACTGTTCCGATTGTTGATGATGCGGGAAATACGCATTACACAACGTCGCATACTATGGACCACCGAGGGGCGGGCGTATTCCCCGAAAAACGTCGTGCTACCGGTCGCAAAGTATTTATCTTTGATCCTAAAGCCGCGGCTTGGGGTGCTTATGATAAAAATGGTAACTTGGTGAAAACCGGAGCTGCATCCGGCGGGAAAGCGTATTGTGATGATGTGGGACGAGGCTGTAAAACGGTTACTGGGACTTACCGCGTTTATTCTAAAAAAGGCGAAGATTGTAAATCAAGTAAGTATCCGATTGAGACAGGTGGCGGTGCACGTATGCCGTACTGTATGCACTTTTATAAAGGTTACTCAATTCATGCAGCGTACGAAGTGCCTCAGTGGAATACAAGTCATGGATGTATTCGTGTGTTGCCAAGTGCAGCTAAATGGCTGAATGAGGACTTTATGACGGTTGGAACCACAGTTATTGTGAAACCTTATAATTAATGCCTGTAGCACACAAAAGCCATGGTACCTACCATGGCTTTTTTATTTGTATAGGAAGGGCTGGGCTATCGTCAAGGAGCGTTTATAACATGAATATACGCAATGGAAATTTGATGCATCAAATAGGTATACTATTCATCATTTTATCGTTTATCAGTCCAGCGGTTACGTTACTGATTCCTTTTTTAAATATTTCAGCGGAATTATCAGTGATGCTCGGTACGCTATTTTTTGTGGGCTTACCAGAGGTTTTTTTTGTGTTGGGTGTGATTTTGGTAGGAAAACGTGCTGCAATGCTTATCACTCAAAACGTAAAGGCATGGTTTTTAGGGCGCAAAAAAAGAAAATAAATGCAGTTATTCAATGCGTAGCGCTGGATTTTTGATGGCAGGTACGCCATTCTGGAAGCAGTTGCACTATGGAAGGTTAAACGATGCGCTATCGAAAAATTTTACTTTTTTATTTGGCCGCACTGTTAGTAGGTTTACTCACAGGCGTTGTTGGCTCATTTTTTCAGTTAGCAATTGATGGCATTAGCCTATGGACCTCCAGATATCAAGGACGTCTTGGCATGCTTGGCATTCCGGGATGGCTGAGTTTTCCATGTTTTACTGTGCTTATGGTGCTTGGCGCATGGTTTTTAGTAAGAGGTATTGCGCCTGAGGCATCTGGAAGTGGCGTACAAGAAATTGAAGGGGCTTTGCTGCATGAACGCAGCATACGCTGGTGGCGCGTTTTGCCAGTAAAGTTTATAGGAGGGGTTTTATCAATTGCCAGTGGTATGGTGCTTGGGCGTGAAGGACCTACCATCCAAATGGGAGGGAATATTGGTCAATTTTTGGGGCGTGCAACATCATTTAGCCGTAAGCGCTGCGACGCACTCGTTGCAGCCGGGGCCGCAGCAGGTCTTGCAACAGCATTCAACGCGCCACTTGCGGGCGTTTTATTCGTGATGGAGGAGATGCGCAGAGCATTTCCTTTGTCGTTTCTTCATTTTAAAACCGTTGCTATCAGCTGTGTTGCAGCAACGGTTGCTTTGCAATTTATTGTTGGGGGTAAACCCTCGATTGTAATGGATGTGTTTGATACACCAAGCCTTGCTTCTTTAGGATTGTTTTTATTGTTAGGCATCGTGGTTGGTTTCATTGCAATGGTATTTAATCGTGTCCTGATGCGTGTTTTATTTTGGATGGATAAGCACACCGTGCGTACCCGTTTTTTATATGTAGTCAGCGTTGCAATACTCGTCGGAGGGTTAGCATGGCTTTGGCCTGATGCTGTGGGTGGCGGGTACCATATTATTGAGCGTTCGCTCACATTTACCCCAGGCTTTATTGTGCTAACGTTACTTTTTTTAATGCGCTTTGTTTTAACAGTGCTTTGCTATGGAACCGGTGTACCTGGGGGTATCTTTGCACCAATGCTTGCGCTTGGAACGCTAGTTGGGCTTGCAATTTCTATTGTATTTGATCAATTTTTACCTGCCGTTACAACCGTACATCCGGGTATGTTTGCAGTTGCTGCAATGGGAGCCCTGTTTTCAGCGTCTGTGCGCGCTCCTATCACAGGCATTGTATTGGTGGTTGAAATGACGCAAAATTATGGGCTTATTTTGCCTTTAATGGCATCTTGCCTCATGGCAACGACTGTTGTGCAATTGGCAGGGGTGTCACCCATTTATACGCAGCTCTTACGGCGGGCTTTAGTTATCAATAAGGTGTGATGAAGTATGAAACGTTTAAGTCGCGACAAAAAAAACGCTAAAAAACAAAAAGAAGTGGCACATTACCGCTTTTTTGAAGCAATCTACAAATCATTTTTTTCTGGAAAACTCTATATTGATGTTGTAAGGCGTTGGCGCGGATTTGGGGCGTTATATCTTTTTTTATTGCTCTCAGTACTGACTCTACCTTATGCCGTGCGTGTGATGGTGAATTATCAAGATACCATGGCGCAAAGTTTATTGTTACCCATGGAAAAGTTGCCACCGTTTTCGGTGTATGAAGGCAGGGTTCAGTTTCATAGCCCTATGCCTTATTTGGTGAAAAATAATCAAGATGAAGTCATAGCCGTTATTGATACCACAGGCAGTGTCAAACAACTGCCTTATTTCTTGTATCCCAAGGCAAGCGTTTTGGTCACTGAAAGTGCGTTGCATGTTTTGGTGCCCAATATTGATTTATTTAATCAGGGGAACCTACCACCTGCAAAAGAGACGGTTTCTTCTTTTGGTGCAAATCATACTGTGCACTTTTCAGGTGAAGCCTGGCTTGAGTCCAATCACATGAAAAGCATTCATTATATATTAACCCTTTCGTTTTACCCGGTTTTATTGATGGTCTATTTTGGTTCCTATGTGGCGCTTTTATTTTCTTTTGCGCTTTTCGGTCAGTTTATTGCGCGCTTTATCTTTAAGGTACATCTTACATTTAAAGCCGCAGCACGGCTGGTAGCTGTTGCAGCAACACCACAAGCCGTTATTTATTTTGCACTGTTTACGTGGAAGCATGTGTATCCGGGCACAGGGGTTTGGTACGTAGCGTTACTCGCGACATACTTCAGCCTTGGAGTGCTTGCTTACCGGCGCGACAATATGGCCATGGTATTGAAATGAAACCGGTATTACACTTTGCTCACGGCAATGGATTTCCGTCTCCTTGCTATAAGCAGCTTTTAACACTACTTGAGGCTGTGTTTGACTGTTGCTATATCGATAAAATAGGGCATACCGACACGTTTCCTGTTGAAGATAACTGGCAAAATTTGGTTGATGAAGTACTGGAGAGTATTCGGACACAATCAAAAGAGCCGGTGATTGCGGTTGGGCATTCTTTGGGTGGGGTTTTAAGTATACTGGCAGCTTTAAAAAGGCCTGAACTATTTCGTGCAGTGATACTGTTAGACTCCCCCATACTGAGTCATTTTCGAGCACGCGCCGTACAACTCTCTAAGAAGATGGGATGGATTGATAGAGTGACACCTGCGCATCGTACGCGTACCAGACGAACTCACTGGAAAACGAGAGAAGCAGCGTTGCAATACTTTAAGCGTCGCGATTTGTTTAAGCGTTTCGATGATGCCTGTTTAAGCGATTACATTGATTATGGCATGACGCATGACACAACAGGGTATACCCTTCGTTTTGATGTAGAGATTGAATATCAAATTTATAGAGCCTTGCCACATACCTTCACAAGTTATCCAAAGCAGCTGAAGGTGCCAGCGATGCTACTGTATGGCAGTGAGAGTAACGTGATTTATCCAGGAGACAGACGCCGTATGTTGCAGGGGTATGGCATTCAATCGCTTAAAACACAAGGCACACATATGTTCCCATTTGAGTATCCTCGAGAAACAGCTGCACTGATTTTAAAATGTTTGAATTCGATGCTCTAACACGCGTGTATTGTTAAAGCGATCTATACTCACTCATAGTGCTTTTTATATTAGGGCGTCTATGTCACAGAGTGAAATGCAGCAATATTTGCAGTTAAGCATGGGAGAGCAGCATATTTTATTGCTTTTAACCCAAGTCCAAATTGTGCTGCGTCTGCCCGGGCTGCATCAAGTTCCAAATCACACCAAAGGCTTTGAAGGTATTCTCAATTATCATGGTGTGAGTGTTCCGGTGTATAACTTAGGCAGTTATGTGGGCATTCAGCACGTTCAACTTGATTTAGATACACCACTTGTTTTATGTCAGCTTGCTGAGGGTTTAGTTGGATTTTTAGTGTCTGATGTAGAAGCTGTCGTTACTCTTAAAAAAAATGACATGCAAGTACCAAGACTATCCGATTTGCCTGATTTTGTGGTGGGTGTGTATGAATCTGAAGCAGGTTCAATGTGGGTGATACAAGTGGAGGCGCTCATTGACCCAAAAGCGCACCTGGCTGGAGTGGCGGATGGATAGCTACTTATTAAAGGCTGTCAAAGACTGGGCATATGCTGAATTTGGTTTGGTGATGTTATCAAGTCAGCAGCAAAAAGTGATTGTTCAAGTCAAGCAGTATTTGGCAGAAAAAAACTGGGACTTACACACTTTTGTGTCTACTTTGCGCGCAGGAGATAAACAAGTGACTGAAAAAATGGTTAATTTGTTGACGATACAAGAGAGCTATTTTTTTAGGGATGTTTCTTTATTTCGCTTGTTAAGAGAGTCGTTTTTACCAGTCTTAATTCAACAAAAAAAGTTATCACAGGATAAAAGTATCACGATATGGAGTGCAGGGTGTGCATGTGGTGAAGAGTTGTATTCAACTGCTATCTTGCTGTCGGAGTTGATACCCGACATTGATAATTGGCATTTAACGTTACTTGGCACAGATATTAATGCTGAAGCGCTTTCGAAGGCGCGTCAAGGACTGTATTCAAAAATTGCACTACGCTCCGTTGATGATAAAGTTTGTGCTAAGTATTTTGTGCCTGAAGGTAGAAAGTATCAGTTAATTGAGCCCATTAGAAAAATGGCAAGCTTTGCTTATGGCAATTTGCTTGAAAAGTCACATTTTCTAGGCAGTGTCGATTTTATTTTTTTTATAAATGTATTTATTTATTTTGATTAAGCTGCTGTAAAAAAAGCAATGGCTTTTTTTTATGATGCATTAAAAAAG
>JARGNV010000018.1:0-6469 GCA_029212465.1 Legionellaceae bacterium | reverse complement strand
CGTTTTATTTTTAGGTTGCTCTGACTTTGTGCGTTACTACCAACAGCAATTTGTAATGAATTTTAAAGACAGTGTGACGTATCTCACAAAACGAGCAGAGGATACATCAAAAATGATGACTCAGAAGGCTCCAACCACGACAAAGCCCTCGTATCTTGAGCAGCAGTCACAGCGTCGTTTGGAATATCAAACCCTGGATACCTTACTCACCAATCGGCAGTTTATGGATGTGATTGAGACCGTTGATAAGGAAACCAAAATGTTTAGCCCAAATCCTATGCTATATAGGTATAAGGGGGAAGCGCTGATTGGACTAGGCGATATTGTGACCGCAAAAGAGATGCTTGAGAAAGTGGTCATACAAGACAAAGTACGCGATCCGATTTGTTATTTTTTATTGGCATTGATTTTGATGAAAGAAAATGAGGCCAGAGCAATACAGTACTTTACAGAAGCCACTACATTAAAAAAAGCGTTCCCTGAGGCTTATTATTATCAAGCAATGCTTGCGTTAGGAAAGCAAAGGCAGGAAGAAGGGCTTCAATATTTAGAGCAAGCAGCGCGTTATGCAAAAGAAGAAAGCAAAGAGCAACGGGTGATAGGAAGTGATGGCAATATGGGCGAGTTTTTTGCAGCTGTGTCTCGTGAGATTGCGCACTATCAGGAGCAACTAAAATGAAAGAGAAGCACTTAAAAGGCGCAGACAAACAGGTAATCTTTGATGCGCGAGCAAAAGAACTTGCAAAAGTGCTTGATGAAAAAGCAAAAAGTGTAGGGGATTCGTTTTTGGTGTTTTGTTTGGGGGAGGGAGAGGATGAAAAATACGCATTATCGTATCAATATGTAGAAAGAGTGATTCCTTTGCAACACCTAACCAATGTGCCAGGTGCCCCCCAGTTATTTTTAGGTATTACTTATTACAATGCTCAAGTATGGCCTGTGGTGAGTACGGAAGTGTTATTTAATTTTGATGGGGAGAAAGTGCAACCAGAGTACGTTATTTTGGTGCGAAAAGGAGCCTACCGTTATGCCCTTTCGGTACGTCATGTGGTGGGTCATCAATACTTAAATCAAGCAAAGGACTTAGTGCAGTTGGCAGGCAGCAATGTCAAAAAAAATCATTATATTTTAGGTGTGTGTCATTCAGATATTTCAGTCGTTGATGATAAAGGGATATTTGACGCGATGGAGCAGTTTTCTTTAGCTAATGAAGAGGGTAGCTGATATGGATTCCAACAATATCATAACAAAGCCTAATGGCAAAGGTAGTGGCTTTTTATCTCATTTATTTCAGAGTGGTAAGCAAAAAAAATTACATCTATTAGATGTGGAAGGTCAGCTTGAAGCAATTAGTAAATCGCAAGCCATGATTGAGTTTGATATGAATGGCATCATTTTAACCGCGAATGAGAACTTTTTAAATTTAATGGGATATCGCTTATCTGAGGTGCAAGGCATGCACCACAGTATGTTTGTGGAAGAAAGCTATAAAACAAGTCCTGAGTATAAGGCATTTTGGGACAAGTTGGGCCGAGGTGAATTTGAATCGGCTGAGTTTAAGCGCATTGGTAAAAATGGCAAAGAAATATGGATTCAAGGGTCTTATAACCCTATTTTAGATTTGAATGGTCGACCCTTTAAGGTGCTTAAAGTTGCAACAGATATCACACAACGCAAGCTGGATACTGCGAACTATGAGGGGCAGTTGGAAGCGATTAATAAGTCGCAGGCTGTGATTGAGTTTGATATGAAAGGCACGATTTTAACCGCAAACGATAACTTTTTAAATTTAATGGGATATAGTCTGCCTGAGATACAAGGTATGCATCACAGTATGTTTGTAGAAGAGAGCTACAGGAATAGCTCAGAATATAAAGCGTTTTGGAAAAGGCTAAATCAGGGAGAATTTGAAACAGCTGAATTCAGACGCGTTGGTAAAAATGGCAAAGAAGTATGGATTCAAGCATCTTACAACCCTATTTTAGACTTGAATGGCAAGCCATTTAAAGTCGTTAAATTTGCAACGAATATCAGTGATAGGAAAGTTGCCGAAGCTAAAATTAACCAGCTGGTTGAAGAGCTGCAAATGCGCATTAAACAATACAGTGCATTTATTTCACAAGTATCAGCAGGGGATTTGACACATATGTTAGAGGTTGAGGGTGACGATGATTTAGCCGAGTTGGGTCGACACCTTGATGAGATGACACAGGGGCTTTCATCGATTGCCAGTAATATTATTCGCGTCAGTCATGATATTTCGATAAGCATGGAGCAACTCAATGAGACAGCGTCAACGCAGGCAAGTAGTGCGGTTGAGCAAGCAACAGCTGTGACAGAGATTGGTAGCATTGTTGAAGAAATCACACAAACGTCACAGCAAACTTTAGAAAAAGCGACGACATTAGGTGAGTCTGCGGAACGAACGTTTAAAGAAGGCGAGCGTGGTAAAAAAGTGATAGGAGATGTGCTTGAGTCGATGAATGCCTTGCAAGGTAAGATGAAACAAATTGCAGATACGATTCTAGGTTTAAGTGATAAAACACAACAAGTTGGAGAAATTACAGAAGCTGTTTCTGATATTGCAAAGCAATCTAAAATGCTCGCGCTGAACGCATCTATTGAAGCAGCAAAAGCAGGTGAATCAGGTAAAGGATTTGCAGTGGTGGCTGATGAAGTAAAAGATTTAGCAGAGCGCTCACAAACTGCAACTGAGAATGTGCAGGGAATTTTACAAGATATTCGAAAAACAGCTGAGCGTGCCGTGATGGTGACTGAAGATGGTACGAAGAGTGTGGATGAAAATTTAGAGAAGGCTGAGACAGCAGGTAATATCATGGGTTCTTTGGGAGAGGTCATTCAAGAAAGTTCAATGGCATCTCAGCAAATTGTTTCAGCGGTCCGAGAAGAGTCTGTGGGGATTGAACAAGTGGTTACTAGTATTCGAGAAATTGACAAGGTAACTGCACAGTTTAGTGATGCAACAGAAGAAACCAAGCAAGCGATTATCGCGTTAAATCAAGTAGCGGATAGCTTAAAAGTAAGTGCTAGTAAATATAAAGTGAAAAAAATAGGTGATGAGGCATAATGACGATGGAAATCGATCCGAAACTCTATCGCCTTTTATTTGAAACGTTTAAAGGCGAATTAACCGAACAACACCAAGTGATGGTGGATGCGTTAATTGGCCTTGAAAAATCAAAAAGCAAAAAAAAGTCTCAAGAGCTACTAGAGCTGTTGTTTCGTACCTCACACAATTTAAAGGGTGCTGCCAAAAGCGTTTCAATTGATGCAATTGCAACAGTTGCGCATGGGCTAGAAGATGTGTTCAGTGAGTGGCGGGAGAATCAAACAACGCCCAGTAAACGACAAATTAATGATTGTTTACAGCAAGCGGATACAATGCTTGATATTTTAACGCAGTCAGAAGCAGAGATTGCAGCCTCTGCCTCTGCGCCAGATGAGATGATTCGTGTGCCTTTAAGGCGAGTTGAGCGTATCAATGCAAAATTGAATGAATTAGTCATTTTTCAATTACGCCTGTCTAATTGGAGTAGGACGGTTGCTGAGTTATTACGAACGGTGGGTCGTCTTGAGGGGCTGGATGCGGTTAAAAAGCAGCTCACATGTTTATTTGAAGCATCTGAAAAGCTCACAGGTGAGTTTTCACGAGAGTTATTTACCTTGCAGCAAGAAGGTAGAAGTATGCGGCTTTTACCTATGAGTCATGTGTTCTCACCCTTAAAGCGCGTGGTACGAGAAGTGGCTGAAGGGGTCAAGAAGTCAGTCGAACTGAAGGTAGAAGGGGGAGAGGTTGAAATTGATAAATCTATTTTGGATGCATTAAAAACGCCATTACAGCATTTAGTGAGGAATGCTATTAGCCACGGTATTGAATTGCCTGATGTGAGAGAAAAGCAAGGTAAAGCAGCGGTTGCAACCATACGCATTCAAGCTGTGAATGAAGTGGGGCAAATTAAACTGATTTTTTCTGATGATGGCGCAGGAATTAACGCTGAAAAAATTAAGCAACGCGCATTAGAGAAACAGTTATATACAAAAGAAGCGCTGGAAAAGCTTAGTGAGACAGACATATTATCGCTTATTTTTCACTCAGGCTTATCCACTGCAGATAATGTGTCAGAATTATCAGGCCGTGGTGTTGGGCTTGATGCAGTGCTTAGTGATATTCAAGCGATAAAAGGGAATATTACCATTGAAAGTGTTTTGGGTGAGGGATGTACGTTTACCCTGACGTTACCTTTGACACTGACGAGTTCACGCGGGCTTTTTGTGAGGTTAAAAGACAAGCACTTTATGTTGCCAACGATTGCTTTAGACGCACTGTATGATATTAAAAGCTCGCAGCTTAAACGTATTGATAACCGCTGGGCAGTTGTGATTCATGGAAAGCCAATTAGCGTTGCAAGCTTAAGCAGTGTGCTGGGCTTAGGTGAAGCGGTTTTAGACGGCTCAAACACCTTTCAAGGGATATTAGTAGGAGATGGCGTAGCACAAGTGTTGATTTTGGTTGACGAAATCATTGAAGAGCATGATTGTGTACTAAAGCCTTTGCCAAAGCCACTTGAAAAGTTAAACCATTTAAGTGGTGCAACCTTAACTGAGTCGGGCGAGTTAGTGCTTGCTTTAAATGTCGAAACTATTTTAGAAAAAATTATGACTGAGCAGTTAGGACAAGTGGATGTAAAAGGGCAAGCCTTGTCATCTTTAACTGTAAAGGAGACACCAGAAAAAACCTGCATTTTGGTGGTGGACGACGCACTTACTACACGTACTTTGGCCATTAATGCGCTACATGCAGCAGGTTACGAAACCTTAGATGCTGAAGATGGTGAGAAAGCGCTGGAACTATTACAAGCGCACGTGGTGAACTGTGTTGTCACCGATATTGAAATGCCTTTGATGGATGGCTTTGAATTAACAGCGCATATTAAGGAAAATGAAAAACTGGCACATATCCCAGTGATTATTGTGTCTTCACGCGGCGCTGAGGAAGATAAAAAACAAGGTCTTGATGCAGGTGCAAGTGCGTACCTTGTGAAGAAAGACTTTGATACCCGAAAACTAATTGACATGGTTGAGGCATTGTTATGACGGATAACATAATCAAAATACTCATAGCGGATGACTCTAACTTGGTTTGTAGCCTGTTAAGCTCGCTGTTTTCAAAAACACCTGGTTTTAAAGTAGTGGGTATTGCAAAAGACGGAGAAGCCGTTATCGAAATGGCCAAACAGCTAAAACCTGACTTAATCACAATGGATGTGATGATGCCAAAATTGACTGGATATGAGGCAACAGAACGGATTATGGCTGAGTGTCCAACCCCTATTCTTGTATTAAGCTCGTTGATTCACGAAGAAGAGCTAAATTCTGCTGTAGAAGCACTGTCTGCGGGGGCACTAGAAGCATTCCCTAAGTTTTTTGATGCATCAGAAGCTGATTTTGAGCTCAAAGAGCGACAGTTTTTGAATATGGTGCGTGCCCTATCAGAAGTACATGTAATTCGTCGAGTAAGCAAACCATCAAAGTATATGTCGCTAGCACTCAGCCAAAGCATATCGAAGAAAGCGGAAATAGTGGCGCTTGGCACGTCCACAGGTGGGCCACAGGCATTGATTCATATATTTTCTCATTTGAAGGCATCTTTTTCTGTGCCAATTGTTGTGGTGCTACATATTTCTAAAGGATTTTTAAGCGGGCTTGTGAATTGGTTGCAGAAAATATCTGATTTAGAAATTTGTATTGCAAAAGATGGAGAGCAACTTTGCCCGGGTAAAATTTACTTTGCGCCGGATGATTACCATTTGTTGATTCGTAGAGGAACACGGCCAGTGGCGCAACTAAGCCAAGGAGGGGATGGGGAGCGATTTAGGCCAGGGGTAGATCAATTGTTTCAATCCTTATCAAAGTCTTATCCTGGTGAGGCAATTGGTGGTATCTTAACGGGTATGGGACGAGATGGTGCGGATGGATTGCTTGAAATGAAAAAAGTAGGTTGTTATACCTTTGCACAAGACACTGCATCTTGTGTGGTTGATGGTATGCCTGGGGCAGCACGCGCAAAAGGCGCGGTTGTGAAAGATGTACGACTCGAAGAAATGCCAGGACTGCTTGAACAATTAGTAAAGCGAGATAAGGAGGCGTCGTGAAAAAGAAAATATTAGTGGTTGATGATAGTACAACAGCGCGTATGTTGTTTGCCGTGTGTCTTAAAGGATACGATGATTATGAGTTGGTACAAGCAGGCAATTGGCAAGATGCACTTAAAATGGCCGAAGATGATACATTATCGTTGATTATTCTTGATTATAATATGCCAGAGAAAGTAGGCACAGAAGTCGCAAAAATGATGCGAGAGGCAGGGGTAACAGTGCCGTTTGCACTCATGAGTGCAAATACGCAGCAGCATGTCATGGATGAAATCGAAGCACTTGGATTTATTCAT
>JARGNV010000057.1 GCA_029212465.1 Legionellaceae bacterium | reverse complement strand
AGTTTGAAGGTACTGCACTTGGGTATCCTGAAGGGGTGCCTGACGGCATCCAAGTCGGTATAGCAGAAGGAATCCACGTTGGCAGAGCACTTGGGAACCAGCTAGGTCCTGCTGTTGGTATGAACGAAGGTACGGCACTGGGGTAGTTTGAAGGTACTGCACTTGGGTATCCTGAAGGGGTGCCTGACGGCATCCAAGTTGGTATAGCAGAAGGAATCCACGTTGGCAGAGCACTTGGGGACCAGCTAGGTCCTGCTGTTGGTATAAAAGTAGGAGCAGTCGGTATGAAAGTAGGATCGGCAGTTGGCTCACTAGAAGGAGCGTTAGTAGGATCACCAGAAGGAGCGGCAGTTGGCATACTGGTTGGCGCATATCGAAACAGGTTTTGTATGGGGTGTGTGATAGTTGTTTGATTGATTATGTTTTCGAAATAAACACTACCTGCGGGATATAAAATGCGTGTAAAACTACCACTGATATTTTGGTTATTGATACTTGGATGCGTTATTTCAAAGTCACTGGTTACATTGGGAGCAAACCCTAATCCTTCTGGAAAGTCGGATGCATCGAAGCTAAACGTATTAGGGTCAACTTGAACGCTCAACATTTCATTGAAATTTAAGTTATTAGGATCACTCGTTGTAAAACCTACAGTGGTTATTTTTTTGTTAGGAGTTACAGCGACACCTTGAAATGAATTAATTCTTGCGCCAGTTACTTTGTGTATTTGATTTTTAAAATATAAAATAGCATCGAAGATACCAACAGCATTGACTCTACTTCTACCAACAGAGAGCAGTTTACCGTCAACTAAGGTTGCATCTCTAAACATTGTTGGAGTTGAGCCCCCGATGCTATCTACCTTTGTATCGTCATCATTAATGGTTTTTCCTGTTGTTGTATTGAGTGGTATGACGGCGCCATTGCTGCCTAATCTCCCAACCGCAAAAACAACGCCGCTTTGTTCTTGGACTGACTCAAGGCTACAGAGGCCGCCATTTATGTCACTAAGTTCTCTTGTCCAGACGGGATTTTTTGCCTTGTCAATTTTCATAACAAGGCATTTGGTTGGAGAGCTTTGGATAGTCCCACCGATGATACATTCATCGGTGTTTGTATCACTTGTTTTTGTGATGGATGAAAATGTTACAGGTAGGGGCATTGGGTATTGATAGACAGCCAACGTTTGGTTGGGATAGTAGTCTGCTAATAAGGCATCACTACCAACAAGAGAGCATGTACCATCGTCTTTGAACAGCATGTCAAATAGCTCGCTGCTTTCTGGAAATCCTGTCAATTTTAAACAGCTCTCGACCGTTGTATTTGAGTTTGTTTGGCAGAGTAGACCATCATTTTGACCGTCAACGGTTACATAACCTGCGGAATAAACCGAATCGTTATACCAGGCTGTTGCCCGAAATAGTGTACTGCTACCCGCTTCTACCATAAAGTTGTGGGTGAGTTCTCCCTCTGGGCTTAATATTGTGATATCGCCATCATACAAAAGCCCGCCTTTGTCATGATACCCAGATGAGGCAATATTTCCACTGTTATCAATTGCCAGGCTGTCGGCAAGATGCTTATCTGCTAGTTGGCCATCAAGGCTTACCCAGCTTGTTTCATCCAGAGGCGTACTGGTTGCAGAAAATATGTTGCGTGCAAATAATAGCAGCGTAGAGAGGCTTGATAGTTTCACACTCAGGTTCCTTATGGCTGGACGTGTTTGTTTCTTGCTAACAGTCTTTTATATACCACCTCACCTCTATTGATGGTCTGTTAAGCACGTTTATTTTAATACTATATGGGCATTGAATAGCCCGGAGGCATCGAGACAGCATGGCTCAATAAGGGACATATTGTAGCATAAAAAATATTTAATGCAAACAAATAGACCTTTTTGTGCTTTTATTTAGGTGTGGAGCAAGGACTATTGCGGTAAAACATCAGGATATGTGTTGAGGCGAGCTTAAGTAAAATTCTGCGTACACCATGTGTGCATACTTTCGATTACCCTATTACGATCCCGAACCAAAATCGGCACTAATTTCGGAAGTGTTGTAGCTGGCTTTGCTCTCAGGGAGCTCGTCAAGCTTATAAAGCATGGCAGGTTGGTATGCACGCTTTTCTTGTATGTTGTCTTGGCGCGAAAGCGATTTTTTTGTTTTTTGCTGATCCATGTCTTTTTTGTTCCCTGATTAGGGTGTGTTGACAATTGGCTGAAATACCTCAAAATTACTTTTTTCTTCCCTACGTACCCCGCTTTATGCGGGGTATCCAGTCAAATTAGTACTTAAAACCACTGGATGGCCCGCATAAAGCGGGCCAAGTAGGCAGTAAAACGAAATGTCAACACACCATAGTATCGTATCCTAACTTTACAATAGTGGAAGTTTTATCGCAAATGGTGGCCTTTATTACATCAAACAAATAGGCGGCGTCCAATACGAACGCAGGTGCTTCCTGCGCGAATGGCGGGTATAAAGTCATCACTCATCCCCATTGAGAGAGTATCTAACTTAAGGTTAAGCGTTTTATTCAGTGTATCGAGTGCAGTTTTAAGCGTTAGGAAGGTTTGATAGGCCGTTTCTTCGGTTGTATTTTTTTTAGGGATGGCCATAAGCCCTCGAAGTTTGAGGTTTGGATGCTTTATAATATGAGCTGCAAGTGGCTTGACTTCATCGAGCTTGCAACCAGACTTACTGGCTTCATCATCTAAGTTGACTTGAATACACACGTTTAAAGCAGGGAGTGCATCAGGTCTTTTTTCATGCAGAATATCTGCAATATCAGTGCGACAAAGGCTGTGCACCCAATTAAAATGACAAGCAATGTACTTGGTTTTATTACGTTGTATGGGGCCAATAAAATGCCAGGTGATGGGCAATGATGCGAGCTTTGCCTGTTTATCACGCGCCTCTTGCCAATAGCTTTCACCAAAGTCATGAATGCCTGCTTCAAAAGCACTTTGAATGGATTCGACGGTTTGATTTTTGCTGACTGCAAGTAGCCGAACGGTGTTAGGTGCGCGTGAATAGGTTGCTTCTGCTTGATGAATCGTATCCAGGCAGGCCTGGATACGAGCAGCTATGGTGTTTGTCATGTGAGCTGAAGCGCTTCTTTTTGCTGTGCGATGAGGGTTTCAATGCCTGCTTCAGCAAGTGAGAGCATGGTATTTAATTCGTCGCGTGTAAAGCTGTTGTCTTCGGCTGTACCTTGTACTTCAATAAACTGGCCTGCTTCATTCATCACAACATTCATGTCGGTTTCGGCAATAACGTCTTCTGCATAATCTAAATCAAGGACTGGATTTTTACGATAAACACCGACAGAAACCGCTGCAATAAATTGAAATTTAGGTGCTTTTTTTAATTTGTTATTGGAAACGAGCCAGTTGAGTGCATCGTGCAGAGCAACGCATGCGCCGGTAATGGCTGCAGTGCGTGTGCCACCGTCTGCTTGAATCACATCACAGTCAAGTGTGATGGTACGTTCACCAAGCGCTTTTAAATCGACACACATC
>JARGNV010000056.1 GCA_029212465.1 Legionellaceae bacterium | reverse complement strand
TGACTCATGATTTGATTGAGCAGAATAAGGGCATTCAGTGGCCTTATACGCAAGAGCAGGTGGATAAGGGTGAAAAGCCGCTTAAAGGTGGAAAACGCTTGTATACCGAACCAGCTACTTTTCGCCATCCCGGTGGTCGGGCTAAACTGATTCCGCTACCGTTTATCGATAATAATGAAAAACCAGACGAGCAATACCCGTTTTGGTTGAATTCAGGCCGGTTAGTTGAGCACTTTCACTCACGGACTAGAACTGGAAAAGTCGGTAATAACAATAAATACAGCCCAACGCCATTTATGGAAATGAACCCTGATACAGCAGCTGAACAGGGGATAGAGCATCAGTCCTATGTGCGTGTTATTTCACGTCGTGGTGATGCTGTTGTTATGGTTATGTTGACACAACGAGTACCTAGGACGATGGTGTTTATTCCCTTTCACTTTTTTGATTGCGTTAACCGACTTACATTAGGTCTATTAGACCCACATTCACGGCAACCTGCCTTTAAACAATGCGCAGTACGAATAGAGCATGTAAATCAGGAAGTTGCTGCACGATTAAATTTAGAAGCAAGAACATTTTAAGTCCCATGATTGAAACACGTAGTGATGAACAAAAATATGCTTTTTTAAGGACAGAAGAAAGCCGAGAAAAAAACCGATATGGAGACAATATTGAGCTCGCCGAGGAGGGTAATGCGTTAAGGGAGGTGAGCCTTAATATAAATGGTGATACAGGTATTAGCGAAAACCCAGATCGATATAAACAGCATGGGTTTTATTTAAATGCAGATAACTGTATCGGTTGTCATGCATGTGAAGCGGCATGCAGTGAAAAAAATGATAACCCTGCTCATATCTCATTCCGTTCGGTTGGTTATGTCGAAGGTGGAACGTACCCAGATTATCAGCGCCTTAATATTTCGATGGCCTGTAACCATTGTGATGACCCAGTTTGCTTAAAAGGTTGTCCAACAAGAGCTTACACAAAGTTTGCTGAATATGGTGCGGTGTTACAAGACCCAGATATTTGTTTCGGCTGTGGTTACTGTACATGGGTTTGCCCTTATAACGCCCCTCAACTTGACCCTGTTAAAGGTGAGGTTAGTAAATGTAATATGTGCGTTGATCGATTAGAGGTGGGGTTAAAACCGTCATGTGTATCAGCCTGTTTAGGTAATGCGTTGGATTTTGGAGTCATTGAGAATGTGCCAGAAAATAGGGAACAGGCTCAAGCTGAAATACCGGGTTTTCCAACAACAGATATTACGCATCCGAATATTCGTTTTCAGCAAACGCGACAAAATAAGCGTGAAATGACGCGTACCGACTCGATGCCGCTTAAATATCATAAAGATGAAGAAGTTGGAAAGTATAAACCGGTAGTAGATGAAAAGCATGGAGTCAAAAAGCAATGGAATTGGAAAGCTTTGCTGATGACGCATGAAAGTTCTCATGTCATTTTTACATTATCAACACAAGCCATCCTTGGCGCGTTCTTAATCATTGTGCTTGGTAGCTTTACGGGGGTTGAAGCGATAGTAGCGATTCAGTCGTCTGTTGCGTATCTGCCGTTATTAGTATTGATGAATGTATTGCTGATGTTTGGCTTCTATAAACTCAATATGCATTTGGGCAAACCACATCGTTTTTACCGTGGTTTTTATAATTTACGCCATTCACCGGTAAGTCGTGAAATTGCTGGGGTTAGTTTGTTTTTTAGCAGCTTGCTTGGGTTTAGTGTTTTTAGTTATTTTGAGATTAAGCCATTGATTGGACTGTTTGCCATTATGGGCGTACTCAGTGGTCCAGTAGGTCTGTTTTATATGTATAAGCTATATAGAATTAAGGCACGCCCATTTTGGGATCACTGGCAAACAGCGAGTTCTTTTGTTGGAACATGTTTGAGTCTTGGGTCATTAACGATTGTTTTCGTTGCGTTAATAGCAGATGCTCTCAATACTACACAATATGTTAGTTTGGTAATTTTACTATTGCTGGGCTTGCTGCTTGAAGCCATAGGGCACGTCGCGCATGCCGCTGATCTTAAAAATAGTGAGGGAGAAGGTAGTGCTTCATGGTACTTACAAACAACCCGTTTTGCATGGCCTTATATTATTAGTAATGTATTGTTAGGCTCCTCAATTATTGTGTCTTGCTTATTGCTTGATTCTCCATCATCAACGCTGGGTTGGTTGATATTAGGGCTGTCATTACTTAGTACAGCCGTGATTAGGCGTTCTTTATTCTTTGCATTGGTTATTCCTACCACAATGCCGGGTGCATTCTTTTGGAAAAACAAAGCTTTTGAAGAACATGCAAAAGAAACTGGTTTAGCAAATATGCCTCAAGTGGGTGTGCGTTATGAGGAGCATAGAACCTTTAAAGTAGGTGAATTGATAGATACTATTAAAACCACAACCGCAAAAGAAGCGATTGACCAATTGAAAGAAATATTTTATTGGAAAAAGGTTAAATAGAAGCTCGGCTTGAAACTCACGTGACCTTGTTATTTAACAAGGTGTAACTGTTTAGAAAATCCTAATGTGCCTTAAATTTATCAATTTGTTAATACTTGTTTGTAGGTTACCTTAGGCCTACAGCATAAGCTGTAACGTATTAAAGGCGATGTTCAGGGGAATATAAGGTTTTTATTATGTTTTTGCATTTATTCCAATTCTCTTAAGATTGGCTTAATTTTCAACAAGTACACTCGTAACCAGTCTATGAGAATAAGGATTGGTTATGAGTGCACTACAAAGTGAATCAGAGGGTAGCAAACAACGTGCTGATTCAGAAGCAAGCAAACGAGTTTTTTTACCTCACTTATCTGTTGTTTTAACAGGCCTTGAATCACCGCAACGAGCTAATGTAGAAGCATATATTACAAAGCAATTTTATAAAAACCATGCCGCGCAGATTAAGAGTTTTTTACCTTATTTATTATCTGCAGAAACCAAAAAAAATATAACATCAGTGCTTGGGTTCTATCCGGCTGAGATCGATAACCCAATGTTTTTAGAACAATATTTAGATGATAAGGCTGAGTTAGTGATTAGTCGGCTGATCAACCTTAATGTTGACCGGCAGAAGATAGCGGAAATTGGTAACTTAACATCGAGCTATCCTAGTACCAGTAAAATGCTGTTTGTTTTAATAGTGTCAACACTCTATCAATTAGATATTGATTGGGCATTATTTACCGCAACTAAGCAAGTTCAATCTATGATTTCGGAACTGGATATTGGGTGTATTGATATTTGTGATGCCCAAGCCGAAAGTCTTGCGTTTGATAGTGGTTCATGGGGCAGTTATTACAAAAACCAACCAAAAGTTATTGCAGGCGATATAAAAAAAGCTTATGCAATATTGAAAAGTCATCCGGTTTCAGGTTTTGTGATGACTAATTATCAGTCCACAATTGATCAGCTTGTATTGCGAGTATCTTTGGACCGGTAATGCTTTGGAACGAAATTAAAGAGCTTGCCAAACAGCGGCCAAGTGATATAGCCATTGTTGGCGAAAAAAAAGCATACACCTATAAAGAATTGCTGAATGGGGTTAATGTTATATCAAGGTTTTTAGTACGTTATCAGCATAAAGTATTGGCCTTGTTTTGTGATAATTCGCCGGAGTGGTTGTTAGTTGACCTTGCTGCTAATGTATCAGGGGTGGCCTTGTTACCCTTGCCGGCATTTTTTTCTCAGCAGCAATTAGCCTTTGCTATTAAAAAATCGGGCGCAT
>JARGNV010000017.1:20650-41071 GCA_029212465.1 Legionellaceae bacterium | reverse complement strand
CGTTGCAATTATTAATTCGATGACGCCTAAAGAGCGACGCATTCCAAAAATTATCGTGGGATCCCGCAAACGTCGTATCGCTATGGGCTCCGGCACACAAATACAGGATGTAAACCGCCTACTCAAACAATTTGAACAAATGCAGAAAATGATGCGTAAAATGAAAAAACCGGGTGCCATGAAACAAATGATGCGTGGCATGGGTGGTATGGGTGGCATGCCTAACATGGGTGGCGGTTTTCCCGGTGATTTTGGCTAAAATCTTTAAAGCGCTTGTATTGCATAGGCCTCCATTACAAGTGCATTAAAATAGTCATACGTCATATAAAAGTCACCCCAGTCCGCAACATAAGCGCCCCATGAGTTGCGGACTGTAAATAAACCGCGATGCCTGCGACCATATTTGTCCATTGCGACAGCGGTGTCATCATAGCCTGTAATAATCATTGCATGCGCCGACACTGTATTCTGATGAGAAAGGGATGTCGCAATTTCATCCGTTAAAACCCAGGTATCTTTAAAATAATGATGCCAGCCGACAGCCCCCATCGTGCCTAAGTCAACTCTCGGCAATAACGTACCAAACACCACTCGATGTCCTGAATCTAATGCATCTTTAACCATGTTTGCGTTTTTTTGTGTTGCATGCATGGGAAATCTATCAAATAAAAGCTGCCACGTGACACGCGCTCCTGATATTTTCTGACTGTATGCAAGATACTGCTCAGGCGACATTATCTCCGTTGGTTGTGCCTGATAATATGGATATGTTTTCAAGCCGCCGCAGCCATGAGCATGCTGCTTTTTCATGTTCATAACCCCATAATTATCAATTCGAGATAAAAGACGTTTATAACCAATTCCACGCCAACCACTTTTTCCATTACCCTCATTTTCAAAATGATTCCCTAGCTGCAGCAAGCACAACTGGCTAATATAATCACCTTTCTTCAATGCAGCATCTAGTGCTGCTGTTACAGCAAAGGTTGTGCATGTACCATGTTTTCCTTGATCAAGCACTGGTACTTTGCCCATCCCCAGCTGGACCCGCTTTGTTGAATGCTTCTCACCCACCGCATAAGCAGCCCAATATTGCATAGACGCATCCAGTACACCTTGAACATTTTGATAAATGGTATTTCTATCGATATTCGAAAATGTATATTCAAATACGGTAATCGCTTTTGTCTGATTAGAGCGTGCGCTCACAGGAGGTTTTTGTGTTAAATGAATCAGATGTTCAGCCATACCCACAGGTATTGGCTGAGTTGCAAAAACATTGTATGGGAAAATTAGTATCACCCAAACAAATCGTGCATATTTTAAAAACATCGCATACAATCCAGTTCACTTTAATGGCGCGTACATTAACACACCTGCACTTTTCTGTATATATTTAGATCACAAAGATTCACTGACATCCATACCTCTTTTTACCCGCTTTATTTTTTTTGCCAACCCCCTTCCTTTGTCTCGTTAATTTTCGTACAATGAACGCCATTTTTAAGTCATCGCGATTAATTTACTGAGGAAAACCATGGTCGTTATTCGTTTATCACGGGCCGGCGCAAAGAAGCGTCCTTTTTATCATATTGTTGTAACCGATAGTCGTAGACGTCGCGATAGCAACTATATCGAAAGCATTGGATACTTTAATCCTGTTGCTCGTGGACAAGAAGTGCGTCTGCACCTTAAAACAGATCGTCTC
Source organism: Legionellaceae bacterium (assembly GCA_029212465.1). GTDB lineage: Bacteria > Pseudomonadota > Gammaproteobacteria > Legionellales > Legionellaceae > JAALKW01. Next base: position 39,363 of record JARGNV010000017.1, on the reverse strand, counting down.
GCTCACTGGCAAAGTGTTGGTGCGCAGCTATCTGATCGTGTTAAGTTTTTAGCTAAAAACTATGAAGCACCTGCGGCTAAGCAAGACAGCAAGAAAGAAGATAAAGCAGCATAAGGTCAATGAGTGTGGTTACACCTGGATGGGTGGTTGTTGGAAAGTTTGGACGCCCACAAGGCATTAAGGGCTCTATCCGCGTCATTTCATTCACAGAGCCACGCGACAATATTTTGCAATATCCCGACTGGTTTATTCAAAAACAACCTGCAAGCTGGGAAAGCATTAAACGCTCAGAAGAGCGTGTAACGCCTCAGCATATGCTTGTTCAAGTGGATGGGTACCCCTCTCGGGAAGCGGTATCTCAGCTGACCAATGTCGCGATAGCTGTGCCCAAAGACATGCTCCCAGCTTTAGACGTAGGAGAGTTTTATTGGCATGAGCTCGCAGGTATGCGAGTAATACATGAAAGTGGGACGGTTTTGGGAATAGTCGACTCACTCTTTGCAACCGGCTCTAATGATGTGATGGTTGTAATAGATAACAATAAGAAACGCTTAATTCCCTACCTCCCAGATGATGTTATCTTGGAGGTCAATAAAAGCAACCGTGAAATAACGGTGCGTTGGGATTTGGATTTTTAACACATGCTGAACCTTGGTGTAATCAGTGTGATGCCTGATATATTTAAAGCCCTTCAGTACGGCGTAACCGGCCGGGCAATTACTGAAGGGCGTGTTCAGGTTACACATTGGAATCCACGGGATTGGACATGCCCGCCCCACCATCAGGTTGATGACAAACCATATGGTGGTGGTCCTGGCATGGTCATGCAGTATGAGCCCTTGCATGCGGCAATACGTGAAGGGCGGCGCGCTTTAGGCGGCTCTTGCAAAACGGTATATTTAAGCCCGCAAGGAGTAACGGTTAAACAGGCAAGATTAAAGCAGTTAGCCGATACGAAAACACCGATCCTTTTTGTAGCGGGGCGCTACGAAGGAATTGATGAGCGCATTCTCGACGATGATGTCGACGAAGAATGGTCGCTGGGTGATTTTGTACTCAGTGGTGGAGAACTGGCTGCCATGGTGTTTATCGATGCCTTGGCTCGCTTACTGCCCGGCAGTTTGGGACACCCAAACTCCGCAGAAGAAGACTCCTTTATGGAAGGGCTTCTTGATCATCCACATTATACCCGTCCACCCAGTGTGGATGGCAAAAAGGTACCCGACGTATTATTACAAGGGAACCATGGCGCGATTAAAAGATGGAGAAGAAAGCAGGCGCTAGGGCAAACATGGCTGAAACGGCCTGATTTACTCTTGCATGCTTCATTAACAGATGCCGATAAGCAATTGCTTATTGAGTTTAAACATGAGTATGGCCTCTCTGAAATAACAGATGGCCAGTTGGAGGAATAAGTTATGAGTCATCTCATTGATGAAATTAACGCAGAACAAATGCAAAACAAAAAAATTCCTGAGTTTAACTCTGGAGATACTGTGGTTGTTCAAGTCAAAGTAAAAGAAGGTTCACGTGAACGCCTCCAAGCCTTCGAAGGGGTTGTGATTGCAAAACGAAACCGTGGTTTAAATTCGGCGTTTACTGTACGCAAAATTTCGCACAATGTTGGTGTTGAGCGTGTTTTCCCATTATATAGTGCGCTTGTTGACAGCATTACCGTAAAACGTCGTGGTGATGTACGTCGTGCGAAACTCTACTATCTTCGTAAGCTTTCAGGTCGCGCCGCAAGAATTCGCGAAAAGCTTCCACAAAAGAAAGAATCCTGATTTAGTATATCCTCTTAGCCAGGCCGCTGATGCGGCCTGGCTACTTTAGTAATAGACTTCTGCATGCACAAAGATAGCAGCTTTTGGTATAAAGCACGCACTTTGAAGTATATTGAGTGGATGTCATCACACCTTATTCCAAGCACTCTCACTTGCAATTCTCCCTAAAAATCACCTAAGCTACCCTGATGCATGCTATCGAAATCAAACAACTTTATAAAACCTACGCAGGTGGTGTTGAAGCCCTTAAAGGGATCGACTTAACCATCGAGTCCGGTGACTTTTTCGCCCTACTTGGCGCAAATGGCGCAGGTAAGTCAACTACTATCGGACTTATCAGTTCACTGCTGACAAAAACCTCTGGTAGTATCCATATCTGTGGCATCGACTTGGATAAAAACCCAACACAAGCCAAGCAGCACCTGGGTCTTGTACCTCAGGAAATTAACTTAAATATTTTTGAGCCTTGCGATCAAATTCTCTTAAACCAAGCGGGTTATTATGGTATTCCTCGCCATGAGGCACTTGAACGCGCAAATACGCTGCTCAAACAACTTGGGCTATGGGAGAAAAAAACGACCATCGTACGTAGCCTCTCTGGCGGCATGAAGCGCCGCTTAATGATTGCTCGCGCGTTAATGCATAAACCTCGTGTGCTTATTTTAGATGAACCAACAGCGGGTGTAGACATCGAAATTCGTCATAGCATGTGGGCATTTCTAAAGCAAACCAATGCTGAAGGCACAACGATTATTCTAACCACGCATTATCTTGAAGAAGCCGAGCAGCTCTGTAAGCATATTGCCATCATCGATAAAGGCCGACTTGTTGAAAACACATCGACACAAGCCCTGCTCAGCACACTGCAACACCAAACTTACGTGTTAAGCACAAGCCACCCCATCACTCACCTACCCAATTTAGACCCTTGGGAAACCACCCAAATTGACACACATACTTTTGAGTTGCGCATTGATAACCAGCATGCACTCAACCAAGTATTTGAACGCTTAAATGAGCAAGGTCTTTATATTCAAAGTTTACGCAATAAAACCAACCGCCTAGAAGAGCTTTTTATGGATTTGATTTCATCATGATTGCAAACAAACAATACATTGCACTCTATACTATCGTTCGACGCGAACTCGTACGCATGCTGCGCATTTCAAGCCAAACCTTTTTACCCCCCGTTATTACAACCACGCTTTACTTTTTAATTTTTGGGGCCGTTATCGGGCATCGCATTGGCCCTATTGCAGGCTATGGCTATACTGCGTTTATCGCACCAGGCCTCATTGCAATGGGTATTATCACCAATGCTTATTCGAATGTATCCACTTCATTATTTAGCATGCGTTTCCAGAGGAGTATTGAAGAAATTTTAGTCAGCCCTATGCACTGGAGCATGATGCTGCTGGGTTACACATTAGGTGGCGTCATTCGAGGAGTGGTGGTTGCAATGCTTATTACATGCGTTGCAAGCTTTTTTGTAAGCCTTGATGTATTTCAGCACCTTCCTATGGCGTTATGCGTGCTATTGCTAATTTCTACTATTTTTTCACTGGCAGGCTTCATTAATGGCATGCTCGCCCGCACATTTGATGATGTCGCTTTTATTCCAACTTTTGTACTGACACCACTTATCTATCTGGGCGGTGTATTTTACGCAACCAATATGCTACCTGATGTTTGGCAAAAAATTACTTTCTTTAATCCCATCTATTATATGGTGCACGCATTGAGACACGTCATGCTTAATCAACCAGGCGATAGCATTGCTCTTGATTTAATAATTATGATGGGTATGCTCATTGGGCTGCTCATTACCAATGCAGTTTTGATTAAAAAGGGAATAGGTCTTAGAGAATAAAAAAATAGACAGCATGATTGCAGCGGTCCTGTTTCAAACTTGGAGGCCTCGTTACCTGCTTTTGGCTTCTTGGTGACACTAAGTGCCCCAAGCCTGCACACCACACGTAGAACCTGGCTTCCTCAACAAAGGTATTGGCCGTGCAATTCCTACTGCCTACACCTCTATTATAGAACAAATTTTGCCCAATGCAAAAATCTTGTAACACCCCAGGTCCGTCATCCCGAGCTTGCGAGGGATCTACTGCAGAGTGTCACGTTTTAACACAAACTATCGTACAGATCATTCCAGTCTGGATTCATAGCCTGAACGAGCGCATTCTTCTTATGTCTAGACCACCCTTTTATTTGCTTTTCTCGCTCAATAGCAACAACAATGTCAGAAGTCACCTCATAATACACAAGCCTGTTCACATTATATTTCTGGTAAAGTCTTTTGTGAGCTTATGTTTGTGCTCATAAATACGACGAATTAAATCATTGGTGACGCCAACATAAAGCACGTTATTGTATTTATTGGTCACGAGATAAACGTACGAATCACGCTGCATTTTATTTCCTTATTGTGATTGGACAATTTAGCCTGTTAACTTCCTACAAGCATGGGTATATTACCAGAAAATATGTTTTGGATGCTGTGTAAAACACTAAGATTTTGTTTGCGTACGGTGCTGATAAAACCTCTAATACGTGCTAGAACGAAATCCACCAGATATTTTTTGCTTGCACTTCATCATGCGTAAATCGCGCTCTGTATCATTATTGGTAAAAGGAACTTTCGAGTCGTAAAGAAACCTCAAAACGTCTGGCTTATAGTGATGCAATCGTACCAGTAAATTATGACCAGTACGTCTGGGCTGTCGATCTTGTTTGCCTTTTGCCGGAAGAGGTGGCAGGTGCTCGTGAAAACGCAGCCCCTCAGCAAGAATGTGGTCATAGATGTTTATCAGCCATGAGAGGCGAGCCTCTGGTCTCCATAAAAGTGGCGACATCTTAATACGAGGCGTAACAGAAGACTCATCCTTTATGCCCTGGTTGACCACCCGTTTTATGTTTACCCTTTTCTCGAAGTGATGTCGTCCTTGGTGGTTTGGATAGTCCATCACTTGAGGGTAGTTTAGAGCTGTTACGGCTATTTTTATTCAAGCGCTTTTCTAGCTCCGCTATTCTTGCAGCTTGTTGTGTAATCATCGCTTCTAGTGCAGAAATATTTTCTTGAAGCGTCGATATGATTTGCTTGTAATCCTTCATGAGTCTATTTGATCATAACAGCATAATTTTGCAAGGTTTTTTTTAACTGCTCCGTGCCACTCTGCAGGAGATCCCTCGCAAGCTCGGGATGACGGACCTGGGGTGTTACAAAATCTTTCGCATGCACAACTTGAAGTCAGCCCGTTTTTTCTATAGAATTCAGCTCTTTGTCAAAATCCTATCTAGAAGACAAGCTTGGAGAAGAACCATGTATGCGGTCATCAAAACCGGTGGTAAACAATACCGTGTGAAAAAAGGCGATGTGCTCAAAGTTGAGTCATTGCCCGCTGAAGCAGGAAGTGAAGTTAATTTTTCTGACGTGATGCTCATTGTCGACGGTGAGAAAAGCACCGTTGGAACACCCCTTATATCAAAAGCAGTTGTTAAAGCCAACGTGCTTTCTAACGGGCGTCATAAAAAAGTTAAAATCATTAAGTTTCGTCGACGTAAGCACCACATGAAACAAATGGGGCATCGTCAAAACTATACCGAAGTCGAAATTACCGCAATTAACCAGTAAGTACAGTAGAAAGGTAAAAGAACCATGGCAACTAAAAAAGCAGGTGGTAGTACTCGTAACGGCCGCGACTCCAATCCTAAGTATTTAGGTGTGAAGCGCTATGGCGGCCAGCGCGTCAACGCAGGAGAAGTGCTTGTGCGTCAACGAGGCACAAAGTTTCATGCAGGTCCCGGTGTTGGTCTTGGACGTGATCATACCTTGTTTGCTTTGGCAACAGGCTTGGTCCGTTTTGTAAAAAAAGGGCCTCACCTCAGACAGTTTGTGTGCGTCGACCCAATTGCAGAAAAAGAAGCTGATAAAGCTTAATACCAGCAACTTATGAAATTTGTCGATGAAGCCATCATTTATGTACACGCAGGACGTGGCGGTGATGGCTGCTTGAGTTTCCGTCGCGAAAAATACATTCCCTTTGGTGGCCCTAATGGCGGCGATGGTGGTAATGGTGGCAGTGTGTTTTTGCGTGGCTCGTCCAGTTTAAACACCCTGGTTGACTTCAGACACCAACGACGTCACAAAGCAGAAAGTGGCCAACAAGGCATGGGCAGCAATTGCACCGGTAAAGCTGGCGAAGATCTCACTGTTGATGTCCCCGTTGGCACCGTTGTGTACGATGCAGACACGCATGAGTGCCTGGGAGATATTAAAACGGAAGGAGAGTGCTTGTTGGTTGCCCAAGGCGGCTTTCACGGCCTCGGCAATACCCGCTATAAAAGCAGCACTAATCGCGCCCCCAGGCAAACCACTAAAGGCAGTGCAGGAGAGGCTCGCACATTAAAGCTTGAGTTACGCGTACTTGCTGACGTTGGATTACTAGGCCTCCCTAATGCGGGCAAATCAACACTGCTGAAGGCTGTTTCTAGTGCTAAGCCAAAGGTTGCCGACTACCCATTCACAACCCTTCACCCTTCTCTTGGCGTTGTCAGTGTCTCAAATCATCAAAGCTTTGTGATGGCCGACATTCCAGGCCTCATTGAAGGGGCGTCTGCTGGCGCAGGCCTTGGTCATCGCTTTTTAAAACATCTCGCGCGCACCTCCGTTTTATTGCACGTGGTTGATATTTCACCACGCGAAGATTATTGCCCTGTTTCAGCCGCAAACACCATCGTTACCGAACTTAAAGAGTACAGCAGCGAACTCTTAAGCAAACCTCGCTGGCTGGTACTCAATAAAGTCGATGCTTTTGCTGACGATAACGCCCGTGATGAGGCTATTGATGCCTTTTTAAAAGGCTTTCAATGGGAAGGCCCATACTTCACGCTTTCAGCGCTAACACGCGAAGGCACCAAGCCACTATGCCATGCACTCATGGAACATATTTCGGCCATGAAGCAGTCGCAATCGCAAATGTAGCATCCTGACCACCCCTTATTGCACACATAAAAAAGCTCCAACTTCATTGGGGCTTTTTTATGTTCAAACAACGACATCACAACTGACTAAGCATTTCTCCCATTGACATTGTTGCAAGTGGTGTTGGAGCTGCACTTAACTCAGATAAATCAACCGTATAATGCTGCTTCACAGGACCATTGATTGTATTAGCCTCGTAACTCACTGTCATCGTTGTACCTTTTTTACAAAGAGCTTTGAGTTGGCTTAGCATTTTCAACTGCAACAGCATTTGTTTATTTGGAGACAAGTGCTTTAACTCATTAACTTCTTTCTCAAGCGTGTGCACCAAAGAGGCATCTAAGTTACGTAGCTCAAACAAGAAATGGCCTGGCAGCGCATTGCCATTATTCTGTTTTGTTTTCAGCGGACTATACACACCCTCAACTGCAATATTCATATTGCTTCCTTGTTGCATGTGTGTTTTCTCAAGTACGAGTGAATCCATTGTTGCAATAATTTCATTGTCACGTTTCAACGTAATAGGTTGATACAAGCGGACTGCGCCTTCGTTATGAGCAGCTCCTAGCATTTGAGGTACATTCTCCGTATCACTCAACCACTTTGAGTTTTCAGCAGATAATTTCTGGTTGTTTGCAACGGGTGCAAATGAAATAGAGAATGGTACATGGCGTTGCTTCGCCTCATCTATATTGCCAGGTAATTGGCCCTCTGCATCATCTGACAGTAACGGCATACCAAAATGGAACGCACTATTTAATAGGAAGTGGTTATCTGGCTTAATTGCCTTGCCATTTCTTGTATAATCAGAAAAAGGCAAACTCAACTGGTAGTTACCGCCCTGAACTTCTACGGCTTCACCTTGCTGCTGAACCGTTCTAGTTTTTTCTGTCCAGTTCATACTAAAAATTGCTGCATTAGTCACAGGGCTTGCCTCAGTTGTTACTGCTTCAACTGCCGGAGAGAGATCGACGCTTCCTAACCCCATTCCCCAAAGGAATAGCAAACCAACACAAACAAACAAAACAAAAAGGACCTCCTCTACAAAATATGCTGGTCCGTAAAATATTAGCTCTTCAACTATTCTAGTGCACGCGGCTAAACCAACAAAGGTAAGTAATAATAAACTTACCTTCCAATTCAAACACTTTTTCAAAACAGCCTGTATCATCTCAGTTAACTCCCTTTAGTTATAGTCATCCCAACCAGTTTAAGCAGAGAAGATTACGAGTACAACCCCAGGTTATGAGGAAAGCGACATATGCTGTGCAGGCATCAAGTCATCAATTGCTTGCATGCTGTCATCTAAATCTTTGGTAAGCTGCATAAGCTCCGAACTCACCGATTCTTCAGCGTATTCAAAGAAGTGTTTTCGCCCTACCAAAGTTTGTGCAAGTGGTGTATAAGTTGCGGCCATTGTGGGGCGCCCCACAACCCACGCCAAATCAAATAACCGAAAAAACGCTCTAAAGACCGCAACCACCGCGTTATACAACCGATGAAAACGCCCATTTGGTTTTTTTAGCACTGCAACACTGTCATCTTCGATTGTTTCTTTAATGCGTGCTTTAAAATCAGGATAATTCAACTTATTTTGTAAAAAGTCATTCATATGCGCTTCTAAAGCCTCAACAAGCGCTCTCATCTGCGTATGTAACTTTCCATCACCCGACAATTCATCCGAGTCCTTAAGCGTTTGGAGCCTCTCAAGCAACGTTTTTAAATGCGCTCGTTGTTTCTCTGAAAAAAAAGGACTGAGATACGATTGTCTTAATTGCTGCAAAGCCGTTTCATACCGTGTTACCTCTTTTTGAAGCACCTTAAGCGATGGATTTTTTATTCTAGGACTGCCCCAGACTGAATTTTTCAGCGCAAACACAATACTGTCTTTCACTAATAACCAAGCGGGCTCGCCTATTTTTTCCGCATACTTCTTATCGAATACATCGGCCATCTCTTGTCTAAATGCCGCTTCTTCCTCAGGCTTAAAGCGCATTCTTTTGGGATATTTATTAAGCGCCCACCGACGCACCTCTTCGCACGCATAATTTTCTTGTGCTTGTTGTAGTTTACCTTCTGCTACCAATAATGCATCCTGCATCAAAAGTGCCTCCTTACTCAAGTGCATACTTTGGCCAAAGGTTCAATCGCAACCTTCACTCGAGAAACACTCTCTTTGTTGCAGCGCACCTTGACTTCAAGGTACGGGTTCTCTGAGCGGTCAAGCCGATAACCCACTTGACATGGAATCCCCTCAAGTAGCGCCTCTACCCTCTTTGCCGTGGCCCCCTCTGGCACACCAAACAACTGCCACTTCAAGCATACTTTGTCACTTGGCGTGAGCTGTTGCTTTAAATACGGAAAAGCTTGCGCCTCAAACATAGGCAAACATTCTTTAGGCGGACCTGGCAACAATACAAATAATTGTCCATTGTGCTGATATGCACACCCCATTGCTGTGCCATGCAGATTATCAAATAATAAAGCACCCTCAGGAAATAATGCTTGCACTTCTTGCCCTGAATCAGGCTTTAAATGAGCCAATGCAAGACGTGCCTCGATATGTTGCATGGCTTTTGCATAAGACACCAAGTTAACCCCCAAATAATGTGCCAGAGCAAAGCGCGTTCTATCATCGGAGGTGGGGCCTAAGCCACCCGTTAATATCAACGTATCGTGCGATGCAGCTAAAAAAGCAATTGCTGCACGAAGTTCTGTTTCTTTATCACCACACACCACATGCATGCCCATAGAAAATCCAGCGCTGCTGAATGCACGCGCAAGTGCTTGGCTTGTGGTATTTAATGTGTCGCCATGCGTTAGTTCATCTCCTGTCGCAAGCACTGCAATACTCATCACTCACCTCTTTTCACTATCGATTAAAATAAATTGACTGAGCCAATGTGTTAACGCCTGTCGAACTTCAGGGGTTGCTTCATCCAAGCTCTGTACACATGCAAAAACTGTATGGGTATCTTCTAAGGCTTGCGCCAGTTTACGCTGCATTTTATGCCAGACATGATGTGCTGGGTTAACACTTACTTCCCGCAATTGATTATCTAACACGACGTTTCCTGCCTTCAACTCCAAATGGTAAGCCAATGACATAGGCCAAAATTGTGTTGAATCACGCAGTGCATGCTGTACATTTTTTTGTAACAGACTCGGATAACGTTCAAAAAAATCAACAAACGTTTGCTTTAGCAGCGGGAAAGGTACATGTGGTAAATGCAGAAATCGCTTATTAAAGCCCGCAATCCTCGCACTTCTTTCTTGAAAGCGGCGATGCGCTGCAACCGACACATGCTTCCCCAAAAAGCGCTTACAGCGATTCCCCCACTTATAGCTCGTTTGCGTTTTCCAGCACCCTCGAACAACTGGTTTTCCATCACGAAAAAAAGCCTCTTTTGTTAGCGGTCGCAATAACATGCAGTCATCATTCAAATAAATAAACCGCTCAGATAAACCAGGAATACGCCATAGCATTGACTCAATGGTTAAGCTATTAAAGGTTGGCAGGTACTGCTCAAATCCTCGGAAAATCTCGCGGTGATCAACCACACAAAGTCGGTGTCCATCTGGTGTATCACGCAAGCGGCTTAAGACAGGAGGCTCTTGAGCATCTGTTACAATATAAATTGTGCGAATCCACGGCGCAAACTGCAACAATGAGCGCAAACAAAAGTCAATCTCACCTGAAGATGCAAAGCGCGTTGCATGCTGCGCCTCTTCTTCAACTGCGCCATGTAACGACTGAATATATCGCAGGCGCTTTTCACGATGCGCTTTATCAGCGCCATCAACCCAGGTTACAACTGCATCAACTATCACAAACAGGCCCTCATGTCACTCCACGACCTATTCTACAGGTAGAAGCCATTCAGTACAGACCCACCTCTTTGCGTAAAAGACACCCAAAAAAAAGCAAGGCGGCATGCAACCGGTTTACTATGCTGCTGTTTTTGGTACCAACCCTCAAACAGCAGCAACCTTCATTATTCTTGAGCCGCAGCCCCTGTCATTTGTTCTTCTGTAGGTGCTCCCGTAGCTGGAGCAGGTGCATTCATTGTCGCTGGTGTTTGCGCATCCGGGCTCGCTGCTGGTTGCATTGTCATGTCGTCTGTATTTGCATCAGGTACTGGAGGTACATCATTCCCACCACATGCAGCCAACGCACACATCATAACTCCTGTAATAATCAAACGTTTCATTGCCTTCTCCATGTTATTAAAAACGGCACACCAATTCAGTTTATCAAAATCTCAGCTGAAAGAAAGCGCCTCTTTCTTTGTCAGCAAAATTTACGCTATAATGGACAACTTTTTAACGCATTATGTGGATGAACTCGTGAAAGCCTGGTCTAGTGAAAAAATATCAACGTTTGCCTTAGTACTACTCATTACAGGCGCGATTGATAGCATTCGCAACCTACCAGCAACGGCTCTATTTGGCTCCACACTTATTTTCTTCTTTTTATTAGGCGCAATCATTTTTTTAATTCCGATTGCGCTCATTTCTGCCGAACTTGCCTCTACCTGGCCTGAGGAAGAAGGGGGTGTCTATAGCTGGGTTAAGCATGCTTTTGGTGAAACCATGGCTTTTTTGACCATTTGGCTTCAGTGGATTAACACGCTCGTTTGGTACCCCACCATGTTATCCTTTATTGCGGGCACACTGGCATATCTTATCAACCCAGACCTTGCCAACAGTAAAACTTACCTTATTTTAACGATTCTTATTGTATTCTGGTCGTTAACGCTTGTTGGTTTACGGGGCCTGAAAGCATCTGCAGCCCTTGCCAGCTTCTGCACCATTGTTGGCATGATAATCCCTATGGGTATTATTATGGGGCTCGCCATTATATGGCTCATTCAAGGTCATCCGCTTGCCATTAACCTAACTCCAACACACCTCTTACCGCATTTAGGAGAGCCACAAGCATGGAGTTCACTCACCGCCATCGTTACCTCATTTTTAGGCATGGAACTCGCAGCAGTTCACGTTCGAAATATCAATAACCCGCAAAAAAACTTTCCTCGAGCTATGCTCTTTTCTGTTATTCTCATTTTAAGCACCATGATTTTGGGCTCGCTTTCAATTGCCTTTGTGCTTCCACAAGAAAAAATTGGGCTAGTACAGGGCGTTATGCAAGCATTTACAAACTTTTTTGAGGTCTACCACCTCACTCAGATGATGCCAATGATTGTTATCATGTTGCTGCTTGGAAGTTTAGGCGGCATGATCAACTGGATTATCTCCCCGGCAAAAGGCTTGCTGCTTGCTGCAGACCAAGGGTTTTTACCACCTTGGCTTTACCGACTCAATAAAAACGGCGTTGCCTCACGCGTGTTACTACTGCAAGCAGGGCTTGTTACGTTACTTTGCGGTGGCTTTTTCTTGCTTCCTTCCATCAACTCAATTTACTGGTTGTTTACCGCATTAAGTACCGAACTTTACTTAGTGATGTATGTGTTTTTATTTATTGCCGCTATTCGCTTAAAAAGTAAGTTTAAAGATTTGCCGCGCCATTTTTCAGTACCAGGTAAAAAAGTAGGCTACTATACCACCTGTGCACTAGGCCTTTTAGGCTGTGCATTAAGCCTCATCGTCGGCTTCTTTCCGCCAGAAGAAAGCTTAAATATGGGAAGCGCTGCAAAATTCCGCTTCATTTTCGCGGCAGGTATCCTCTTAATGATGGCACCTGCGGGCCTACTATACTTGTATAAACACAAAAGAGCGCTTAAAACCGTTTAACCAAACCGCTCATCGAAAGCTGTCATCAATCCCTGATGCACAGCTTCAAGGCTTCGGTTACTCATCACAACCACCGCATCGCCGGCTTTCGCAGCAGCACTTGCCGCTTTCACCAAAGGCTCTTTCGTATCTGACACCATCCATGCTTTCGGCCATATGTCTGAAGGCGTCTCTGTTAAAATATATACGCCATCTGCATCCGCCAGGGCATCCAACATGCGCGTGCCATGCACCCCCATCCGCATACTATGAGAAGCAAGCTCTAGTACCACCAAAATACGCTCATATCGGTTTTGCTGTTTCAATGCACGAATGGTTTTCTCGATTGCCGTTGGGTGATGCGCAAAATCATCATACAATTTAATGCCATGCGCATCCATCCGAACTTCAAGCCGGCGTTTAACAGGTATAAACTGCTCTAACGCACGTGCGGCAACCACTGGCTCTACCCCTGCATACATGCTGGCAGCAAAAGCAGCGAGTGCATTCTCTGCATTAAATTGCCCCATTAAATTCCAATTAATCTCTGCAACAACCTGACCCTGGTGTATTATTTTAAAATGTGACACAGCAGCATTCAGCGCCTCAATACGCCACACGGCATCTCCTGATGAGGCCATACTTGATGCATGGCTAAACACGCCTTTATCCATCACTTCTTTGAGTGCTGCATCATCCCTCGGATAAAGCAGTTCACCTTTAGGAGGAATCGTTTTTAAAAAATAATGCACTTGCTGCTGAATGGCTTCAAGGTTTGCATAAATATCAGCGTGATCAAATTCTAAGTTATTGAAAATGGCACACTCAGGGCGATAATGCATAAACTTAGGACGCTTATCAAAAAACGCACTGTCATATTCATCCGATTCAATCACAAACCATTCGCCATCGCCTAAACACGCATTGGTTTTAAAATTACTTGCAACGCCTCCAATTAAAAACCCAGGTGCGAGGCCTGCCTGATCAAGAATAAATGCCAGCATAGAGGTAGTGGTCGTTTTACCATGCGTTCCTGCAACCGCAAGCACCCGATAACGCGACAATACATTTTCTGCAAGCCACTGAGGTCCTGAAACATAAGGTTTACCTGCATCTAAAACGGCTTCTATCACTGGCATACCGCGCATAATGGCATTTCCTACAACCACACAATCAGCCTTGAGCGCATCCGCTGTATTTGAGTACCCTTCCGTCCACGTAATACCTTCTTTCGCCAACAAATCACTCACTGGCGGATAACAATTTGCATCGCTCCCTGTTACTTTAAATCCAAGCTTGCGCGCAAACAGCGCAAGCGCGCTCATAAACGTGCCACCAATTCCAAGTACATGCAGATGCATTTGTGATTTTCCTTCCATAAATAATGTGCTCAGTATAAAAAACATTGTTAATTGATAATAGGGGCAAACGTCAACAGCCTCTATTCTTAAGATACTTTGTCTGCAGTCGTTTGTTTTTTATAAATGTGGACTTGTTGCACGACAGGCTCTCGCCAAGGCCCTGAAACATCGTACGTATATCCACTGATTTTTTCCATCCCTTGGTTAATCAACTTACTGGCAACCCACGTGGCAAGCCCTGCCACAGGACCTCCTGCAATCGTCGCAACCACCGGTAAACTCGCTGTAATATGCGGTGTAATATGCAATGACAAATCATATAGTTGCTTATCTAAATTCAGCGACCCTTTCATGGTTGCACGTGCAACAGGACCGTCAATGGCCGCATCCTCTGTCTCCATAATGCCATGTGCCAACACAAAATTACCATCAAACTTATCAAAGCTATACCCAGGCTTCGCCAAATCACTAAAGTCGAGCTTTAAGCGCCGTGGAATCGTCTGTAAACTTAAAATGCTCAGCAATTTACCAAGTGCCATTTTTTTCTCAGTTTCAGGGCTTAAATTTGGAATACGTCCTTCTTTAAACACAATTTGCATTTTTCCCGTCACCCCTTTCACAGAAAATGCATTGGGTGGCTCCTCCCAGTTTCCAACGAACTGAATATCGCCTTCATGCGCCTCAACCACCGGAGAAATATGCCAGTGCGTTAACGCTTTATCTAAGTCGTTTACCTGCAAGCGTGCATCAATTCGTGTTTCAGGTTTTGGTGCAACGCCCCACTCTCCTGTTGCAGTCAACATATAAGCGTCTGAACTAAGCTTGCCATTATCAAGTCGCCACACGGTATCACTCACATGAGTCCCTTTTAGTAACAGCTTGCCTGCATTCACATCTCCAGCCCACAATGCGCTCACCTTTAAGGAAAGATTCGGAATTTGTGCCGGTTGCCACGTTGCCTTTGCGCTGTCTTCACGTGCTAAACCACCACTCTCGGGTAAGTCAAGCGTCCATGCCGATATAGAGCCACTCAGCTTATTTTCGCTTGGCGCATACTTCAAGTCAGCTGAAACTGCGTCTTCTTTCATTGCAATCGACCATACGTCATCTGGCATACGCTGCGCGTACAGATTGACCTGCTGATAATGCTGCTTTAAAACCCAAGCCTCTCCAAACGTAAATGACATCGTCCTAAAGGCCTGCAAAAATCCTTCTGAATTTTGCGTGCTGTTCGCACGTAATTTATCAAGCACAGGTGCCCACGGCGCCCAATCAAATGTTTTAAATTCTCCATAAATCGAGGCACCCGGCTTATCGCGTAACACCGCTTTTCTACCGCCCAAAACCACCGCTCCACGTGCCAATTTCAACGTTTGTGCATCCTTTGCAAGCCACAAGTCCGTACTCACTTGATTTGCGTAATTCACTTGAAGTCGCATACCACGCTTCAAATTAAAATAAGTATCAATATTTAAGGGGACTTGCTCTGAACGTTTTTTTCCAAAAGGTGCAGGCAAATCAACGGCAAGCCCCTTCAGTGAAGAGGTCAGGTGTATATAATCTAAATCACCTGGCTCATCCGTAATTTTAAGTGTGCTTTTAATTGGAAAGCGGCCTCGCATTAAAGCCAAAGCGGGTAACTGCCCCATTTCTTGAAGCCCAGACACTGATAAGTAGCCGTCCATATCAATCGCGAGGTGCGGTGCATTTGAGCGATCTGAATGCAAGCGTAATGTCATAGGCTCATCAAATAAATAAGATGAAAGACGACTATCAAGCACGCCATGTTCATCAAATTTTAATTTGCCACCCAAGCGCTGCAGTTTAAACGTTTTAGGTACCTCTTTTAAAAACAGCTCATTTTCTTGAAAATAAAGCACGCCATCTACTTGCAGCCTACTATCAGGGCCTGGGTAAAATGGAAATTTAATCGATAAGTTTAGGTCAGCAGGCTGCTTTAATATAAGGGCATCTAGCTTAGACAGTTTTGCATGCAATGGCGAGTGCTGAATATATTGCTGCATGTCTTCAAGTGGTGCTCTAAGCCTTCCTTGAACCGATAACACCTCTCGGTTTAACCCCAAGTCTTTAACAGTTAGCTTCGCCTCCTCCATAGGCGTCCCTTGAAAATCTGCCTCCGTTATGTTGCCCGTTAACAAGCGCTTATCGAGTTGCAAGTACGCACTGATATTTTTTGTCAGAGGCCAATCAGGGTTAAACCGCAAATCAACACCACTCATAGAGCTTGTCACCAAAAACTTCCCGGGGCTCTCATCAAATGGAAAATCCTTTAAAGCACCTTCAAGTACAACACGTCCTGAAAATTGCTCGATGCGTGTTACATCATTTAAAAGCCATGCTCTCAGTTTCGGCTTCAGTCCAGCTTCAGGCAAATAAGGCCACCAAAATGTCGCATCGTGGGTTGCAAAGGCAATCTGTCCTTGTATATGCCCGGGCGAATCTGCCGTAAAATCATCTAATACACCACGCCCACTAAACAAGCCATGCTCATGCTTTAACACTGCTCGCTCAAGGCTCACACGCCATCCATGACTCAGTGCCTTCCAAACAATTGATGCATTCAGTAGCTCAGCTGTAAAAGCAGGTTTATCTTTGGCCATCACGGTGACGTCTTCTCCATCAAGCTCGAGGTGCCCTTCCTTCGGCTCCCAAGCAACGGCTCCTGAAAGGTCCGTAACGGCTGGAATATTATCTTTTTCCGTCCACGATAAATGGGAGAAACGCGATAATACATAATTCAGTTGCCCATCCTGAAAACCAAGCTGCAAATGACTGAGCTGCCCTTCAGGCTTCACATCAAATAAAGGATTTAACCCATCGAATCGTCCCTGAAGAAGTGTACGTGTCGGTTTTAACAAAAGCGTTTTAATAAATACACGATACTGCGCAGGCTCAGTTTGATACGTCACTGTGAACGCATTTTCAGGCCATGTCACTTTATGCGCTCGAAGTCGTACATGGTCAGCCGTGCACTTCCAGCCGGTGGGCGTTTCCTCCCAAGCCATGTTTGCACTCAAGCGTTCAATTTTTTGTGGCTTTTTGTCCATCGGTAACTGCCACAATACATTTCGCATACGTAACACTGATTGTGCAGACACAAGCCGTGCATTATTTATATCAAGCCACACTTGAAGCTCACCAAATCCCTTGGTTACTTCAAAACCAAATGCTGAGAAAAGTGCATGCCACTCAGCAAAATCAACCTGCTCCGCCGATAAATAAACCTGACCTCGAATATTTGAAGAGAAACCTGTCGGCATATTTAAATCCGCCAACAAAGACAAGACACTCTTTTTTTCCCCAACTAAACTCGCATGCCCCTTTACACGATAATGACCGTCATTATTAGATGCAACAACACTTAATGGCTTAACAGATGTAACACGCCCATCACTCCAATGTAGTGTGACGCCAACGCGCTTCATTACAATTTTTTGATGCGCCAACAACCACCCTAAAACCGTACTGTACTCTGCCTGAGGCACTGTTTTAATATTGGCATCAAGTGCAACGCCATCTAGCTGCCAATGCGCATTATCTTCTCGAAAGTTAAGCATGGCGTCTTCAATAAACAAAACCCCTGGCTGGATGCGCCAATGCCAAAACGAGCGCATTAAGTCGATACCAACCAGCAGTTCTTTGACATTCAGGCCCGCATCATTTTTTTCAGAAATTTGCACACCATCCAGCTTTAAAACCGGCTCAAACCAATACCAGCTGGTTTTCATTTCTTGAATTGAAACAGAAGCCCCCAACAAACGTGACAAATGGGCTTCAATCTCACCTTTGTATTGCGCAGCCCATGGGGTTAATGCTCGAAAAACGGTGAGTGATATGGCAAGTAAGACGACAAGTGTAACAAACAAAACCCAGATGCGTTTAAACCAACGTTTAAACCATTTAGGAAGCCGTAGCGGCCACTTCAGTTGCTTCATTGTTTCACCACATCAACGCCCTTAGGTGGCGAGAAGCGAAATAAGCGCGCAGCCAATGCAACATTATTTTGTACTTGTTTAAAATAGATAACTGTCTGCTGCCCTAGCTGATCATATAAGTCCATACGTGTTAAAGTAGCACCTCTAAACCATAGCTTCATCTTTTGTATATTGGCATCTTTTGCGAGTGCCTGTAATACAAAAGCTTCTTTTTCATCAGCCTGTGCTGTCTCGACCTTAAACGCACGTGAAAAACGCTCGCGGTCGTCCCCTAAAAACAGTCCTGCCGCAGCCCCTGCCACCGCCGACTGTGGCCGCACTGTCACTTGCTCTAAATCAATATCATACATCCAAAACTGTTGACCATCAGCCACCAAAAGTTGCTCCATAGGCGCTTTTGTTTGCCAGCGAAAGTGTCCTGGTCGCTCAAAAGCCATCGTGCCCGAGCTTTGAGATACAACACGTTTTTTAAGCGATACTTTTTGTGTGAAATCTGCCTTCATCGATGAGATATGATGTAATTTATTCCATAAAATATCTTCTGGTGCATCGCTCCACGCAAATGCTGCTACACTCCAAATCAAAACACACCACTGTATGCGCTTGAAATTCATTCAGCTACTCCTCGTTGTGAGACGTCACTAAAACCTCACGCACACCACCTTCAAGTGGCCCCACCATACCAACACGCTCCATTTCGTCAATCAGACGTGCCGCACGGTTATACCCTATTTTAAAACGTCGCTGCACTGACGAAGTACTTGCTTTACGGGTTTGCATGACAAAAGCAACCGCTTCATCGTACAAAGGATCGGCATCTTCTACTGCATCCATTCGGCCTGACTCCCGCATATCCTCAGAATCTTCCGTAATCTCATCAATATAAACC
>JARGNV010000017.1:0-20640 GCA_029212465.1 Legionellaceae bacterium | reverse complement strand
CAGTCATCCGCCACACGATGTACTTCTTGATCGTCTACAAATGCCCCGTGTACACGCAGTGGCGCCCCCGTTCCTGGCGCAAGAAATAGCATATCACCATGTCCTAGTAATTGCTCAGCACCTTGTTGATCTAAAATGGTTCGTGAGTCGATTTTAGAAGACACCTGGAAAGAAATACGTGTTGGAATATTTGATTTAATTAATCCCGTCAATACATCAACCGATGGGCGTTGTGTCGCTAAAATAAGATGTATTCCTGCAGCACGCGCTTTTTGTGCAATCCGCGCAATCAACTGCTCAACTTTTTTACCCACCACCATCATCATGTCGGCAAGTTCATCAATCACAACCACTACATAGGGTAACTTTGTCAGCTCAGGTGCTTTCTCAGCCATACTATCTGTTGGCTTCCAAAGTGGGTCTAATAACGGTTCATCTGTTGCAATTGCATCTTTTATCTTTGCATTAAAACCTGCTAAATTTCGGACGCCCAAGGATGCCATCAAACGATAACGTCGCTCCATCTCTTGCACACACCACCGTAGTGCACTGGCGGCTTCTTTCATATCGGTTACAACTGGTGTTAATAAATGAGGAATATCATCATAAACTGACAACTCTAACATTTTAGGGTCAATTAAAATAAGACGTACCTCTTCTGGGGTCGATTTAAATAATAAACTTAAAATCATCGCGTTAATGCCCACAGACTTCCCTGACCCAGTTGTTCCCGCCACTAAAAGGTGCGGCATTTTAGCTAAATCAACCACCATGGGATGCCCCGCAATATCAACCCCTAGCGCAAGCGTTAAAGGAGAACGAGCAGTCTGATAAATATTAGAAGCGATCACTTCAGACAGCACCACCATCGCACGCTCAGGATTTGGTAGCTCAAGCCCAACCACTGTTTTTCCTGGAATAATCTCAACCACACGTACACTCACCACCGACAAAGAGCGCGCCAAATCTTTTGAAAGCGCTGAAAGTTTGCTGACTTTAACCCCTGCTGCAAGCTGCAACTCAAAGCGCGTAATAACAGGTCCTGGATGCGCTGCAACGACACTTGCCTGAATGCCAAAATCCAGTAAATGCCGCTCTAGCTCAGATGAGAGAGTGTGCAGTGCATCGCTCGAATAACCCGGTGTTGCACGCTTCTCTGACGCTGCTTTGGCGAGTAGTTCAATTGGGGGTACACTCCCTTTTATTAAGGGCTTTTGTACTGCAGCAGTTGATGAAAAAGCAGGAGGAGATGCAGGTACAGGCTTTAATGGGGTCGCGGCCGGAGCTGGGGCGTGCTTGGGTTGCTGTGTATGAGCACGCGTTTGTATCGAGGCAGGTGGTATTGTTTGAGCTGACATAGGCTGCGATGGTGCAACAGTTTTCCGTCCTCTTTTCATCGTCACGAGCGTTTCAACGATAAAGCGTATTACATTCAGTAGTATGCGCATGCTACGCACCACAAAACGCGTTACTTGCAAGCTACCCACATACATTGCTCGCGCCACCTGAACGCTCAGGTGCGCAGCTGCGCGCATTACGATGTAGGTCTTCTGCATGAGCCAGCGGAGCCCCACCCAACTTATGCGACACACTTTTATCACCCCGCGCCCAATCATTTCAGTCAAGCGCACCCACGAAAGCCCCGTTAACCAGGTCATGCCAACCAGTGACGTTGCAAGCAACAGTAAAAGGGCTCCTTCTGCATTTAAAAGCTGGTGAAAAAAAGTGGCTACCTGTTGCCCGAAAAAACCACCCGGAAAAGCGAGTAAAGCTGTTTTTCCTGCAACACAAAAAACCAAAAGCCCACAACTACCAATTAGCAGTAATACAGCCCCTAATGCGCGCAGCGCAAGCATCGGCTGGCTAATAACACCTAAGGTTCGTTGATCGTGTAAAATAACACCTGCCAAATAAGCAAGTGCCAGCGGCAAGCCATACGCCGCGTATCCAAAAATACCATACAAAAAGTCCGCCACATAAGCACCCACGCGCCCACCAGCATTAAGCACCATTAAACCAGGCTTTGTCGTATGAAACCAACCTGGATCAGAGGGTTGATAGGTCATAAGAGCAAAAAATACAAAGAGTGCGAGTGTCGAAACCAGAATGAATCCGCCTTCATACAAACGTCTTGTCCATGGAAAGGCATATGGTTGTTTTTTTTGTTGTTTACCCATAACTATTTTAAAACGCAATGATTTGTCATACCATGCCCGATGTTAACATAATAACTCGACAGGAAGGCAGCTTAAATGAATGCAAATCATCACCGTCTTATTATCCTCGGATCGGGCCCTGCAGGTTACAGTGCAGCCGTTTATGCTGCACGTGCAAACCTAAACCCCGCATTAATCACCGGCATGGAAGTAGGTGGGCAACTCACCACCACAACCGATGTTGATAATTGGCCCGGAGACGTTGAAGGTTTACAAGGCCCAGACTTAATGGAGCGTATGAAACGTCATGCCGAACGCTTCGATACAGAAATCATTATTGACCAAATCGTCAGTGCTGACCTGGAACAAACCCCGTTTGTCCTCAAAGGAGATAGCGAAACTTATACCTGCGATAGCCTGATTATTGCAACCGGTGCCTCTGCACGCTATTTGGGTCTTCCTTCAGAGTCTGCTTATCAAGGGCGTGGCGTTTCTGCTTGTGCCACCTGCGATGGCTTTTTCTATCGCAACAAAAAAGTATGTGTGATTGGTGGTGGTAATACAGCTGTTGAAGAAGCGCTTTATTTATCAAACCTTGCTGCATCCGTCACCCTCATTCACAGACGCGATGCGCTACGCAGTGAGAAAATATTACAAGATAAACTGTTTGAACGTGCAGAAAACGGTAACATCGAGATTCTCTGGGACCATACCTTGTCTGAAGTGTTGGGCGATGAGAAAAAAGTAACTGGCGTTCGTGTTGAAAATGTAAAAACTAAAGCAGAGCAAACGCTCGATTTAGACGGCGTTTTCATTGCCATTGGCCACACCCCCAACACCGAATTATTTAAAGGTCAGGTGGATATGCACGATGGTTATATTCAAATCAAATCAGGCTTAGAGGGCATGGCAACATCTACCAATATTCCTGGCGTTTTTGCATGTGGCGATGTAGCAGACAGCGTTTATCGACAAGCCGTAACCTCCGCAGGTTTTGGGTGTATGGCAGCTTTAGACGCAGAAAAATATCTTGATTAAAAAATATCCCCTCAATTTCAGATTTAAAATTGAGGGGATATTTTAAAATTGGTTTGTTGTTGTTTGAATTTTAACCTAACGCATGATACAATGCCCGACTTGTTTTTTGGTTGTCAGATAGATAAGAAGGAACAGTAACCATGACCAAGATTTATGATTTCATTGATTTAATTACTGAAATTCAGAATGCTTCTAACGAACTTAATCAGCCCAAAATAGAAACAATATTGAGTGACATTCAAACACTAATCAGTAAAAATCCTGCCATTTTACAAGAAAGAGAGCCATCTCTTAATAAATCTCCCGATGACATTGTTACGAGTGAGCTTCGACTTGCGGAAAAAGCAAAAGCTAGAGCTGAAAAAAAACCTTCCGAAAATGCACAAAAAATTGCCCGCCTTGAGCTACGTATTCCTGCACTCACACGTGCTCAAGCAATCATTCAGGAGCTATCTGTACACGATGACACAGACACCTTGACAGATACATCGAGTGAAGGAAAAGATAGTGCTAAGCCTAGCCCATCTGGCTCCCCCACTACTGATAGAGCAAAACAAATAGAAGCATTAGCAGCAAGTTTATATGCTTTAGATGATGCTAAAGCTGATGAAACAATGCAAGCTTGGCTCGAGGCGAAAGCAAACCTACAAGCAATAGAAGCGGCACATATCCAAGCCAAAGCGTGCATTCGTTATGAAGGATTCAAGAGGACAGAAAAGCTCGTTGAGAGTGTAGCCAATCATGGGGAAAATGTAGCCAATCATGGACCGACCTAATCTCAACAGTTAGAGCTATTTATCAGCCCAACTATCACTCTCAGCAAAAAGCCCAATATTCACTATAATTGAATTAATAGTGTATATTTGGGCAATAAAATGAACCTCCGCGTTGACAAAAGCGAAGTCGAATTTAAAGAGTTCTCAGCCTTTTATCAAAACGAGCTCCAGAAACAACTGTTTCAAGATAATAATATCGACTCCCCCGTTAACTCAGCATTTAATGAGTGGGTTAGGGGGCAACTTGGTATAAAAACACTCGAAGACATCAGAAAAGAAAACCTATTAGAATATCAGCGCATTGTTTTCTTGTGCGAGCACAATCTGATATTTAACTTGATGTTTCATAATCGTCTTGATTTATTACGGCTATTATTCGAGAAATTTGAGGCAGAAAATAAAAAGCCCCCTGGTCATAGAGAAAGAATTAGTCAAAAGACACCAAGCACACTTACCACTTCAACAACCACTGAAGCAAACATTGCTACAACCGCTCAGATTGAAGCATTATTTCAACATGTCGAAGCACTAAAGAAGGAGCAACCCAAATTTGAGCGCTGGCTGCTTTTACGAGAAAATTTACAACAATTAGAAGATGCCCATCAAATAGAAAGAGCCCGTATCAGATACAACGCCTACCAAGCGATGGACCAACTTCTCGTTGACTTCATCAATCAAGAAAGCAACGATCCCGATATCCACGCAGCATTTGAAACATTTCGTCAAGATAGGCATGCGCAACGGCATGAGCTAGAGCAAGCTTTTGAAAGAGTCTACGCAAACCCTAGAGAAAACATAGCAGATGTAGAGCTCATTAATGACATCTACAAAGATTTTTTACAGCAAGCTTTAGACTTATCAAATGAGTATGGTCTAAAAACAAAAGAAATCTCCCAAGGCTTAACAAGTATCAAAGAGCAGGTCGACAAAGACATAGAAAAAGCTGATGAGCACTTCGAAGGCCTCAAAGCTGTCGCAAAAGCGCAAATAGATACAATAAAAAAAGAAGCGCTATTAGAGCAAAAAGAACGTATCGGCACCTTAAGAGACTTTGTTCTCGGTGCACGGCGCACGCTTCAAAGTACGCTCACAGAAGAGCAAACGACAGCATTTGACGAATGTTTCTGGCAATTAGAAAGACTTTATCAAGCCATTGATAAAGCGGACTCAAAAGAAGCGATACAAGCGCTGCTAAGTACATGCGGAGAGCGGTTATCAAATTTCATTGAAGTTGCCGAAGCAATTCCTGAAATGCAAGCAACCCTTGCGCGTTTGCAAGAAATCACAGGATCTTTTTTTGAGCTTGCAAACAAAACTGTGAATATCCCCTTTGCCATCCCTGTTTATGCCTCATCTCCAGATGTACCAATTGTGACAGCCACTCCTATTCAGGCAAAGCCTCCTCAACGACTGCTCAATGACACATATGAGCCACCTCACAATCCAGGTGACTCACAACTTGTGCGCGAAGAGGCGTCAGAAAAAGCGGTTAATTCCACGCCCATCAAACCCAAGAAAACGACAGAAGCAGCGAATAACGCCACCTCACTACAACAGCAGCAAATGAGAGAAGGGCTGCAAGCAGTACGTGAAGAAGAACAAGTCGTCGACACGCAAGAACTATCGCCTATTGCCGAGGAAGACCATGAGGATGCTGAGGATTTATTAAAAAAAGTAACCTTACTCTTCGACAAAGAAAAACAGCAAGCAGACCCAGCATGGCTGGAAGAAAATGAAGCTATCACGCAAATAGGCGCTCATATTCAAAACTTACAGCACACATTTGAAACCACCAAACAGCTCTCTCCATCCACTCTTATCGCCCTTCAAGAGGCCATTGAAAATCTTTCAGAAGAACAGCCCGACATGAAAAGTCTAGGGGCTATCCAGGAAAGCTTAGAAGAACTCTCAGACTATTTAGAAGAACCTTCCAGTGGTATAGCGCTGCATTAGACCCACCCCCATCCGCCTTGCGCCACCTTCCCGCGTAGCGGGAGAAATAATTATATTTAAATCAATGAGTTAAATTATTTTTTGAATATTTTTATTGGTTTTTGGGTGAAAAGCCTTGAATCCGCATTTATTTTAGTTTATCGTTTCAAACACTGGATATAAGGACGTTGCATATTCACTTTTAAACTGACTTTTTTCGATGGAACGAACATGTCAAATCATACAACCGTAACAAAGCTGTACCTCCCTGCTTATAGTGCGGCGCATAAAGGATTACTCGTTACGCCAAGCCTACATGCAACGCGACAAGAAAAACTCACTGTTCACACACAAGGCAACGTTGCTTCAGCGTTAAAACGCCCCCTTATACGCACCCTTGAAATTATGGCATCTATTTATGCGCCTTGGGAATCACTGCTTCAGTTTGCATACACACTCAAAAGTAATACACCACAGTTTCGTGTTCAAGATACACGTAGTGCAGGCTTGCCATTAGCCATTGGCCTCCTCAACGTATATCGCGCAACACTTCAGACAAAACCCCTTTTAACTCAGCTCATTGGCACAGGCATGTTAAGAGTAGACGGCTCAATTGAATCAACACACAAGGAGGATATCAAACAAAACACATTTCAAAACAAACACGCCAAACAATTGATAACGGCAACTACATGCCCGCATTTGTTTGTACTAGAGCACATGATGAATACACACCTACATTAAAAGGAACAAAAATGAATAAGAAAAAACTTTTACCCGCCATGCTGCTTGCAGGCACCACCGGTATTGCTTCAGCAAATGTCTGTAACGTTGAACCTGGCAGTGTCACCTGTGGCAAAGGCGAGGTAACCGACTTATCAGGGAATGGTATGGTCACGGTCAGTGGCACAACGGTGCTTGAAGCAACCACGGTGAATGGCCTTCTAAAAGCCAATGATGCAAACTTTGGCTC
Source organism: Legionellaceae bacterium (assembly GCA_029212465.1). GTDB lineage: Bacteria > Pseudomonadota > Gammaproteobacteria > Legionellales > Legionellaceae > JAALKW01. The sequence goes on along the minus strand of JARGNV010000017.1, from coordinate 13,765 downwards.
CCTAGAAATACACGGAAGTGCTGCTTTAACACAGTGCATCATCCAACACACAGCCGACTTCAAAGGTACTGTCACCTCATCTTCCAGCCAATTTAAAGGCAAGCTTGATATTTATTCTAATTTATCCCGCTTTATTGATACAAAAATAGAGAGCAACATTCATGTTCACCATACCGATAATCCTAAGCAAGTGGTTCATCTTGAAAAAAATTCTAGTGTGTCTGGCGACATTATTTTCGATGATGGGCATGGTGAAGTAATTCTACGCGGAAAATCGAATGTATCCGGCCAAGTAATTGGTGGAAAAATTATTTATAAATAACAAATTATTAAAAGGAATTAAGCAATGTACACTGATGTTCAAAAACAAATTGATATTTTTTTTGGTTTTTCAAGTGACGGAAAAGAAGGGGGAAGTGACGGCAAAGAAGGCGGCAAAGACAGCCATAAAGATGGTAAGGAAACAGGCTTTCGTATCAATACCACCGACACCTCGCTAAACAACGATTATGTGTTTTAACATGATGCGTCAAAAGCCTTTGCTCATTGCTTCATCTTCTCCAGATGAAGCAATTACACGTAGTGTTTTAAAATATCGAACTAACTTTAGCATCGATATTGAAGTTGTATTCATTCAAGCACTCCTAACAACCTTTAGTATTGATGACGAATTGTCTGATACAGATACCATCGTACGATGGCATAAAGACGCAACAACAACTTTTTCTAATCAAACACACTGTTTGCTTAACCGTGCTTTATCCATTCCCGATGCATTGTTTTCAAACTTCGTCAAAAAAGACCGAGAATATGCAAAAAGAGAGTTTGAAGCCTACCTTGGTTACAGCTTTAGTGCATTTGAAGGTCTTGATAACCAGTCGGTCAATGGCTTATGTGGCACACACTATGCCTTGCCCGAACAGTGGCGAATCGTTCAAAAACACACAAGCCTCAATACACCCAACTACTATTGGGGCCCCAAAAGCGCTAACCCTTTAAAGCATAACATAGTGCACTCTGATATTTACAACCTTTTCAATTGGTCAACACACACACCAAAGCCACGCGATACACATATCTTTTGCTTTGAAAAACCCCAAGGACATCCTGTGTTCATTCTGTCACTGGGTCAAAAGCACCTCATCACCTCTCAAGTAAACTTATCAATGCGCATGAAGCAGCACTTACTAAAACACATGAAAACCCTGCGCAAGCAGTTTGGTTACTTTATTTTTGAAGTTTTATGCTTTGTGCATGGCAACACATGCACGTTCGGCTGTATCAACCTCGAGTTAACCCGCAGTGCAAAACATCACTACTTTCACACTTTTGTCCAACAACATCTTATTCAGGAATATGTCGCATGCCTTCCCTAACCACTTTTATTCAGCCGGCTTTTCGCCCCAAAATTTATGGGTCAATGCTTGATAAGCACCATAAAACTTATTTTTTTCTCAAAAATAATCCGAAAGTGTCATTACACATCCATGCTATTTGCTTCGGTCCTAAAAAAGATAATGTCCTCATTAATATTGAACATGCCATTCTCAAACAAGATAATGTTTTAGTGTTTTATTACGAAGACATACACAAACGTTGGAGCTATGTAGAAACAGCAAACACGCAATATTTTATCTATCAAAAAAGCCAACATGAAACGCTCATTGTTCATCCCAACTGCTTATACATTAGAGGCTGTACCATTCCACCCAATACCCCTATGTGGAAAATTTTAGGGCATTTTTATACCTTTGCAGATAACTGGCAAGGTAAAATATTATGTGCTCCCAAGCACCAGTGCACGAACGAGTCAAAACCCTATCAACTGCTCCACTCCCTCAAAAAAGCCGCTCAAAATAACCCGCTGGTTTCTATCGGCAAAAGTTACATTATTAAGGGGCCGCATCTATACACAAAAAAAATAAAAGAAAAAAACTGTATTGTAAAATCACTGTCAGGTATTCGCTCTATTGTTGTTGATCAAACAGCATTCTCACAGTGGGATAAACGTGCCATTCATCATCTACCTGTTTTATTTCAAGAAAAAGTAAACGGGTACGATGTACGCACTCATGTTATTCAAAGCAAAACTTTTTCAAAACGCGCTTATACAAAAGACAATGTCGACTATCGGTATGATAAGCACTTTTTTAAGTTACAGTCGATTAAAATATTACCCAACGCTCTAAAAAAATTCGCTTACTTAGTCTCAAAACATGAAAGTAATTTACTCATTGGTCTCGATTTTATTAAAACAGCAGCAGGTTATGTCGTGCTAGAAGCAAATCCATCTCCTGGCTGGTCTGCCTACCATGAATGTACAGGTGTATACACCGACCCATTCATTCAAACATTACTCAAATGCTTAAAAGAACGTGCTTTTTAATGCTTTGACATATAGTCCCAACCTGGTAGAATCAGACAGTTATCATTAACCATAAGGACGTAGTTAACCATGAAAAGTCTCTCTTTAAAACGCTTGTTCAACTGGAAGTTTTTAGCACTCCTCGCAGTCATTGGATTGGTCGCCTGCAGCGATGGTGAAACCTCTGTTGAAGGCATTATAATAGCGATTATATTAATAATCGCGATTTTTTCAGCTATTGGCGCCGAGGAAGATGCAGTACTTTCTACCTTGAAAGCCGCTGACATCCAACCTCCACCCCGGACAAACGCGGCAGTTTTCAGTGTAAACTGGACCCAAAAAGCCGATGCACAAAATGCGGGCAGCAACTACCAATTAAGCTTGCCTTTTTCTGACTACACCCGAACAGATAATGGTGTGAAGCCGAATAACCACTTCAACTTTACTCAAAGCTTTCACTTTGGCATGCCACTCCTTGCAGAAAAAGATGCTAACGGCAATTTACCTGAAACCTTTGATGAAGCGAAACAGTTCAACTCACCTTTCTCACTTTCGTTTACACCCGTTGCAAGTAACAAGCAACAGTTGGCTCAAGATACTGAGTGGCTCGCGCTTGAAAGCAATATCCCGCAAAATACACTAGGAGCATCTAGAGCTGATAATATCGTTCGACTCTATCAACCTATTACATTGAAAAAAGATAACAAAATCGTTGCAACCGTTAACACCATGGTCATTGAGAAAAATCAAGTGCAACAAGGCAGCCATGTTAACATCGCACTCGATGGTGTCTATAGCCCAATTAAAACACAAGAAAAAAATGTGAGCGCAACACCTGGCTCCTTCTCTTTTGTGCTGAATCACCTGGATGCAAACCTAGTGCATCAGCTTGAAAAAGAAGTACAAACCATCAAAAACTTACCAAGCGACAAGCAAATGCTGATGCAGCTTAAAATGCTCTCGCAACTGAAAGCGCTGTGTCAAAAAGGCTCAACACTGACCGTCACTTACGATGTAAATACTGTGTCAGGGCCTGTGAAGCAACACTATACAGTTGACTTGTCTGACTTGGTCAAAGCACCTGCCAAATTATCTGGCGCAATGCCTTTCGCTTTAGAGTCAATCTTTGAAGGGCAGCAAGGCTAAACCAACTAAAATCGCAACAACTACAACCCTAAGAACCCCGATAAATCGGGGTTCTTAGGGTTTTTTATGAGTGAAAATTAAAGCGTTAGTCAGACGACGTGCTACTTTCATGCCGCATATGTGGGAACAGCACCACATCACGAATCGAAGGTGAGTTTGTAAATAACATCACAAGCCTATCAATACCAATGCCTTCGCCTGCCGTTGGTGGCATGCCATACTCAAGCGCTTCAATATAGTCGCTATCAAAATGCATGGCTTCTAAGTCACCCGCTTGTTTGGCTTCAACTTGTTTTTTAAAGCGGGCCGCTTGGTCTTCAGCATCATTTAACTCCGAAAATCCATTTGCAATTTCACGGCCTGCAATAAACAACTCAAATCTATCCGTTACTTCCGGATCGTTTGCACTACGACGCGCCAATGGAGACACTTCTGTTGGGTAATCCATCACAAAGGTTGGTTGAATCAACAAGTGCTCAACCGTTTCTTCAAAAAGAACCAGTTGCAATTTGCCTAATCCATCAGCTGTATTATATGGCAACTTCAAGTTATCAAGCACACGACGACATGCATCCACACTGCTCACATCTTTTTCTGTAAGCTCCGGGTGGTAAGCCAAAATAGCATCTTTCACACTCAAACGTGCATAAGGCTTATCAAAGTCAATCACATGCTCTTGATATGCAATCTGTCGCGTCCCCATCACTTCATCACATAAGCGATGCATCAGCGTTTCTGTGAAGTTCATTAAGTCTTCGTAATCTGCATACGCTTGGTAAAACTCAACCATGGTAAATTCAGGATTGTGCCGCGTTGAAATGCCTTCATTTCTAAAGTTTCGATTCACTTCATACACCCGCTCAAAGCCCCCTACAACCAGACGTTTTAAGTAAAGCTCCGGCGCAATGCGCAAATACATGTCCATATCAAGGGCATGATGATGCGTTACAAATGGACGCGCCAAAGCGCCTCCCGGGATTGGGTGCATCATAGGCGTTTCAACTTCAAGAAAGTCGTGTGACTCCATCGCACGTCGAAATGCTTGAATTAAACGTGAGCGTAAAATAAAAGTGTGGCGCGTTTCTTCGTTAGCAATTAAATCAACATAGCGCTTACGGTAACGCTGCTCTTGATTAGCCAACCCATGAAACTTATCAGGCATGGGTCGAAGCGATTTGGTTAACAGCTCTAAATCACTCGCATGCACGGTTAACTCGCCTGTTTTAGTTAGAAACAACGTTCCAGAAATACCAACAATGTCTCCTAAGTCCCACTGTTTAAAACGTGCATACAGCGCTGGTAATTCATTTTCGCGCACATAAACTTGTATGCGTCCCGACACATCTTGAATGTGAAAAAAACTTGCCTTGCCCATTACACGACGCAAAACAATACGTCCGGCAACAGAAACCTGAATGGCTTTTTCTGCTAAAGCTTCTTTTGTATCTTCCCCATGGGTTTGCAGCAAGTCTGCTGCAAGATGCGTACGTCTAAAAGCATTCGGAAAATCAAATCCATCTTCACGTAATGCATCTAACTTTTGCTTACGCACCTCATATACATCGGCGACGTCACCGGTTTCAGATACATCATCACTCATTATCATCTACTCCTGCCTTTAAACTGGCTTCAATAAAAGGATCTAGGTCACCATCCAATACCGCTTGCGTATTGGTGTTTTCAACCCCTGTACGTAAATCTTTAATCCTTGACTGATCAAGCACATAAGAACGAATTTGCGAGCCCCAACCAATATCTGATTTGCTCGCCTCAAGTGCTGACTGTTGGGTCATCTTCTTTTGTTGCTCAAGCTCATACAACTTTGCTCGCAGCTGTTTCATGGCTTGATCTTTATTTTTATGCTGGCTTCTATCATTTTGACATTGCACCACAATGCCGGTTGGCTCATGTGTAATACGCACCGCAGAGTCGGTTCGGTTCACATGCTGTCCCCCCGCACCTGACGCACGGTAGGTATCAATACGCAAATCAACAGGATTAATCTCAATTTCAATGTCATCATCTACCTCAGGAGACACAAAAACGGCCGCAAAGGAGGTATGACGACGATTCCCTGAGTCGAAGGGAGACTTTCGAACCAAGCGGTGCACCCCTGTTTCAGTTCGAAGCCAACCATATGCATAATCACCCACAATATGCACCGTTGCACTTTTAATGCCAGCAACCTCACCTGCAGAACATTCCAACAAATTGACATCAAAGCCGTGCTGCTCTCCCCAGCGCAAGTACATTCGCAAGAGCATTTCAGCCCAATCTTGCGCTTCCGTACCACCTGAACCTGCTTGAATATCCAAAAATGCATCACTTTCATCAAGCTCACCTGAAAACATACGCCTAAATTCAAGCGCTTCAACTTCTTTTTGAATGGATTGAACTTCAGGTGCTAACTCATGAATGGCTTGTTCATCCGACTCTTCGCGCGCCATATCAAACAAGTCGCGCAAGTCGCGCACGCCATCAGCTAGTGCGTGTAGCTTATCAACCACCGCCTCAAGCCCTGCCCGCTCACGCCCGAGTGTTTGTGCTTTCTCAGGGTTTTCCCAAATACTTGGCATCTCGAGCTCTCGACGTACCTCTTCAAGCCGCTCGGCCTTTTCATCAAGCGATAAAAAAGTACTCAACGCACGAATACGCGCTGACAAATCATCGAGCGTCAAGTTAATTTGATTCACTTCCAACATGCCAATGGCCTTCTAGGCTATCAAACTGGCTATTTTACATATAAAACAAGCCTGTCGCCAGCCTCGCGGCTGTGAAGACCGACGCTTAGAATGTATAAAAAATTATTCACTCATACGCGCGCGAATACGGTGCGTTGCTTGGCTATGAATTTGAGACACACGTGACTCTGTCACATCTAAGAGTTCACCAATTTCTTTCAAATTCAGCTCATGCTCATAATAAAGTGATAATACTAACCGTTCCTTTTCAGGGAGTCCTTCAATGATGTGTGTCAGCCTACCTTTAAACTCTTCTTTTAATGCATTTGCATGTGGCTCTGGTAGTTGTGCTTCACCCTCAGTTTTTAACATATCATCCGTTACACCTAAGTCATCAAACCCATATAAATGCGCCCCATTTGCGTCATGTAGCATGTGATAATACTCATCCAAGCCAACACCTAGCACGTCAGCAATATCTTTATCTTTTGCATCTCGACCTAATGCATTTTCCACTGCACGCACAGCCTTCGCAATTAAGCGTGCATTCCGATACACCGAGCGTGGCACCCAATCATTGCGGCGCACTTCATCCAGCATATGACCCCGAATACGAATCCCCGCATACGTCTCAAAAGATGCACCTTTACTTGCATCATACTGCCTGGATGCTTCAAGCAAACCAACCATTCCAGCTTGCATTAGATCTTCCAATTGAATAGAGCGCGGCAGACGCCCCAATAGATGATAGGCAATACGCTTAATTAACAATGCGTGGGTTCTAACAAGTGCTTCCTTTGCCTTTTCATCCAGTTCAGTACTTTTTGTCTTATCACCTGATATAGGCTCTTTTAAACTATCCGTATTCATATATGCGCGTCACTCCTGTAGCGCTTCTCATATCAACAGTATCAGCTATTCTAGAAGCCCTCGCAATACCTGAGAATACTCTACCTCTGCGTACCCCCACTTACTGCATTGACAGGGATGACTAAAAAATGTACAATAATTGAACTTTTTGAATCCATGCTCCCGCACAACTCTATCATGAGGATTTATATGCCCAGACAATTTGTTGATAACGGTGTCCCCCAAAATGCAACGCTTGCGCTTACTTATAAAGATGCAGAAACCAAGCAATTTTTCTTTCTTTTAGGCCAATCGACAGCTCCTGGCAGAAGCAAAAAGCTCATTTTTCCTGGCGGACAAGTCGACCAAGAAGACTTCCAGTGCGGAACTCCACTCACGCAGCAGGCCAAATATAGCGCATACAAACGTGCTGCTCAAAGAGAGCTCGAAGAAGAAACAAATATTGACTTGCAAGGCTTAAACCCTAATATCTACCACGTTCAAACAGAATCAACGCCTGCAAGCAATGGCCATCCCCCCAAAGCTATTCATTTTTATGCCGTATATTTAGGCGAACTCGACAAAGAAGCTATTACAACCCTTAATAGCACCCTTAAAGCGAAAGATGATTTAGGTAACCTGCAATTTAAAGCTGACACCACAAACGTAAAAGGAATCAATGCCAAACACATGGCTTGGATCAAAAACTATATCAGCCAAGGAAAATATAAAGCGCCTGCACCAAACGCCACTGCGGCATGGCTCAAGCAACCCCATACCACTCAAGCATCAAGCGGGTCAGCGCACAAAGCCAAACCCCGCACTACGAGCCCAAGTACCTCTCACACGATTAACTTTAAGCTAATAGGTGCCATCACCCTCGCATCGGCTGGTGTTGGATTGATATTGCTTGGAGTGATGGCATCAAGCCCTGTTGGATTAATCGGTGCCGCATCATTGCTACTAGGCCTCGGACTATACTCACAATGTTCAAAGGGACAGTCCTCCGCTCCAACAGCACCAGAAAATACACATCGCATACCTGCGCCCTGTTGACAGATAGGCGCATAAAAAGCATACGCTCAGTAAACCTTGCTCGTCATAGAAACTCTCTCAGACCAGTCTATACTTAATAAAAACAATTAGCCTGGTTTTGTAGCAATGGTTAAAAGAAAAATACACCCAGAGGCTGGGGCAGAAAAGAAACATCGAAAAAACACTGGTGGTGTCACTGGAAGTCATGCAGTAAAAATAGGTCCTGACACCTACCAAGAAAAAAAATCTTTAAGGGGTAAAGGTTTTTTTCATCACCGTAATATAAAAGCACGATACACCGACCGCGAAAACTTAGGCGAAGTCATTGCTTCTGGTTATGCACGCGCCTACTTAGGCGCCTTAGGTGCGCACGTTGAAACGTACTACGACCCAGACAATCAACATGTTGAAGTCATCTCAAAATACCTCGAAAATACAAAACATACTTTCGACCAATATTACACAAGCAAAGAAGGTTTAAATAAAAAGCTCGGTCAGAGAAGGCACGTGCAATTGGTGCTAACCAACACGCCAAATGCCAACCCGCCAGATGGAGAGTGGTACATCACCCCCGACAGCACACTCGGACAAACCCTCGCTGATACACTTGCTGTTGCAGCCATCATTGGCGATCATGATGTCAACCCAGGGAACCGCATGGTTGTCAGTGCACCGAATCAGCCGCTTCAAGCCGGGAGTATCGACTTTGGGCATGCGCTTAATGACTTGATTCACGAGACAGAAGCCCTTGGCGGTGGCGTTCATCTGAAAGAACATCCTATTTTTGACTTTTTTAATCGTAGCAGTGTGGCAGATGCGCAGCTTGGGGGGAGCATCTCAAAGGTCTGGCGCGACTATAAAGGCTTCATCCCATCTGAAGCTTTGGGTGAAGCACTGATTCGTATGGGGAATAATCGAGAAGCACGAAGTGCAGGCTTGGAATATGCAAAACATGAATTCCAAGAACTCTTTGAGATGATCGACCAAAATAAGGCTGATACTACGAGTCCGCAATATGTTCTCAAATCATTTAATCAAATTCACCATGCAATCACAGGAGCGTTTTTCCAAAGCAACCTAAGCGATAACGACAAGAAAAAAACTTTTTTTACAGCTGTTGACAGCTTCATAGACAATAATGCCAAAGATGCTGTGCTTGCAGGTAACATGATGATACTACAAGCGCAACTCACCCAAGCCCTCCATGAAGACATCGATGACTTACAAGCATTTGTGAAACAATGGAGAGAAAAGTTTCAGGCAAAAACCCTCATGAATGCTGAAGGCGAATTGCTGTGTCCATGGTTTAAAACGAATGTCACAACCCCCCCCTTTCAAGGCACATTTGAAGCCTATGTGATTAACGAACGAGAAAACTATCTTGAAGAAAAGCAGGCAACCGTTCTTGCACAAGCAAAGCCAGAAATGAGTATCGTCCAATCACTCGTCATTCAAATGCAGCAACTCATCCATTTTATTACCGCATATTTCAATGCCATGCTACACCCCAAAGGGCGTGGCGAAGCTGCGCTTAAGCCTCACCAAATTGGTGTAGAAGACATTCAAAACGAAACGCAGCAAAAACCTCCAACAGTCGTGTAAATAAACAACCGGCAGCTATTGCTTTAACAGCTGGCGCGCTGCGTCCATCCGCTCAGGTAAATCACCTGGCAGCATGCCACCCCCTTGTGCCATGTCATCGCGCCCGCCACCACGACCACACAATACTTGCACAAAAGCACTCGCCTTAGGCGCTGTGTTCGCTGCAAGTAAAGCTTTACTTACACTCGCAACGACATGCATTTTGGTATCTACCACCCCCACTAAAACAATCACAGCTGAGTCAATGCGAGATTTCAATTCATCGAGCATTTCACGCAACGCTTTAGGCCCAACCCCATCCATTTGTTTCAGTAACATCCGTGCGTCACCGATTTGTTCAACTTCAGAAAGCAATGCATGACTTTTATCTGCTGCAAGTTGCTTTTGTAGCTCGTTTAACGTACGTGCTTGCTGTTTGTTTTCATCTAATAATTGCGTCAATTTTTCAGGTGCATCTGCAGTTGATATTTTAAGTTGTGCCGCCATGCTATCGAGCCGCCCCAATTGTTCTCGCATCCAGCCTAGTGCATACTCCCCTGTTACAAACTCAAGGCGTCTTACACCACGTGCCACACCATACTCGGCTGTAATTTTAAATAAACCAATATCACCTGTATAACGTGCATGTGTACCACCACAAAGTTCTTTTGAAAACGCCCCCATCGTTAAAACGCGGACACTGTCTCCATATTTTTCACCAAACAATGCCTGAGCCCCTGCTTTAACGGCATCATCCATCGACATAATAGCTGTTTCAACGGGATAATTCGCACGAATCGCTGCATTCACACAATCTTCTACTTGAAGACATTGCGCCTTAGTGAGTGCACCATCCCATGCAAAATCAAACCGAGCACGCGTCACATCCACGAGCGAGCCTTTTTGCTCAATTTTGTCACTGACCAATTGCTTGAGCGCCGCGTGCAATAAATGCGTTGCAGTATGATTTAACCGCGCACCCTCTCGCGCTTTCAGGTTCAGCGCGGCAGATACTTGCTCTTTTAATTTTAAGGTGCCTGTTAATAGTTCACCTTCATGAACAATTGCGTCTCCCACACGTTGCGTATCATCAACCCTAAAAAGCGCATCTCCTGATAGTGCACGTATTTCGCCAACATCCCCTACCTGCCCGCCACTTTCAGCGTAAAAAGGCGTTGCGTCCAAAACAATCGATGCTCGCGTACCAGGCTTTAACACATCCGTTGGCACACCGTCTGCTCGCAAAGCCAAAATTGTGCTCTCGAGCGTCTCTTTGGTATACCCTTCAAAAACAGATTGCTCTGTAAACGGCTGCATGGCCGTATAATCGACTTTAAACGCTTGTGCTGACTGCGACAGTGCGCGCTGCTTCTGCATACACGCATCAAATCCTGCAGCATCGACTAAAAGTCCCTGCTCACGCAAAATATCTTCCGTTAAATCTAAAGGAAAACCATAAGTATCATACAGCTTAAACGCAACGTCACCAGGCAGCGTTTTATCTTGTAACCCTTCGACGGCCTCTTTCAACAAGCGAAGCCCATGTTCAAGTGTTTGTGCAAACTGCTCTTCTTCTTTTAATAAAGCCGTTTTAATCGATGTGGCTTTTGTTTGAAGTGCCGGATACGCATCTCCCATCAGAGCAACTAAAGTATCAATGAGGTGGGTTAAAAAAGGCATTGGAAGCTTTAAGCGATGCCCATGTCTCACCGCGCGACGAATAATGCGTCGTAGCACATAGCCCCGCCCTTCATTACTCGGCAAAACACCATCAACCATTAAAAAAGCAATGGCTCGAATATGGTCTGCAATCACGTTTAAAGAGGTATGCTCTAGTGGAATGCGCGTACCTGAAACATTTAAATCACAAATAGCTTGCTTTAACGTTTTGAAAATATCGGTATCGTAGTTACTGTGTACACCTTGCATAATGGCTGCAATACGCTCAAGTCCCATCCCTGTATCAATGGAGGGCTTCTCTAATGGGTGCAAGACACCACTGGCATCTCGGTTATATTGCATAAACACAAGATTCCATACTTCAACATATCGGTCTCCATCGGCGTCTGGTGTACCAGGTGGGCCACCTGCAACTGACGGACCATGGTCATAAAAAATCTCGGTGCAAGGCCCACAAGGGCCTGTATCCCCCATCGACCAAAAATTGTCTTCATCACCACAACGCGAAAAGCGGTCCGATGACACGCCCATTTCATCTAGCCAAATGCTCGCTGCCTCATCATCTTTTTCATATACCGTTACCCACAGCTTTTCTTCGGGCAACTTCAAAATGTCTGTTAAAAAAGACCAGGCATATTGAATGGCTTCACGCTTAAAATAGTCGCCAAAGCTAAAGTTGCCCAGCATTTCAAATAAAGTATGATGCCGTGTAGTATACCCTACTTGATCAAGATCGTTATGTTTGCCACCTGCCCGTACACAACGCTGAACGCTCACAGCACGTGTATAGGGTCGCTTCTCTATGCCTAAAAAAGTTTCTTTAAAAGGCACCATCCCTGCATTCACAAAAAGCAGGGTTGGGTCGTTCTCAGGCACTAGATGTGCAGACGGTACAACCGTATGTTGCTTATCTTTAAAATAATCTAAAAAAGCCTGTCTTATTGCTGCACTACTCATTACTGTCATCAAAGCACCTAATTACACTGTTTCACTTTCGTTTGTGCACGTTTCAAAAAACGCTCGAATCATCGCTTCAGAAAACCCGCGATACCTCAAAAATTGCTGTTGTTTTTGTCGCGCACGCGCTGATGTATCGGTATTACCGCGAAATTTTTTTTGCCACACCGAGCGCACCGCTAAAAGCCAGTCGACTTCTGTTTCTAACTGTTCGAGCGCTCTTGTAACCACCGATGGCGCAACGCCTGCTTGACGCAATAATTGTTGCATCACCAAAGGGCCATAACCACGATTCAAACGACTACGACACAACATCTCGGTAAAGCGTGCGTCACTTTGTAAGTCAAGTTGCAAACATGTGTCAAGTATGTCGTCAATTTTATCATTTGAAAAACCACGCTGTTTTAACTTTTTCCGAAGCTCGTGTGCGCTGTGCTCTCGCTGCGAAAGCAAGCGCACAGCCACATCAAGCCCCTCATTCATCAATCAGTTCACCTGTTTCAACGTCAACCGTCTCTGCTGCATTATTTAAATAAGCCTCTCGAACACGTGCTTCAATTTCAGCACACACATCCGGATTATCTTTTAGATATTGCCGTACGTTGTCTTTACCTTGACCAATTTTAGCTTGATTGTAACTATACCAAGCACCCGCCTTTTCAATCAGTCCAAGCGCTACAGCAAGTTGTATAATTTCTCCTTCACGTGAAATGCCTTCATTATAAAGAATATCAAACTCAGCTCGTTTAAACGGTGGCGCCACTTTATTTTTAACCACCTTAACACGCGTTTCATTTCCGAGAATATCTTCTCCCTTTTTAATTGCACCCGTACGTCGAATATCTAATCGTACAGACGCATAAAACTTCAGGGCATTACCACCAGTCGTTGTTTCAGGGTTACCAAACATCACGCCAATTTTCATTCGAATTTGGTTAATAAAAATAACCAATGTATTCGAACGCTTAATGTTTGCCGTCAGTTTTCTTAATGCTTGAGACATGAGCCGCGCTTGCAAGCCTACATGAGAGTCTCCCATATCACCTTCAATTTCGGCTTTTGGCGTAAGGGCTGCAACCGAGTCAATCACCACGACATCAACAGCCGCAGAACGTACCAACATATCGGTAATTTCAAGCGCTTGCTCACCAGTATCCGGTTGCGAAATTAAGAGTTCATCTACATTAACTCCCAATCGCTTCGCATAGGTTGGGTCAAGTGCATGTTCTGCATCCACAAACGCCGCTGTACCACCTTTTTTCTGACACTCAGCAATCACTTGTAAGGTTAATGTTGTTTTCCCTGATGACTCAGGACCATAAATTTCAATGATACGCCCTTTGGGTAATCCCCCTATGCCAAGTGCAATATCAAGCCCTAAAGAGCCCGTTGAAATAGCTTCAATATCACGAACAGCTGTTCCGTCACCCATTCGCATTACAGAGCCTTTTCCAAATTGACGTTCAATTTG
>JARGNV010000055.1 GCA_029212465.1 Legionellaceae bacterium | reverse complement strand
CCATGCAATATCTTTTTCTGAGTTGAGTAGCCAGGTGTTTTGGTTGCCATCTGTGTCATGTTCAACATAAGTCGCGAATAAGTTCCTTGCAGACCCTCTAAGCTCAGATACTTGTCTTGAAGCCTCAGAAAAAGAGGGTTTGTTACGATGATTTGGATCATCAAAAATAGTCGTAATTGCTTCTAGGTTGGCGTCTATTTCATTAAACGTTTTTTTAATACGCTCCCAGTCTAGTGTGTTTTGCATACTAAACACCTTAATATGTAAGACAGCTTACCTATTAGTTTAGAATGAAATCAAAAAAAATCTTTTTGTGAAAAAAAAAATCAAAAATAGCACTATACTCAAGGTTAAGTTCGTTTTATTTGGGAGGCGTGAATGGACGCGCCGTTGTCACTTAGAAGTCACCTGTTGGTTGCGATGCCGTCATTACATGGTACGTCCTTTGAGCGCAGCGTCATTTATGTATGTGAGCATCAGCCAGAGGGTGCGGTGGGGCTCATCATTAATCAACCACTTCAATATCCACTCAGTTTTATGTTTGATCAACTCCACATTGAGTCAGGTGATGCCGAAAAAAAGAATCAACCGTTATTATTCGGAGGCCCTGTACAGCCTGAGAGAGGGTTTGTGATTCATCGTCCGTTTGGGGCTTGGCGCTCGAGTTTGTTGTTGAGTGACGACGTGACGATTACGACGTCAAATGATATCATTCGCGCTATTGCGCGAAATGATGGGCCATCGGATGCGTTGGTTGCGCTTGGGTTTGTGGCTTGGGGAGAAGGGCAGCTCGAGCAAGAAATTGAAGAGCAATGGCTTGTGTGTCCTTATCAAGCTGAATTGTTATACGATGTGCCATTTGAAAAGCGTTGGGCAAAAACGGCTCAAGGCATTGGAGTTGATGTGAAGCAGTTAATTGGAAAAGCAGGGCATGCCTAATCCCGTTTACTTGGGATTTGATTTTGGATATAAGCGAATAGGTGTTGCAGTTGGGCAGCGGCTTACATCGACAGCAACCCCACTTCCCACATTAAAAGCAGTTGAAGGTACTCCGCGTTGGGAGGCGGTTGCGACACTCATTCAGACATGGCACCCCGAGGCCTTGGTTGTTGGCCATCCAACCAAGGTGGATGGCGGCAAGTTATATGTCACAAAACCCGCTAAAAAATTTGCAAATGCATTGCAAGAACGGTTCAATTTACCTGTTTTTTTGGTGGATGAGCGCCTTTCAACGGTTGAAGCTCGTGCACAGGTGTTTGAGCAAGGGGGTTATCGAAAACTTAAAAAAACAGAAGTAGATAGTGTCGCTGCATGCGTTATTTTGGAGCAATGGCTACAGTATTCGGAGTAACTTGGGATGGAACACTTCTTAGATGTGACTTCATTAACGCGGGCACGCGCTTACGAACTGTTTGAGCGAGCAAAATATTTCAAGCAAGCTGAAGCATATCCGAAATATCCACATGCAGTGATATTGAATGTTTTTTATGAGGATAGTACACGTACCAGCTTAAGTTTCGACCTGGCTGCAAAAAAGCTTGGATTGACAGTCCTTCACTTAGAGCCCAGGCGCTCTTCGGAAACTAAGGGTGAGTCGATGCTTGATATGTTACAAACAGTTTCGGCAATGGGTGTTCATATTGTAGTGATGCGTCACTCAGCTGATGACGTGTTTGAAATGTTAAAAGATTCAATTCCCAGTACATTGAAATTGGTGAATGCGGGAGCTGGGATGTTTGCGCATCCAACACAAGCGATGCTTGATGTGATGACGATGCTTGAGGCAGGTGTCGATTTACCGAATGCTAAAATTGCAGTCGTTGGAGATATTTTACATTCCCGAGTTGCGGGATCATTACAAAGGCTTTGTGCCATTTTGGGTGTGGGAGACTTAGTATTTACGGGGCCCTCAGCATGGTTGCCGGATGTGGTTGAATATGGTCGTACAACGGATAGTTTGTCAGAGGCGCTTGCAGATACAGATGTAGTTATGACATTACGTGTACAGCGGGAGCGATTTACAAAAGATGAAAATCTTGATTTTGACGCGTATCGTCATCAATATGCAATGACTAAAAAAGCACTACAGCATGCCAAAAAAGATGCGTTGGTGATGCATCCGGGGCCTATGAACCGAGGTGTTGAAATTGATGCGGATGTTGCAGATGGCCCCCAGTCTTACATTTTAAAACAAGTTCAAAATGGTGTATTCATTCGCATGGCAATTCTTGAAGCGCTGGCGCAAAATATTTAGGGATTAAGTGCTATCCTATGCCTGTGGTATTGAGTACCTGCTTATAGGACAGCGCTTGCTTTAGGTCCATTTTAGTCACCGACTCACGTGCCTCCATATCGGCAATGGTGCGTGCAATTTTGAGCAGTCGATGAAACGCGCGCGCTGAGAGTTTGAGCTGGCTTAGCACTTGATTTAAAAAGTCGTGTTCTTGTGTTGCAAGGTTACAGATGGACTCACATGCTTTGGCACTTAGCTCAGCATTAAGCGTGCCTTGTCGCTTGATTTGATAAGCACGAATTTTTTGGGTGTTTTCTCTAATTCCCGGGCTTTCGTGTGTAGTACTCGTGTTAGGTTTGATGAGCTCTTCTTGGGTGAGCGCTTGTACAGTGACTTGCATATCAATGCGGTCAAGTAGCGGTCCTGAGAGCTTTGCTAAGTAGCGATTAATACGTTCGGGAGTGCAGACACACAGCCTATGTGGGTTACCTGCATGTCCGCATGGGCAAGGATTCATCGCTGCAATCAGTTGGAATTTTGCAGGAAACTCTGCGTGTGCTGCAGCGCGTGAGATGCAGACATATCCCGACTCAATAGGCTCTCGCAACGTTTCAAGCACATGGCGGTTAAACTCCTGCAGCTCATCTAGAAATAATACGCCATGATGAGACAAAGATATTTCACCGGGTTTGGGGGGGCTGCCGCCACCGACAAGTGCGACTGAAGAAATGGTGTGATGTGGCGCACGAAAAGGGGGCTCATGCCATCGGTGTGTGTGTGAAAGGCGCCCGCGTGCAGAGTGGATGGCTGCGGTTTCAAGTGTTTCAGTCTGACTGAGTTCAGGAAGTAAGGTTGTGAAGCGCTTGGCAAGCATGGTTTTTCCGCTGCCAGGAGGTCCTGATAACAAAAGACTGTGCCCGCCTGCCGCAGCAATTTCGAAAGCACGCTTAGCAAAGTGTTGTCCTTTCACATCAGACCAGTCTTGTGTTTGTTTGGCGTGTGGTTCAATGGGAAACTCAGGGATTGGGGTGAGCAACTCCCCATGACAGAGCGCGTTGCAGAGCTCACGCAAGTTGTTTGCGGTAAACAGTGCATTGTAGTTCGCAACCTGTGCTTCTTTTGCATTAGCACTTGCAATGACTAACGTTTGATTTGCATGGCGTGCTGCAAGTACCACAGGAATAATGCCAGATATGCCTCGCAGTTCACCATTTAGAGCGAGTTCAGCAATAAACTCATGAGAGGCAAGTGGCGCTGTTGGGATTTGCCCTGAGGCCGCTAAAATACCTAGTGCAATGGATACATCAAATCCGCTACCACTTTTAGGTAAGTTGGCAGGTGCAAGGTTAACAGTGATGCGCCGGCTTGGAAACTCGAACTGGCTATTTAAAATAGCACTTCGGACTCGATCTTTGCTTTCTCTAACGGCTGTTTCAGCAAGACCTACTATCGTAAATGCGGGTAGTCCGCGAGAGAGATGTACTTCAACCGCGACGGGTTGTGCGTGAATTCCAAGCGTACTGCGTGTTTTAGCAATGGCGAGGCTCATGGGTGGTGCTCCTTGGTTGTGTTGGACAAATGCACCTGATATCCATCGAGGGTGCCTGCGTACAATAGCTGATTTTAACCAAGGAGGCCAGGGTGTCTCTCGTAAAAAAAATGAGAAACACGCCCGGAATATTTAGGGCCTGTTGACATTTGCTTCCACCGCCGACGTGCTGCGGCTTGACCGCAGC
>JARGNV010000016.1 GCA_029212465.1 Legionellaceae bacterium | reverse complement strand
TCAAGACCAATCTCATAATTTGAAATAGGTTCATCTTCCTCTGAAAATGGCTCTTCATGTTCAGGTACAGACCGATAAATTTCATCCAACGCAGCTATGTTAAATTTTTTCGCGTTTAATTTATCAGCTGGCCCTGCCAAATTGAGCGCCTTGTGTAATGCTACATCTTGAGCATCTGAGGCAAACAAATATTCAACTGTAAAGCCCGGGAACAAGCGCTCTGCCATGTCAGTGGTTTTTTTCTCTAATACTCCTCGTTCACTTCCCACTTTTTTCGCATCTAACTTCCATAATGATTTGGTTAATTCATCTAGTACGCTTGTTCCTTTGTCTGTAAATGCTGCCGTACTTTTTTTCAGAACACTCTGATTCTGAGGCACTTTCGCTTGCGCATTAAAACTTTGAGCAAATTGAGCAATTTGTGTCAGTAAATCAAATGCATCACGTTCTTTTTTGCTACCATTCGGGTCTGGCACCTTCTTCTCTGCGTCTTGGATATGCGCTAAATACTCGTCGTTCAACTTCTCCAGGTTATCTAATAACCCTTGTAAACTTGCTTTTAATAAATCTGTTGGCTTTGAACCAAAAAGACCCGGCTTATAATCATCCAGTTGCTGTTTTATTACGTTCCCTTCACGAAGCATAAAACCCACTGTTTCTTTTAAGACAACCCCTCGCTTCACTTCTAATGCGTCTTCTAGTGGAAACGCTTCCATACGCGCCGTGCCCTTCTTCACAAAATCATTCGGCTCTCTTCTGAGTACCTTTGACACTGCAGGCTTGCCTGCCTCAATATTAAACACCGAAGAAAGATACGCAAGTTCTGCAAGTGCTGTAAACGCAGCCTTCTCTTTCTCTCTGCCATTTGGATTTGGCATATGACTCACACCCGGATCTAAATGCACTAAATAGCTATTTTTTATAGTATTTGCTTTATCCAATAATACTTGCACTTGCTGTTCTAGCTCGGGTGTCGGTTTATGCCCTGTAAACTCAGATTTGTAGCGTTTAAATCGCGCTTGTAACTTTTCGCCTTCATCTATCATGTTTTGAATTGTGCTCTCTAAAGTCTGACCTTTTCTTATGCCTAAAGGTGCACCCATCATATTTGAGCACTCATCAATGACATCCACCATGTCGCCTGCATATTGCTCCATATTCTGAATAAGCGACGCATCATATCGTGCAATCCCATAATAAAAACTATCTGCAAATTTTCTCCCTGCCTCTAAAAATACATGTTGTTGTGCTGATGACATATGTGGACCAAAACTCTTACCGAGTTTTTGGGCTGCTTGCTGCATATTAGACAAGGCCTCTAACGCACCGTGAATCCGATACGCATTTTCACCATGCTTCGTGCGTTCCTCAGGTGTTAAATTATGGCTATGCTTAGACCTAAGCTTCACCTGTTCTTTTTTCAATTGCTCTATGTGATTTTCAATATTCGCTAAAAGCTTCTCTTGCGCGGCACGAAATTTAGCTTGCGTATTTCCTGCGATCGTTAACGCTTTACGCTCTACAATAGGTGCATCCAGAGAGGCGCGTGAAGCCCCCCCTATCACTTCTTCGTGCTCATGCATCACGGTATCTGGAGATTGACGCACCGCTTCAGCACTTATTGATGCGGTAGCCTCTGGACCAGGTTTAGGTGTAGGTTTCGGCTTAATAATTGTGCGCGCCGAATCCAGTACTACTAAAAAATCACTCCCACTTCTATCTATCACCGCTTTACCTTTAGGCTTTTTCGCCTCATCCTCAAATACAGTGAGTGTCAGTGCGAGTGCAAGTAACTGATGATGCAACGCTGTGCCTACAGCAGGAAAGTTTGGCTCACCGTCTGTTACAGTCAAGGCCTCCTGACAACTTTTTGCCATTTCAAGTGCGCCTTTTAATTGATCTGCAAGCTCCTTACTTGGTTTTGCGCTTAACGTGAGGCGCTGCGCTCGATATTCTTCAAACTGTTTACTTAACTTATCACCTGAGTCTATTAAGGTGGCTAAGGATTTTCTCAGGTGAACACCATCTCGCAAATGCAAAGGGTCGTCCTCTAGCTTAACGTCACTCAATGCATCTATTCCGTGCATCACTAAATCCTGACTCCCGCGCTGCATCACGGCTTTCCCTTCAGGCTTTTCTGCCTCACGCTTAAATTCATTCCCCAAATAAGTCAACTCCGCAAGCGCTTTAAAGGCCGCTCTTTCTGCTCCTCTACTCTGCGGATTTGGTATACGACTCTCACCTGGTTCCAAATGCACTAAATAATCTCTTTTTATGGCATTTGCTACCTGTGATAGCCCCTGCAGTCGCGCTTTTAAGGCCTCTGGTGGTTTTGCACCTGTAAAGGCTTGTTCATAACGCTTAAATCGTGCTTGAAGTTTATCAGCTTCATCAATAATGGCTTGAACGCTTTGCTCTAGCTGTACTCCTCTTTTCACATTTAATGCTTGGCCGAGCGCTTTTGAATAATCATCCAAGACATGGATAATGGGCCCTGCATATATCTCTACTTGTTCAAGAAATGCGTCATCATATCTTGAAATACCGTAGCGATAATCATCGCTCAATTGTCTTGTATGGTGTAAAAATGCAGATTTCTCTGCCTCTGTCATCGTACCACTCACATGTGACAGCGTTTCTTCTAGTGCATGAAAGTCTGCTTGTAATTTCAATAACACTTGTAGTTGTCCATGTAACTGGTAAGCGCGCACCTCAAAGCGTGCGCGCTCATCCTCAGTTAAGTTGTGACTAAATGCTTTTCGTAACTTGAGACGCTCTCTTTCTAGTGTCTCAATATGTTTTGAAATGTGAGCACTACCTCCAACGCCATGTGAAAACACTTGACTTGCTTGTCTGAGGCGCGCGTTTAACTTATCGAAATTAGCAGGCATAATACCAATCCCCAAAAACTAACATATGTTTAAATATAGTTCAAAATGGGGTGTTTGCCCATGGGATTGGTGCAGATGCACGCGGCGTTAAGTATAGGGGCTTTTATGCCCCTTCTCGAGGTATATCACGGGGCAGCATCACCCAGTAAACACCTTTGTTTTTCATTCGTCCTGCAATTGCACCCGCTTTTTCACCATTCCCCCAAAATACATCACCTCGTACAGGACCCTTAATAGCGCCCCCTGTATCTTGAGCAATAAATAAGCGCTGCAGCGGCACTTGCTCTTTTTTCTCGACATCAGGTCTTTCTGTATTTAACCAAATTGGTGCACCAAGCGGCACCCAGCTTCTATCAACCGCCAGTGAATAACCTGCCGTTAAAAAGACACCTTGTGCACCACGAGCACCTGCCCTTCTCTGCTTTTCAAAAAATACAAAAGATTTATTTTGATTCAGCACATCCTGCATTTTATCAGGATGCTCTTTAAAATAAGCACGGATATTTTGCATCGACGCTGTATCAGTCGTTAGCACACCTTGTCGAATTAAAACGCTCGCAATTGACGTGTAAGCCGCACCATTTTGCCCCGCATATCCAATGGACATTTCGCGGCCGCTTGGCAGCTCAATTAAACCTGAGCCTTGAATTTCTAAAAATAGACGATCAACCTGGTCATTTAACCATACCAGCACAGGCGCATGCTTATCGATGGCACCTTTATTGATTTCTGCGCGTGTATGAAACGGGTAAATATGATGTCCATCAATCCGCCCAACAAGCTTTCTGTCCGGTAAGTTCTCGTCAAAATCACTCAAACGAAACGTCACCCAATTACGCGGCAAAGCATAAATAGGCACCGTATACTCATCCGTTCTTTTCAAACTCCCAGGAATCACGGGCACATAATAGCCTGTAAACAACCCTTCTATAGGGTCTCCTTCGTAAAACCTTCCAGGATTAAACCACGCTTCAAAAAAAGCTTTTATTTCAGCATTTGAAGGGTTCGAAAGCTTTTTAGCAGCCCGACATACAGGGTGCCACTCTTTAGCCTTTAAGGGGAAATATCGACTGCCTACCATTTTATCAGGTGCTTGCCTTAAAAATACATCACAAGACACGTTAAAAGCTTTAAAAGAGGTTGTTAAATCAGCTGCATCCCATCCCGGTAATACGTTAAATGACAACGTTTCTTTCCATTCAACCTGAGGCGGAGGCACGACAGGCTCTTCTGGCAGCTGAACTGGCGTTTCAGCGGGCCTTTCAATCGGTGTGACCGATTTTCTGAGTGTTGCAAACCAGAGTGAGGCAACAACAACGAGCAATACGACACCTATCAACAACAAAACACGTACAAATACTTTTTTCATGCTTTCATCCTAATTCATACACTGCGCAATTAACTTTTTAAGTAACTCCCCACCCCGTCATCCCGAGCGCAGCGAGGGAACTCCTGTGGGGAGTTACCTTTTTGACGTCGTTGCAACTTTAATTGCTGAGCGTATGTAACATCATTTTTTCAGTAAATGAAGGCCTTAAATAAAACCCCCTAGGCAATGTCAAAACCTTCTGCCCATCTTCATCGAAACCGTAACACAATGCGCGCGCATTTGCAGCTTTAGGCCGCACTTGCAAATAAACACCCATCCGCGCATCTACCTCTGTAAGCGCTCCTCGACCAAGCATACCTGCCAAATCAGACCAATCATTTGCTAAAATCGACGCATCACATGCATCAGCAGACCACAAAAAGCCCCGTCCAATACGCCGGTGTGGAAAAGGGATGGTTTTATCCCCCTCAACAGGCACCCAAAGCACGCGTTTTAATTTAGAGTAACACTGTGAAGTTTCCCAGGTTTCTTGATGAATCGTTAATAAGTTGATACTCGTTACAAATGTCGATTCAAGCGGCTTTCCTCGCATACCGAGTGGAATTGTTTTTAACTCGATACCCAATTGATGAAAATCAGGTACCGCACTTGTACCGGCTGTGGTGCCTAATGCACGTTCAATCAAGCCACCTACCCATCCTTTTCGTTTTAACGCATCGAGCGGCACAGGCAAAGACAAGCGCGCTGCAAGAGACGCAAAGCTTAAGCCTTCAATCTCAGCCGATCGCGCTAATAACTCAGCTTCATTTTGTGGTGGGTTTAACTGCATCATCTTCAACTGGGTGGTTTGTATCCAACTCGACTCGAAATGGTGGAATAGGTGCCTGAATACCTGCCGTTTTAAATTGCGCCATGATAGCAAGCAATACTTCTGAGCGAACTGCAACACGCATATGCAATTGTACATTCACAAAGTAGCGCACCTCAAACTCAACCAGAGCCTCATCAATTGCTTTTAAAAACACTTGATATGGCGGATCTCTTAATACTTCAGGAATAGCTTCTAACACATCAAAAATAATCTGCCGCACTAGAGATGGATCTTCCGTGCGATTCACCTTAATAGGCAGCACCGTGCGAACAATACCATCTTGGTGTGTCCAGTTGGTAACAGGCTTATTAAAAGTCTCAGCATTCGGAATGAGCACATCCATTTTGTCCCAAGAAGATACCCGAATAGAACGAATACCAATATGTGCAACACGCCCTTCATACTCACCAATTGTGATTAAGTCCCCCTCTCTCACAGGGCGTTCAATTAAAAGCATCAGTCCACCAACAATATTACTCGCAAAATCACGCAGCCCAAACCCCATTCCGACTGCAAGCCCCCCCAACACAATACCAACCCCTGTTAAGTCAACGCCAAACACCCGTAAAAAAACAAAAGTACCCAGCAAAATAACCGTATATTGCGTAAAAATAGAAACACTATTACGAATGGCGGCATCCACAATGCCACGATAAAGCCAACGATAACAAAACTCGCGTGTCCATTTAGAAAGCCAAATTAAAACCATCAAAACAATGATAGCCCCAGCACTACTAAACAACGTGATATGCACCCCAGAGCCCGTAAAAATAGGATAACTACCTATCGCTTTCACACTGGTAAGCATGCCAAGCTCCCAGTTATCTTTAAACGCCCTAAAAATAACTACTACACTTAACAAGAAAAGTCCAAACTGTAACCAGTTCTCTAAGGGTTTTAAAACGGCCTCAACCCACAACCACCCATTATGCAACTTGGATACCATGCGTTCTGATACCAAATCTAATAAGTCACTCAATAATTCCCGTAACAGCACATAAACAACTAAAACCAGCATGAAATAAGCCTGGTAACGCGCCAATACCCATGCAAAATGAATGTAGCCTAACAAACCTATCAGGGCCGTTGTCATTAAGCTCATTGGAATTAAAACACTTAAAAATGACAATAAATGTCGAAATGGTTTTTTATTAGCATGTAACCATAAGTGAAATAGCTCAGGGAACGTTTCTCTACTTTTCCAAAGCACCCAGGCAATGGCCAACAAAAACAGCATAAAAAAGCGGTTAAACACATCTTGCAGTAAAAAAGAAAGCGGCAATTCTTGGCCTAATATCATAAGCCCCGTTGACCAAGCTCCCATTAAAAAAAGCCACTTAAAACGGCGATACAACACCATTTCATGCTCAGGCACATCACTCATACGCTCTAATAAAGCAAGTTGGGCAATGCCTTTTAATTGCCGGTACACAAGCCAGATGAGTAATAAATGAAATAACAACTGTGACTGGGCAAATACGACTTGATTGAGAGATAAACAAATCATCAACAATGTCACAAGTAAAAATTGCGGCAAACTTCGATACAAAAGCAATAGGGCGCCATCATACAAATGTCCTGAAAAGCGCGAGCGTGTTTTTTCTTGTGTCACACGACGTAACAAGCGCCGAACGACCACAAACCCGCCAGATACACACAGCAGCATGCCCCAGAAAAATATTTTTGGCCAAGCGTTCTCCCATAGATAATGATCGAACATTTTTATAAAAAGCGTCTGCAAATATTGATAAAATAAAAACGGTATCTCTGCCATTTGATGCGTCACGCCACGCAAAGAAACTTGCTTATAATCTTCAAATCGTTGGCGAGATGTACGCTGTTTTTTTAAAACAGCCTGTTTTTCTTCGGATATACGCTGCACCAGTATTTTTAATACATCCACACGATGCTTAAACAGCAGCACTTTCTCTTGCAAGACGCTCATAGCTTGCTTATCGGCTTCACTGGATAGCACCGTGCTTTCTTTGTTAAGCGTTTCTTGCATAACTAAAATAGCGTCTGCCATCTCGTTTAAAGTGACCGCTGCACGCGCATACATCTCTAGCAACAATTCCAGCGCTTTCACTTCCTGGTTTTTCTCTAAAAACGCATAATCTGCCTCAGCCAGCTCACGCTCTAATTGCGCAAGCTCCGCCTCCTGTTCAATGAGCAAAATTTCTTGATTATTTAAAAGGAGAGCGCCTTCATCACCGATACTTTCAGCTTCAGGACGAAGCCCAGACTTTTTTTGCTGCTCAAGCACAATATTTTTTTCGTATAAAGCAACGCGCCTTGCATCAAGTACTTTTATTTCATTTTCTTTTTGCTGAATAATATGACTTTTATCTTCTGCGGCTTTCCATAAAACAAGCTCTCGCTCACGCTGATAGAGTGTTTTCTGATACTGATAAGCAAGACTCAGATTGGTTTGAATCAACTCAAGCGCTTTCTCATTCACTTTCATAAAAGCACGAATCTGACTGACAGATTCTTGCAAAACTAACGCATCTGAAGATGTCGAGGATGACTGTTTAAAGCGCTTTAAACGTGCCTTAAGGGCAGATTGCTTCTTCTCTTGATTGTCTAAGAAGCTTTTTAAAGTTTGAATTTTGGCCTTAATTAAGGTTTTTTGGGCTGCCAGTCGTTCTTCTTGTTCAGAAAAATTGTCCGCTGTTATAGGAACCGAAAATGCGCGCAGATTGCTATTTGTTAACGTTAAATTGACTTTTTCAGCAGCCAAATATTCAATAAGCTGGCCTGACGTAGCCGTTTCATGTGCACGGCTTACCGCACTCCACGTTAAACAAAAGCCCACGAGGAAAAGTTTCAAAAACAAAAAAAACGACGGTTTTTTGTTCATATTTAAACCTGCTAAACGGGTTTTCTGGCCTGCATCACCCCAAGTGAGATAATTAACTTTAACGCATCATCAATGCTCATGGAAAGCTCGGTCGTCGAAGATTTTGCAACCATCATTAAAAAACCAGAGGTTGGGTTAGGCGTGGTTGGAACAAATACAGACAGCATATCTTCTCCCGTATATTCACACACTTCCTGACTGGCAACCCCCGTTTGAAAGGCGATGGTCCAAAGACCCTTACGTGGATACTCAATGAGGAGCACTTTTCGAAATGCTTCACTATTGCTCGAAAAAACAGTCTCCATCACTTGTTTACTCGCACTATAAATTGAGCGCACTAAAGGAATTCTGTCGAGTATCGCCTCACTCCAACGGACCAGACGCTGCCCCAAAAAGTTGGTTGCAAACAGTCCTGTTAAAAACAAAAGTAACAGTGAAAAAATCACACCAAATCCTGGCATGTGAAACCCAAACAATTGCTCTGGTTGATAGGCGTGTGGAAGTAACGCCATAGACTTATCAAGTAAGTCTATAATAAAGCGCAATACCAACAGTGTTACAATCACAGGCAGCCACACCACAAGCCCTGCTAACAAATAACTACGAACGGACTTAGGCTTCAATCGCTATTCCTCCGACTTTTTGGCGGTACTTTTTGTCTTGTTCTCAGGTGAGGTGGCAGATTGTTTGGGTTTATCTTTAAAATCCGTCACGTACCAACCACTCCCTTTTAGTTGAAACCCAGCAGCAGACACCAACTTTTCCGCCGTATCTTTACCACACTGAGGGCAATGTGTTAATGGGGCATCACTCATTTTTTGAAGCGCATCAAACGTGTGCTGACACGCGCTACATCGATATTCATAAATTGGCATTACAGACTCACAAACATTCAGAGGTTATATCAATTGCTGCCTGTTTTATAGCATACTCTGGGGCTTTTCGACAACGTTATTATTTTCTTATATCTCAAGTTGGTGAAGCACCCCCTCCACTTCATCAAGCTCAACTTCATCAAGTTTTCTCTTCCCTATAATGGCATTCGCACTTCCCGCTAAGTCAGCCACATTTGGGCGTGGGCCTCCCCACAACGAATTATGCTCGTATGCACCCCAAAAACGCGCCAGATGACGTTGAAATTTTTCATGCGCTTGTTCAATATCGTCTTCGTTCAACTGACATTTCACCTCTTCCCCGCGGTGCACACGTACTATCGCATCAATCAAGCGCGCCTTAAAGTCTGAGAGTAATACCGTTACACTCCCTGCGTACCACTTAAAAAGCTGTTGCATCTGCACAGGGTCTGCAATGGGCCTTTGATTGAAATGCGCCACGTTTCTCTCTATTAGGGTTATCACTGGTGGCCAATCAACCACGCGCTCAAGATACAACCCTATCTGGTCACGCGTAAGGCTACATGCCCTGATATCAGGTTGATGGGCTAAAGACCAAGCGTACCTTCCCCAAAAAGCATGCTGCATCAAATCGTTTGTAGTAAATACTGTTGGCATTTGATTACCTCTGTTCGAAATAAACACAAAAAAGGCAGCTTACCACATGGGCAAGCTAGTTAGTATAAAAAAACATTATGGGTGAGAAAGTATCGCATCAATTGCATCCTGTGTGATGGCAGCTAATGCATCAATTGTACGTGTCTCTGTGTTAAGTGGCGGAAACCAATACACTGTATTTCCAAGTGGGCGTAATAGTGCACCACGCTTAAGTGCTTCACGCGAGAGTGCCCGCCCCATTAACTGGTTATCTGGCACAACCAACTCACCTGCAACCATCCCCCCGATGCTTCGAATGTTTTGAATACGCCCGGTAGATGCCGCAACAGCTTCAAATGATGATTTCATATAAGCACCCAACTCACGCGCTTTTTTATCAATTTTTACTGCTTCAAGTACATCAAGCGTTGCCATTGCTGCTGCAACCCCAAGGGCATGCCCTGTGTAGGTATGTGAGTGTAGGAATGGATCGTTAGGATTTGCTGCAAATACATCAAACACTGCTGCATCAATTAAGGTACAACTAAGCGGCATTGTGCCAGCTGTTAGCGTTTTAGATAAACAAATAAAGTCTGGGCTAATGCCTGCGTGGTTTGATGCCAAAATCGCGCCTGTTCGGCCCAAGCCCGTCATGATTTCATCAGCAATTAAGTAACAATCATGCTGCTTTGCCCAATCCCCTAAACGCCTTAAAAAATCAGCGCTATACACTTGCATACCACCTGCACCTTGTAAAATAGGCTCAACAATAATCGCACACGCACGCGTCTTGAGCGTATCGAGTTGCGCCTCAATACGAGGCCATACAGAAGTACAGTCGCGCCACATAGGATCACTTTCCCCTGAGACATATGGCACATGGTGTAACACATGACAAGCAGGCCCCATGCCTTCGAACGGTTTTTTATACAACCCCACATCACTCACACCAAGCGTTGCAAGGGTTTCTCCATGATAACTATTCGATAAAGTAATAAACTCGCGACGCTCAGGCATGCCTCTCAGCTGCATCGCATGCACCGCAAGCTTTAAAGCAATTTCAACCGCACATGAACCATCACTTGCAAAAAACACATGCTGCTTTTGTGTCAGCTCAGACAGTTTCTCAGCCAATTTAACTTGCAAGGGATACGTCGTATTTGCACCAATCACATGCTCAAATTGCCGAAGTTGTGCTTCGATAGACGCAATGACAGGTGCCGGTTGATGCCCAAGTGCTTTGCACCACCAACTCGATATAGCATCTATCATTTTGCCTTGATTCGTATGTAAATAACTGCCAGCTGCCGACTCGACAATAAGGCGCGGTATTTCAACGTCTGGTCTCAGTGGCGTACAAGGCGGCCATATATGTGCCGCATCACGCGCAAGCAAATCATCTTCGTTAACCATTTTTTATTTTTAGGTTGACAATGGTGTGGCACACTCTATCATGAGTGCCATCATATAAATAGATAACAAAGGCGCAATTATTACATGGATATTCAAGCAGTTACCGATATTTACACGCAACCCCTTCTTGAGCTCTTGTATGAAGCACATACCGTGCACCGCGAACATCAGCCACGTAATGCCGTCCAGATGGCAAAGCTTCTAAGCATTAAAACAGGCGCATGCCCTGAGGATTGCGGCTAC
Source organism: Legionellaceae bacterium (assembly GCA_029212465.1). GTDB lineage: Bacteria > Pseudomonadota > Gammaproteobacteria > Legionellales > Legionellaceae > JAALKW01. The sequence goes on along the minus strand of JARGNV010000016.1, from coordinate 32,105 downwards.
TGCAATCAGAGTGGGCATCACAACACAGCGCTCAAAAAAGAAAAGCTGATGTCACGCGATGATGTTATTTGTGCTGCTAAAAAAGCAAAAGCTGAAGGCGCAACGCGTTTTTGTATGGGCGCTGCATGGCGCTCTCCACCCAAAAAAGCGATGCCTGAGCTTACTCAGATGATTCAAGATGTCAAAGCGCTAGGCCTTGAAACCTGTATGACGCTTGGCATGCTTTCAGAAGATCAAGCAAGCGCCCTCAAAGATGCGGGGCTCGATTTTTATAATCATAATATTGATACTTCTCCTAGTTATTACGAAAAAGTTACAACCACACGCACCTTTGCTGACAGAATTGATACGCTCGAAACGGTACGACAAGCAGGTATTCAGGTCTGTTGCGGAGGTATTTTGGGGCTTGGCGAAACCCGCGAAGACCGCATCGAGTTTATTCACTCGCTTGCAAACTTAACGCCCCCGCCTGAAAGTGTTCCGATTAATAAGCTCATCCCCATTCAAGGCGCACCTCTTGGTAGCTCGCCTGAGGTAGAGGGTTTAGAAATAATTCGCACCATCGCAACCGCTCGCATCACCATGCCAAATAGTAAAATACGTTTAACAGCGGGACGCACCAGCATGTCGGACGAACTACAAGCCATGGCCTTTTTTGCAGGCGCTAATTCTATTTTTATTGGTGACCAATTACTCACAGCCCCAAACCCTGAGCAAAGTGACGACAACCGCCTACTTGAAAAGCTTGGTTTGCATGCTGAAGCCTAAACTCAAAGCGTATGTAAAAAATCTTGAGTGTGCCCATCTAAAACGCACACCAAAGCGCACGCCCAAGCATCATTTAAACTTTAGTAGCAATGATTACCTTGGGCTTGCAACGCAGCCTGAAATTCAGGCTGCTTATCAGGCAGGCTTTCAACAAAACTCTGTGGGCAGTACAGGCTCAATGTTAGTGTCGGGGTACCACGAAACACACGAAGCCCTTGAGTACGCTTTTAAGCGTGCGTTAGGGGTTGATGCGGCACGCTTATTTCCTTCAGGCTACACTGCAAACTTGGGTGTTATGCAGCTACTTGCAACACTTAATATCCATGCACTCATTGATAAACAAATGCATGCCTCTATTTACGACGGTCTTCGCTTAAGCGGTGGTCGCTACACGCGCTATTATGATGCCCCAAAGCCTAATGTGCCGGATGCAATTGTGCTAACAGAAGGTATTTTTAGCATGCGCGGTAACATGCCAGACCTCACGCAACTCGCCAACCATTATCCACTCATTGTAGATGAGGCGCATTCATTTGGCATATTAGGCCCTAGTGGCCTTGGTAGTGTTACAGCGCACAGGCTCACACAAGATGAAGTCCCTTTACGTATCATTCCGTTTGGTAAAGCACTAGGGGCCGCAGGCGCTATCGTTTTAGGAGATAACGACTGGATAACAGCGCTCACACAAACAGCAAGACCATTTATCTATTCAACTGCCATGAGTCCTGCAATGGCACATGGCCTACGTTACGCTTTTCAGCACCTACAAGCAGCTGATACTGCGCGCAAGGCCCTGCAACAAAATATCGTACTCTTTAAGCAGCATATCACGCACTCCCCTCTCGTATGGGCTGACACAAACACCCCCATCCAACAGCTCAGGCTTGGCTCACCTAAACTTGCAATTCAGTATGCAGCGTATCTAGAAGCACACAATATTTATTGCATTCCCATGCGAGAGCCAACCGTTAGGCGTACAGAAACCGGTTTGCGTATTGTATTAAATCATTGCCATACCCCTGATAATATTCACTATTTATTTGAGTGCTTACACCAATGTCATCGGTCTATATAAAAAAAAGTGGCCAAGGTTACCCCTTATTACTCTTGCACGGATGGGGATTTAACCACCAAATATGGTCCAACGTTGCCTCGCGTCTTGAGCATTCTTACATGATTTATCGGGTAGATTTGCCGGGTTTTGGCAAAACACCCTCCATGAACTGGCGTGCCTTTAAGCAAAAAATGCTTCATGTCTTACCTAAGCAATTTGCTGTCGTTGGCTGGTCGATGGGCGGGCTTATTGCAACACGTCTTACGATTGAGGCTCCCGCACGTGTCTCACACTTAATGAATGTTGCCTCCTCCCCACGCTTTGTTGTAACCGATAATTGGCCTGGCATTCAGCTACCTAACTTAGACGCATTTTACGCGGCACTCATTGAAGCACCCAAACAAGTGCTACATGACTTTATTACCTTGCAGTCACCAGCGTCATTGATGTCACTTGAACTCCCTCAACACTTTAATATAGAGGGCCTTAAAAATGGCCTTGAAATCTTAAAAACCTGGGATTTTCGAGATGCACTCCACACGCAAACCGTTCCAACCGCTTACTTATGGGGTCGACTGGACAGTATTATTCCGTACAAAATACTAGAAACCATGCAAGCTGTTTATCCTCAGTTTCACTACACTTGCATTCGAAAAGCAGGGCACGCCCCTTTTTTAAGTCACCCAGAAGACTTCTTAAATACCCTTTTTACTTTCATCGGGAGCAACTAGTATGAGCACCTATTTTATCATCGGAACCGATACAGAATGCGGCAAAACTTACGTAACCTGCCAGTTGTTACAACACTTAGGTGATGCAATTGCTATTAAGCCCATTCAAAGTGGGGGCACAGAAGATTCGGATGCACTCATGAAACATCAGCCTAACTATAAAGCACCTATTTGCTTATATCACTTTACACCGCCTATCTCTCCTCATATTGCGGCAAGCAAAGCAGGCAAAACCATTCGTTTTGACGCACTTGATACATTTTGCAGCGCACATGCAGTACGCACTCAAAAAAGCTTGCTGATTGAAACAACCGGTGGTCTTATGTGCCCAATCAACAGTACACAGACTTGGCTTGATTATATTGTATACACAAAAAAACCCGTTATATTTGTCGTTGGTATACGTCTTGGCTGCTTAAACCATGCACTCTTAACAGTGCATGCACTGCAAACACATCAAGTGCCTTGCGTGGGCTGGATTGCTAACTTATGCGACCCCAATATGCTTGCCTCCCCCGAAAACTTAGCAACACTCACACAAAAAATTCCCTATCCGCATTTGGCGACCATCCCGTTTAATGGAACAATGACACACCTGTTGCCGCTTCAAGACGACTTGCAGGCGTCCCCCACCAAATCACATCATGATGTACTTGTATGAAGGATGGATTCTCACTCATTGAATTATTATGCGTACTGACCATTGTGGGCTTGCTCGCGACTTTTGCTTATCCAAGTTACACCCAACATTTAACGCGCACGCAACGCATTGATGGCCAAACAGCGCTGCTTGATTTAGCAACGCGCCTTGAGCAATATTACACACACGCACACACCTACAAAACGGCAACACTTGGCACAGGAAAAATAACTGATGTTCTAAATACCCAGCTCTCTCCTAATAAGCACTACATACTCAACATCATAGCCACTCATCACGGCTACCAACTCACAGCAACCGCAACTGGTGTACAAGCCATACGAGATACACAGTGCAAAAAACTCACGCTCAACGCACGAGGAGAAGAAGGCCCACACCCTACCTGCTGGACGTCATAACACAATACCCAAATAGCGCACTATTTAAACATATTTGAAGGGTTTTTATTTTTTCTGTAGAATGCCGAACCTGCTTTTTAAAATAGGTTGTTCTGTTGAAGTTGACGCGACTGATTCCTTACTGCTGCCTGTTTTTACTCTTATTCACTTCTTTAGCGCTGAGTGCGGCCCCAGCTTATCGAGCTACGCCCACTGTTTGGGAGGTGCTGCGTAAGCAATTTATGCTAGACCACAATGTGCATCGCCCAGAAGTACAAGCACAGCTTAAATGGTTAATGAGCCACCCTGACTACCTGAAGCGATTTGCTCAGTCAGAGCCCTACATGTATCACATATTATCAGAAATTCAACAGCGTAATTTGCCAGGTGAAATCGCGCTTGTACCTATAATTGAAAGTGCGTTTGACCCATTTGCCTACTCAGGCGTTGGTGCTGCAGGTCTTTGGCAAATTATGCCAGAAACGGGTACCGACTTGGGCTTAAAACGTGATTGGTGGATTGACCCTCGACGAAGTATTGGACCCTCCACAGATGCAGCGCTTAAATATTACGCTTATTTAAACAAAGTTTTTCAGGGTAATTGGCTGCTTGCATTTGCAGCCTATGACTCAGGAGAAGGTAATGTGGCACGTGCCGTTAGGCGTAGTGGTAAGTCCAGGCATAATGCAAGCTTTTGGGCTTTAGGGCTTCCAAGAGAAACAAAAACTTATGTGCCGCGTTTGCTTGCACTTGCCGAAATCATTCAACACCCCAACCGATATAACATAACGCTACCAAACGTTATGTATCAGCCTTATTTTCAAGAAGTTGAAGTTGGGCAGCAAATTGATTTAAGTCATGCAGCACAGCTTGCTGGTATGTCTTACCAAGATTTACTGCAACTGAATCCAGGGTATAACCGTTGGGCCACAACGCCTTATGCTCCTCATACACTATTACTCCCCACTCATCGCATAAAAGTTTTTCTGAAAAGCTTAGCAAGACTTCCTGACAATGAGCGACTTGGCTGGTCGCGTTATAAGGTGCGTTCGGGTGAAACTTTAAGTGGGCTCGCAGAAGCCCATCAGACAACCCCTGAGATGATTAAAAATTTTAACCATCTTAAATCAGACATGCTCAAAAAAAATCAGTATGTGCTCGTCCCCAATCAAGCGCATATAAAACCCTCTAAAAGGCCCGCGGCAATAACGCTCCCTGAGCCAACTATCCCTGAAAATAACACCTATAAAGTAATTCATATCGTCCAGAAGAGTGACTCATTTGAAACGCTTCAACGAAAATATGGCGCCACCGAAACTGCCATCCGTGCTTGGAATCACTTAGGCAACCAACACCCCATTCAGCCAGGACAAGAGCTCCTCATTTGGAAACACCAGCATGCTGGTGGATATGTGGTAAAACCCGGCGATAGTTTAAGCCGTATTGCATCCCGAGAAAAAATCCCGATGAAACGTTTGCTTGAACTAAACCCAGGCATTCAGAAAAACCTCATCAAGCCAGGCCAAACTATTCAGCTCAGTTAGCAAACATTGCCAATGATGTTTATTGAGTGAGGCAACCCTCGTTGCACAAAATATCGTCTTTGCGAACCCGAGCGAAGCGAGTGGTGTGGCAATCCAGTGGCTGTGTGGTGCTGGACTGCTTCGCCTACGGCTCGCAGCGACGATTATTGTACCAAGCTTATGTTACGGAACAGGTGGAAGTGCACGACAGGGCTAACAGCCCCTAGGCTTTCTATAGTGGTGCATACACTTTAGAAGAGGAGGTATCAATTTCAAGCGCACTCGGTATAGCTGACGCAACAAAAGGTGCATAACTTTCTGCATCATTAAAGGTTAAATCTGGATTAATTTTATGCAGATTTTGTAAGCCTGCATGATAAATTGATGCTGTTTTTTGCGTTGCTTCAAAGCACGGTGTAAATTTGTCAGAGTAACAACAGCCAAACAAACCGTACCGATAGCGAGACACTTCAAATTCTAATTCAAACAAATAATTATCAAGACACCCCGTCTGATAACGATTTATACACTCGCTCAACACTCCCGTCATATAATAAATTGAATTAGCCGCACGATAGGTTGCATTTTGCGTAAAGTCTGCCTCAAACTCTTCTTTGGCAAGCGCTGCATAAGCATCAAGCGTTGCACGGGGTGTACACAAAAAGCTCCCCTCTTCACCGGGTGCAACGTTCCATGCGCCATCGTCAATCAATATACGATGCGTGGATGATGTTACAAGATGCACTTCAACCTGCTGTAAACTTTTTTTATCTCCCCAGGAACGTGGTAATTGATACATCGCTTGTTGCTGTGATATTTCCTCCTGTGTCACATGTATCATATCTGTGTTTGAAAAAATACAAGGTTTAGAAGGAAGCGCTGTATATTCTTCAGCTGTGAGTATTTCAGCCAACAGCAAAGGTACTAATAGCTCATTTCTTCTTTTATCACCCGCGCTAAAAAAGGCGACTTCTACGACATCTTTTAAGTCAATCAGTAGCCAACGCATTAACTCCCGTACGCCCGGAAAAACATAATATGTAAGTGTACTTATATTGAGAATAATGCCTTTTTCCAAAAAAAACGCTCGCAACGCATCCGATTTATCGCTTTCACGAAACGCAACTAAGCTTTCGTCTAAATCAAAAAATAAATGAAGTTTTTTTTTCAAGATCAATGCGCCTATGATTTAATAGACACACATTGTACAGAAAAAAGCACTCAATAAGAATTATTTTGTTTGAAAAATAATACCTTGTGCAAGCGGCAGCTCATCTCCCCAATTTAAGGTATTGGTTTGACGACGCATATACCCTTTCCATATATCAGATCCAGACTCGCGTCCGCCTCCCGTTTCTTTTTCTCCCCCAAAGGCACCTCCAACTTCAGCACCCGAAGTCCCTAAATTGACATTCGCAATGCCACAGTCACTGCCTCGAGCACTTAAATAGTGTTCTGCATGCTTGAGTTTTTCAGTAAATAACGCCGATGATAACCCCTGCGGTACATCATTTTGCATGCGAATAGCATCCTCAAGTGTTTCATACGGCATCACATATAAAATGGGTGCAAAAGTTTCTCGTTGAACACACGCATGTGTGTTTGGAAGGCCTGTGACAAGCGTTGGCGTAACAAAATACCCTTCTCTATCTAACACCTCTCCACCAAACACAATGTTTCCACCCGCTTGCTGCACCTCTTTTAGAGTACGCTCATAACTAACGAGGGCATCTCGGTTAATTAAAGGCCCCATAAGATTCGTTTCATCGAGTGGATCGCCAATTGTTACTTGCGCATACGCATCTTTCAAATACGTTAACACCGCGTCATAAATAGTTTTTTGAACAAACAGTCGCCTGGTTGTGGTACAGCGCTGGCCCGCCGTACCTACGGCACCAAAAACAATGGCTGGGATGGCTTGTGAAAGGTTTGCGCTTTCATCCACAATCACCGCATTATTGCCACCTAACTCCAAAATACTTCGCCCCAACCTTTGTGCAATACGCACAGCAACTTGTTTGCCCACAGCAGTTGAGCCTGTAAATGAAATAAGCGGCATACGTTTATCATCTAACATGGTTTCGGAAACCTCATGCGATGCGGGAATAATTAGCGAAAAAATAGCAGGCGCGCGATTCTCTTTTAAAATAGATGCACATAATTTATGTGCTACAATAGCACACAAAGCACTTTGTCTCGATGGTTTCCAAACCATCACATTACCGCATACAGCACCTATCAATGCATTCCATGCCCATACCGCCACCGGAAAATTAAACGCTGAAATGACACCTATTACACCGAGCGGATGCCATTGCTCGTAGAGTCTGTGTGCTGCACGCTCTGAGTGCATGGTTTTTCCATACAACATGCGAGATTGGCCAAGAGCAAAGTCTGCAATATCAATCATTTCTTGCACCTCACCATTGCCCTCTTGCTTAGACTTTCCTGTCTCAAGTGAGATAAGTGTGCCCAGGCTATCTTTGTTGTGTCTTAGCATATCCGCAATTTGTCGAATAATGTCCCCTCTTTTAGGCGCTGGCACATCACGCCAAGCGAATGCTGCTTTTTCAGCGCGCTGCATCACTTCTTCATAGTCTGATGCCGTACATCCTGAAATATCTGCAATGCGCGCCTCAGTGGTTGGGTTGTAGGAAGCAATTAAATGGGTGTCACGCACCTCGCTCGTCCAGTCATAACCACTATATGCACCTGGATTTACAGCTTGTATGGCCCATGCCTTTCGCTTCTTCATCCACACTCACTCCCTTGTATTACACATAAAACCGACCGAAACGATTATTTAAAATGGTTTCAAGATGAAAATGTTCTTGTAAGACAAGTCCTCGCAATGTGTCATCTTCAGCAAGCACTTGTTCAAGCACCGCACATACAGCAGAAGCGGTGCTTAATTGGATGGCTGACCACTCAATGCCCCGAATGGTTTCAGGGTAGATTTTTTTGACATAACTTTCTTCAACAAATACACCCTCTTTCATACCTTCTACCGAGACATACACGAGCACCATATCTTGCGTTGTCTTAGGGATGGCGCGCTCTAAAATTTTTTTCAACGTCTCCCTATCTTCGTTTAAGCGCAAAGTTTGCATTAAAAAACGCATTTTCTCACAGTGACCAGGATAACGAATGGTCTTATACGTGAGTCTATCTACTTTGCCCGCATATAGCGTTCCGAGCCCACCTAACCCACCCGAGGTATGAAACGCCTCATACGCATTACCATCAATCTGAATGGATTCAAGCCCCTCAAGTGGTGCAAACAAAACAGGCTTACCACCTTCAATCCCTGCACACGCCTCACCACACTCATTAATTAAACCATCGGTTGACCAAGTAAGTGAGTAATGTAGTGCATTGCTATTTTGCTGAGGTAGGGCCCCCACACGTAACTTGGCTTCATGACACACATCAAACGTTTCCATTAAACTATGCGCTACCATGCTCACAAACCCAGGCGCCATACCACACTGTGGTACAAAAACAGTGTTTGCACCAACCGCTAGTGCTTTAATGGTTTCGGCCACTGCAATGTCTTCTGTTAAGTCAAAATAATGCGCGTCAGAAGCTTTGGCAGCTTTGGCAACATTGATATTTAAAAAATAAGGTAAGCTTGAGATAATAGCCGTTATTTGATGTGTCTTGAGTGCTGTTTCAATGGCACCTGCGTCTGTCATGTCTAGTACACAAGTTTTTAACTCAGGTATTTCTTGCAGTAACTGCTGCATATCTGGCTGACTAAAATCGCAGTCGCCTAAGTAAACTTGATAATCTTTTGTATCCGCTAAAAGACAGGCAATTAAACGACCAATTTTCCCAGCCCCTGCAACCATCACGCGGATCATAGTTATCCTTTTTAAACACACTCAACTTATCGTACACGAAACAAATCATTTCTGGCTATTATTTTTGAAATTTCAATTGCTTTTATCTCAAAAAAAAGTTATAACTTATTAAAAAATAAAGAGGTTTTCGATGGATATAGTAACAATCGATTTTGAAGAGCCCTTAGTTCTTTCAGTCAATAATGAAGCTGTGCGTGTTGTTGCTTTTAAAACTCAAGAGCACGGCCACATTAAATTTGGTGTCGCTGCACCACGTAGTGTTAAGGTGCACCGCGAGGAGGTATACCTCGCTATTAAAAAACAAGAAGAAGAAGGTACACCCGCTTGATGCCTGTGCGTCGGCTAATCGCTGACCACCGCTATTTCTCAATCATTCTTATTGTATTTACCACCTGCTCATTGATAGCGCTTGGTGTAAATGCAATTTTTTTTCACTACCCAGGGAACTACTACTACCCTTACCAAGTACCCTGGATTTTCTGTATATTGTGCTTAACCTATAGTGGTGCCTATCTACAATGTGGAGAAAAAAGCCAAATTACTCAAAAAGCAGGTGAAGTATTATGGCTTTTCATCTATATGGCGCTCACTATTATTGGTTGCATGGCAATTCAGTCCACACCGTTTAAACCCATTGATCAGCTCATTTTAAACTGGAGTGCATGGATGCACATCGACCTTGCAGAACTCGTTCACTGGAGTAAAGCGCACCCGATTCTCTACGACAATATGGAAGTCTTCTACGACTCTATCTCTCTTCAAATGACTTACTTGCCGCTATTACTTATTTTCTTTGGGTACTTTCACCGACTACACGAATATTATTTTTTACTGTTAGCTACAGCACTGATTGGTTATATTTTTTATTATTTTTTCCCGACCATCGCACCTGCTAGCATGATTATGAGTCCGGACTTTACCGAAGCACAACGTGCAACAGGGCTTAAATTTCAACAAATCCATGCACACATCGAGCCAACCACACGTGAAGGCGGCCTGATTGCATTCCCCTCATTTCATGCCATTTGGGCCTGGCTTTGTGCGTACCTTGTCCGTGACTGGCGCCTTGCCTTTATCATTCTTTTAACACTCAACATAGGCGTGGCTACTTCTTGTGTACTACTCGGGTGGCATTATATACTCGATATCGTTGGAAGCGCTGTTGTACTTTGTATTGCGCACTACATGTACTCTAAGGCCTACCCAACCACAGAATAACCATGACTATCAATTTCATTTAAAACAGCCGCAAGCCTGCATCCCGCTTCAGCCAAGCGTTTTTGTGAATACGCATACACCATTGATTGGTAACCTTTGTCTAAATGCTTCTTGTGTCTGAAACGATAAGCATCTGTCTCGGCAATAATGTGCGACTCAGCAATCCAGTGTACTGGGTTGGTATCTACTGCTGTGACATCGCAAGGCCACTTTTTTTCAAGCACCTGCGCACGAAGTTGTGCAGACACACGTTTTGATAAAAAACCAGCCCCTCTATCCCAGTAAGTGTGCAAATTTCGAGCTACCTTGTTTTTCGGTAAACGCACCTTGTTGCCTCCGGCATCTCCCTCGGGGTATTTTTTTGTTAAGCGCGTTGCTGCATGTAATGGTTGGTGCAAATCAGCTGTTACATGCAACAAAATACGCAGCGCAATGGCTTTTTCGAGCGGGCTTTTTTCACCTGATAGTAAATATTGGCGTGCACCTGTATAAGCCATTAGCCCATGTGTCGGTTTAGGCCTCCACACATCGGAGGACATACGCATTATGTCGATGGGTACATCAACATAATGCATACTATCAAACGCTTTCAGTTGCATACCACGCAGTGTATCAAACCAAACGGATGCTTCCACAAAGTGTGTTGGTTTACCTTTGTCGAGGACAGGATGCGCTGTTTGAAAACGTGCTTTAGCACTGGGTGTCATGTAGTCAAGCGCAATTTGTGCAACCACACGGTGGCCTTCAGCATTCCAAGCAAATAAGGCCACACTGAACAGTAAACTTCCTAAAAAAAGACATCCCCTCATCCCAAAAAGGGTGACCAAGCAGGTTCTTGAATATCCCCACCCCTTGGTGGATAAATCATTTTCATTTCGCCATCAAGCGAAACTAACCCTAAAAGGCCTCGTCCATCTAGGCGTGTTGCATAAAGAATAAAGCGTCCATTCGGTGCTACTGATGGCGCCTCATCCGCATCATTATCAGTCAGAATAACCAGCTCCCCTGTGTCAAGCGCTTGAGTGCCAATATTAAAACGTTTATCTTCTCGATGCAGTAGTACCAAGTGCTTTTGATCAGGCGTATACGATGGCCGTGCATTGTAATTTCCTTCAAAAGTGAGGCGGCTCACCGCACCATCTGCCAAATCGAGCCGGTACACTTGGGGGGCGCCCCCACGTCCTGATGTAAATACAATAGAACGTCCATCTGGTGCATACCGTGGCTCTGTATCAATCGCACTACCAAAGGTTAATTGTTTCATCCTGCCTGTTGCTAAATCCACTTTGTAAATTTTAGGCGCGCCACTTTTTGAAAGCACAACAGCTAACTCTTTTCCATCAGGCGACCAAGCAGGCGCACCGTTAATGCCCGAAAACTCACTGATTAAGCGCCTCTTTGCAGTCTCAACCGAAATCACAAACACTTGTGCACGCTTTTTCTCAAACGAAACGTATGCAATTTGCCGACCATTAGGAGACCATGCGGGCGACATAATAGGAGCCGTTGATGTCACCAGTGCATGTGGATTTTTACCATCCATATCAGCAACTTCAAGTGAATAAATACGTCTATTTGCTTCTTGTCTTACAAACACATACGCAATACGTGTCGAAAAAACGCCCTTAACACCTGTTAGCGCATAATACACTTCGTCACTAATGTGATGTGCAAGCGCATGTAGTTCTTTTCCGCTCACTTGATAATCTCTTAAAATCAAAGAGCGCCCTCTCGCAGCCACATCTAAAAGCTCAACATGCACAGAAAAACGTCCATCGTCAAGTGGCGTTACCTGACCCGATAACACGCTATCGACTCCAACTTGCTGCCACAAACTTAAAGGTGCTTTTCCATCAGCAACACGTGGTGCTGGAATTAATTTAAATTGTCCTGAAAGCCTTAAATCCCCATCAACAACCTCAGTTAGTTGATGCGCTTCTTTACTATTTCCAAACCCATCAATTCCCATGGGGAAAGCTTTATTAACCCCTTCTGTTAACTCTAAATCGAGGGCAAACGCGTTCGATACCCAAACCAAACAAACCAATAATAACCATCTCATCTGGCTTTACCCCCTCACATTTTCAGGTCGTACCGTAAGACTTATCTCACGAAACACATTAAACATTTCAGGCTCACTTGGAACAGGTAAGGGCGATGCTTTATAAATAGCTGCCTGCGCTGAGCGATCTAGCACTGCATCACCACTACTTCGTGTCAACTGCACATCAAGCACTGTTCCATTTGGCGCTAATCTTATTTTAAAACGACTCGATAAACTACGATTGACTTGATCAGGTAAAATCCATTGCTCGCCAATAGCACCTAAAATAAGTACTTTATATTTATCAACCACACCCGACATACGCGCGCGATTTGCCGCATCAATCCGTGCTTTTTCTAAACGTGCTTGTTCTAACTCACGTTCACGCTCGGCTTTTGCGCGTACTTTTGCTGCGTCTTGCTCTTTTTGCAGAGCAACTTGCTCTTGTTTCAACTGCTCAAGTTTACGTGCCTCAAGTGCTTTTTGCTGTTCTACTTCTTTTTGCCGCTTGGCTTCAGCTATGGCTGCTTGTTTCCGTTTTTCAGCAGCCCTCGCATTTTCAGCACGTAGGCGCGCTAATTTTTTTTGTTCTTGTACACGCTTAAGACGTAACGCCTCTGCCTCTGCTGCTAATTTTTTTTGTCGACTCTGTTCGGCGCGGGCTTTCGCAACACGCTCGGCTTTTAGTTTTTGAACGGCGGCTGTTACTTCCTTTTCATCCACGCTAACGGCTTTTACAATCTCCTGTTTAGGAGGTGTTTTAGCCGCATGTTTCGCTTCAAGCTGCATAACAGGCCGCTTCGTACTGGGATGTATCATAAAAGCAAGTAAAAGCCCTGCATGTAATAAAACAGCTGAAAAAAATGCAACTTGATAAGTACGATTTAACATCATGCGCGCTTTCCTCCCGTTGCCTCATCAGCGCTATCTGTCAGTAGGCCAACTTGCTCGGCACCCGCCTCTTTTAAGAGTCCCATTGCATGCACCACTTTACCGTACGCAACACCGGTGTCTCCTTTAACCAGTACATGTAAGGGCGTTTTAGCTTGGCGCGCAAGCTCAATTTCTGCTGCCACACGCACCATCAATGCATGCGACTCAAGTGGCACATTAGGCGCTGCACTGATGTTTAAGAAATATTGCCCTTCCTTATCAACCGATACAATGATTGGTTCACGCTGACTACTTTTAAGTGACTCACTCACAGCCTTCGGGAGTTCAACATTAACCCCTTGTGTAAGCATCGGTGCTGTAATCATAAAAATCACCAGTAACACAAGCATTACATCAATGTAAGGCACCACGTTAATGTCTGCCATAGGGCCTTTTTTAGCACGTGCTTTCTTTTTTAAATTAGCATTTAAACGCATACTCAACCCGCCTTGTTACCCCACGTGTTTACTCGTTTGCTGCTCAATGAGCGCCAACAACTCTTCTTGGAATACATCGTACCTGTCAAGCATTTTTGATGCGCGCGTACCGTAGCGGTTAAATGCAATGACTGCCGGAATCGCTGTAAATAAACCCAGTGCTGTTGCAACCAATGCCTCCGAAATACCAGGAGCGACCATTGCAATGGTTGCTTGTTGAGCATTTCCTAACGCTTGGAACGACGTCATAATTCCCCAAACCGTTCCAAATAGCCCAATGTAGGGTGCAATCGAGCCTACTGATGCAAACCACGGTAGGTGCGCTTCAAGCGCCTCTTCTTCTTTCGCGTGACAAATTTGCATCCCCCGTTGAATAGGCTCAAGCGCCACAGCGCCTATGGTTTGCCCGCGTAAAAACTCTTTAAAGCCAGCATGAAAAATAGCAGCAAGCCCTGTTCGATGCTCTACGTTGGTATCGACCTCTGTATACAGTGCTTTTAAATCTGAGCATCCCCAAAATCGCGCTTTAAAGCCGTCGTAGTCGGCCGACTTTTGTCGAAAATACCAGGCTCTTTGCAAAATAAGTGTCCAAGAAACCACAGAGGCCATCAGCAGAATAAACATCACCACTTTTACAACACCACCTGCGCCAATAAAGTAACCCAATATACTTGTATGCTCCATACTCAAAACACCTCTTATGATTTGTGCTCAGTCAATTTAAAAAAGCATGTACCTGTCGTTATGATAATAGATTCCCGCCTTCGCGGAAATGACATTATGGGGCGCGGGAATGACATCACCTTCATGTGTTTACCTCAACCACACGCATGCCAAAATGTTGATAAGCCAGTGGCGTTGCAGTACGCCCTCTTGGTGTGCGCATCAAAAAACCTTGTTGAATAAGATACGGTTCAATGACATCTTCAATCGTTGTTTTTTCTTCACCAATAGCTGCAGCCATGCTATCGACACCAACCGGCCCGCCATCAAAGCGCTCAATGACGGCTAAAAGCAATTTTTTATCCATTAAATCAAGGCCATGCTCATCTACTTTAAGCTTTTCTAACGCAAATGCAGCAATCTCTTTTGTAATGACCCCATCACCTGTCACTTCCGCGTAATCTCGTACACGTCGCAACAAACGATTTGCAATCCGTGGTGTGCCTCGTGCACGCCTTGCAATCTCATAGACACCTTCAGGCTCTGTTGCCAAATGTTGTAAATCAGCTGAACGCTTTACAATAGATGTAAGTGCATCAACCGAGTAAAACTCTAAGCGCTGCACAATGCCAAACCTATCTCGTAATGGAGAAGTTAACGCGCCTGCACGTGTTGTTGCGCCCACTAACGTAAACGGTGGTAACTCTAGTTTAATAGAGCGCGCCGCGGGGCCTTCTCCTATCATGATATCTAGCTTGTAATCTTCCATTGCAGGATACAAAATTTCTTCAATAACCGAGCTTAGACGATGAATTTCATCAATAAATAACACATCCTTTTCTTGCAGATTCGTCAGTAATGCTGCCACATCTCCTGCACGCTCCAGCACCGGACCTGATGTTTGGCGAAGATTGACACCCAGCTCATGTGAGATAATATTTGCAAGTGTCGTTTTTCCAAGCCCTGGCGGCCCAAAGATAAGGGTGTGATCAAGTGCTTCTTTACGTTTACGTGCCGCATCAATAAATACTTGCATTTGGGTGCGTACATCTTCTTGGCCGATATACTCCTCTAAACTTAATGGTCGAATTGCCCTATCAACACTTTCTTCTTCAGGCTTTGCATCCAAACTGATTAAACGATCACTCTCTAACATGCTTTATATAGGCCTTCACACGCATTCCTTAAGGTAAAAGCAGTTTATCACAGAAGATTTCAGATGAAACGCACTCTGTACTTATTTTTCAGGCCGCGCTGCACTCCCCGCTAAAATACCACCATCCAAGGTGAGCTCACTGCCCGTCATATATTTTGATTCATCTGATGCCAAATACAGTGCAGCATAAGCAACATCTTCAGGTGCACCCATATGCCCAAGTGGAATCCCTTCTTCAAGCGCCATTTGCCGTTCAGTACGTGTTTTATCATCCGCACCTAACATCGGATCCCAAATTTGAGTTAAAACTGCACCCGGGTGCAATGAGTTACAACGAATATTGTACGTTTTCTCAGCGCAATATAGCGCAACTGTTTTCGTGTGATTTCGAATCGCGGCTTTACTCGACGCATAAGCTGCAGCGCCCGGTAACCCAACAACGCCTGAGCGCGATGACATATTAATAATAGAGCCACCGTGCGCTTTCATGAGTTGAATTGCATATTTACACCCTAAAAAGACCCCATCCAAATTAATCGCATGTACATAATGCCAACTCGATAAACTTGCGTGCTCTGGGTCTTGCGGCC
This sequence comes from Legionellaceae bacterium, assembly GCA_029212465.1. Classification (GTDB taxonomy): domain Bacteria; phylum Pseudomonadota; class Gammaproteobacteria; order Legionellales; family Legionellaceae; genus JAALKW01. The sequence goes on along the minus strand of JARGNV010000016.1, from coordinate 16,087 downwards.
CCAAAGATGTACCAAGGCCAATGACGCCTGCATTATTGAAGGCGACGTCTAACTGCCCATGTTGTTTTTTTATCACCGCATATAAGGCTTGCCACTCAGCTTCAGAAGATACATCTAAACGGTGGTATACACCGCCAATTTCATCAGCAAGCGCAACCCCTTCATCATCTAAGATATCTGTTACAATGACGAATGCCCCTTCTTCACTAAAAAGCCTTGCACTAGCTGCCCCAAGCCCACGGCTTGCGCCGGTAATTAGCGCAATTTTACCTTTTAAGCGCCCCATACTTCCTCCCGTCAAAAATCTTACAACAAATTGTTACAATATATGATTTAACGATACTTGAAAAACCTGACCCCTTTACATTTCGTCCTTATTTGGATAAATTACGCTTCTCATAAACACAAAGGACAAAGAATAGCCATGAGCCTGCCTTACAAAAAATATATCTGTGTTATCTGCGGCTTTATTTATGACGAAGCTGAAGGATGGCCAGAAGACGGCATTGAAGCAGGAACACGTTGGGAAGAAGTGCCTGAAAACTGGTTTTGTCCTGATTGTGGCGCAAGCAAAATTGATTTTGAAATGATAGAAATGGATTAAACCAAGACAGTAGGGGCTCATGCTCCTACTGTTGGTTTAACAATTACAAGTATTACAATAACGATTAAAAGTAACGTCGGTAATTCATTCCATATACGATAAAACTTGCTTGAGCGCGTATTTTTGTCGCGCTTGAACTGCTTTAAAAAATGGCCGCAAAGCCAGTGGTACACCCATACCAACCCCACAACCCCAAGCTTTATGTGCATCCAAACAGCTGTTTGATAGTACGGCAACATCACACTTAAAAGCCACAAGCCAAGTACCGTTGTAACAAGGCCTGCAGGCCACGTAATACCGTAATATAAACGTCGCTCCATTATTTTAAACCGTTCAATACTGATTTTATCGCCTGCATCTGCGTGGTAAACAAATAAGCGTGGTAAATAAAAAAGTCCTGCAAACCATGCCACCATCGCCACCACATGAAACGCCTTCACCCACAACATCCACTACTCCCATATTTATTTTTTTGAACCATGCTGCTTCTTGCGCCGTAACTGCTTTAGCGTGTTAAGCCCTTCAACCCCTAAGGAGAAGACCATCGCAAAATAAATGTAACCGCGTGGCACATGAAAAGAAAACCCATCTGCAACCAACACCATGCCAATTAAAATCAAAAAGCTCAGCGCCAACATTTTAACCGTTGGATGTCTTTCAATAAACCCGCTCACAGGCTCACTCGCCCAAATCATAATGATAATTGCAATGGTAATTGCCGTTGCCATCACCCAAAAGTGTGGGGTTAACCCAACGGCTGTTAACACGCTATCGAGTGAAAAAATAATATCCATAAGACCTACTTGCAACACCACACTTTGCACGCTCACTTGTACCGCTTTAGATGCTTTAGCTGGTGCTTCTTCCAGTTCAACTGGCTCAACTTCACTATGGATTTCTTGCGTTGCTTTAGCAATTAAAAAAGCACCACCCACCAACAAAAATAAATCACGCATTGAAAAGCCAATTTCAAATAGCGTTATCACAGGCTTTGTTAGGCGCACCAGCCAAACCGCTGAGGCAAGTAATAATAAGCGTGTCACCCACGCAAAGGTCAACCCCCATCGCCTTGCACGCTTTCTTGATGCGTGCGGTAACTTCTCGGTTAAAATGGCTAAAAAAACTAAATTATCAATCCCAAGCACGATTTCTAAAATAATCAGGGCTAATAAACTAGAAACTAAATTGAGCCATTCCATATCATCTCACTCCATGCATTCACTTTCCTAAAGAGTCTAGCTATAATAGCGCGCCAAGATAAGATTCAAAGCGAGCACAATAATTATCACCTTCATTAAAAAACTGTTGCGCAACAAAAGGTCTAAGAGAGCAGACATTCATTCTGACTATATCATACCGCGCAACCAGCATCATCTCTCTAAAACCGAGATAAGCCCAAATGCGCTTAAGGTGCTTAACCACCTTAATGGTGCAGGTTATGACGCGTATCTTGTGGGCGGGAGTGTGCGTGACTTACTTCTTCGCAAAACCCCCAAAGACTTTGATGTGGCAACCAACGCAACACCTGCGCAAATTAAAAAACTTTTCAAGAATGCCCGCATTATTGGACGACGCTTTAAACTCGTGCACATTTTATACCACCGTGAAATCATTGAGGTTGCAACCTTTAGGGGCAGTGATACAACAGCAGCACAGACTGAACAACAAACCAATGCCCGCGGTATGCTTGTTCGAGATAATATTTATGGTAGTTTAGAAGAAGACGCTTGGCGGCGAGATTTCACTATCAACTCTCTTTATTATGATGTTAGAGACTCAGCCATCATTGACTATACGGGTGGCTTTGAAGACATCCAAAAACAAACCGTTCGGATGATTGGTGACCCAAGCACACGCTACCAAGAAGACCCTGTTCGCATTCTTCGCGCAATTCGTTTTAGCGCGAAACTCAATTTTACAATTGCCCCTGAAACAGCAGCGCCTATTGAGGCATCAAAACACTTACTTGAGCAAGTATCAAGCTCACGTCTTTTTGATGAGATTGCTAAGCTGTATCAATGCGGAGCAGGAGAAATGGTTCAAGCGCAGCTTTTACATCACAAGATTTTTCATGCCTTTTTTCCGCAAACATATGCGCTCTTTAACTCAGACCAACCTGTTTCAGCGCTGCTAACACTTGCTCTGGAGAGCACTGATACCCGTGTGAAATCTGGAAAACCTGTCATTCCCTCTTTTCTATTCGCAGCGCTACTATGGTTTCCTTTTTTAAATCAAAAAGAAAAGCTTGAGCAAAAAGCATTGGCAACCAAAAACGAAATAGATGCTTTGCAGGCTCTTGAGCAAAGCATGGGGCATGTTTTACGTGAGCAATGTAAAATTATCAGTATTCCCAAACGACACACGCAAGTGATTCGAGAGATTTGGCTATTTCAGTATCGCCTGCAAAAACGTACTTCCAAGCGCGCCGAAGACCTCATCAAACATCCTCGTTTTCGTGCTGCTTACGACTTTTTGTGTCTTCGTGCACTCGCGGGAGATGAGAGCATGGAACTCGCCGACTGGTGGACCACTTTTCAAGACGCACCTCCTAAAGTGAAACATCAGATGCTTGCCGAGCAACGCAAAAAATCACCTAAACCTCGTCGACCTAAAAAGAAACCCTCATGACAACCTGCTATTTGGCCCTTGGAAGCAATTTAAATCGCCCCGAGCGCCAGGTAAGGTTAGCGATTCGGGCACTTAGAAGGCTACCCGCCTCACGCTTAACCAAAGTTTCATCTCTTTATCGGAGCACGCCTGCTAACGGCATCATCCAACCTAGCTATTGTAATGCCGTGGTTTTGCTCGAAACGCACCTCCCCGCACATATACTCTTGCAGCATTGCCAATCGGTTGAGGCACAACAAAAACGCAAGCGCCTAAAACGCTTTAATGCACGCACACTTGACATTGATATACTGCTCTACGGCACACAAACGATTCAAACGCCCACTTTAACAGTGCCTCACCCAAGACTTCATTTGCGCGACTTTGTACTGCAGCCGTTACTTGAGATTTGGCCTAACGCAACCCTTCCTGAAGGGACAAAACTGACTCAATGTTTAAAGTCACTTCAAGTAAGGCGTATTTTTAACCTGTCACTTCAGCTGCCCTCGTCATGAACATGCAAATAAAATGGACTAAATGGTATGCCTTAGCATATAATCGTCCCCTTTTTATTATATAAGTTGTAATTATGCCTTTATCCGAACAAAACGAAGCAGACATCCAGCAATTTAAAAACGCTTGCACTGAATCCAACGCAATAGATATTTATTTTTATCATAGGTTACTCATGAGCGAAGAAGGCACGAGAGAAGAGCTCTTTTTTCGTGTAATTCCTGAGATATTAATTACCTTAATTACAAACACCACACCAAACCACACTGAAATTGCCAACTGGCTTCTTAATCCAGGCCATATGCCCCAAGAAGATTATTATTTAAACGATATCATACCTCAGGCATTGCTTCGTAACGTGAAAAAAAACCCTCAACAGCTCCAGCGTCTGCTTGAATGGTCTGCAACGCGCCCCTTATTTAAGGAAACACAACGAGCACTGCAGCGCACCTTTTTACACGCCATTGTCAACTCGGAAGAAGCTGCTGCGGCCACACTGTTACAACACCTTCCAGGCCTTGCAGCACTGAACATCAACGATGGCACATCCCCGCTCATGCTTGCAGCTTCAGCCTCAGCTGAAACTGTTAGTACTCCTATTATTATTGAACTCCTTAATGCGGGTGCCAACCCCAATGGTGATCTAACCAACAGTACACTACACACTGAATTTTCAGGCGTTTTGGATGCTGCCAAACACAGGCCAATTCACCACGCCATTATCCAGGGAAGCATAGGCGCTTTTGAAGCCTTAGTTCATGGCGGCGCCGACTTGGAACGCCCAGACATTCATACTTCTTTTACTGACGCGCCCAATATGCAGGCATTTCCTTTATATACAATGCATAGAGAAAATAAGGTTCGAAAAGAAATTTCACCTTTTACGCCGCTTATACTTGTAATGCTATACGAGCGAGGTGAAATGCTTCAGTTTCTCAATACTAAAGCTATTACGCTACCTTCAAATGACACAGTTACAGCAGAAGCATACCAATCAATTCAACTGAGTTTTTTACGTGCTATTATCAGCAGAGAAACAGGCCTTGCAAGGCTACTGCTTGAACGCTATCCAGCGCTTGCAACGCTTAAAGTGAACGGTCATATGACACCCCTTACGCTTGCAACATCAGCCAGACCCATTAGCCTGCCTATTGTGAGCGCACTGCTTCGAGCGGGTGCTAACCCCAATGGTGATGTCAGTGACAGTATGCGGAGCACACCGCTTCCAGAGTATTTTAACTCATTTCTACAAAGACCCATTCACAGCACCATTACAAAACGTGATAAGCGCGCTTTTGAAATACTATTGAATGCCGAAGGTATCGACTTAGAGCGCCCGGATGGTTTTGAAGGCCTGTGTGAAACAGCGCCTGACATACAACCACTTTCTCTTGATGCAGAAGGCTACACAGAGAGTCCTTCAGCGCTTACACCTGCTGTACTTGCAGTCATACACCACCAAGGTAACATGCTCGAGCGCCTCCAAAGCAAAGGTATTGTATTGCCCGCATGTAGTGTGATTACACAAGAAGCCTATCAGAGCCTTCAACTTGCCTTCTTGGACGCTGTTATGAGTGGAAAAGAACAAATTGTCAGCCTGCTACTTGAGTACTCACCAGAGTTTGCCATGCTTCGCGCTGACGCTTACGCCTCTCCACTTGCGCTTGCAACATCAGTTAAACCCATCAATCTAAAAATTGTTGGTGCACTGCTTAAAGCAGGTGTAAACCCCAATGGTGATGTCAGTGAAACTGGACAAGACATCGAACATTTCACATGCCTTAACATGCCTCGACACAGACCTCTCCACGCCACCATTATAAGCGGAAACTTAGATGCCTTTAAAATGCTGCTAAATGCTACAGATATCAACTTAAGTTGCCAAGATGGCTTCAACCGTCCAGCTATAAGCCTATTTGGCAATCAAGAGCCTACCCTGTTTGAGCAAAGGCGCACCCGCAAAACCGCACCAAGTTTCACACCGATAACACTTGCAATGCAATTTCGACATACCGAGATGTTTGAGCTTCTCAGAGCCAAAGGGGTTGTGCCGCCTTCTAATGGTGACACCTCACAAAGCACACTAGGAAGACGCCCCAATCCACACAGATTTAGCTGCTCAGAAAACGTTGCGCAAAGGAGAAGAGTAGAAGAAGACCGTTCGAGAGACAACCCAGAGAGCACTACGCACGAGGAGCAACCGTTATATAAGCTATCGGATATGCGGTAAATATGAGTGCCATAACCCTGTGGCTTGTCCACGGGGTTATGTTTTGCAAACAAAAAAACTGTCGTGAGACAACGAGGCTTTTACTTCTCTCGCACCCAAACTAAGGCGAGCCAGATAGCACCAAGACAAATGGCGCTATCTGCTACATTAAAGACAGGCCAGTGATGCGTTTTGTAATAGACATCAATAAAATCAATCACATGACCAAGCCTGATTCTGTCAATTAAATTACCAACAGCCCCACCTAAAATAAGCGCAAGCGCTAACATCTGGGTAAAAAGACGAGACTCAAGGCGCATAATCCATATGATCAAGGCAATACTCACCAAGCTGCTAAAGCCTGTAAAAAACCACATATGCCAACCACCAGACGCCGCTAAAAAACTAAATGCAGAGCCCGAGTTAAAAGCAAGTGTCCAGGAAAACATAGGAAACACTGCAACCGACTCATAAGGCATTAAATGCGTCATTGCCCAATACTTTGTAATTTGATCAAGCACTATCACAAGAAGGCTCAACCCCAATGCAATGGCTTTTTTCATGCCCAAGTCCTTGTCTCGCCAACACCTGTTACATTTGTTACGCATCGCGCGCACAGTTCAGGGTGGGACACGTTCTCACCAATATCTGCCACCCTGTGCCAACACCTCACACACTTTACTGCCTCAGACGGGGTTACTTGAACAGCAAGCCCTGGCATGTCACTTTCCATAATCGCTTGTGGCTTTTCATCAAAAGGTAATAATGCCGCCCCTGACGTAATCAAAACAAATCTCAGTTCATTTCCTAATGGCTCTAAGAGCGCTTGATTTGCTGCATCCACATACAAAACAACGTTTGCTGCTAATGCTGAGCCAATGGTACCGGCTTTACGAGCGACTTCTAGTGCCTGATTCACTACTTCTCGAATAGTATATATATTATCCCATCTCACCGCATCAGCGCTTGCCTCTAACCCCTCAGGCCATGCGTCATACCAAGTTTCAACAAATAAAGAGTGCGCTTTTTTGCCTGGCATGACTTCCCATACTTCATCTGCGGTAAACGATAATATAGGTGCTAACAGGCGCACTAACATTTGCAGCAAATGATACATTGCGTTTTGGCAAGAACGTCGCGCCACACTGTTTTTGGCCCCTGTGTATTGACGGTCTTTAATAATATCCAGATAAAATCCGCCCAACTCAATCGCACAAAATTGATGAATTTTTTGATAAATCAAATGGAATTGATAGGTATCATAGGCGTCTATTACTTCAGCTTGCAGTGCACGCGCACGCGCTACAATAAAGCGGTCTAGATCTACCCACTCTGTAACAGGCAAACCATCACGCTCAAACTCAAAATCGAATAAATTAGACAACAAAAAGCGCATGGTATTTCGAATACGTCGATAGACATCTGCATTACGCTTGATAATTTCATCAGAAATGCTGACATCTTGCTTATAATCGGTTGATGCCACCCAAAGACGTAAAATATCAGCACCATACTGTTTTACAAGCTTCTCTAAACCCACATAATTCCCTTTTGATTTAGAAAACTTTTTGCCTTCGCCATCGACTGTATAGCCGTGCGTTAATACCGCGCGATAAGGCGGCGTTCCGTGCATTGCAACCGCTGTAGTAAGCGACGAGTTAAACCATCCCCGATGTTGATCAGAACCTTCTAAATACAAATCAGCAACTACATCAGCATTGCCTTCGGGATTTAACACCGCACGATGTGATACGCCTGAATCAAACCACACATCAAGCACATCTTTTGATTTAACGTAGTGCTCATGCTCATCCCCTAAAAGCGCTTCAGGCGCTAAATCAAACCACGCCTCAATGCCACCCTCTTCAATTTTAAGCGCTACTTTTTCAATGAGCGCAGAGGTATCTGGGTGCAATGCGCCCGTTTCTTTATGGGTAAAAAATGGAATCGGAATACCCCAGGCACGCTGGCGTGATATGCACCAGTCGGGCCGACCTTCAACCATGCTACGAATACGTGCCTCACCCCAGCCAGGCATCCATTTCACCGTTTTAATTTGCTCAAGTAGGCTGCTTCGCAAGCCTTCTTTATCCATACCAATAAACCACTGCGGCGTTGCACGAAAAATAATGGGGCTTTTATGACGCCAACAATGCGGGTAGCTATGCAATAACACCTCTTCGTGCAAAAGCACGCCTCGAGCACGTAGCTCCTCTAAAACGACTGCATCTACTTTTCGAACCGATTGCCCTCTAAATAGCGGTGTATCGTCAGTATAACAACCATTTGGAAGAACTGGATTTACACAAGGTAACTCATACTTTAAGCCCACTAAATAATCATCTGGGCCATGTGCTGGTGCTGTGTGAACACAGCCTGTACCTGACTCAGTCGTAACGTGCGTACTTAAGACAACTGGCACCACACGCTCATCAAATAAAGGGTGCTGTAATGCTAAGTGCTCAAGCACCTCGCCTTGCGCCTCGCCACAAACTTGCCAAGTGCTCCTATCATAGCGAGCACGTACTGCATCAAGCAGCTCGCTCGCAAGGACTAAATATTGCGCACCTGTATCCACCAACGCATAAGTCAGTTCAGGGTGTACAGAAACTGCCTCATTGGCCGGTAAAGTCCAGGGGGTTGTGGTCCAAATAGGAATGCTCGCAGGTTTTTCTTCTAGCGTCACAGCAAATGCATCGAGCAATGCTTGCGTATCTTTCACTTCAAACGCAACATCAATCGATGGAGAGCGTTTGTCATCATATTCGACTTCAGCTTCTGCAAGCGCTGATTGACAGTCAAGACACCAGTGCACCGGTTTAAAGCCTTGCTGAAGGTGCCCACCCGCTAAAATCTGCCCCAGCGCCCGCACCACATTGGCTTCATAATGATAATCCATGGTGACATACGGCGTACGCCATTCTCCAAGCACGCCTAAGCGCTCAAACTCATCGCGCTGAATATCAATTTGGCTTGCAGCATAAGCACGGCAATGCTCGCGAAATGTATTCGCATCAACCTTTACACCGGCTTTACCCACTTTTTTCTCAACATTTAATTCAATCGGCAAACCATGGCAGTCCCATCCTGGTCGATAAGGCGCATCAAACCCACTCATGGTTTTCGATTTCACCACAATATCTTTTAAGATTTTATTCAGTGCATGTCCTGCATGCAGGTGCCCATTAGCGTAAGGAGGGCCATCGTGCAAAATAAAGGTTTTGTTTCCCGCACGCGCTTGTCGAATGGTTTGATACACATCGTCTGCCTTCCAACCCTTTAAGCGCTCAGGCTCACGGTTTGCAAGGTTTGCCTTCATGGGAAAGTCTGTATGCGGTAAATTTAATGTGCTTTTATAATCAATCGTATTTGTCTGTTCGGTCATGAGTATACTCTAAACGGGAAACGCGTCCACTAAACGAGGAAATAAGGCGCGGGCCTCTACAATATCTGCTTTAATTTGGGCAATTAATGCCTCAAGAGATGGGAATTTTACCTCGCCTCGCAACTGATGTAAAAAAAAGACTTCTAAGTGCTCGTGATACAACGAGCCTTCGAAATCAAACAAATGGACTTCTAGTCGATTGGTCAACCCATCAACGGTAGGTCTTCGTCCTAAATTGGCAACGCCTTCATAGGTTAATCCATTCGAACGTTTTACTTTAACACAAAAGACACCTGTCATGGGAAGTATTAAACGTTGAGGGTTGATATTTGCAGTGGGCACGCCAAAGGTTCGTCCCAGTTGTGCACCCATCACAACACGTCCGTACATACTATAAGGGCGCCCTAGAAGCTTTGCCGCATCATTAAGCTTGCCTGCTTTAAGGGACTGCCTAATACGGGTAGAGCTAATGCGGGCACCCTGAAACACAAAGTCAGAATACACCTGAAGCGTTGCACCCATCTCTTTTGAAATGTGTTTTAGCAAAGATAAATCACCCAAGCGCCCCGCACCAAAGCGAAAATCTTCCCCCATTAAAAGTGTGTTTACACGCAGGCTTGAAAAAATCAGTTGGCGCGCAAAATCATCTGCAGACATACGCGAAAGCCGCGTATTAAATGGCAAGCAACATACGTAATCGATATTAAACTGCGAGAGTATACGCCATTTTTCTTTGAAATTGGTAAGCCTTGCTGAAGCAGACGTCCCTCTAAAATATTCATGCGGCTGGGGCTCAAAAAGCACCACGAGTGTTGGTAATTTTTTTTGCTGGCCAATTGTTTTTAATGCCTGCAAAAGGGCACGGTGCCCGCCGTGCACCCCATCAAAATTACCAATGGTTGCTACTGTATCTGTTTTTAGAACCGTAGCACCCTGAATACCTCGTAACAACCGCATACATTCACATCACATTCAATCACTAGATACCCCGCATGAAGCGGGGTAAGTAGGCGCAAAGGCCAAATATCAATACATCTACCCTTTAGGTTGAGGCTGAACAATCAGCATATCGCAGCGCGCCCCATGTAAAATAGCATCCGCTGTTGAGCCAAGTAATAAAGCCAAGCCGTGCTTACCATGACTGCCTGTAACGATTAAATCAACCCCATGCTCTTCCGCAAGCCTTAAAATTTCATTTTTAACCGAACCAAACTCAAGCAACCGGTGCTTCATATCGACACCCAGTTGGTTTGCAAGCGCATTCAATTCTTTCTCTGCTTGCTCACGAATAGATACTTCAACTTCAGCAAACCCTGCAAAACCTGGATAAGCATACGCAGGAATGGGTTCAACCACATGCACCAACAATAACTCTGCGCGATTTTCATCTGCAATTTTCTTTGCCTTATGTGCAGCACTCACGCCAATTTCATCAAAGTCTGTCGCAAACAACACCTTCTTATACATACTCATCTCCTTGGTTAACCCTGTTGTCCATACGCCCCAGTATCAAACACACCCATTATTCTAAGTAAAATATCCTCGAATAGCCATAACAAAAGTTTACTGGGACGTCTTACCTAAAATTCAGATTAGCCCACTAAGCCTGCAATATCTTTTTTCTTCACTGAGACGTCTAAATAACACCGCCCCAGTGCTTTCATTAACACAAAAGGCACATACTCGTGCGTCGCTTTTTTATCTTGCTGCATCAGTGTGTACAGTGCATCCCACGAGATATCATCAGGCACACGGCGTGGTAAATCATATGAAGTCAACAACGCGTCTATTTGTTGCACAAGCGCTATATCTAGATGTCCTAGTTCGTGTGACAAACGTGCTGCACAATAAAGGCCAATTGCAACCGCCTCGCCATGCAGCCAGCGGGTATAATTGGTATATGTTTCTAATGCATGCGCAAAGGTATGGCCTAAATTAAGTAAAGCGCGCACACCGGTTCTATCTGTTGCATCTGCCTTAACAATCTCTGCTTTAATACGGCAGCAGCTTGCAATTAATTCAGGTAATGGCTTTGAAGGCAGCGATAAATCTCCTGAAAGCAGCGCATATTTAATGATTTCTCCAAACGCTGAACGAAACTCGCGCGCAGGCAAGGTATCTAAACATGTTACATCTATACACACCGCTTTAGGATGATGAAAACTACCCACGGCATTTTTAGCATTGGGATAGTTAATGGCTGTTTTTCCACCAACAGCTGCATCAACCGCTGCGAGCAACGTCGTTGGGCACTGAATAAAGTCGACACCTCGGTGATAAGTCGATGCAGCAAAGCCTGTGATATCGCCTATTACGCCACCGCCAAGCGCAATGAGGGTCGTATCTCGATGATGTTGATGTTTAATAAGCGTTTCGTGAATACGCGTAACACTTGCTTGGGTTTTATGCGCTTCACCATCCGGTAACACCACCACATTACATTGAAATGCTTGTAGTGACCCTAAAAGCGCCTCTAAATACAACGGAGCTATGGTTTCATTGGTTACAATTAAAACTTGCGTACCCCGAATAAGAGACGCAAAACGCGCGGCATCTTTTAAAAGATGCCGACCAATTGTAATGACATACTGTATATGAGAGCACGTAACATGGACTTCTTCAAAAACTTCAGGACTCGCCATAAATGTGTTTAACAATATTGTTCGTCACAGCTTTAACCGTTAATTTATCGGTTTCAAAGCTGACATCCGCCAGTTCTTCATAGAAGGGCTCACGCTCATCACGCAAACTCTCAAGACGACCTTCTAAATCATCGGTACGTAGCAAAGGACGCTTCGTATCACGTTTAGTACGCTCAAACTGCTGTTGAAGCGATGTTTTTAAATAAATCACCGTCCCGCGTGCAGCCAATGCATTGCGATTTTCAGGCGTAACAATCACCCCGCCGCCTGTTGCTAACACGATGTTTGTTTTTTGGGTTAATTCATCAATGACTTTCTGCTCACGTCGACGAAATCCTTCATCGCCTTCAACATCAAATATCCAAGATAAATCAGCACCTGCTCGCTCTTCAATGACTTCATCTGAGTCATAAAAATCGAGCTTCAGCTCCCTTGCTAATGTTCGACCAATTGTACTTTTTCCAGCACCCATAGGCCCAATCAAAAAAATATTACGTACTTTGACAATGCTCATATTTAGTGACATACCTCTATTCTCAACGTCCAACCAAAATAAACCCCATTGAGTGTCGCGCACCAATTCTAGCATGCGGTTGGCTTTCTCGCATCTTTTCTTGATATAGGGCTTTGAGATAGTACCCTAACTTTAAAAAAATTGGAATTTAAAGCCCAATTCCTTTTAACATTTCTCGCATTAAGCCCATAGCTATGTTAATTTTTCTAGTCTGCATCGTCATAACATAAAATTTTTGATAAGAGGTATGTATGAAAACCTTTGAAGACATACAACGTGGTCTTATACAGGTAATACTTGATTATCACGCAAGTAAGAATAATCTTGTCATGCGCCCCACGCCCGAGGGTAAAGACGATGAAGATACCGATGATGAAATCATGAAAGACGATGAGGTTGAAGACAACTTGCAAGCCCCCCATCAGAACACCTGGACTAAAGTTACATCTCGGCTCAGCCAAACACCTGAGCCATCCCCCTTAGAGACTTTACTAGGGTGTGAGGCCGAAAGAAGGAATCGCGAGATCGACACCTACATTTCTGAAGCAACAGCCCATACACAAACACGCCGTGAGTTGTTAATTTCTTTAAAAGAAATTATTTCACTCCTAGATATTGCAAAAAACATTCAGCCCACAGATGAACCCGAAACTTATACTAGTACCTTAACAGAACTCACCAAACAGCTTGTAGCACTACAACAAAACATACCGCGCTCAGGCGATGCACATACCGCACTCAATACCTTTTTTAGCGCGATAGGGCACCTCCATATCACACTCACAATTGCATTAACAGAACATATGCGAACAGCACAAGCAACTATCGTTGAAGAAAAAAATCAGCTTATTAAAGAGCAGGTAGAAAAGATACGTCATTTAGAAGATAAGCGCGAAGAGTTAAGCTTCCAAAACCGGGCCTTCCAACAAATGATTAGCCGCCAATATCCTCAAGAACCAACAGCAGCAGGCCCAAGGCTCACTGGCACAGACCAAATGCCAGCAAGAACCGGAGGCCTTATGGGGCAATTCAGAGACTGGCTGGCAACTCATTCAGGTAATGACTCCGACGAAGGGACTCACTTTACACATCATCCCGGAGACTATCTATAATTGAGAGAAGACCCCTATGCCCAAACAAAACGAGTATAAACACTTATGAAAAAACCATTCTCTTTATTTTGGCGTCGTGGCCTTTGGGCACTGATGAGTATTGGCTTTTTTTTACTGATTATTTTTAGTATTTTTTATATTTATACTGAAAGTCAGCTACCAGATGTTGAATCACTTAAAACCGTGCAGCTGCAAGTTCCCCTTCAAATTTACAGTCAAGATGGCAAACTCATTCAGGAATATGGTGAGAAAAAACGAACCCCCGTCAGTTATGATGAAATCCCGCAAACTTTGGTATATGCGGTGCTTGCAACCGAAGATCAGCGCTTTTTTGAACACCCAGGTGTTGATGTATTAGGACTTGGGCGCGCGGCAATTCGCATGGTACAGACCGGCACTAAATCACAAGGGGGGAGCACCATTACGATGCAGGTGGCGCGTAACTTTTTTTTGAATCGCAAAAAAACGTTTCTTAGAAAATTTAATGAAATTTTACTCGCTATTAAAATTGACCGTGAACTCAGTAAAGAAAAAATTCTTGAGCTATATCTCAATAAAATTTATTTGGGAAACCGTGCGTATGGGGTTGCTGCTGCAGCTCAAGTATATTACGGCAAACACTTAAATGAGTTAACCCTTGCTCAAATGGCTATGATTGCAGGCTTGCCACAGGCACCCTCATCACAAAATCCCATTGCAAACCCTAAAGCAGCCTTAAAGCGCCGTAACCATGTATTAGATCGCCTACGCGAAAATGAATATATCACTGAAGAAGCTTACCAAGAAGCTAAAAATGCCCCTATTACCGCAAGCTACCATGGCATTGACACAGAAATGGATGCACCCTACGTTGCTGAAATGATTCGCCAATCGCTGTATGATCATTTTGGCCCTGATGCCTACACCCGCGGCTATAAAGTTTACACCACCATCAATAGTCGCCTGCAAGAACATGCCAATCAAACGGTTGAAAATCATTTGATGGCGTACGACAGACGGCATGGCTACCGTGGCCCCGTCTATAAAATGACACCACTCGCTGATTACACACACAAACAATTACAAAAAAACCTGAAAGCCTACCCTGTTATTAATGCACTTAAGCCTGCCGTGATTCTTTCGGTGGATGAAAAAACTGCTGAAGCACTTAACGCACAGGGCGAAACGCTCACACTCGTTTGGTCTGGCTTTTCTTGGGCACGCCCAGCCCTTAAAAAAGGTTGGGTGGGTAAAAAACCTCAAAAAGCATCTACCGTTGTCTCTCCTGGTGATGTTGTTTATATCCAACAAAATGAAAAAAATGAGTGGGAACTGTCACAGGTACCACAAGTTGAAGCAGCGCTTGTTGCGTTAAACCCATCTAATGGTTCCATTGAAGCTTTGGTGGGCGGCTTTAATTTTCAGCGCAGTAAGTTTAACCGCGCAACCCAAGCTGACAGACAACCAGGCTCGAGCTTTAAACCCTTTATTTACGCAGGAGCCCTTGCCAAAGGTTACACACTTGCCACCATCATTAACGATGCGCCCATTGCAATGGACGACCCAAGCCAAGAAGGCTTATGGCGACCACACAATGCTAACAACCAGTTTGGTGGCCCAACACGCCTTAAAGCAGGTTTAACTGGCTCTCGAAACTTAGTGTCTATTCGTATCTTAGATGACATTGGTATTGATTATGCCATCGACTTTGTCAGCCGCTTTGGCTTTCAAAAAGGCACGCTGCCACACACATTATCCCTTGCACTTGGCACCCTCACCATCAGCCCACTCGATTTGGCCGCAGCTTACGCCGTATTTGCCAATAACGGATATAAGGTAGAACCTTATCTCATTGATAAAATCACAGACACCGAAGGCAATATACTCTTGCAAGCAACTCCAACTGCTGTAGCACGCGATATAGCACTTAAAGAGAAACCCCTTGCCACACAAGCACCACGCGTTATTTCAGAAGAAGTCGCCTTTTTGATGAACACAGCACTCAGAGGTGTCGTGCAAACAGGTACAGCACGTGCTGCACGCGTTTTAAACCGTAAAGACATTGGCGGCAAAACCGGTACTACAAACGACCAACTGGATGCCTGGTTTGCAGGGTATAATCCTGACTTAGTAGTCACCGCATGGGTTGGTTATGACAGCCCTATTTCACTGCATGAATATGCCTCACGCGTGACGCTCCCACTTTGGGTAGACTTTATGCGCGAAGCACTCAAAGATAAGCCGGAAGAAGCACTTGAAGTACCAGAGCATGTTGTGGTCAAAAGAATTGACCCTAAAACGGGTTTGGTTGATACAAGTGATAGCCCTTCAAGCATTGATGAGTATTTCCGTGAAGATTTAGTGCCAGGAGAGGCTGCGGTGCGCGTTGAAGTCACCGAAGAGAACAACTCACGCACTCGCCCGAAGAAACAGAAAGCAGCACCTGATTATTTGTTTTAATCGCTTAGGGCCTGTTGACATTTGCTTCCACCACCGACGTGCTGCGGCTTGACCGCAGCATC
>JARGNV010000015.1 GCA_029212465.1 Legionellaceae bacterium | reverse complement strand
AAGGTTGTCGGGAGTTCATTGTAAGAAGAGAAGTAGACGCTATTTTAAGGGAAGAGATTTAGTCATGAGATTGAACGAAGACCTAAGTAAGATAGATATTCAAGTGTGTTCCAAGTGTATTTATGATGAGAGGGTGCCCTCTATTTCATTTGATGCGTCTGGAGTGTGTAATTATTGCAGGCAACTTGAGTCGCTTAAGGTGGAGTATGGGACAGGTACCGAGAAAGGAAACAAGACATTCTCGAAAATCGTCGAAGATATAAAAACGGCGGGAAAAGGGAAAAAATACGACTGTATTATTGGCGTGAGTGGTGGAACTGATTCTTGCTATTTATTGCACTTGGCGCATCAATTAGGGCTTAGGCCGCTTGCTGTCCATTATGATAATACGTGGAATACGGCAACAGCCACACAGAATATCAGGAAAGTAACCAGTAAACTTAATATCGATTTATATACACATGTTTGTGATAACAAAGAAGCTGATGATATTTTTCGAGCCTTTTTTTATGCAGACGTGGCTGAGATTGAAGCATCGACCGATTTGGGGTACGCCGAAATTTTGTATCGTGTGGCTTCAAAGTATAAGTTAAAGTATGTTATGGAAGGCCATTCCTTTGTGACAGAGGGCATTACGCCCGTTGGCAGGAATTATTTTGATGGGAAATATATTAAGTCAATTCACTCAGCCTTTGGAAAACTTCCAATGCGAACTTATCCACTGATGACATTTGCTCGTTTCCTTTGGTGGACTGTAGCGGTAAAAATCCGGAAGATTCGCCCTTTTTGGTATATTGACTATAACAAAGAAGATGCCCGTGCTTTGCTAGAACGTGAGTATGACTGGGAGTATTATTCAGGCCATCATCTTGAAAATCGAATGACGGCTTTTTTTCACAGTGTTTACCTGCCTCAAAAGTTTAAAGCAGATCTTAGAAATAACACGTTGGCGGCTTTAGTTCGCAATGGAAAAATAACGAGAGAAGCTGCGTGGAAAGAGTATAATACGCCGCCTATTGTAGAAGATGATTTGGTGACATTTTTTAAAAAACGCTTGGGGATCACGGACGCTGAATATGATCGTGTAATGAGTGCACCACCTAAAAGTTGGTATGAGTATCCTACTTATAAAAAACGCTTTGAGCGATTCAGACCGCTTTTTAGTATTTTAGCCAAGGCTGATTTAATTCCTATGAGTTTTTATCTTAAATATTGTTTTCCATCAAAAAATACTTGAAAGGAGCCGCATGCATGATTCATATAGTTGATTACGGGATGGGAAATCTTGGCTCTATCTTTAATATGTTTAAGCGAATAGGTGTTGATGCAAAAATTACAAATGATGTAAATGAAATAAAAAATGCGTCTAAGTTAATTTTACCAGGGGTTGGTTCATTTGATGCGGCAATGTCGGCTATTAATAAAGGTAACCTTAGAAAAGTGCTTGATGATAAAGTATTATCAGAAAAGACACCCATCTTGGGTATTTGTCTTGGCATGCAACTAATGACTGAAGGAAGTGAGGAAGGGAGTTTACCTGGTTTAGGATGGATTGCGGCTCAAACCTGTAAGTTGGAGGCGCGTGGCGACTTGAAAGTGCCTCACATGGGGTGGAATATTGCTTGCTCGGTGGGTGAAAATCATTTAATTGACAATGTGGGGGAAGAACAACGATTTTATTTTGTGCACTCTTATTGTGTCAAAGTGAAAGATGAAGCAAACGCCTTAATGAAGACAGAGCATGGTACGCTATTTGATTCCGCCATTCATTCAGGACATATCTATGGTGTGCAGTTTCATCCAGAGAAGAGTCATAAATATGGCCTGCGATTACTGACTAATTTTGCGAGATTATCATGTTAAAAACGCGCGTTATTCCCACTTTACTTCTGTCTAATCAAAGCCTCGTTAAAACAGTTAATTTTAAGAAACCTGTTTATGTAGGGGACCCTTGTAATACCGTTAGAATATTTAACGAGTTAGAGGTGGACGAGTTACTTTTTTTGGATATTTCGGCAAGTTATGAAAAGCGTTCCCCTAATTTGAAAGTGTTGAAAGAAATAGCAGACGAATGCTTTATGCCTTTAGGGTACGGTGGAGGAATAACAACATTTGCTGAAGCAAAAGCCATTTTTGATATTGGCTTTGAAAAAGTTGTGATTAATACGCACGCAGCCAGTAAGCCTTCTTTAATCAAGGAGTTAAGTGCACATTATGGCAGCCAGGCGGTCATGGTATCGATAGATGTTACTAAAAATTTTTTTGGTGCTTATCAAATTAAAACGTGCGCTGGACGTAAAAAAGTGAAGATTGATTTGCTGCGTTGGGTTAAAACAGTTGAAGCGCAAGGTGCGGGGGAGCTTTTATTAACTAATATTGGTCATGAAGGCACTTGGTCTGGTTTTGACCTTGAGCTTGTGCGCTTGGTTTCTGACGCGGTTTCTATTCCCGTGATAGCGCATGGGGGGGCTGGCTCAATCCAACATATTAACGACGTAGTGCGTGCAGGCGCTTCGGCAGTGGCACTGGGTAGTATGGTTGTTTTTCAGAAAAAGGGGATGGGCGTTTTAGTCAATTTCCCTGAAAAAAATGAATTGGAGGAGGCTGTAGAATGAAACAACGTATTTACGCCGTATACTATATTGCGTTATTTTTTCTTCAAAAGAGGTTGTTAACTTTATTTTATTGGTTGTTTGCTTTGAAAAAAGAAAAGAAATGGGACTGGGTTGTGGGAACAAGGGAAGTTGCCAATAATATATACTTTATTTCAGGTGCGCTAACAAACGCTTGTAGCGTTAACCTTGTAGCCAATAAATATTATTTAAGCAATAAATATACAGTTTCTATTCCTGAAATGCCTACATTTTTAGTTGGAATGGTGCGCTCAATTATGGGACCAATACTTTTGGCATATCTTGCAGCGCGTGCTTCTGGTTTTTTTTATATTGGGCGAGAAGGATTTCTTTTGAACTCAGATGGGAGAGCGTATGAGTTTAATTTTTTAAAGCGTAAAGGAAAAAAAATTGTTAATTTTTTCTGCGGGACTGATATTCGCTCTCCACGCCTAGCAAGAGAACTAGCGGTAAAACTAGAGTTAGATAGTTACCTTAATTATTATACTTCAATATATCCTGGAATGTTTAAAGATGCTGCAGAAAGACAAGTTGAGCGATTTGCTAATATTTCCGATAGATATGCAGACATGATATTTAATGCGCCTGTTGATCAGGTATCCTATTTAACGAAAGAGCAGCAGGCATTTTTTTATACTTATCCTGATAGTGGGTTTGTAAGGAATGACTCAAAGCATGAAAACGTAGAGGTTATCACTATTGTTCATGCACCTTCTAATCCTATAGTTAAAGGAACAGGACTGGTGCGAGCTGCAATTAAGAAGCTCGAGTTAGAAGGATATGCCTTTAAGTATATTGAGCTAATAGGTGTTCCTAATGAGGAGGTCATAACAACATTGAACACAGCCCATATTGTTGTTAATGAACTGTATACTTTTGTTCCGGGGCTATTGGGAATAGAAGCAATGGCTGCTCATTGTGCGTTATTAACTTCAGCAGATAAAAAAATTGAGACTTTTTTACCGGATGGTGCGAATGAGGCCTGGTGCGTTACTCGATATTGGGAAATATATGATAATTTGAAATTGATGCTCGATGATAAAGCACTCATAAAGCAATATGCTGATAGAGGGTATGCTTGGGCTCATAAAAACTACCGGGAAAGTGCAGTAAGAGAATATTTAAACGAACGCTTATCTGTATTGTTTGAAAATTAGAATAATGACAGTTTGACTTATCTTGTTTGGAGCGATACCAACTTTGAGTATGTTAGGATACCTAAAAGTTTTGATACGGAATATCAGCTGAGTGAAAAAGAAAGTTTGTATTTTGGCAAGTTATGCCCCCTCTATTCTTAATTTTAGAAAAGAATTAATTCTTGAGCTGGTAAAAACCTGTGATGTCTACATTTACGTACCCCTAGCTGATGACACCATTAAAGAGAAAATTGAGGCACTGGGAGTTGTTGCTTGTCGGCATGCACCTTTGAGTACGGGAAGTCTCGACCCATTAGGTAACATAAAGTATTTGTATGCACTTTTCAGGCAGTTTAGGAAAATCCAACCAGATGTTGTATTAAGCTACACCGTTCAGCCTGTAATATGGGGCTCTTTTGCCGCAAAACTTGCAGGAGCAAAACACATTACTTCTATGATAACGGGGTTAGGGTACGCATTTACGGACTTAACCTCCCTCAAAAGAAAAGTGATTCATCATATCATCTGCGTGCTTTATAAAAATGCTATTTCTTGTAACCATGCCGTTCTTTTTCAAAATAAAGATGATAAGGCCTTATTTGCCGAAAAGGGATTAATTTCAAAGACGCAATCAAGCATTGTTAATGGTTCAGGGGTAAATCTTTCGCACTTTTATCACGTGACTTCTTTTCCTAAAAAAATGACCTTTCTTATGATTGGCAGGTTATTAAGGGACAAAGGTATTTACGAGTATGTCGCTGCCGCAAAAAAAATAAAGTCAGAATATAGAGATGTTGAGTTTCATCTAGTCGGTTGGATTGATCACAACCCTTCGTCTATCACTACAGATGAGCTAGAGAGATGGTGCGCTGAGGGAATTATTAATTTTTTAGGCCGACAAGAGGATGTGCGTGATAGTTTAGCGTCTGCGTCTGTCTTTGTATTACCTTCTTATAGAGAGGGGACGCCTCGCTCTGTGTTAGAGGCAATGTCAATGGGGCGGCCTATTATAACCACAGATGCACCAGGTTGTAGAGAAACGGTGGTAGACGGAAAAAATGGTTATCTTGTACCAGTTAGAAGCGTCGAGCAACTGGCTATGTATATGAAGCAGTTTATTGATAACCCAAGCCTAGTTCAGGCCTTGGGTGAGCAAAGTCGATTACTGGCGCAGTCTAAATATGATGTGCATATTGTTAATCGTACCATTTTGGCAGCTTTGAAGTTGCTTTAGTGCTTTGGGGTGGTGGGCAAAAGCTTCGTAGGGCTATTTGATGAAGGAAATAAGTTTATATTAAGCATGAAGATATGTTAGTTTAGTAAGCAGACACTGCTTGAGTCGAAGAGGTTCGGAAAGGGCTGTTAAGCACCTTGTTACGAACGGTTGGCTTTTCATAGCGCGGGCTGTCTGATGTACTGAATTATCAGGCGAGATTCTAGGATTGGGTCATAGAGTATATGGATGAACGATGGTTGTTTTTGTAACGGGTGGTGCAGGGTTTATTGGTTCGGCGTTGGTGCGCTATCTGTTGAGTCAAACGGAGTTAAAGGTTGTAAACCTAGATAAATTGACTTATGCGGGTAATCTTAATTCGTTGGGTGGTTTTATCAAGCATCCGCGTCATTTCTTTAAGCAAGTTGATATTTGTGATAAGCAGGCAGTGCGGCGTCTTTTCGAGACATTTAAACCTGATGCAGTGATACATCTGGCGGCGGAGTCTCATGTAGATCGCTCTATCGATGATGCAGGTGATTTTATTCAAACCAATGTAATAGGCACGTTTAGTTTATTAGAGGAAGCGAGAAGATATTGGCAAGGTTTGCCAGAAAAAAAACGGCAAGCCTTTCGTTTTCATCACGTCTCTACCGATGAGGTGTTTGGTTCGTTGGGGGAAACAGGATTGTTTACAGAGTGTAGCCCTTATCAACCGAACTCACCCTACTCGGCAACAAAAGCTGCTTCAGATCACCTCGTTCGTGCATGGCATGAAACGTATGGATTACCTGTTTTAATTTCTAACTGCTCGAATAATTATGGCCCGTATCATTTTCCAGAGAAACTGATTCCGCACATGATTCTTAATGCAATGAGAGGTCAGTTGTTGCCTGTTTATGGCAATGGGCAGCAGGTGCGAGATTGGTTGTATGTGGATGACCATGTACGCGCATTACATGCTATTTTAAAACGAGGGCAACCAGGAGAAACCTACAATATTGGTGGTCATAATGAACAAAAAAATATTGAAGTTGTTCGGTTAATTTGTGATTTATTGGAAGAGTTTCGCACAAGCACATCGCTTGTATCTCATGCGTATTCTTTTAAAGACTTAATAAGGCATGTTGAAGATCGCCCAGGCCATGATGTGCGTTATGCAATTGATGCAAGTAAAGTCGCACGTGAGCTGGGGTGGCAACCCGAAGAGACCTTCGAGTCTGGGTTGCGTAAAACCGTATTGTGGTATTTACAAAATGAGTCGTGGTGGTCTGATGTATTAAACGGAACCTATCAATTAAATCGTATTGGAGTTTTGGCATGATAAACAAAGGAATTGTACTTGCTGGTGGAACGGGGACACGACTGTACCCCATTACAAAAGGAGTCTCAAAACATTTGTTACCCATCTATGATAAACCCATGATTTACTATCCTTTGTCTGTGTTAATGTTAGCAGGAATTCAAGATATCTTACTGATTAGTACGCCAGAAGATTTAAGTAGTTATCAGCGCCTGTTGGGTGATGGCAGTGCTTTTGGGGTGCGACTAAAATATGCACTTCAGGCAAATCCTGAGGGGCTTGCGCAGGCATTTATTATTGGTGAAGAATTTATTGGCCAAGATAAAGTATGTTTGATTCTTGGCGATAATATTTTTTATGGGCAGAATTTTGTACCTAGAATACCGCATGCCGCAGCACAAGCGTCTGGCGCCACTGTATTTGGATATCCAGTCAATAACCCTGAGCAGTTTGGTGTTGTTGAGTTTGATGAAAATTTTAATGCGATATCTATCGAGGAGAAGCCTCTACAGCCCAAATCGAAGTATGCCGTTACGGGGCTCTATTTTTATGACAATGATGTCGTTGAAATTGCGAAGCAAGTGAAGCCATCTGGGCGTGGTGAACTTGAGATAACCAGTGTGAATCAAGCTTATCTGGAGCGAGGGGACTTGAGCGTAGAATTACTTGGACGTGGTGCCGCATGGCTTGACACGGGGACACATGACTCTTTACTTGATGCTGCAAGTTATGTGGCTGCAATTGAAAAGCGTCAAGGATTAAAAATTGCATGTTTAGAAGAAATCGCCTGGCGCAAAGGATTTATTGGGACAGAGCAAGTATTAAAGCAAGCAAGTAAACTGTCTAAAACGAACTATGGGCAATATCTATATCAAATTGTGGCGTCCAAATCTCAAGAGAGTATCTCGAATATTGAGGCGCTAGATGCAGAGCGCCTTATTTAGGAAAGTGAAATGAATATTAATTGGGTTGAGTTAGAAATGAGAGGTGATAAGCGAGGACAATTAATCATTGCCGAATCTCAAAAGAATATTCCATTTGAAATGAAGCGTGTTTATTGTTTATATGGCATGGATACGATGCCTCGGGGATTTCATGCCCATAAACAGTTGCAACAAGTAATGGTTTGCCTTGCTGGTAGTTGCAACGTGTTGCTTGATGATGGTGCGACCTGCAAGGCCGTTGTAATGGATGTTACAAAGCAGGGGCTATTGATTGATAATATGGTGTGGCATGAAATGCATGACTTTTCGTCGGACTGTGTGCTT
Source organism: Legionellaceae bacterium (assembly GCA_029212465.1). Lineage (GTDB taxonomy): Bacteria > Pseudomonadota > Gammaproteobacteria > Legionellales > Legionellaceae > JAALKW01. Next base: position 36,982 of record JARGNV010000015.1, on the reverse strand, counting down.
ATGGTCATTGCTAGTGCACATTATGACGAGAGTGATTATATACGAGATTATCAAGTTTTTAAGGAATCCATGACACAGACTTTGTCATGTGAGTGAGTGAAGCAAGACACGTACATTCAATCATGGTCGGAAATCCAGCGCGCGTTGTGAAGATAATTGGTAGTCAATAAAAAATAGGTCTGGCGGCGTCAAACTGATAGCCATTTAAAGGGAAACTATCGTGGTCAAATTTTTAGATCTTAAAGCGATTAATAAGACACACAGGCAAGCATTGATAGAGGCTTGTACAAGGGTTATCGATTCAGGATGGTACATCCAAGGTTGTGAGGTGCAGGCGTTTGAGGAGACCTTTGCGCGTTACTGTAATGTCCAGCATTGTGTTGGTGTTGCTAATGGCCTAGATGCCTTGACGTTGACACTACGCGCATGGAAAGAGATGGGTAAACTGCAAGATTATGATGAGGTAATTGTTCCTTCTAATACGTACATTGCGAGTATTTTGGCTATTACCGAAAATCAATTACAGCCAGTACTGGTTGAGCCAGATGTAGCTACATTTAATCTTTGTCCTGACTTGGTGGAAAAGGCAATTACAGAAAAAACGCGTGTTATATTGCCGGTACATCTTTATGGATACTTAGCGAATATGCCAGCATTAATGAGCTTAGCTGAAAAATATGATTTGCTTGTGTTAGAAGATGCTGCGCAGGCTCATGGTGCAAGTTGCGGGGGACGAAAGGCCGGAAGTTTTGGACATGCTGCGGGGTTTAGCTTTTACCCGGGAAAGAACTTAGGCGCATTAGGTGATGCAGGAGCGATTGTGACGAATAATGACGAATTGACAGAAGTTATTCGTGCACTCGCTAACTATGGCAGTCATACAAAATATCAAAATAAATACAAAGGGGTAAATAGTCGCTTGGATGAACTACAAGCCGCAATGTTATCGGTTAAATTGCAGACTATAGAGCATAATATTTTAAGAAGGCGGCAGATTGCCTCTATGTATCGTGAAGGGATAACGAATACGCTAATACAACTACCTCAATGTGATGCTGAAAATGAGCACGTTTGGCATTTGTTTGTTCTCCGCACACCTAAGCGTGAAGCGTTAAAAAATTATTTAGAAGAAAATGGCGTCCAAACACTTATCCATTATCCCATTCCGCCTCATAGACAGATGGCATATAGCGAATGGCGTAACCAGTCTTACCCTGTGACTGAGGCGATTCACAATGAAGTGCTGAGTTTGCCAATAAGCCAAGTAATGGAAGATAGAGATGTATATCGTGTGATTGAGCTGATGAATGCATTTGAGGTGTAAATTGAAGAATATTCTTTTTTTAGATAGAAGCTTAACCGTCAATGGCACAGCAGTTTATTTCAAAAACCTAGCAAGCTTACTCAAGCAAAAGGCTCATATTTATTTTTTTCCATTTAAAAGACACGCCTACTATAAGGAGATTGTATCAGAAACAAGAGCGATTAAATGGCTACCTCTTGTCTTCGGGAAATATGAGATTGACATTATTTACGTGTGTACAGCTGAAATGTTCATTCTAGCGCTTTTCCTTAAAAATTACTTTTTTAAGCATGCCAAAATTGTATATTCTGTTTTTCATCCGAGGCAGAATTTTTTTGAGACCAACATATTTGGTGACGTTTATAAAAAAGTAATTTATAAAAAAATGCTGGAGTCTCCAGAAACATTTGTATTCCACAATGATTTTACAAAGCTTAATCATGAAGCACACTATGAGATAATATTAGAGCGGTCCAAAATATTTCCTGTTTTGATAGGCCAGCTGAAAGCCTCCAAGGATGAGTCACCACTATTACAGAAAACGGCAAATGTGATAAAAATCGTTTCACTGGGGAGGCTTGTTGATTTCAAATATTATCATGAGGCGGTGATTCAGGCACTTCTAGAACTTAACCAAGCAGGTGATATGACGCTTGAATACCATATTTATGGGGATGGCCATTTGCGTGATAAATTGGGCCGTTTTATAAAGGATAAAAAAGCATCGTCATTTGTTTTTCTGCATGGTCATCTCGAAACACATAAGTTATATGCATGTTTAATATCTGCTGATATTGTCATTGGGATGGGGACTTCATTAATGTATGCAGCAAGTCTTGGTATTCCATCCATTGTTGCGATTGAGTCTTCTGAGGCAACTTATGGCTTCTTTACAGATGATATGCCGGGCTATGAGTGTGGGGAAGACATGGGTGATGAAAGCAAGATGAGCTACTCATCAGTCATCAAAAGCTTTATTCATCAAACGCCAAGTGAGCGAGCAGCGTTGAAGCAGAAGACACTTGTGAAGTCAAAGCAGTATTTTTTTGAAAATAATTTAGATAACTTTGTGGGGTTATTGCATGAGCCTGAGAGGACATCATTAGCTGGTATCTCATGGTTTTCTTTTATGACTGTTTTGTTTGCTAAGGTAGGTATTAGATTGCTGCCCAAACGGGTTGGTGATAAATGAAGAGCGTTAATACATTGTATGTAGCGTTTTAGTATGGCGGAGTAGTCTGAATGCGAATAGCGCATGTGATAACAGGGCTTGGTAATGGTGGCGCCGAAGGCGTATTGTATCGATTGGTTACTAATGACTCAGCACATACTCATTGTGTTATTTCATTACAAGATCTTGCTGTTTATGGTACACGTTTATCTGAAAAAGGCATTGAACTTTATACCTTGGATATGCCAAGAGGCGGGATAACGCTTAAAGGGATGCGTAAGTTATTTCGAATTATTCGCGCGTTTCATCCTGATGTTGTACAAACGTGGATGTATCATGCAGATTTACTCGGTGGCCTCGCTGCAAGGTTTGCAGGTGTTAAGGCGGTTGTTTGGAGCATACGTGGTGCATATAACAAAGATAGGACCACCCTAAAAACAAAAATGATTATTTATATCTGTATTTATTTATCTCGCTGGGTTCCTCAATTTGTTATTAGCAATTCTAAACAGGCTGGAGATACACATGTTTGTTTGGGGTATAAGCCGCAAAAAATGAAGGTGGTGCATAATGGTTTTTCTTTTCTGCAGTTTCAAAGTGATACTGGTGCCAGAGACAAGATAAATACAGCGCTTGGCTTAACGCCCAACGTGCCTTTACTTGGCATGGTTGCGCGTTATGACATTTATAAAGATCATCCCAATTTGTTCCGTGCGTTGGCGTATTTGTTAGAAGCAAGTCCCCCTTTTATTTGCTTATTAATTGGCCCTGGTATGGACGTAAACAATGAGGCACTGATGGTGCAGTTGCATGCGCACGGTATTCAAGATAATGTACGTTTGCTGGGTGCGCGAGATGATATACCAAGTTTGATGGCCGCATTAGATATTCATGTGCTTTCAAGTGCGGGAGAGTCGTTTCCCAATGTAATTGCTGAAGCTATGGCTTGTGGCACTCCATGTGTCACAACAGCCGTAGGCGATGCGCCCTTAATTGTGGGGGAGACAGGCTGGCTTGTGCCACCGTCTGATGGCAAGGCACTTGCTTTGGCCCTTCAAGAGGCGATGACTCAATTGGAAGATAAGGAAAGCTGGGCCGTTCGTAAGCAAACTTGCATTGAGCGTGTGCACTCAAAATTTGGTTTGAGCTGCATGCTTGATGCTTATGATAAAGTTTGGGTAGAAGCGTTTGCTCAGGCGAATTGAACCCATATATGAAATGGATATAGATAATGTGTGGATTAGTCGGATTTTTAGGTGGTCAGTTTCAGGAAGATGAGGCACATCCTGTTTTAAAGAAAATGGCCGATACCCTGATTCATCGTGGGCCAGATGATGAGGGCGTATGGTTTGATGCAGAAGCTCAAATTGGTTTGGGGCATCGACGTTTATCGATTATTGACTTATCTTCTGCGGGGCATCAGCCGATGCGCTCATCAAGTGGCCGCTATGTGATTGCCTTGAATGGTGAAATTTACAACTACAAGGCATTACGTAAGACGCTAGAAAAAAGTGGTAAGGCTGCATGGGCAGGACACTCAGATACCGAGACGTTATTAGCAGGCTTTGAGTGCTGGGGGATTCAAGCAACAATAGAGCGTGCCGTCGGAATGTTTGCTTTTGCTGTATGGGATAGGGAGACGCGTTGTCTAACACTAGGTCGTGATAGGCTTGGAGAGAAGCCACTTTTTTATGGCTGGCATCAAGGTAGCTTTTTGTTTGCTTCGGGCTTAAAGGCTGTGCAAATGCACCCGGCGTTTAAAGGGGAAGTGAACCGAGATGCGCTCGCGTTACTCATGCGGCATAACACAATTCCTGCACCTTATTCGATTTGGAAAGGAATGAGTAAATTGATGCCGGGCTGTCTATTATCGGTATCACGAGATAACCCAGAGCCTGTGATTACAACGTACTGGTCTGGAAGAGAAGTCGTTGAAGCCGGCAGCCGCTTTCCTTTTGTGGGCTCACCTGAGGATGCAGTGGATGCTTTAGAGAAGGTGCTTTCGGATGCTATTCGTTTGCAAATGGTTGCGGATGTTCCGGTCGGTGCATTTTTATCCGGGGGTGTTGATTCCTCAACCGTTGTCGCATTGATGCAGGCCCAATCTAGTCAGGCGGTACGTTCTTTTTCAATTGGCTATCAAGAAGCGCACTACAATGAAGCGGAACATGCTAAAGCCGTTGCAAAGCACTTAGGGACGAACCATACCGAATTGTATGTTACCTCAAACGATGCGCTTTCAGTGATTCCAAAACTTGCCGATGTATATGATGAACCCTTTTCAGACTCGTCCCAAATTCCAACATTTTTGGTTGCGCAATTAGCAAAGCAACAGGTGGCTGTCTCTTTATCGGGGGATGGAGGAGATGAGCTGTTTAGTGGTTACAACCGCTACTTGATGGTTAATCAGCTTTGGCGAATGTTGTCGAGATTACCCCTAGGGTTACGGCGCGTAACAGGGCGTGGCATTATACGCGTTTCACCCAATTCATGGAACCGTGTCTCTAAGCCTTTAACAAAGGTTTTACCGCGTCGCTTTGTGATGGTGGGCATGGGAGATAAGTTGCACAAAGGAGCCGCAGTCCTCGCGTCGCAAAGTGTTCGGCACTTGTACCGAGGTATCGTATCTCACTGGCAGAGTCCTGCAAGTGTTGTATTGGGGGCCACAGAACCGCAGACCCTACTAACGCATACAGATGCAGAACCAGAGACACTGACCGACATTGAATATATGATGGCACTTGATATGTTAACTTATTTGCCAGATGATATCCTAACGAAAGTGGATAGGGCTGCAATGGGTGTTTCATTAGAAACACGTGTGCCGCTTTTAGATCACCGGGTGGTTGAGTTTGCTTGGTCTCTGCCGCTGCAATACAAACTGAGAGATGGGGTTGGGAAATGGGCGCTAAGAGAAGTGTTGTACAAGCATGTGCCCAAAAAATTAATAGAACGACCTAAAATGGGTTTTGGTGTGCCTATTGATGCTTGGCTTAGAGGACCGCTTAGAGAATGGGCTGAAGCACTTTTGGATGGACAGCGCTTAAAAGAAGAAGGTTTCTTTGATGCGACATTGGTGCGTAATAAATGGGATGAGCATTTAAAGGGGCGTTCTAATTGGCAGTATTTATTGTGGGACGTATTAATGTTTCAGCTTTGGTTGGCTCAAAATAAAGGGTTTATGTAATGCTTGAAGGAGTAGTTTTAGGGATAATATTCTATGTGATAGCCCTCTTGTTCGTTATATGGATTGTGAACTATTACATACCATTAACAAGTGCTCTTTTCGGGATAATCGGACTTTGTTTTTTTGAGCATTTTGCTGCGTGCTATGTTTACTCACACTTTCATTCAGATTCCTATGTAAACTTCTTTTTAGGAGCAAATCCGATATTTAGGGGATTTGGCACCTCGTTTATTCATAATATGACCTGGTATGTCCGTGCCTTTTTCACTGGTGACTCTTATTTAGGAACGCTCTATTTTTTCTCAACATTTGCATTTATTGGTAGTGTGTTGTGGTACTTGATTTTCGTTCAAATTGCCAAATATATGAAGTGCAATGCTCAAGCCTACCTGTTACCTGCTTTAGCCATTATGTGCTGGCCATCGTTTGCTTTTTTTACGTCAGGTATCGGCAAAGACTCATTAAGCTTTTTTTTGATTCCTTCTGTATTGCTTGCTTTCAATCAAGTGGTTTATCGAAAAGAAAAGTTATCTTTGGCGGTACCATTTTTATTGTTTACCTTACTGTTCATGACCTTCATTCGTCCTTATCTGCTCATGATTATGTCGGCAGCGTTTTTTGTGTCGATGTTTAAAGGGGTAAAGACTTTATCTATTGGACGTATATGTTTGATTATTTTGTCGGCCCCTGTTTTTTTATATGCAGTTTATTGGGTTTTGAAGCATCAGGGTGGCTTAGAAAGTATAGAGGCATCTGATATTATTAATCGTGCTTATAAGCAGCAAACGGTCTTAAATTATGGAACGACGTTTCCTATGTTGTCAACAAATCCTTTCATCGTATTCTTATCATTACCTTATAGTTTTGTTATGAACTTGATAATGCCATTGTTTATTTTTGCACATGGTTTGACCGCCCTGATGGCTTCTTTTGAAAATCTTGTGCTTGCAGGGTTTCTTTATCGCTTTTTGAAGAGGAAGCAATATTGGCGTGAAATGAAAAAACGGTCGGATTTTGCAAAGCTTTGCTTCTATACATTTATGTTTGGTATGGCTCTTCTGAGCTTGCTCAATACAAACTTAGGACTAGCGATGCGCCAAAAGAGTATGTATGTGCCTGGTTTTCTTGTTGTTTTTTTTGCAGTTCAGTTGCATGTTAAGCAGTTGAGAGCTGAGCGTCGAGCTACTTATTATGCGGGTACTGTATCTGCTGTTAGTTAGGTTGACATTTTGGCATGTATTTTTTTAGAGCTATCAATGCCTGGCTGATCAAAGGGATTGATGTTCCAGATAACGCTTTGGACAAATATTTTGTGCTCGTAAAGAGCAATAAGTGCGCCAATGCTAAAGGGTGAGCAGTTGGCAACACGAATGTGATTCAAAGGAGTACTGCCTTGAATACAAGCGTAAGGATTGCTTTCATCATAAACACCTTGTGTTAAGACTTGAATTTTATTGAGGCACATTTGGTTGATGAGTTGGTTGTCAAACGCGTCAATACTGATAAAGTCAGCGGTTATTTTATGTGTGCCTTGGCAGAGTAGTTGATAGTAACTGTGCTGTGCCTGATTACCAAAGCCGCCCCAAACTAAGGGGCCTGTTGCGTAAGAAAGTTTTTTTCCTTCAATGTCTACGCATTTTCCGTTACTTTCCATATCGAGTTGCTGGACAAACTGAGTGAGTTGCTCGATTTGCTTTGCATAAGTCAATATTAACAGATTTTGTATATCTAAAAAGTTATTATTCCAAACACCAATGAGTCCTAGCATAATAGGTATATTCTGCTCAAATTTAGCATCTAAAAAATGCTTATCCATAGCTGCTGCGCCAGAAAGCAACTCCTGAAATGCCTCAAACCCTATTGCAATAACGGTGATTAAGTTAATAGCAGAGCATAGAGAAAAGCGCCCTCCCACCCAATCCCATATAGGTAAAATAGTTTTGATGCCCAGAGTAGATGGTTTTTCCATTCGCGCTGTAACGGCAATGAAATGGTTTTCAATAGGATTGTTATTGAACCAGGCAATTGCTTTTTCTGTGTTGTATAGCGTCTCCTGGGTTGTAAATGATTTTGAAGCAATGATGAATAAAGTTGTCTCTGCATTTAGGTGCGTGATAACAGTCTCTAAACTATAAGGGTCGACATCTGACACAAAGTGATATCGCAAGTCAGCAGTAGTTAAATCTTTTAGGGCATTGATGCAAAAACGCGGGCCTAAGTCTGAACCGCCGATGCCAATGTTTACAATATCAGTAATGGGTTTTCCTGAATAACCAGTCCATTGCTTAGCGCGAATTTTTTCTGAAATTTCTTTCATTTTATCACGCGCGGAGAGTACATGAGGCATGATGTTTTGATTATTCACCAAAATATTGGTATCTTGAGGCGCTCGCAATGCTGTATGCAGTGCGGGTCTCTTCTCAGTAATATTGACAATATCTCCGGAAATAAGCGCCTGTATTTTCTTCTTCAAGCCGCACGTATCGGCAAGGGAGGCAAGTAACTTTAAGGTCTTTGAGGTGAGGTGCTGGTTGCTGTAATCAAGTGTGATGTTACAAGCATTGAGAATAGCCGTTTGTGTGGGCTTGAGCGAGGGTTGCTTAGAAGGGGGGCGTGATGAAGTGTTTGATGCGTGTGTTTCTAGTAACCCCCAAATTGCTGACTTTTTGTCTTGCTCCATGCCTATCAATCCTTGTGATGTTATTAACGTTCTCCAGCGTTACTTCGCTACTATAGCCTATTTTAAAGTAATTTGGTAAGGGTTATATGAGAAAACTTGGGAGCGCTCAGATTCGCTATTGAAATAGATGTACTTTAGTTTTAGTATCCCTAAAACTTGTTGGATGATGTTTTGAACTTTATTAGGGATGATGAGTATGACTGAGTATGAGCAAAAAAAGCTTTCATTAAATGCCAACCCAAAGACTTGGCTGGTCACAGGTGCTGCAGGCTTTATTGGTTCTCATTTGTTGGAAGCCTTGCTAAAGCTCAATCAAACAGTTGTTGGGTTAGATAATTTTGCAACAGGATTTCGTCATAATCTAGATGATGTACAAACTCAAGTGACCACTGAGCAGTGGGCGCGTTTTTCCTTTGTCGAAGGAGATATTCGAGATTTTGAAGCGTGTCAGAAAGTAACCAACGGGGTTGATTATGTGCTGCATCAAGCGGCCTTAGGTTCCGTTCCTCGCTCAATAGATAATCCAATCACAAGTCATGCCGTGAATGCGTCAGGGTTTCTAAATATGCTGGTTGCAGCAAAAGAAAATCAGGTTTCAAGCTTTACTTATGCAACCTCTAGTTCAACGTATGGTGACCACCCTGCTTTACCTAAAGTGGAAGATAAGCTAGGCAATCCGTTGTCTCCTTATGCAGTTACAAAGTTGTTGAATGAGCAGTATGCAGCAGTGTTTCAGCGTGTTTACGGCTTTAAAGCAACAGGGCTTCGTTATTTTAATGTATTTGGGGCGCGCCAAGACCCTAATGGTGCTTATGCTGCGGTTATTCCACGGTGGGCCGCTGCAATGATTAAAGGGGAGCCGATTTATATTAATGGAGAGGCCGAAATTAGTCGCGATTTTTGCTTCATTGAGAATGTAGTTCAGGCGAATATTCTTGCAGCAACTGCAGACGAGGCTGTAAGAGGTGACATTTATAATATTGCTTTAAACCAACGGACGACGCTACCTGAGCTAGCTGAGGGGTTAAGGCTCGCACTGCAAGATGAAGGCATCCAATATGATATGTCTCCGGTGTATAGAGAGGCGAGACCGGGTGATGTGCAGCATTCTCAAGCGGATATTAGTAAGGCTCGTAAACATTTAGGCTACGCACCACAATACCAAGTTACAGATGGCATACGAAAGGCAATGGGGTGGTATGTGAATAACTTGGAGCCTAGCAAGGAGTCAATAGTGGTTTAATGGCATTGGCTATTTATTATGGAGGAGTATTCTGATGAAGCTACATCAATTATTTTATAAAGATACAATGAAGCCAAGTGTTGTCGGGCGTATGGTGGCTGATGCTGCTTATGATAACCATGTCGTACATGTTCTAGATGTTCCCTTCAAAGATGGAGCCTTAGATGATTTTTATCATGAATTAACAGAACATATTGGTGAGTGTCTTGACTTAGGAGAAGCTGAAGCATCGAAAACGGTTGGTGGTAAGTGGACAAATGTATGTTATGACCCGTCAATACAAAATGCTTATCGTTCATCATCAAATGCACAACCGCTTCATACCGACGGTTCTTATCTTGCAGAGTCCCCTGATGCAACGTGTATGTATTGCATTAGTGCAGCACCCGTAGGTGGTGGGACAGTTTTTGTAACGGGAGATGAGCTCATTGCATATTTGGAAAAAGATGCGCCTATTTTGTTGGATCAGTTATTTACAACACCGGTATGCTTTTCTAGAGATTTTGAGAATGGGGCAAATGAGAAAACAAGAAGGATTATTGAGCGTGATGATAATGATAGAATTATTTTAACATGGAATTACTATCGCATAGCGCCAAACGCCCCTGCAGAAGTGAAAGAGATGTGTGAATCTTTTCATCAGTACTTGCAAACACAAGTAATGGGCTCTGATCGTGTGCATACGCTTCATTTAAAGCCAGGTGAGGCAGCACTGTGGTTGGACGAGCACGTGTTGCATGGTCGTAATGCGTTTGAGGCTGATGCTTACGGCGTGAGAAATCTCGCTAAAACGTCACTTAACTTAAAAGATTTTAAATGATGGAACAAAGAACTTTTGGTCAAACGGGTGTTTCTCTAAGTCCTATTACATTTGGAACGATGCGTTTTTATGCGCATCGTTTTGCTGGCTTGAGAGAAGCGGTTGCATTTCTTGAATATTTATATGATCGAGGCATTAATACATTTCATACTTCTTCTGAATATGAAACACACGCGTTTTTTTGTGAGACTTTTTTAAAGTTTAAACAAAAACGGTCGGACGTTAAAACCAAGCATGTGGTTAAATTAGCGTGTCCTCATTTTGAAGAGTCTGATTTTTCAGCCGCTCGATTAGTATATCTTGTCGATCAACAATTAAAAGCACTCAATATTGAGCAGATAGATGTTGTGCAGTGGCTTTTTCGCCAGAAGAAAAATGTAGATGAAGTGCGAATTCCTAAATTTGAAGGGTGTGTTGAAGCGGTCACATCAGCTTTTTCAAGTTTAGTAAAAGCAGGAAAAGTGCGGGCATTTGCGTCTTTCCCCTATTCGCTTTCCTTTGCAAATTCAGTAAGCCAGCATGATGTCGTGAGTGGTTTTGCAGATTACTTGAATTTTGCTGAGCGCCAATGGGTTAAGCCGCTTCAAGAAACAAGGTTGGGTGACTTTGGGTTTTTAGCAATTCGTCCTTTGTTTGCCGGCAAGTTACTCGAGTCTAATATATACAAAGAAACGATTTTGCAGCGTTTAGATACGCCGTTCAATTTATCTGGTGTGGAAGAGCGAGCTTTGGCATATCCTTTGTTACATCCTAGCGTTGCATCGATTATTTTAGGTTTTTCTAGCCAACAGCATGCGGATACAGCAATTAAAGTTGGAGAGTGTGTACCATGCAAGGGAGATAAAGAAAAGTTTTTTGAGTGGAGTCGGTTGCTAGAAGCAATTTCTCTTCCCGAAGAAGTTTGTGCAGGATAAACGTGTAGGTATGTATATAATAGCCGTAAGGGAGTACATGTGACAACTTATCAGAGATATGTCAAACCTAGCCTTGATTTTATGTGTGCTCTGGTGGGTGTTATTGTTTTGTTGCCACTGATTGTGCTGTTGATGCTTTGTATCCGGATAAAGTTGGGAGGGCCCGTCTTTTTTTTGCAGGAGCGAGGAGGCAAGGACGGGAAACGCTTTAAAATCATGAAGTTTCGAACTATGTTGGATGCTTATGATGAAGCAGGTCAGTTATTACCAGATGAACAGCGTTTAACACCTTTTGGGCTGTTTTTAAGAAACAGTAGCTTGGATGAGTTACCTGCTTTGTTTAACGTGTTGCGAGGCCAAATGAGTTTAGTTGGACCAAGACCTTTTATCTCAGATTACCTTGATTATTACACGCCCCATCAAAAACAGCGACATATGGTGAAGCCTGGTATTACAGGGTGGGCTCAAGTAAACGGAAGAAATGCATTAACGTGGGAAGAAAAATTTGAGCTGGATATTTGGTATGTCAAAAGACAAACATTTAAATTGGATGCAAAAATTTTTTATATGACATTCAAGAGAGTTTTGGGACAAAAAGACATTTCAAGTGCCGATCACGCTACTATGCCTAACTTCATCGAAATATCCAAAATGAGCAGAGATTAATTCAATTTTTGAGGAGTAGAGAATATGACAGCACAGTTGTTAGAAAGAATGGATATATTGCTGCAATTACCGGTTGGTACGTTGTCGGGAGGGGAGCAACTGGAAGATCTAGACAGTTGGGATTCACTTAGCATTCTTGAGTTTATTGCTGTTGCGAATGAGGAGTTTTCGAAGAAAGTTGCGCCAACAACTATTAATGAGGCAGAGACAATTAATGATTTAATTGTGTTACTGCAAAAAGTTGATGGTCATTGAATGTGCCGGAGTCATTTGTGAAAAAGCTAGTAATTGTGGGTGGTGGGGGATTTGGCCCTGAAGTGTTGTCGGTTGCTCGAGAGACCTTTCATGAAAAAGAGTTTGTTTTTAAAGGTTTTTTAGATGATGCAAAGTCTGTCGTGCGGCATGGACAAGAAGAATTTCCTGTTTTGAGTCGTTGTTCAGACTACCTGCCTGAGGCGGATGATAGGTTTATTTGTGCTATTGGCGATCCAATCCAAAAATTAAAAGTATGTGATGACTTACTTCAGAAAGGCGCTCAGTTTATTAACTTACTCCACCCCTCTGCTTTTGTAAGTGAAGGGGCATCCCTAGGGAAAGGTGTCATTGCCTTTCCTCACACATTTATATCGACTAATACCGTACTGAGTGATTTTGTAACATTGAATGTTTCAACTGTGATTGGGCATGATGCTCATGTAGGACGTGGTTCTACACTAAGCCCTCATTGTGCGGTGAGCGGTTTTGTACAATTAAAGGAAGCGGTTTTTATGGGAGCATTAGCGACGGTTATACCGGGGAAAGTGGTGAATGCTTTTGCAAGAATAGGTGCGGGTTCTGTTGTGATACGTGATACCAAGGCAAAGCATACGGTTTTTGGTGCTCCGGCGATAACCATGATGGAAAACTAGTGATGGTGAATGCGGTTTTAAAAGGTGTTGAATATGCATTGCCTCAAGCCGTTGTTTCTAACGCGGATTTGGCTGAAATGTTCCCCGAATGGTCAGTTGAAAAGATTGGAGCGAAAACAGGGATACACAAGCGACATATCGCAGCAGTAGATGAGTACGCATCAGACTTTGCTGTTTTGGCGGCCCAAAATTTATTTACACACTATAATATTTCTGCGGAAGAAATAGATTTTATTTTGTATTGTACACAAAGCCCCGATTACCCGCTTCCAACAACGGCGTGTATCTTACAAGCACGTTTAGGTTGTTCTAAGGCCGTAGGTGCACTCGATTTTAATTTGGGATGCTCAGGATATGTGTATGGTTTGGCGCTTGCAAAAGGGTTAGTTGAAACGGGGCAAGCACAGCATGTTTTATTATTAACTGCGGATACATACAGTAAATATATTCAGCCAACTGATAAAAGTGTTCGAACCATTTTTGGAGATGGTGCGTCTGCAAGTTGGATTTCACGAGGAGCATCAGAAACGGCTATTTTTCCAGCTGCATTGGGAACTAATGGCGAGGGGGCCAAACATTTAATGGCACATGGCTCGGGGCTTAGAAAATCAGATGCTGCAGAAATAGGCCTTGTCATGAATGGTCCTGAAATTTTTAATTTTACCTTAGATGTGGTGCCAGATATTGTCGAGCAAGCCTTGGAACGTTCAGGGCTTGCGGAGGCACAAATTGATTTATATATTTTTCATCAAGCCAATGCATATATGCTTGAGTTTTTAAGAAAAAAACTTGATATTCCAGCATCTAAGTTTGTATTAGAGCTGGGTGAGTTTGGTAATACAGTTTCCTCAACAATTCCGATAGCGTTAACGGAACTGCTGAAAAAAGGACGGCATTGTAAGTATGCAATGCTGGTTGGCTTTGGTGTGGGGTACTCGTGGGGCGCTATTGTTGTTGATTTAGAAGCAGTGTTGTAACTGCCTGCTTAAATTATGTGGTGAGAAGGGAGAGAGTCTGTGCTTAATACAAATTATTCGCCATGGCCAAGTTTTACTGAGGAAGAGGCAAATGCGGTAAAAGACGTATTATTATCTAATCGAGTGAATGCTTGGACGGGTACGACATGCCGGCAGTTTGAGGAAGCATTTGCTGAATGGGCTGGTGTGTCACATGCCATTGCGGTTATGAATGGTACCGTAGCGTTAGAGCTTGCGTTAAAAGGACTTGGAATTGGACCAGGAGATGAAGTGATAGTATCTCCTCGCTCTTTTATTGCTTCTGTTTCTTGTGTTATTTCCGCAGGTGCAACGCCTGTTTTTGCAGACATAGACCCGAATACACAAAATATCACAACTGATACCATAAAGCCTATGTTGTCAGATAAGACCCGTGCCATTATTTGTGTGCATCTTGCAGGTTGGCCATGTGAAATGGATGATATTATGGCACTGGCGAACGAGTATAGCTGTTTTGTCATTGAAGATTGTGCGCAGGCACATGGGGCGCGTTACCGAAAGCAATCTGTCGGCGCTATTGGGCATGTTGCTGCATGGTCTTTTTGCCAAGATAAAATCATGACCACTGGGGGAGAAGGTGGTATGGTGACTACAAATGATAAAGCATTGTGGTCAAAAATGTGGTCTTATAAAGATCATGGTAAGTCGTGGGACGCTGTATTTAATGCCCCTAAAACGAAAGGGTTCAAGTGGTTGCATGAGCAGTTTGGAACCAACTTAAGAATGACTGAAATGCAAGCAGCGATTGGTTTGATTCAATTAAAGCGCATGCCGATGTGGCATGAAAAAAGGCTTGCGAATGCAGAAAAAATTTGGGAAGCCGCGCGTAAATTACCGGGGTTACACGTACCGAACGTACCTTCTCATCTTGAGCATGCGGCCTATAAAGCCTATGTATTTTTGAAGCTGAGTGCACTTTCAGATGGCTGGAATCGAGAGCGTATACTAGATACCATGCAAGAAAAAGGCGTGCCCTGCTACACAGGTTCTTGCTCTGAAATTTATCGCGAAAAAGCGTTTGATGATACAGGTATTCGTCCTGAAAAAGCCCTGCCGCATGCACATGAATTGGGTGAAACAAGTCTGATGCTTTTAACGCACCCAACGCTTACAGACGATGAAATGCATCATACGTGTCAAGTGTTGCAAGAGGTTATGATACTCGCGACAAAAAAAACAGTATCAGAACAGTTGTTGCCTGTTTGATATAAGCATTGTTACACTATGCGTGTTTTTTAAGACGAGGAATGCTCCATTATGCAGGTTTTTCCAGTAATTTTAGCCGGAGGTTCTGGAACACGCTTGTGGCCGCTCTCACGTAAAGATTTCCCAAAACAGTTTTTACAATTGCATGGAGAGGGCTCATTACTTCAGCAAACGGCGTTACGTGCTAAACAAGTGCCTCATGAAAAAATGCTGTTGGTTGGGAGTGAGGCGCATTATTTTTTATGCCAGGAGCAGCTTAAAGCACTTGAGTTGGATATAACTTATTTGCTTGAACCTTGTCCTCGAAATACCGCGCCTGCAATTGCAGCTGCCGCGCACCATGTTTTGAATGTGGGCGGGGAAGATGCCGTTTTACTCATTTTGCCATCAGACCATTGGATTGGTGATGATGACCCATGGCGTAAAGCCATGGCGCATGCCATAGACTTTGTGCAGCATACGCCTGCGATGGTGACATTTGGTGTTAAACCACGCAGTCCCAAAACAGGCTATGGGTATATTGACGTAGGAGCAATGCAGGCCGAGGGCGTTTTTAAAGTTGCCCACTTTCGTGAAAAGCCAACACTTGAACTTGCAGCAGCTTATATTGAAAGTGGCATTTCTTATTGGAACAGTGGTATGTTTGTGTGTCGTGCAACCACATACCTTAAAGAGTTATCTCGCTTTGAGCC
Source organism: Legionellaceae bacterium (assembly GCA_029212465.1). Classification (GTDB taxonomy): domain Bacteria; phylum Pseudomonadota; class Gammaproteobacteria; order Legionellales; family Legionellaceae; genus JAALKW01. The sequence continues at coordinate 21,176 of JARGNV010000015.1, read as the reverse complement.
AGCATTATTTGAAGCCAGTGAAAAAGCCTATCAAGCGTCCAGCGGGCAACATGACTATATACGTTTAAACGAAGCTGCATTTTCACAGTGTCGTGCTGAGTCTATTGATTATGCAATTATGGAAAAGACAACGTGTGCTGTGGTTGTGCCCATGGATATTGAATGGAATGATTTAGGTTGTTGGTCGGCGGTCGCGGAGACAAATGCAGCAGATGCGCATGGCAATGTACTCCGTGGGAATGCACTGGTAAAAGAAAGTGAAGGCTGCCTTGTGAGTAGTGAGCATGCATTAGTAACGGCGCTTGGCTTGCACGATCAAATTATTGTTGCAACGCGTGATGCGGTATTGGTTGCAGATAAAAAGTATTCTGAGTCTGTGAAAGATTTAGTGGGTGCATTTGAGGCAGAACACCAAATGCTTGCTGTATCGCACCTTTGCACGCAACGCCCTTGGGGAACTTTTGAGGTGTTGGCAGAGGGGGAGCGTTTTAAAGTGAAACGATTGATGTTAAAACCAGGCGCAAAAATTTCGTTACAGCGCCATGAGAAGCGTGCTGAGCATTGGGTGGTTGTTGCGGGTGTTGCAGCAGTTGTGAATGGTGAGCAGATGTTTCAACTGCATGTCAATCAGTCGACATATATTGCACCGCAAACGATACATCGTTTAAGCAATCCTGGTGATGTACCGCTTTATGTCATTGAAGTGCAAAGCGGTGTGTACTTAGGTGAAGATGATATTACGCGTTATGATGATATCTATGCCCGTGATACAACAGCAGTGGGCGCTCTATAGCTAAACTCACGGATACTTGAGCTTTTTACAGGTTGTTTGATAGTCCCGACCTGCTCGAGCAGGTCGAGATTGTGACCGGTCAAAAGCTCATCACGCCAATACCAACACCGGTGCCAAAGTAGGTGCCACTTTTTTGTGTTTGTTTTGCATGTACCGTTTTATCGGCCTGTGTGTTTGTTGTATGGTTGCTTTGAGTGGTTGCACATCCAACGAGTGCAGACGCCCCGAGTAAGCAGACAATCATTAAGAATTGCTTCATGCGTTTCTCTCCTCTTTTTTAATTGCTTTAATTGTAGTATAAAAATACACACAGGTTATTTTTTACCTACTTCAGGCGCTTTGTATTGAGAAGCAAGCGTGCAGTCGGTATGATAAAATAATAGGTGTATCTTTAAGGAGAGTGGTTGTGTTTCGAGGAAGCATTGTCGCATTGGTGACTCCCATGCGGAATGGTGTATTAGATTTAGAACGCCTAGAAGCCTTGGTTGAGTTTCATATTCAAGCGGGCACGCACGCTTTAGTTGCGGCAGGCACAACGGGTGAGTCTGGCACCTTGTCGTTCGACGAAAAGTGCACGGTCATTAAAACAGTGGTTGATGCTGCCAAGGAGCGCGTGCCCGTCATTGCGGGGACCGCTGCAAATGCAACTGATGCATGTATTTGTCTGACAGCAAAAGCAATGGAGCTTGGAGCTCATGCGGCTTTAATTATGACGCCTGCGTACATTAAGCCCACGCAAGAAGGCTTATACCAGCACTATAAGGCAATCGCAGATGCAGTACATATTCCTATTATCTTATATAATGTTCCGGGACGAACAGCCTGTGACCTATTACCAGAAACAGCCATACGCCTAGCTGAAATTTCAAACATTGTTGGCATTAAAGAAGCAACAGGTGATATTGAACGTTTGAAAACATTACTAGAAGGGGGCGCTCGGCGCTTAGACGTTTATAGTGGAGACGACCCAACGGCTGCTGAGTGGATGCTGCAAGGAGCAAAAGGTGTGATTTCTGTAACTGCAAATGTTGCGCCGAAACAAATGGTAGCACTTGTGAATGCAGCGCTTGCAAAAGATGAGACGCAAGTAAGGGCGTTGGATGCTGCTCTACAGCCGTTACATGAAAAATTATTTGTTGAGGCAAATCCAATCCCTGTGAAATGGGTCTTGGCTAAAATGGGGCTCGTGCAAGATGAGTTGCGTTTACCGCTAACGTCACTTTCTGCAGAATATCACGCGGCGTTGACAGACACATTACACACGTTGGCATTAATTTAAGGAGTTTTTGTGAAGCACGTTTGGACACTATTTTTAAGTATTTTTGGCATTGTATCTTGTTCGATGCCACTTGGAGAACCTTTTCACACGGTGCTTGATGTACCATTTGCAACGAATAATAAAACACAATATCTAGAGAGTAAAAATGCACCTGATTTAGTGGTTGAGCCCCCGTTAACAACCTCGAATTTAAGTGGCTTTTACCGTTTGCCACCTCCCCCTAAAAATCCTAAATCAAGTGTTTCTCCCCCAATAACCTAGCTGTTTAACAGAGGAGAGGTGTATGGCCGAGCAGGCGCATGAACGAGAAATTATCCAAAAGCTTTCTGCGCGCTTAAAAAAAGCACAACATAAAATTCGTATTTTGGATTGTATTAAATGGGATGACACCATTTCAAAGCAATTCTTTAAGCATAAAGGCAAACGGCTACCGGCAGTTAATGCTGCCTATTATAAAAAGCATCCACTGCCTTTTGATCCAGCTGAAAAAAAAGAAGAGTTCCGTGGTATCTTACGAGATGCTGAAAACCAGTTGGGAGAATATAATCCTGCTACGCGTTTGATTAAGCGGCAGTGCGAAGAATATATCCAAACGGTTTATATGCTAAAGCATCGTGGCACACCGATTTTTAGTGAGTTGTCTAAGGCGCTATATGGGAGTCCTGATGATGTATTTTATAGCTCAGGTCCGAAGCTCTCAGAAATGGGAGAAATTTTATTCGATACGTTAACAGCGCTCGATGTGCAATTACAGTCGGATGCGGATATTAAGCAATATACTCCGGATGAGGCACAACAGCTATTGCAAAAACGTCTTTCAAAATTTTTTACACATCATAAAGACAAAATCACTGTTATGGTAAATGATGGCATGGTCGCGGATGCGGCTGCAGGTGCGGATAATATTAAACTAAGCCGACAAGCCACTTTTAGCGATAGAGACTTGAAATATTTGGAAGTACATGAAGGATGGGTGCATGTTGGTACAACATTTAATGGTGATAGCCAGCCTTATTGTTCTTTTTTAGCAAAAGGTCCTCCTTCAACCAGTGTCATTCAAGAAGGTTTGGCGGTGCTAACCGAAGTGGTGACGTTTTCATCGTATCCTGGTCGGATGCGGAAAATTACGAACCGTGTGGTTGCCTTGGATAAAATTAGCCAAGGTGCTGACTTCATGGATGTTTATCATTATTTTCTTGAATGTGGCCTCGAGGAGGGAGAGAGTTATCGCCATAGCGTACGTTTGTTTCGAGGGAGTACACCAAGTGGGGGTGCTTTTACAAAAGACTTATCGTATGCAAAGGGATTCATACTCATTTACAATTTTATTCGCTTTGCTATTAGTCAACATCGCGTGGATATTGTGCCGTTACTCTTTTCTGGCAAGTTAGTGCTGGATGATATTCCACTATTGCGTGAGTTGAATGAGTATTATTTATTAACGCCTCCGATGTACTTGCCCCCGCCATTTCGTGACTTATCTGCTTTAGGGGCTTGGATGAGTATGTCTTTGTTTTTAAATAAGTTTGACTTGTCGCGCATTCAAAAAGACTTTCAATTTTTGTTGAGGTAGGCATGCAAAAAGCACAGTTAGCAATTGGTGTTTTTGATTCCGGGATGGGAGGGCTCACTGTTTTGCGGGCTTTACGTGCAACACTCCCGCAGGAGTCATTTATTTATTTAGGTGATACAGCGCGCCTGCCATATGGTACGAAAAGCCCTGAAACTGTACGACAGTATGCTATGCAGATGGCACATCTTTTAGTTGAGCGACGCATAAAAGCACTTGTGATTGCATGTAATACTGCAAGTACAGCGGCTTTATCGCACATGCAAAAGACATTACCTGATATGCCTGTGATTGGCGTGATTGCACCAGGGGCCCAGGCTGCGGTAGCTGCAACAAACAATCAACAGATAATGGTGCTTGCCACAGAAACAACCGTTGCAAGCAAGGCTTATCAAACAGAGATTCAAACGCGTCTACCAGAGAGTGTCGTTCGGGCATTTGCAGGCGGTTTGCTGGTTGCTCTTTCCGAAGAAGGGATGGTTAATAATTCAATTGCAGAGGCTGTGTTATTGCACTATTTGTCAGCACGCAGCAATGAAGATACCATTCTTTTAGGGTGCACACACTTCCCAGTGTTTAAGCCGCTTTTGAAAACATTATTACCGGAAAACGTTGTTGTGGTTGATTCAGCGGATGCAACAGCGAATAAGCTCAAACAAGTATTGACAGCCGAACGGCTTTTAAATACAAAAACATCTTGGGGCGGAGTACATTATTTAGTGACCGACTTAGTGAGACGGTTTGAAACAATTGGTGAGATATTTTTGGGCGAACCTTTAAATCGTGCTTGTGTTGAATTGGTGGACGTATGACACTCTATCTAGAAAATATTGCAAAGTGGCTGGGCCTTGAGGTTGATAAAAATACTGAAATAACGGGTGTTTCAATTGATACGCGGACCTTAGCACCGGGCAACTTGTTTGTTGCTTTTCGGGGGGCGCAAGTTGATGGACACGCCTATATTCCAGAGGCCATTCGCTTAGGTGCTGCTGCTATTTTGTGCATGGATGAGCAAGAGACGCTGAGTGTGCCCGTGTTGGTTTACCCAGACTTAGAAGAAGCACTTCGACTCATGGCAACAGCATATCGTTTAACCTTAGATTGCCGTGTGATCGCCTTAACGGGTAGTAATGGCAAAACAAGTGTTAAAGAAATGTTGTCAATGATTTTGTCACCTCATGTATGGGCAACGCCTGGTAATTGGAATAATCACCTGGGAGTGCCGCTCAGTGTGCTGCAATTGAAAGATTCGCATCGATATGCTGTATTTGAATTAGGTGCAAACCATGTCGGTGAAATTGCGTATACCGTTGCAATGGTTAAGCCCCATGTGGCGCTTGTGAATAATATTGGCACGGCGCATATTGAAGGATTTGGCTCTGTTGAGCGTATTGCACAGGGTAAGGGTGAAATTTATCAGGGGTTACTTCCTGGAGGTACTGCGATTATAAATGCAGATGATGCTTATGCACATTTTTGGGATGATGACGTGGCAGATAAAAAAGTTCTGCGCTTTTCTAGTGAACATACATCAGCCGATGTTTATGCAACCGATATTGAACTCATGCCTTCAGGCTCAACGTTTACTTTGGTCTTGGACGGCGATAAGCAGACGGTGAGGCTTCGGGTGCCAGGGTTGCATCATGTTAAAAATGCACTTGCAGCGGCGAGTTCAGCATGGGCGCTAGGGATTACACGAGACACCATTGTTAAAGGACTCACACATTTTATGGGTGTGTCTGGGCGGCTGACGCCCAAAATTACATCGGTTGGTGCGCTCGTTTTAGATGACACGTATAACGCAAATTTAAATTCCGTGCTGACAGGGATTAGTGTGTTGGCAACGCATACTGGGCGCCGTATTTTAGTATTGGGTGATATGGGCGAGCTTGGTGAGCATGCCAAAGCACATCATGAGGCAGTGGGCGTTGCGGCAAAAGAGCAAGGTATTGAGCGGTTGCTAACCTGTGGCACACTGAGTCAAGCAGCAACGGATGCATTTGGAGGCGCGGCAGAGCATTTTAATAATCAAGCTGCTTTACTTGAAGTATTGAAACCAGAGTTAGATGTGAATACAACTGTATTAGTGAAAGGATCACGTTCAAGTGCAATGGAGCAAGTTGTTGAAGGTTTGCTTAGATAAAGCTTTTTTATTCTATCTTATGCTATGCTTCGCTTCATTTTGCTTGTGTAACTAGGATTAAAAGCATGCTCTATTGGATAACGCAGCTATTTCAAAGTGAATATCATGCCCTAAGGGTATTTCAGTACTTAACATTTCGCTCTATCCTCGCTGCGATGACGGCTTTTATTGTCGTGCTTGTGTTTGGGCCTGCCATGATAAGGTGGCTCAAAAAAATGCAAATTGGACAGAGTGTTCGTGATGATGGCCCTGAAACGCATCTCTCAAAAGCTGGCACACCAACCATGGGCGGTGTATTAATTTTAATTGCTGTAACTGTCAGTTGCTTACTGTGGGGGCGCCTCACACAACCTAACTTATGGCTTGCATTGCTTGTGATGCTTGGCTTTGGCCTTGTTGGGTGGGTTGATGATTATAAGAAGCTTATTTTAAAGAATTCTAAAGGACTGTCTGCGAAGCAAAAGCTCTTTTGGCAGTCAGTCATTGCATTGATTGCAGCAATTTATTTGTATACCCAAGCCGCTTTTCCTATTCACACCCAGTTGACAGTGCCCTTCTTGAAAGACTACTTGCTGCCCCTTGGGTTTGGCTTTCCAATACTTGCTTATTTGATGATTGTTGGCATGAGCAATGCCGTTAACTTAACAGATGGCTTAGATGGGCTTGCAACGATGCCAACAGTTATGGTGGCTGGTGCGCTAGGCGTGTTTGCCTATGTCTCTGGAAATGCGATTCATGCTGAGTACTTATCAGTTCCGTTTGTGCCACATACAGGCGAGCTTTCTATCTTTTGTGCAGCAATTGTTGGCGCAGGGCTTGGTTTTCTTTGGTATAACACCTATCCTGCACAAGTGTTTATGGGGGATGTTGGCTCATTGTCTTTGGGAGCTGCTCTAGGCATTGTTGCGGTTATTATTCGTCAAGAGCTGGTGTTACTGATTATGGGGGGGCTTTTTGTTCTTGAGACATTGTCAGTGATGATACAAGTGGGGTATTTTAAACTGTCGGGGGGTAAGCGTGTTTTTCGAATGGCGCCACTCCACCATCATTTCGAATTAAAAGGGTGGGCCGAACCTAAAGTCATTGTTCGATTTTGGCTAATTACGGTTGTATTTGTTTTGTGTGGTCTTGCAACGCTTAAATTACGCTAAGTTGGAGGAGGCATGGAACAATTAGTTTTAGTCGTTGGGCTTGGAAAAACAGGATGCTCTATTGCACGCTATCTAAACGAGCAAGGTGTGCGTTTTGCACTATTTGATACGCGTGATGCGCCCCCAAACCTTGAAGCAGTACAAAGCACATTTCCAAGTGTTACTATTTTTTTAGGACATTATCCGGAGGATGCACTTTCTAAGCTGTCACGTATTATTTGCAGCCCAGGCGTTCCGTTAGACATTGACGTGTTACAGGCAGCACGCTCACGCAACATACCTATTGAGAGTGATATTGACTGTTTTGCACGTGCTATATCAGCACCTGTGGTTGCAATCACAGGCACGAATGGTAAATCAACGGTGACGAGTTTACTCGGTGAAATGGCGAAGGCCGCAGGGCGCTCAGTGGGTGTTGCCGGAAATATCGGAACACCTGTTTTAGATTGTGTGCGTGATGCACATGCTATTGATTTATGGGTGCTTGAACTCTCGAGTTTTCAATTAGAAATTACGCATGCCCTCAAACCCAAAGCTGCCGCATTTTTAAACTTGTCGGATGATCACCTTGATAGGCATGCGAGTTTAGATGCTTATTGTGCCGCAAAGCAACGCATATACCGTGGTGCTGAAACGTGCGTATTTAATCGAGACGATAAACGGACTTACCCGGACCCTATTTATTTAGATGCGATGCCGCAGCTTGTGAATTATGGACAAGGCACGCCTGATAAGGCGAATGCCTGGGGGATTTGCGTGGATGAAGCAGGTAAAAAGTGGCTTGCTTTGGGTGAGCGACTTATTTTACCGGTCCAAGCGTTAGCACTTCAGGGAATGCACAATGCACTCAATGCACTGGCAGCACTTGCATTGGCTGATGTAATCGGTTTACCACTTGAAACGTCGCTCCAAGTCTTAAAAACGTTTAAAGGTTTGCTACACCGTTGCCAAGCGATACGTGTGTTGGATGGTGTGACATGGATTAATGATTCTAAAGGCACAAATGTTGGCTCGACTGAAGCCGCAATTGAAGGCCTTGCGCCGCTTGCTGATGGGCGCGTGATATTAATCGCTGGTGGTCAGGGCAAGGGCGCTGATTTCAAAGTGTTACGTCGCGCGGTGCAAGCACATGTTAAGGCGATGATTTTAATCGGTGAAGATGCAGCATTATTGGCGCGTGACTTAGGCGATTTGGCGGACGTTACCTATGCGCAGTCAATGGAGGAAGCGATTCAGTCTGCGAAAGCATGTGCTAATGCAGGAGATATTGTATTACTATCGCCAGCTTGCGCAAGCTTCGATTGGTTTGATGACTTTAATCATCGAGGAGAGGTATTTACAGGTCTTGTGGAGGCTTTGTAATGCGCGATGAGCCATTGGTTTTATATGATAAGTGGTTATTGTTTTCCGCAATGAGCTTGCTGATTCTAGGGCTTATGATGGTCGCCTCAAGTTCAGTCATGATTTCCACTAAGTACTTTAATCAACCATTTCACTTTTTGATCTATCAATCCGCTTATTTAGTGCTCGGGATTTGTGTGGGCATGGGTGTGATGCGCTTGGATACGGAGCATTGGGAGCGTTTAAGTGTTCCCCTTTTTTTTCTGTGTCTGTTGATGCTTGTACTTGTTTTGATTCCAGGGCTTGGGCGTATTGTAAATGGCAGTCGACGCTGGCTCGCACTAGGGCCTGTCTTGGTGCAGGTATCAGAAGTCTTAAAGTTTGCCATGATTTTATACCTTTCGGGTTATTTGGTGCGGCAGCAATCACGAACACCGAACGAAGTTTTTGACTTTATGAAGCCATTACTACTGCTCGCATTAGTGGGGGTGCTATTGTTGCTTGAGCCAGATTTTGGAGCAACGGTGGTCATTAGTGGCACTGTGATGGTGATGCTATTTTTAGCAGGGGTTCGGTTGCGGTATTACGTTGGGCTGCTATGTTTGTTGGGGGTGGCTTTTGCCGTGCTTGCGGTTTCCTCACCTTATCGCATGGCACGACTAACTGCATTTTTAAATCCTTGGGCTGATCAATTTAATAGTGGTTACCAGTTAACGCAGTCGCTGATTGCCTTTGGTCGAGGCGGTTGGTTTGGAACTGGCCTTGGAAGTAGTGTCCAAAAATTGCTATACTTGCCCGAGGCTCACACAGACTTTTTGTTTGCTGTACTTGCCGAAGAGCTGGGACTGCTCGGTGTACTACTGGTTTTAAGTTTATATAGTATACTGATTACAAGGGGATTTTTAATTGGGTTTCGTGCGTATCAGCAAACCCGTTTTTTTGCAGCCTATGTGGCTTATGGATTAACTTTTTGGTTTGGCTTGCAAGCAGCAATTAATATGGGTGTTAATGCGGGATTGCTTCCAACAAAAGGGTTAACCTTGCCTTTGTTAAGTTCTGGTGGTGCGAGTTTAGTGGTGAACTGTATTGTACTTGCAGTGTTACTACGCATTGATCATGAAAACCGTTGGCGCGCACTTGGACTAAGGTAAAGGGGGACATTTTGAGCCAAACCGAATCATTTTTATCACCCAGAATGAGACATGTAAATCATATTCATTTTGTGGGTATTGGCGGTGTTGGTATGTGCGGCATTGCTGAAGTGTTGCATAACGAGGGCTATCAGGTAACAGGCTCTGATACGAGTGAGAATCGAGCGGTGTTGCACCTGCGTGCATTGGGTATATCTGTTTGTGTTGGTCACGAGGCAGATAATATTGAGGGCGCTGATGTGGTGGTGCGTTCTAGTGCGATTCACGAAGATAATCCTGAAGTGGTTGCTGCGAGAGCTGCACGTATACCTGTGATTCCACGCGCAATGATGCTGGCTGAGTTAATGCGTTTTCGCCAAGGGATTGCGATTGCAGGAACGCACGGGAAAACCACAACAACGAGTCTTGTAAGCAGTTTGCTTGCAGAGGGAGGGCTCGATCCGAGTTTTGTCATTGGTGGTAAATTAACGAGCATTGATAGCACAGCAAAGCTTGGTAATTCAGCATATTTTGTGGCTGAGGCAGACGAAAGTGATGCGTCGTTTTTATTTTTAAAGCCAACTATGGCCGTTGTGACCAACATTGACGAAGATCACATGGACACCTATGAAGGTAATTTTGATAAGTTGCGTGAAACCTTCATTGAATTTTTACATCATTTACCTTTCTATGGTTTAGCTGTGGTGTGTATAGATGATGCTGAGGTCCGCACGATTTTGTCATCTATCCAACGCCCAACGCTGACCTATGGTTTTTCTGAAGATGCAGAATACCGAGCGGTTGACTGGAAACAAGAAGCACTGGTGAGCTCCTTTACGGCGATGCGTCCAAAGCCAAACCAGCCGCTTCATGTCGAGTTGCACTTGCCAGGCCGACATAATGTATTGAATGCTATGGCCGCTATTGCACTGGTTACTGAGTTGGGCGTGCAGGATGAAGCAATCTTACGCGGACTGTCTGCTTTTCAGGGGGTGGGACGTCGATTCCAACTGTTAGGTGAGCGGCAGTTTTCTTCAGGAAAAGCCCTCGTGGTTGATGACTATGGTCATCATCCAGAAGAAATTCGTGCAACAATCGATGCTTTTCGCGCGGTTTGGCCAGAAAGACGCTTATTACATGTTTTTCAACCACATCGCTATTCTCGGACGCAAGCCCTATTTTCACAATTTGTTGACGCATTAAGCCTTGTTGATGAATTGTTTTTATTTGATATTTACTCAGCAGGTGAGGCAACAATAGAAGGCATTAGTAGCCAAGCGCTCGCGAAAGCAGTAGATGAGCGGGTTGGGCGTGCAGTGACGCTTGTTACAGAAGAAGATATTGATGCAAAATTAAATCATGTTGTTCAAGATGGAGATGTCATTTTATTACAAGGGGCAGGTAATATTGGGCAGATTGCCTCACAGTTTATACCACCTGCGGAGGATACTGAGTGACTCAAGAACAGCACAAGGGAGCGGCACTATTAAAAGAGCCTTTGTCTGCGTATACAACATGGCGTATTGGTGGTCCTGCTAATGTGTTGTATAAACCGTTGAATATTGCAGATCTTGCGGCTTTTCTAGCAGGGCGCCCGCTTGATGAGCCGCTAACCTGGCTTGGGCTTGGCAGTAACTCTCTGGTGCGAGATGGGGGAGTGCCAGGCACTGTTATTCTGACGCAAGGATGCTTGAATGGGCTCGCGTTAATTGGGGATGATTTAGTGCGTGTAGAGGCGGGAGTTTCTTGTGCCCAAATGGCACGTTTTACCGCACGTAATGAATTACATGGTGGCGAGTTTTGGGCAGGTATCCCAGGAACAATGGGGGGTGCTTTGCGTATGAATGCGGGCTGCTTTCAAGGTGAGACTTGGGACTTAGTCATTGAAGTTGAAACTATGACCCGTACGGGTGAAATTCGTCATCGAAAACCCGAAGAATTTCAAATTGCTTATCGCTCTGTTCAAGGGCTTGCGGCAGATGAATGGTTTATTGCTGCAACGTGTCGCCTGCAGAAAGGAGATAAGCAAGTTGCACTGCAGCGCATTAAAGACTTGCTGGCAAGGCGTGCCCTGACGCAACCGACCAGTGAATATAATTGTGGCTCTGTATTTCGTAACCCTTCAAATGATTATGCGGCACGTTTAATTGAGTCATGTGGCTTAAAGGGGCACATGATAGGAGGTGCTCAGGTGTCACAGAAACATGCGAATTTTATTATTAATCATGAGGGGCAGGCGCAAGCGGCAGATATTGAGGCGTTAATTGCGCATACTCACCAAACGGTTTTAGATAAGACAGGCATTGATTTAATTCGTGAAGTACATATTTTAGGGGAGCATTGATGGCACGTTTAACATTGGTCTTGTTATATGGTGGTCCATCTGGTGAGCATGAAGTGTCACTACAATCCGCAGCCTCTGTGCTTAAAAGCCTCGACTCAAAGCAATATGATGTGTTACCCGTGGGGTGGGATAAAGAGGGGTGCTTTTATTTGAATGATGCAGATGAACTGATAGGTAACGACTCAGATAGTTTGCCCGTGAAATTGCAGCACTCAAAAAAAATACCTAGTTTGCTAGTAAATGGGAAGTTTGCGCTTGATGCAGATGTTGTTTTTCCAGTGGTGCATGGGCCACCTTGTGAAGATGGGACGTTGCAGGGGTTACTAGAACTCGCAGGTGTCGCTTATGTTGGATGTAATGTGTTGTCGTCTGCTATGTGTATGGATAAAGGGATTACACGGCGCCTTGCAAGCAGTATAGAAGGGGTTGAAGCGATTAAATATCATCGCCTGCCCTATACAACATCAGCTGCTCAAGATAAAACGTGGTGTGAGGAGGCTGTCAGAGATTTAGGGTTTCCTTTATTCGTAAAACCGTGTTCATTGGGCTCGAGTGTTGGGATTCATCGAGTAGAGAACATGGATGCTTTGCGTTCAGCTGTTGCGGATGCGAGACAATACGACACGATGGTTTTGGTTGAAGAGTACATTGATGGTCGTGAAATCGAGCTCGCAGTGCTTGAGCATGATGGGCCTGAAGGGCTTCCAGATGTCAGTGTGCCAGGTGAAATCAAAACAGGCCACTCAGATGGCTTTTATTCGTATGCGGCTAAATATACAGAGTGTGAAGCACTTGAGCTTTGTATTCCTGCGGCCTTAGATAAAACAATTGTACGTAGGCTCCAGGTGGCAGCTGCCGAAATTTTCATGCGCTTGCGAGCAAGTGGCCTTGCGCGTGTTGACTTCTTTGTGCAAGATGGGATAAATAAAATTTATTTCAATGAAATTAATACGTTACCAGGGTTTACTACGGTGAGTATGTTTCCTAAGTTATGGGAGGCCAGTGGACTGGATTATCAAGCATTGCTGGATAGGTTGATTCGTTCAGCGCTTGAGCGACAGCGTAGACGCCAAGCGTTAGTCACTGATTATTCGAGCTTGCTATAGCATGCCACAAGCGGATGCATCCCTTCGTCGATTTGGTGTTTATTGTGCCTTGCTTATTTTTCTTGCTGTGTTGCTTGCTGCACGGCTCGTATATGTGACGCTTTCAAGTCCAGCACGCTTTCCTATTCATACGGTAAAGATTGAGGCAACTTATGAGCACATTACACGAGATGCACTAGAAAAAATTGTATCACCTTATTTAAGAAAGAGTTTTTTTTCGCTCAGAACGCGCGCACTAGAAGAGTCACTTTTAGCGTTGGATTGGGCGGCGTCCGTCAAAGTGCAGCGAAAGTGGCCTGATGTGCTTGAAGTGACATTGATTGAGAAAGCACCTGTTGCAGTTTGGAATAATGCATTTGTTGCCTCAGACGGCTCTTTGTTTGGACAAGTGGATTCTTCTGAGGACATGTTTGCTGGGCCTCACTTATACGGACCTTTAGAACAACAGCAGGAAGTCTTACAAACTTATGTAAAATTGAGTAAGCTATTAGCAAAGTATGGATTAAGTGCAGCGTCACTCCGCTTGCGTGAGAATCAATCCTGGGAGCTTTTTTTGACAAATGGTGTTAAATTAAGGCTTGGGAAGCGAGATTTAGAACAACGATTACGTCGTTTTTGTCGGGCTTACCCGGCTGTTTTTGGTGATAAACCAGAATTATTGTCTTGTGTCGATTTACGTTACGCGCGCGGTATGGCCGTGCAATGGAAGCAGCAAACGAGGAAATAGGGAAGATAATGGTTAAAAAAATAGAAAAAAATATCATTACGGCCCTTGATGTAGGGACTTCAAAAATTGTTGTTTTAATTGCTGAGGTGACGCAGACTGGCGCAATAGAAATTATTGGGACGGGGCGCCATCCTTCACGTGGGCTAAAGCGTGGAGTTGTGGTCGATATTGAGTCAACCGTCCACTCTATTCAGCGTGCGGTGCAAGAAGCAGAGCTCATGGCCGGCTGTGAGGTGCGCTCAGTCTATACTGGCATCGCAGGTAGCCATATCAAAAGTTTGAATTCGCATGGAATTGTTGCAATTCGTGATAGAGAAGTCTCGCAAGTAGATGTGGAACGTGTTTTGGATGCAGCAAAAGCGGTCCCTATTCCGGCTGATCAAAAAATATTACACGTGCTACCACAAGAATTTATTATCGATGGGCAAGGCAATATTCGCGAACCTATAGGTATGGCGGGTGTTCGTTTAGAGGCGCGTGTGCATATTGTGACAGGGGCTGTGAGTGCTGCACAAAACTTAGTTAAATGTATTCGGCGCTGTGGTCTTGAAGTGAATGATATGAGCTTAGAGCAACTGGCTTCTAGTGATGCTGTGCTGACTGATGATGAAAAAGAGCTCGGCGTTTGTCTCGTTGATATCGGTGGAGGTACAACGGATATTGCTATTTTTTCGCATGGGGCGATTCAGGGCACGGCCGTACTGCCGGTGGCGGGCGACCAAGTGACCAATGATATCGCGATGGCGCTTCGAACCCCTACAAAAGCTGCAGAAGTGATGAAGCTTGAGCATGCCTGTGCTATGCCAGAGCTTGCAAGTGCGGGACAAATGATAGAAGTACTCAGCGTTAATGAGCGACCAGGTCGTAAAATTTCAACCAAAGCGCTTGCTGAAGTGGTGTCTGCACGTTATGAAGAGTTGTTTTTACTGGTGCGCCATGAATTACGCCGGAGTGGGTTTGAGGAACTTGTTGCAGCAGGGATGGTGCTAACGGGTGGGGGCTCAAATATGAATGGTGTGATACCACTTGCTGAGATGTGTTTCGAGATGCCTGTGAGGCAAGGGGTTGTTCCCGAGATGATAGGTTTACCAGATGAAATGATGCAACCTGCTTTTTCAACGGCTGTTGGTTTATTGTTGTATGGCTTTCAACAGCAGAATGAAGGAGGTTATAATGGGTTTGCGTTGGGAGAAACAGCGAATGGTGCCTGGACGAAAATGAAGCAGTGGTTTAAAGGAAACTTTTAGGAGCCTGTCTTGTAACGTCTCAGCCAGCATAGTAGACGCCAAAGACAGATTCTAAGCCTAATTTGACCGTGAGGGGTAAGTGTCATGACAGAACAAATGGATAGCCAACAAGATAATGCCGTGATTAAGGTCGTCGGTGTCGGCGGTGGCGGTGGAAATGCAGTAGAACATATGTTGGCTGAGCGCATTGATGGTGTAAAGTTTATTTGCGCAAACACCGACGCCCAGGCACTGAAAAACTCTAATGCTGAAATTCAAATGCAACTCGGTGATGAGCTTACCAAAGGGTTAGGCGCTGGTGCTAATCCACAAATAGGACGTGAAGCTGCTGAAGAAGATAGAGACGCCATTCGAGAGGTGCTCGAAGGGGCTGATATGGTCTTTATTACAGCTGGCATGGGTGGCGGCACTGGAACAGGAGCGGCGCCTGTTTTTGCTGAGGTTGCAAAAAGTCTCGGTATTTTAACGGTTGCGGTTGTGACAAAACCATTTTCGTTTGAAGGTAAGCAACGCGGTCTTGCAGCTGAAGAAGGAATGCGACGTTTGGCAGAGCATGTTGACTCGTTGATTACTATCCCAAACAATAAATTACTCAGCGTGTTAGGAAAAAACATCACGCTTTTAAATGCCTTTAAGGCGGCTAACAATGTGTTATTAGGTGCGGTTAAAGGTATTGCTGACTTAATCACGCGGCCAGGACTGATTAATGTTGACTTTGCTGATGTTCGAACCGTGATGTCTGAAATGGGGATGGCAATGATGGGCACAGGAAGTGCGACAGGTGAGCAGCGTGCGCGACAGGCAGCAGAGGCTGCGATTGCATCTCCTTTACTTGAAGACGTTAATTTTTCAGGGGCTCGCGGTATATTGGTCAATATTACGGCAGGCCTTGATATGTCTATTGGTGAGTTCGAAGAAGTAGGCGATGTTGTTAAAGAGTTTATTTCGGATGATGCAACGGTGGTTGTGGGAACAGTGATAGACCCAGACATGACAGATGAGATGCGTGTTACAGTGATTGTGACAGGGCTTGGTGAAGAAAAACGCCAAGCGCCAGCCAGTGCTTCTACAGGGGCGCGGGCGCCTTTATTTGAAACGCAACGCCGTGATGGCAGTTTTGATTATCAAGAGCTTGATAAGCCGGCTGTTGGACGCAAGCAATCGACGACTTCAAAAATGTCTTCTACGGCACCTGCGGCTAAAAGCAGTGCGCTTCCAGATGTTGACTATTTGGATATTCCGGCATTTTTGCGTCGTCATGAACACGAAGAAGTTTAGATGTGCTGTTTTTGTGCCTTGATATGGTCTAAGCTTTATTAAAAAGGTTTAGACTAATCAATCGATTATTGCTAGAATCGTTCAGATTTTTGTATTAACCGATAGGGGGCAAGACAAGGTGAAATCACCATGGTAAAACAACGCACACCGAAGACTGAGATTCAGGCCACTGGAGTTGGTTTACACTCGGGTGATAAAATCTTATTAACGCTGCGTCCGGCACCGGTTAATACGGGCATTGTGTTTAGACGAACCGATCTTGAGGGTTGTCCTGAGGTTCCGGCATCTTATAAGTATGTGAGTGAAACAACATTATGCACATCACTCGAGCACCAAGGTGTGCGTGTTGCAACGGTTGAACATCTTTTGTCTGCTTTTGCAGGGCTTGGTATTGATAATGCATATGTTGATATTGATGGCCCTGAAGTGCCTATTATGGATGGTAGTGCCGCGCCGTTTGTCTTCTTGATTCAATCAGCAGGTGTAGTTGAGCAAGCAGCTCAGAAGCGCTTTATTCGTATTTTAAAACCATTGCGTGTAGAAGATCAGGGTAAATACGTACAATTTTTACCGTACGATGGCTATCGTGTGTCATTCCAAATTGAATTTAATCATCCCGTCTTTAATGATAAGCCGCAAGCTGCGACGTTTGATTTTTCTTCTACCTCTTATTTGAAAGAAGTGTGTCGTGCGCGGACATTTGGCTTTTTGTCTGATTATGAAAAGCTTCGTGAAGCCAATCTAGCTAAAGGGGGCAGCTTAGACAATGCGATTGTGGTAGATGAATATCGCGTCTTAAATGAAGATGGTCTTCGTTTTGAAGACGAGTTTGTCAAACATAAAGTACTTGATGCAGTGGGGGACTTGTATTTGCTTGGCTCGAGTTTAATGGGTGCTTTTGAAGGATATCGCTCGGGACATGAGCTTAACAACCGACTACTCCGTGCTTTAATTGCCACAGAAGATGCTTGGGAATATGTGTATCCTAAAGCAGATGACCCATTGCGTGATGACTATCTTGAAGGTGTTTTGGTCGAAGCTTGATGCGCACCAAGACGCTCGAGTGCTGCCTTGAGCGGGGGATAACTGCACGCCTTCGCACTTTCACAAATCACTTGTTTTGCTTGTTTTGAGAATTGTGGTGAACGCTTCTTTTTTGATGGAAGGAGCGTTTTAGTGTTTTGAGGGGCAAGGCTAATTCGAATTGATATGAGGTGGTGTAAGCCTGCTTTACGTAATTGATCGCGTAGTGTCGGTAATTCGTAGCGTAGCTGAGCTGCCCATACCGCATCTTCTACGGTCAGCGTGAGGCATCCTTTTGAAAAGCGACTGACGTGACACGGTATATTGTCGGGAAGCTGGCCGCGGACCAGAGCGGTTAAGGTGCTCAGCTCAGCTGCTTCCTGATAAATGGATGCAAGGGATGAATTAAGGCACTGCGTGATTTGGCGCATAATCTTTCATTGTTTGACGGTCTCTTGTATTTTAGTATACAGGAATGAGGCACAAAATCGGAGCATTTATCTATGGAGAGTCAAGAAGTGATTTACCAGGCGCGGTTGCACTGGATTTTGTTCATTTGGCCGATTGCTTTTCTAATGTTTAGTGCATGGCTTGGAACCACTTTCCCATCATTTCATGAGGTGAGTTTGTTGTTTATGTTAGTAGGGCTCATATGGAGTGTTTTGATGTGGCTAACGTATCAATTTTCTTCACTGACCATCAAAAAAAAGCAGGTGGTTTTAAGAACGGGTATTCTGGTACGGCAAACCATTGATGTACCCTTATCAAAAATTGAAAGTATTGATATTAGGCAGTCGATTATTGGTAGTATTTTTAAATATGGCTCACTGGTGATTACAGGTACGGGAGGTACCAGACAGTCTATGGGCTATGTTGCAAGGCCACTGACCTGCAGACGTCATATTGAGCAATTGATGCATGACATTTAGGATGAGCTTTTTTATCTAAAGGCCGGAGGACCGTCGTTGGTTTCCTCTTCACTATCACTACCAGGCTCAGGTGTTGAGCCTCGGCTACTTAGCTCCGTATCCGTGAGTCCGTTTTCCGCTATTTGCTCAAGCATACGCTCTTTGTTTTCTCGTAGTTCTTCCATTTTTTCCGCCAACACACGGTGCCCATAAGTGATGCTATTTTCAACGGTAGTCAGTGTTGGTTCACGAGCATTTTTTGAAAAATCAACTTGAACGGTTCCTTGCGCTGTTAAAATGGGTGAGCCTTCTACTGTTGCAGAAAGTGTTACCTTATCTTCACTCGCGATATAGAGTGAGTTTTCTTTTCCTTGATATGAGTTTTTTGTGACGAGTATATGGTCTGCTCTTAGGGTTTCTTGAATAGCACACCCCTTTTCAGTAGAAGTAATCTCTACTCTGTGGGTACAGGCAGCATCTTTTAATCTTGCAACATGATAAGGTCTTTCGCCTGTAGAAGGGGGTGCTGTCATCGCTTTTTGTACAGCTGATGTGACGGGCCAAAAAAGTCCATCTTGATGAAATTTTTCTTTCATGTACTGAAGCATAGGCGTTTTATTGCCACTTACATCTTTTAATATGACCTCTTGAATAAAGCGAATGGCATCTGACTCATGTTCGAAGTCATTAAATTCTGCAGCATAATCAGAGAGTGGTTTTCCATTGACAAATAATTCGTCATTCTCCAAAGCCCTTTGAAAATCGGCTGCCAGGTTGCTTGCGCTATTGTCAGGTGGATCGGTTAGAATGGCTGGGCTATCTTTATCAGTGAGGCTTATTTTGGATGAATTTTCTGTGAGCGCTTCATTTGCTTTTAATTGTGTTTTGACGGCTGCTTCAGCTTTTCTTTTTGCGACACCCTTAGAAACATAACCGGTGCTCCATGCAATAAAGTCACCAATTGCTTTAAACATAGGCCCAAAAATATTATGGACTGCCTGTTTAACCGGGCCTCTGGTGTGTGCAGTGAGGTCGATTGCTGTTTGTTGTAATACCTCGTTGAGTGCAGCTATTTTTCTCTCAAGTGCCGGTATGGCTTCTATACTATGTTTTGCAGACAGTGCAGTTGCACCCTCGATGAGCGTACGTTTGATTTCTTCGATGGTATTGGTGGCTTGTTTTAGGTTTTTGGCAAGTGGGCCATTTTTTTCAGAGAGGACGGCGTGTTTTTTTGCAAGTGCATCGAGTGCTAAAAGTTGTGTATCAAGCGTTTGCATAACTTTGCTGACACTAATATGGAAGGCGGCTTTATGGAGGCGTTGCAAGTTTTTTTCGAGTAGAGGCTTCACCTCTTTAACACCGCGAGAGATTGTTTGTTGCGCGTGTTTAAACTCAGGCGTAGCCTCTTTAGTAGGCATTACATCTATTTTTGTTTGAATATCTGAGAGAGTGTCTAGGAGCTGAAAGATACTTTTTTCTAAAGGGCTATCTTCCGGGTCAAGTGGACAACTTCCTATCGACTCTTCAAGGTTTGTGAGTATGCTGATGAGTTTTAAAACGTTAGGGTCTTCAGATTTTAAGGCTTGAAGTGCTTTCCTCTCGTTTATTGTATCAGCGAGAAGGACTGAGATGTCATTTATCGCGAGCATAGCCACTTTTTTTTGATCGACGGCTTGTAATTTTTCAATGTGCGCTTTAGGGCCTGGGTTACTTAAAGTCGAATGCGCTGATGCTTTAATGTCGTCAGGGGTTTGAATGAGTTTGGCGACTTCATTGATGGCATTGATTGAATCTGACAGGAAGAAAGGATCATCCGGGTAGGCTTTGCTCATAGCCTCAGTTGCGCACTCACCGTGTTGGGTAATAATACCAGATACAAGTTTGGACTGAACTGCTTCTCTAGTGAAGGCTGTGCCTGCAAAGTGTGTGTTGTAGAAAGTGTCAAACAGCGTTGGTTCTTCACCATAGAAGAGCCTATCTATGATAGGCTCAACTTGCTCGGCAATGGCTTTTGAAAAAGCCGGCCAACCGCTTGTTTCTCTTGCATTGAGGAGGGTATCAAGTTCGCTTTGAGGTAGGTTGAGGCCTAACTCATTGAATACACGAGAAATCATACCTGGGTCTTGCTGGTTTTTTGCCTTACCCATAAACTCACGCGCCTTATCATTTGTAAGAGCCACGTCTAATTGCTCTAACATTTGTTGTGCGAATGTCTTTTCGTACTTTTCTGAAGTCATAATTAATGTAAAAATAAAACACTGTAGGTATATTATAGACAACAAAAGGCGTTTTGCTTGGATTTTCTAGAATTATCTCTCAGAGTCATCAAGTCTAGGCGTTGAACTTCGGCTCTCTGTATCGGTGAGCCCTTCTTCAGATGATTGCGTAAGCCTGTGCTCTTTTTCTTTTCGTAGTAGCGTCATTTTTTCAGCAAGTGTGCGATGCCCATAAGTGATGGTATTTTCAACGGGTGTAAGTGCTGGTCTGCCACCAGGGTTGCCTGAATAAAAATTAACTTGAACAGCCCCTCGTGCACTTACAATCGGTGATCCTTCTATTTCTGCAGAGAGTGTGGCCTTATCTTTACTCGCGCGATAGAGTGAGCTTTCTTCCCCTTTGTGTGGTATTGGTTCGAGATGTAATTTGTCTACACTTAGCGTTTCTTGAATAGAGAATCCTATCTTACTAGAAGCAATCTCTACTCTACGTTTACAGGTAGAATCACTGATGGTTGCAACGCGATAAGGTTTTTCACTCGTATTAGAATGCTCGACCATCGCTTCTTGTAAGGCTGATGTGACAGGCCGGAGGAGGCCATCATTATGAAGTTTTTCTTGCATATACGAAAGCATTTTGCCTTTACGCCAGTGCACATCCTTTAATATGACTTTGCGCATAAATTGTACGACATCTGCTGGGTGTGCGAAATCATGAAAGTCTGCAGCATACTCAGAGAGTGGCTTTCCATTGACAAATAATTCATCCGCCTCTAAAGCCCTCTGAAAATCAGTGACCAAAGTGTCAAGGCTATTGCTGGGAGGCTCAGTGAGAATAGCCGGGCTATTTTCATCAGTGAGGCTCATTTGAGATAAACTTTCCGTGAGTGCTTCATTTGCTTTTAATTGTGTTTCAACGG
>JARGNV010000054.1 GCA_029212465.1 Legionellaceae bacterium | reverse complement strand
TCGCCGCCCCATAAGCTTTCATCACTTCTTGTTTTGCATCAGTCATTTCCCTCTCCTCAATTGTCTCTGTCATTAGTACACACTATAAATATAGTACATATTTTCAACATATCAAGCTCAAAAAAATCATTTAAATCAATAGGTAACCTTTGAAGCCATGAAAAAACGCTCGCAATATCACACAACGCTCCCGTCGCTGTCAGAGCCGGGGCTGAGTCCAGGCCCAGTTGTCGTTTTAGTTTGCTCTGAGGCTCCTTGCGACTTATCAATTTGTTTTTGATATGCTTCAACTTTGACTTTTTCTGAGGTACTAAAAGTTGCCGCTTTCATCATTTTACGGGCCTCTTTAATAACCGCTTGTAACGCTGCATGCTGAACAGGTGTTAGCTCAAATTCTGCTTGTGCTTTTGCGTCTCGCAATATTTTTTTTGCTTCACCCTTTATCCATCGGCATTCTTTCAAGAGCTCTGCTTGCCTATCCAGCATGCCTTGAAGTGATTCTTTATTAACCACTGGCTCAAAATCAGCAGCACTCGTATTCTGTTGAAAAAATGAAGGCCTTTGTCTATCTGCCCCATGCAATAAGCTCTCTTTAAGCCGTAGAAAACAACCTAAAGCGGTTGTCTGCTCATTGAGAGACTCAATATGCCCGTCTTTTTCTGAGCCAATCCACTCATCCACAAATTCAGACGTAAGCGGCGGTTCGACCTCTTTGTCATGAGCCACCACCTCTGCAATAGGTACAGCCTGCGCTTTTGGAGGCTTCTCGTAACCCTCATCATCAAACACATAAAAATCATCATCTTTATCAACACCTATATTTGTATCTGCAAAATCAGACAAATCAGCAACTGCCTGCTGCTCAAGCACCTCTTCTGCCTCTTTGCGTGCACTGTGTGTCGTTAGTGCTTGTAAGGCGCTAAGCACTGTTTTTAAGCGAGCACCCACGCCCTTTAGTGCTACCCATGTATTTGCGGGAAGTTTTTTAAAGAAATGGGATGTCGCGCCAAGAAGCGTTCGCATCTGCCATACGGCGCGCTCTAAACTCCAAGGCTCTTTGGCATCTTTTTTTAGGTGTTCGATGGTGTCTTCAAGCGCGTTGATTCTTTTGGCGAGCTTGGGGCCTTTTTCTGCTGCTGATTGGCAATCCTTTTTAAAGTCATTTAAGGCGCTTATGTACTGCTCAACTAAACTATTGACTGCTACTTCTGCAGCCTCTAATTCCAACCTGGGCTGTGCTTTAAGTTTTTCTAAATCACGCAATTCGCTATAATTCCGAAGCACGGTATCTAATTGCTTTTTAGAAGTAGGAGCTTGCTTTTTTCGAGCCTCACGACGCAAACGAGGTAGGTCTTTCGTCCATTTCTGGAGCTCTTCTTCGAGATCATCGAGCGCTGCGGAAACGGCCTTATCCTCTCCCTCAACAATTGTCTCTAATTTTGTTTTTTCAAATGCTTTTAGTGTTTTTTTACCGACCATCTGCCTTACCCCCAACACAAGAGAACCCTGCTAGACATACACGAGCGCCACTGAAGTATCAGCGGCGTTCATGGCACAAACAACTAGAGCTGCTTGTTACTGATTTTGGGGGCTACCTTTTTCTTGGTCTTTATCATGCTCGTGGTCTATTTCGCCCTCAGGTTTGTCGCTCTCGCCTTTAGCAAAAAAGCCAGCACTGTGCTCTTTTACTTGGGTACATAGCTTCGTGATATAGTTAGAAATTACATTCAGCAATTTGGTAAATGCCTCTCCCAAAGTACGTGTTGGTGCGGCTTCATAAAGCGTATCGAAAGAGGCTGTCACTTTATCAAGTTTGTCCATTAAACTATCAGCCGAAGGCGGTTGTTTACCAGGTTTTTTAGGGTCAACAGAGCTATTAAGCAATGTCAAAGTATCAATTAAAAGGTTTAGATCAGTTAAGAAACGTGTTGACTTATTTACAACGTCCTCAGAAACTTTTTCACCTTTTTTCTCTTTCTCCAAGACGTACTCCTGGCTCGCTTTAAGTAAGCTTTCTCGCACTTCTTCCAGCTCTGTTACTAATGTCTTTTGGAACATGAGGGTGTGATAACCTTTTTCTTCTGCAATCACCTTAGCCAGGCCATCAAGCTTTTTCTGCGCAATCCCATGCGCCGTTTTTATTTGTTTTGTTTCAGCATCGCTAAATAATGTAGGCATTACTCTCTCCCCGAATTAGTCATTACACTACTCAGTATAGTTCATATAAATGACAACTCAAGAAAATATAAGTCAATGTGATTTTATTTGGTATTACCCAAGCAGTGCATGAAGCACTTTATAGGACAAGATTGTTAACACTGAGGCAGCGGGGAGCGTTAAAATCCAGGAGGTAAAAATATTGCGAATTACAATTAAGTTAAGGGCACCAATACCACGGGCAAGCCCGACACCCAGTACAGAACCAACAAGGGTTTGTGTGGCAGATACAGGAATTCCAAGGCTTGTTGCAACCACAACTGTTGTTGCCGCTGAAAGCGTTGCCGCAAATGCACGACTGGGGGTTAAGGCTGTAATAGAGCTACCAACCGTTTCTATCACACGGCGCCCTTGCACTAAAAAGCCAATCACAACCCCAACTGCGCCGAGTAATACAATCCATGCGGGGTAACCTGTTGCGCGCAAAGGCTCACCCACGTGCGTAATTAAGCTATACACCATACTTAACGGGCCTACCGCAAGTGCCACGTCATTCGCACCATGCGCAAACACCATGGCACAGGCTGTCATTGCCATTAACACTGCAAAATATTTTTCTACTTGCAAAAACTGCTCGCGGCGGCGCAATACTTTTTTCTCGGGGATACGGCGCATGATATACACCCCAAATAAAGTAATCGCAATACTTGTGCCCAAAGTTACCCATAAGCTTTGTTTTAAATTTAACTGGATTTCAAAATGAGATAATCCTTTAAACACCGTAATAAACGATAAAACCGAGCCCACCAAAAACAAATAAATAGGAATAAAACGCTTCGCGCGCTCAAGTAAGTTGGCTCTTACAAAAATGGTTTGTTGAATACTTAAAAAAAGGGCAAATGCCGTAGTACCTGCAATAAGTGGGGATGTTATCCAACCCACCGCAATCTGCGTGACCTGCTCCCAGTGCACAGCTTTACTGCCAAGCACAAGCCAGCCAAACCCAACCATTGAGCCTACCAATGCGTTAGTAATAGATACTGGCACCCCTAAAAAGCTCGCCAAATGCATCCAAATAGTGCACGCCATTAACACACCTAGCATGCCCTGAATTAAAATAGCCGGATCGTTTGCCAATAATTGCGCATCAATAATGCCGTCTCTTAGGGTTTCGGTAACATCCGTCCCGCCCAAAAAGGCACCTGCAAACTCAAAAATAACCGCAACACATAAGGCTTGCTTAACCGTGATGGCTTTAGAGCCCATCGTGGTGCTCATAACATTGGCGAGGTCGTTTGCGCCCACGCCCCATGTCATCATGAAACAAAGAAATACTGCCAGCGAAAAATAGAGAACCGATGCATCCATAAAATAAATTACCGCGCAATCAAAATTTGTAGCCGTCCACCCACGGTTTGCGCGTGATCAGCCAAGTCCCCAATCCATTGAACCAGTTTATAAAGAAACATAACGTCCAGTGCTGGTAGCGTGCCTTCAAGTTCAAAAATACGATGACGCACCTCAGCTAATTTGTCGTCGCTATCATGCTCGATTTCGTCCAAAGTAACAATCATTTCTTCAACAATTGTGACTTCACTGCCGCGAAATCCGCTTTCAAGCAACTGGTCAAGCTCATTAATAGCCTTACATGCTTGTTTTGCCGCATCAAGCGAACGCGTTAAAAAAGGTATTAATAAACCCGTTAACGCTTCCGGAATTTGCATACGCCGGCTCATGATAAGGCCTGCAATGTCTTGCGACTTATTTGCAATACGGTCTTGCACGCTCAAAAGCTCCAGCACATCCGTTCGACCCACCGGCAAAAATAAGCCAGTAGGCAAATGTAGGCGTAAATCACGCTTAATTAAGTCAGCCTCTTTCTCTAATGCTGAAATTTTTGCGTGGATGTTCGCCGCCTCGTCCCAATTTTCAGTGAGCACTGCATCAAAAAAAGGAAGCAGTAGTTTTGCGCACTGATACACCTGATACATATGCTGCTCGATAGGCTTAATTGGCGACGGACCAAACATGTTAAATAAATTACCCATCATTCCTCAAAGCCCTCCCAAGAAGCCTTCGCTGAGTATACCCAACTGCATCCATAATTTGAATGTCTTCCCTAAAAAAACTTCCAACTTGATAAATATCAACCCAACTTTTTGCAAAGCTCCCATAACCATGTTAAAAACATCTAGATGTTCTTAGAGGTCTACCCAGTTGTTAGTACCTCAAACAAACCAAGGAAGACCCTTTGTGGTTGGACGTTGTAGGAGCAACAACCGTGATTGAATATATTTATAAAGGATTTAAACTCTCGTACACCGTCAGCGAGGTCGGTGCCGCATTATCCCCAGATGAGCCACGTACTTACGAGGCGCATGGCAATGCCATTTACTTACTGAATACGCCAACATGGTTTACACAAACCCATTTACACGCTGAAGGTGAAACACACCAAAATGCAGAACACGAAATTAAACGCTTACTCGAAAATTATGTAGATTTTGAACTCAAGAATTTCTACGAGATGCAGGCTAAAGAAGCATCATCTTAAGCATTTGTGTGAGTTATATGGTACCGAGAAGAGGACTCGAACCTCCACGGGGTTGCCCCCACTAGCACCTG
>JARGNV010000014.1:48666-50959 GCA_029212465.1 Legionellaceae bacterium | reverse complement strand
AGCGGCGGTCTCCAAAACCGCAGGTTGGGGGTTCGATTCCCTCCTGGCCTGCCAACCACCTTGATAAGTTATGAAAAATAAAGCAGAACCTAAAACAAAAATGCGTGACACCTTTTTATGGTTTGGTGTTGCTTTAGCCACGGTAGCAGTTATTGGGCTAACGCGGGTGTTTCATTTTGAAGGTCCCATTCAAGTGCTTGTTTGGTTGGTATGGTTGGTGTTAAGTTTGGCTCTTGCTGTTTTCACAAAAAAAGGGCAGTTCGTTTTTTCTTTTGTTAAAGAAGCGAAGATCGAACTAAAAAAAGTGGTTTGGCCCACGCGCCAAGAAACGGTGCAGACAACATCAATTGTAATGTTGATGGTTGGCGCAACAGGGTTTGTGCTCTGGGGTGTTGACTCTGTTATGATGTGGGTCATTGGTAAAATAACGCACTTGGGTTGATATGACAGTGGAAGAGCAAAAAGAGAAGCAGTGGTACGTTGTCCACGCATATTCAGGGTATGAAAACTTTGTGATGCGTGAAATTAACGCACGTACACGGCATCATCATTTTGAATCTAAAATTGGTGAGGTTGTGGTTCCTGCCGAGGAAGTTGTTGAAATGCGTTCAGGACAAAAACGCAAGAGTACGCGGAAGTTTTTTCCGGGGTACGTCCTTGTGAATATGGTCATGGATGATGAAACTTGGCATATGGTCCGTGCAATTCCTCGGGTGTTGGGTTTTATTGGTGGCACAGGCCAAACGCCTTCTCCTATTTCTGAGAAGGAAGCACATGCGATTATGCATCGCATGGAAGAAGGGGTTACTAAACCGAAGCCGAAAATATTGTTTGAGCCAGGTGAAGTAATTCGCGTTAAAGAAGGTCCTTTTGTGGACTTTAATGGTGTGGTTGAAGAAGTCAATTATGATAAGAATCGCTTACGCGTTTCGGTCTTAATTTTTGGTCGTTCGACACCGGTTGAACTTGAGTTTAGCCAGGTGGAAAAAACGTAATGTAAATTGGGGAGCTTATGCTGTTTTAAATAAGCGTTATACCCACGAGGAGTAATAATGGCTAAGAAAGTAGAAGCATATATTAAATTGCAAATTCCAGCCGGAAAGGCAAATCCAAGCCCACCTGTTGGTCCTGCGTTAGGACAACGTGGTGTGAATATTATGGAATTTTGTAAAGCATTTAATGCTGCAACACAACAAATGGAAGCAGGTCTTGCAATTCCGGTTGTAATTACAGTTTATACAGACAGAAGTTTTACGTTTGTCTTAAAGACACCACCTGCATCTGTGTTATTGAAAAAAGCAGCAGGCATTCAAAAAGGAAGTGGTGTTCCAAATCAAGAGAAAGTGGCGGTGCTTAAACGTGCGCAATTAGAAGAAATTGCCAAAATGAAAGAACCTGATTTAACAGCTTCAGATCTTGATGCAGCTGTTCGTATTATTGCGGGCACAGCACGTAGCATGGGGATTGACATTGAAGATTTAGACCAATCATCTGATGATGCTGCGTAGGAGAATGAGCCATGACTAAATTAACAAAGAAAAAACAGGCAATACAAAAAAAAGTAAAGCCAGGACACCTCTACTCACTGTCTGAAGGTGTTCAGTTATTAAAAGAGTTTGCGAGCAAAAAATTTAACGAAGCTTTAGATGTTGCTGTAAACTTGGGGATTGACTCACGAAAATCAGACCAAATGGTTCGAGGCGCAACTACTTTACCCAAAGGTACTGGTAAGACCGTTCGTGTTGCTGTGTTTGCTCAAGGTGAGCATGCTGAAAAAGCAAAAAAAGCGGGTGCTGATATTGTTGGTTTCGAAGATTTAGCTGAGCAAATTAAGTCGGGTGATATGCCATTTGATGTTGTTATTGCAACACCTGATTCAATGCGTATTGTTGGTCAACTGGGCCAAATTCTTGGGCCACGAGGCTTAATGCCTAATCCTAAAGTAGGGACGGTAACAATGAATGTTGAGGCTGCGGTTTCTGATGTGAAATCTGGCCAAGTACGTTATCGTTCAGACAAGAACGGGATTATTCACTGCAACGTGGGCAAGGTTGACTTTACAGAAGCAGATATCGCAGAAAATATTGCGGCACTGCTGGCTGATCTCAAAAAAGCAAAACCAACCGCTGCAAAAGGTGTATACCTGAAGAAGTTGACTTTATCATCAACAATGGGGCCTGGTGTAGCTATTGATCTCGCTACAGTTTCCGTGTAGAATCTCGGGCCGTTTTAAGTGCTTTCACGACATAGACTTCGGTTCCATGTCGTCGAAGACCGCAGGTGCTTATGCTTA
>JARGNV010000014.1:46338-48656 GCA_029212465.1 Legionellaceae bacterium | reverse complement strand
CGCAGACGGTGGAATCAGTTATAACTGTGTTGTGCCCAACATTTTTATAAATGACCACCATAACCATCAAATCTTACGAGATTTGACCAACGCAAAGGAGTCAGTGACGTGACGTTGACTTTAGCTGCAAAAAAAGTCGTGGTCGAAGAAGTAGCTACAGCTGCCTCTAAGGCTATTTCGGCAGTTCTTGCTGATTATCGGGGAATTCCCGTCAATGAAATGACCGAGCTGCGTGCGAAAGCGCGTGAAAAAGGTGTTTACTTGCGTGTTGTGCCAAATACATTAACACGTCGCGCATTTAATGAAACCCCTTTTGCTTGTTTGGATGAGGTTTTAAAAGGTCCTTTATTTGTTGCTTTGTCAATGGAATCTCCAGGTGATGCAGCACGTTTATTAAAAGACTTTGCAAAAACCTGCAATAAACTTGAAGTCAAGGCGTTAGCACTTGATGGGAAGGCATATGGTGCAGAGCATTTAGATGCCATAGCAAGTCTCCCAACACGTGACGAAGCATTGGCGACCTTAATGGCTGTAATGAAAGCGCCCATTGAGAAGTTTGTGCGTACTTTGGCAGCGCCGCACGGAAAACTGGTGCGTACAGTGGCTGCAATCAAAGACCAAAAAGAAGCGGGTTAATGATAAGATAATTGGTTGTTCTATTTTAATGTGAGGAGCGAGTAACAATGGCTGTTTCAAAAGATGAAATTTTGGAAACAATTGGCAATATGTCAGTGATTGAAGTAGTTGATCTGATTGAAGCCATGGAAGAAAAATTCAATGTATCTGCAGCGGCAGCAGTTGCAGCAGTTGCAGCGCCTGCAGCAGCAGCATCAGCAGCAGAAGAAAAAACAGAGTTTGATGTTGTTATGACAAGCTTTGGTGGAAACAAAGTAGCTGTAATTAAAGTTGTTCGTGCAATTACAGGTCTTGGCTTAAAAGAAGCGAAAGACCTCGTAGAAGGAACACCATCTACTGTGAAAGAAGGTATTTCTAAAGCAGAAGCTGAAGACATGAAGAAACAACTTGAGGAAGCAGGTGCATCTGTTGATGTAAAATAAAAAACAGATAAAACTTGTGTATTAACCCAGTTGTAGCATTTGCTATGACTGGGTTTGCGTGTTTAAAAAAGACAAAATGACGTTCAAACCTTTTTAAAGAGGACATCTTATGGCCGTAGCAGTTGCTAACCCTCAATATTCCTATGCTGAGAAAAAACGCTTTCGCAAAAGCTTTGGCAGCCATGCTGAAAAGATGGCAATTCCTGATTTACTTGATATTCAATTGAAGTCTTACGAAGATTTTATTCAATCACCAACGGCCGTGAGTTCACAGGATGCAACCGGTCTGGGGACTGCTTTTGCTTCTGTTTTTCCTATTCAAAGTTTTTCAGGAAACGCAAGACTTGAGTATGTTAGCTATAAACTGGGTGAGCCTGTCTTTAATGTGCGTGAGTGTAAGTTACGTGGTTTAACCTATTCTGCACCGCTGCGTGTAAAAGTCCGTTTGATTGTGCTAGACAAAGATGCTTCTGGTGATCCTAAGCCTGTAAAAGATATTCGTGAGCAAGATGTGTTTATGGGTGAGATTCCGCTCATGACAGATGTAGGCACCTTCGTAATTAATGGTACGGAGCGTGTGGTTGTGTCTCAGTTACACCGTTCGCCTGGTGTTATTTTTGAGCATGACAGAGGTAAGACACATTCTTCTGGAAAATTGCTTTATTCTGCACGCATTATTCCTTACCGTGGGTCTTGGCTTGATTTTGAGTTTGATCCTAAAGATTGTTTATTTGTGCGAATTGATCGCCGTCGTAAATTACCGGCAACCGTTTTATTACGTGCGCTTGGTTATGATACAGAATCTATTTTGTCTGAATTTTTTGAGTCGACTGTTTGCCATGTGAAAGATAGTGTGTTTCATGTGGAATTAGTTCCCGCACGTCTTCGAGGTGAAATAGCATCCTTTGACATTAGCTTACCTGGCTCGAAAGAGGTGTTGGTTGAAGAAGGTCGACGCATTACAACACGTCATATTAAAGAGATGGAAAAGGCCAAGATGAAAGACTTGGTGGTTCCACGTGATTATTTAGTAGGTAAAGCACTCGCCAAAGGCATTATTGATACTTCAACCGGTGAATTATTAGCGTTAGCAAATGATGAATTAACCTCTGATATTCTGGATCAGATTCTTGAGCAAGGGGTTAATGAATTCAGCATGATTTATACCAATGATCTCGATCATGGCTCTTATTTATCAGATACCTTGCGAGTCGATGCAACAACAACAACACTTGAAGCGTTAGTTGAAATTTATCGTAT
>JARGNV010000014.1:0-46317 GCA_029212465.1 Legionellaceae bacterium | reverse complement strand
GCGTGTTCATCAGGATGCGTCCAGGGGAGCCGCCAACGAAGGAAGCGGCAGAAACTTTATTTAAAAATCTTTTCTTCGCCGATGATCGTTATGACTTATCCGCAGTCGGTCGAATGAAGTTTAATCGTCGTGTCGGACGACAAGAAGACACAGGTTCTGGCACACTTGAGAAAGAAGATATCTTAGACGTCATTAAAACACTGATTGATATTCGAAATGGTATTGGTGTTGTAGATGATATTGACCATCTCGGTAACCGACGTGTTCGAAGCGTTGGTGAAATGGCAGAAAATCAGTTCCGCGTTGGGTTGGTGCGTGTTGAGCGTGCTGTGAAAGAGC
Source organism: Legionellaceae bacterium (assembly GCA_029212465.1). GTDB lineage: Bacteria > Pseudomonadota > Gammaproteobacteria > Legionellales > Legionellaceae > JAALKW01. Next base: position 45,978 of record JARGNV010000014.1, on the reverse strand, counting down.
GCTTGAGTCTTGCTGAGTCAGAAAACTTAATGCCACAAGATTTAATTAACGCAAAACCTGTTTCTGCCGCCATTAAAGAGTTTTTTGGTTCTAGCCAGTTGTCGCAGTTTATGGACCAAGTGAATCCATTGTCGGGTGTGACACATAAGCGTCGTGTCTCTGCGCTTGGGCCAGGTGGTCTTACCCGTGAGCGTGCTGGGTTTGAGGTGCGTGACGTACACACAACACACTATGGTCGTGTATGTCCGATTGAGACACCAGAGGGGCCAAACATTGGTTTGATTAACTCATTGTCCGTGTATGCAAGAACTAATGAGTATGGGTTTATTGAAACGCCTTGCCGCAAAGTGGTTGATGGTCGTGTAACGGGTGAGATTGAATATTTATCAGCAATCTCTGAAGTTGACCAATATATTGCGCAATCGAGTGTTGCGGTTGATAAAACGGGTAAGATATTGGCAGACCTTGTGCCTTGCCGTCATCAAAATGAGTTTTCATTAACGACACCCGATAAAATTAACTATATGGATGTCTCGCCTAAACAGATTGTTTCTGTGGCAGCGTCTTTGATTCCATTCTTAGAGCATGACGATGCGAATAGGGCACTGATGGGCTCTAATATGCAGCGCCAAGCTGTACCAACCTTGCGTGCGGAAAAACCACTGGTCGGTACTGGAATGGAGCGTTCAGTTGCTTCAGACTCAGGGGTTTGCGTGGTAGCGAAACGCGGTGGCGTTATTGATTTAGTTGATGCATCTCGTATTGTTGTGCGCGTTAACGAAAATGAAACGTCAGCAGGTGAAACAGGTGTTGATATTTATAATCTCACCAAATACTCTCGTTCAAACCAAGATACTTGTATTAACCAAATTCCTATTGTCAGCAATGGCGATAAAATTCAGCGCGGTGACATCCTAGCGGATGGTCCATGTACTGATATGGGTGAGCTTGCATTAGGACAAAACCTTTTGGTTGCATTCATGCCTTGGAATGGCTACAACTTTGAGGATTCGATTCTTATTTCTGAGCGTGTGGTTCAAGAAGACCGTTTCACAACGATTCACATTGAAGAGCTAACATGTATTGCGCGTGATACGAAACTGGGTGCAGAAGAAATTTCGGCAGATATTCCAAACGTTGGTGAGTCAGCGCTTTCTAACTTGGATGAGTCAGGTGTTGTTTATATCGGTGCTGAGGTTACTGCTGGCGAAATTTTGGTTGGAAAAGTAACGCCAAAAGGTGAAACACAATTAACACCCGAAGAGAAATTATTACGTGCCATTTTTGGTGAAAAAGCGTCGGATGTAAAAGACTCTTCTTTACGTGTACCTTCTGGTATGAACGGAACAGTCATTGATATTCAAGTCTTTACACGTGATGGCTTAGAAAAAGATGCGCGTGCTAAAAGTATTGAGGAAGAGCATTTGGAGCGTGCTCGTAAAGACTTAACCGATGAGCGTCGAATTAGAGAAGAAGACATTTATCAGCGTCTTCGTCACTTGTTGTTGGGTAAAACTGCAACAGGTGGTCCAGGCGGACTTAAGTCTGGCACCAAAATTACAGCAGCTTATCTCGATAAGTTGGAGCAAGAAAAATGGCTAGATATTCGTCTGCAAGATGATGAGGCAAGCCAGCAACTTGAGCAAGTGTCTAAGCAATTAAGTGACTTAGTGAAAGAAATAGAAAAGCGCTTTAATGATAGTCGCAAAAAAATTGTTCAAGGTGATGATTTGGCACCAGGTGTCTTAAAAATCGTAAAAGTTTACTTGGCGGTTAAACGACGTTTGCAGCCTGGTGATAAGATGGCGGGTCGTCACGGCAACAAGGGGGTTATCTCTATTGTTGTTCCGATGGAAGATATGCCTCACCTTGAAGATGGCACACCGGTTGATATTGTATTGAATCCGCTTGGGGTACCGTCTCGAATGAATATTGGACAGGTATTAGAGACGCACCTTGGTTTGGCAGCAAAAGGTTTGGGGCATCGTATTTCAGCGATGCTCGATAAAGAGAACGATGTTTCTAAGCTACGAAACTATTTAGGTCAAATTTATAACCACGACAAACAAAAGCGCGTAGAACTTGAGCAGTTGTCAGATGCTGAGTTTATGGAGCTTGCACAGAACCTTCGACGCGGTGTGCCAATGGCAACGCCCGTATTTGATGGTGCTTCAGAGACTGAAATTAAGGCCATGCTGAAGCTTGCAGACTTACCAGAAGATGGGAAAACTATATTGTTTGATGGTAGAACAGGTCGTCCGTTTGATAACCCAGTGACGGTTGGATATATGTACATCCTTAAGTTGAACCATTTGGTAGATGACAAAATGCACGCGCGTTCAACGGGTTCTTATAGTTTAGTGACGCAGCAACCGCTTGGAGGTAAAGCGCAGTTTGGTGGTCAGCGATTTGGAGAAATGGAGGTTTGGGCGTTGGAGGCATATGGTGCAGCTTATACCTTGCAAGAAATGTTGACCGTTAAGTCAGATGATGTGGCTGGGCGAACCAAAATTTATAAAAACATAGTGGATGGTGATCATCAAATGGAGCCCGGAATGCCTGAGTCTTTCAATGTATTGTTGAAAGAGATTCGTGCGCTTGGGATAGATATTGAATTAGACCACAACACTTAAAACACAAGATGAAAAGGGCGCCTGAAACAAATGTGTTTCAGGTGACATAGTTCAGACGCTTTTGGAGGCATAAACTTGGCTAGTATCGAACCAGTGAAAAAAGCACCCGTAATGAGTGATTTGCTTGGCATGCTCAAGCAACAGGGTCACACCGAAGAGTTTGACGAAATTCGTATTCGTCTTGCATCTCCTGAACTTATTCGCTCTTGGTCTTATGGTGAAGTTAAAAAACCAGAAACCATTAATTATCGAACCTTTAAACCTGAGCGCGATGGCTTATTCTGTGCGAAGGTGTTCGGACCAATTAAAGATTATGAATGTTTGTGTGGTAAATACAAACGATTGAAGCATCGTGGCGTGATTTGTGAGAAATGTGGCGTTGAGCTTGCACTTGCGAAAGTACGTAGAGAGCGAATGGCGCATATTGAATTGGCCAGTCCAGTCGCACATATCTGGTTCTTGAAGTCATTACCATCACGCATTGGCTTACTACTTGATATGACACTGCGAGACATTGAGCGCGTGTTGTACTTTGAAGCTTTTGTGGTTGTTGAGCCTGGTATGACAGAGCTTGAGCGCGGCCAACTTTTAAATGATGAAGCATATCTTGAAGCAATAGAGCAGTATGGTGATGAGTTTGATGCACGCATGGGCGCTGAGGCGATTCGTGATTTATTGCGTCAAATTGATATTGATGAAGAAATTAAAGAGCTTCGAGAAGAGTTACCTAGCATTAACTCAGAAACGAAGTCCAAAAAAATCACAAAACGCTTGAAGCTGCTTGAAGCCTTCCAAGAGTCTAAAAACAAGCCTGAGTGGATGGTGCTTGAAGTTCTGCCTGTTTTACCACCTGATCTACGACCATTGGTTCCTTTAGATGGCGGTCGTTTTGCAACGTCTGATTTAAACGATTTGTATCGTCGCGTGATTAATCGAAATAACCGCTTGAAGCGTCTTCTCGATTTGAATGCGCCAGACATTATTGTGCGCAATGAGAAGCGCATGTTGCAAGAGGCGGTGGATGCTTTATTGGATAATGGGCGTCGTGGCCGTGCAATTACGGGTAGCAATAAGCGACCATTAAAATCACTGGCTGACATGATTAAAGGAAAGCAAGGTCGTTTCCGTCAGAACTTGCTTGGAAAGCGTGTTGATTACTCGGGTCGTTCGGTTATTGTTGTGGGGCCAACACTTAAATTACATCAGTGTGGTTTGCCAAAGAAGATGGCGCTTGAGCTCTTTAAACCATTTATTTTTAGCAAGCTTGAGTTTCGTGGGCTTGCAACAACCATTAAAGCTGCTAAAAAGATGGTGGAGCGTGAGGAGCCTGTGGTTTGGGATATCCTCGAAGACGTGATTCGTGAACATCCAGTTTTGTTAAACCGTGCGCCAACTTTGCACCGATTAGGGATTCAAGCTTTTGAGCCTGTCCTGATTGAAGGGAAGGCAATTCAGTTGCACCCACTTGTTTGTACCGCATATAACGCTGACTTTGATGGTGACCAAATGGCCGTCCACGTGCCATTAACACTTGAGTCACAACTTGAGGCACGTTCGCTTATGATGTCGACAAACAATATTTTGTCGCCAGCGAGTGGTGAGCCAATTATTGTTCCAAGTCAGGATGTGGTACTCGGACTTTACTACCTGACACGTGAGCGTGTGAACGCAAAAGGAGAAGGTCGTATTTTCTCAAGTCCGCAAGAAGCGCATACTTTTTATGAGGAAGGCCATGTTGCATTGCATGCGAAAGTGAAAATACGCATGAAAGTGCCGGCGACCGATGAAACACCAGAAACAACGGTGTTAATCGAAACGACAGTTGGGCGTGCGATTTTCTCTGAGATTTTGCCTGAAGGTATTGCCTTTGATGTGATTAACAAAACAATGACTAAGAAAAATGTATCACGGGTACTTGATCATTGTTATCGTGTTTTAGGCCTTAAAGCGGCTGTTATTTTTGCTGACCAACTCATGTATACTGGCTTCCGCTATGCAACTCGAGGTGGTGCATCTATTGGGATTGAAGACATGGAAATCCCAGCTGATAAGGCAAGCATTATTGAGCATGCAGATAATGAAGTACGTGAAATCGAAGCGCAATTCCGTTCTGGTTTGGTAACCAACGGTGAGCGTTACAATAAAGTGATTGATATTTGGTCGCGTACCAGTGAGATGGTTGCAAAGTCGATGATGACAACGATTGCAACCGAAGAAGTGCTCGATAGAAAAGGTAACGCTGTAAGGCAACCATCGTTTAACCCAATCTTTATGATGGCTGATTCGGGCGCGCGAGGTTCTGCAGCTCAGATTAGACAGCTGGCTGGAATGCGTGGTTTGATGTCGGCACCAGATGGTTCGATTATTGAAACGCCAATTACTGTGAACTTTAGAGAAGGGCTGAACGTTATTCAGTACTTTATTTCGACTCACGGAGCACGAAAAGGTCTTGCAGATACGGCGCTTAAAACAGCGAACTCGGGTTACTTGACACGACGCCTCGTTGATGTTGCGCAAGATGTTGTCATTACTGAAGGTGATTGTGGCACTGAGAATGGTGTCTTGATGCAGCCGTTAATTGAAGGTGGTGATATTGTTGAGCCACTGCACGAGCGTGTATTAGGGCGTGTGGTTGCATTAGACGTAATACTGCCAAACAAAGATGAGCCTGTGGTGAAAGCAGGAACCTTATTAGATGAGGTGTGGGTTGAGCATTTAGAGCAACTCGGGGTTGACCAGGTTATGGTACGTTCACCCATTACCTGTGAAACGCGATTTGGATTATGCGCGAAGTGTTACGGACGTGATTTAGCGCGCGGGCATCTCGTTAATAAAGGTGAAGCAGTTGGTATTATTGCGGCACAGTCTATTGGTGAGCCAGGTACACAGTTAACCATGCGTACCTTCCACATTGGGGGCGCTGCATCTCGAGCAACTGCTGAGAATAATATTCAGATTAAGAATAAAGGAAGTGTCAGGCTTCATAACATTAAAACGGTTGAACACGAAAGCGGTAACTTGGTTGCTGTATCACGGTCGGGTGAAGTGACAATTGCTGATGAGTTTGGTCGAGAGCGTGAGCGTTATAAGCTACCTTATGGTGCAACGTTATCGGTGCGTGACCAGTCAGCTGTTGAGGCAGGACAAATCATCGCAACCTGGGACCCACATACACACCCTGTTATTTCTGAGGTAAGTGGACGGCTCAAGTTTGTTGATTTGGTCGAGGGTTTAACTGTTAACCGTAAGACAGATGAGTTAACAGGTTTAAGCAGCCTTGTTGTGATGGATGGTAAACAGCGTGGTACTTCAACAGGACGCGATTTACGCCCTATGGTGAAGTTGATTTCAGAAAGCGGGAAAGATATTTTCTTGGCAGGTACTAATGTTCCTGCACAATACTACTTACCTGTTGATGCCATCATTAACTTTGAAGATGGTGCACCTGTTGGCGTTGGGGATGTTATTGCAAGGATTCCACAGGAACGTTCTAAGACACGTGATATTACAGGGGGTCTCCCGCGTGTTGCTGACCTTTTTGAGGCACGTAAGCCAAAAGACTCTGCGGTAATGGCAGAGGTATCAGGGGTTGTGAGCTTTGGTAAAGAAACCAAAGGGAAACGACGTTTAATTATTTCAGGGACAGATGGGCAAGGCCATGAAGAGCTGATTCCAAAATGGCGACATATCTCTGTCTTTGAAGGTGAGAACGTGGCACGTGGAGAGGTTGTTGCTGATGGACCACCTAATCCACATGATATTCTGCGTCTGCTTGGTATTAGTGCATTGTCGAATTATATCGTCAATGAAGTTCAAGATGTTTATCGCCTGCAAGGGGTGAAAATTAACGATAAGCATATTGAGACCATTGTGCGACAAATGCTTCGAAAACGAACCATTACTTTTGTGGGTGATTCAAAATTCTTGCTGGGTGAGCAAGTTGAAGAAACCGCGTTGCTTGAAGAAAATGATCGTTTACTCGAAGCGGGCAAAGAGCCTGCGAGAGGCATACCAATCCTCTTGGGGATTACGAAAGCGTCGTTGGCAACGGAGTCGTTTATTTCCGCGGCATCGTTCCAGGAGACCACTCGTGTGCTAACAGAAGCGGCTGTTAGTGGAAAGGCAGATGAGTTACGAGGCCTTAAAGAAAACGTGATGGTAGGTCGTTTAATTCCGGCAGGAACAGGCTATACGTACCATCAATCTCGTAAAGCGAAGCGTGCGCGACAAATGGAACAAGAGCCGCAACCGCTGACTGCGAGTGAAGTAGAACACGCATTGAGTGAAGCGCTGAATGCGGAGGAAAGAAAACAAGACTAAGGGGCTGCCGGCCGGATACTTTATTAGACTTGACATCAGGGTCATATCTATCATAGAATCCGGCCTCCCTATGCAGCTGAAAAAAATGAAAAAGCGACCGTTCGGAGTGAATGATTAATGGTGACGATTAACCAATTAGTGAGAAAGCCTCGCAAAACTGCCAAGAACAAAAGTAAAGTTCCGGCATTAAAAGCTTGTCCTCAACGCCGAGGCGTGTGTACACGTGTATATACAACAACGCCTAAGAAACCTAACTCGGCAATGCGTAAAGTTGCACGTGTTCGTTTAACAAGTGGCTTTGAAGTTTCCTCTTACATTGGAGGGGAAGGGCATAATTTACAGGAGCACTCTGTTGTATTGGTTCGCGGAGGCCGTGTAAAAGATTTACCTGGTGTGCGTTATCACGTAGTACGTGGAAGCTTGGATACCTCGGGCGTTAATGATCGTAAGCAAGGGCGTTCGAAATACGGTACCAAAAAGCCGAAAGATAAAAAATAATTGATCGAGTGTAGGAACGAGATATGCCAAGAAGAAGAGAAGTCCCTAAACGTGAGATTTTGCCAGATCCAAAGCATCACAGTGAGTTGTTGGCAAAGTTTATTAATGTGTTGATGGTGAGCGGAAAGAAATCTATTGCAGAGAAAGTGGTTTATGGTGCATTGGATTTAATGGAAGAGCGCCTTCGTCATGCAAAAAAATCAGATGATGACGATGATAGTGGCCGTGCAGGTGCTGCTGGTTCTTCAACTATCTTACGCCACTTTGAGGATGCGCTGGGCAATATTCGTCCAAGTGTTGAAGTGCGCTCACGTCGTGTGGGTGGTGCAACGTATCAGGTGCCTGTTGAAGTGCGTTCAGAGCGTAGCATCGCATTGGGTATGCGTTGGTTAGTTCAAGCCGCACGTGCACGTGGTGAGAAAGGTATGATGCTGCGTTTGGCTGGTGAGCTGATGGATGCTTACGAGAGTAAAGGCGCCGCTGTTAAAAAACGTGAAGAAACGCATCGAATGGCGAAAGCAAACCAAGCTTTTGCGCATTTTAGATGGAATTGATGAGAGGATAATGCAGTGTCAGTTACGCCATTAGAATTATACCGAAATATTGGTATCGCAGCGCACGTTGATGCCGGAAAAACAACCACAACAGAACGTGTGTTGTTCTATACAGGTACGTCTCACAAAATTGGTGAGGTGCATGACGGAGCCGCTACCATGGACTGGATGGAGCAAGAGCAGGAGCGTGGAATTACAATTACTTCTGCGGCAACCACTTGCTACTGGCCTGGTATGGATCAACAGTACAAGAAGCATCGTATTAATATTATCGATACGCCAGGACACGTAGACTTCATGATTGAAGATGAGCGTTCATTGCGTGTGCTCGACGGTGCAGTAGTGGTCTTTGATTCGGTGTCTGGCGTTGAGCCTCAATCTGAAACTGTTTGGAGACAAGCAGATAGATATGGTGTGCCACGCATTGTATTCGTCAATAAAATGGACCGTATGGGTGCAAACTTTTTACGCGTTGTTGACCAAATCAAAAATCGTCTGGGTTCAACACCCTTAGTTGTTCAGCTTAATATTGGTGCTGAAGAAGACTTCAAAGGGGTGATTGATATCATCAAAATGAAGGCGATTATTTGGGATGAGGAAAACCGAGGTGTGACCTTTAAGTACGAAGATATTGCGCCCGATATGCTTGAGCAATGTGAGGCGTTACGTGCTGAGATTGTTGAAGTGGCTGCTGAGTCTTCTGAAGCCTTGATGGAGAAATATCTGGAAGGTGAAACGCTTACAGAAAAAGAGATTCGTCAAGCAATTCGTGAGCGTACTATTCAGAATGAAATCGTTCCCGTATTTTGTGGCTCTGCCTTTAAAAACAAAGGGGTGCAAGCGGTCTTAGATGGTGTAATTGATTACTTGCCGTCACCACTTGATGTGCCTGATGTGAAAGGTGTTGATGAGTCTGGTGAGGAAGATACGCGAAAAACGTCTCCTGATGCACCTTTCTCAGCGCTTGCTTTTAAAATTGCGACTGACCCATTTGTGGGTGCCTTAACTTATTTTCGTGCTTATTCTGGTACGGTTAGATCTGGGGATACTATTTATAACCCAGTGAAAGGCAAAAAAGAGCGTATCGGTCGTTTACTTCAAATGCATGCTAATTCGCGTGAAGAAATTAAAGAAGTAAGAGCGGGTGATATTGCAGCAGCTGTTGGTCTTAAAACAGTAACGACAGGTGATACGCTGTGTGATGTTAATAAGGTCATTACACTTGAGCGTATGGACTTCCCTGATCCTGTAATTGCAGTTGCAGTTGAGCCTAAGACAAAAGCTGACCAAGAAAAAATGTCGATTGCGCTTGGTAAGCTTGCACAGGAAGATCCATCTTTCCGTGTGCACACAGATGAAGAATCAGGTCAAACCATTATCGAAGGGATGGGAGAGTTACATCTTGAGATTATTGTTGACCGAATGAAGCGAGAGTTTCTTGTGGAAGCTAATGTTGGTAAGCCACAAGTTGCATATCGTGAAACACTGAAAACACCCCTTGAAGAAGAAGGTAAGTTTGTTCGTCAATCAGGTGGTCGTGGTCAATACGGACATGTTTGGCTTCGTATTGAGCCGCAAGAGCCAGGCTCAGGCTATGAGTTTGTCAATGAGATTGTTGGTGGGGTTGTTCCTAGAGAATATATCCCTGCTGTTGATAAGGGTATTCAAGAACAAATGCAAAATGGGGTTATCGCAGGATATCCTGTGGTAGACGTCAAAGTAACTTTGTTTGATGGTTCTTATCACGATGTTGACTCGAGTGAGATGGCCTTTAAGATTGCGGGTTCGATGTGCTTTAAGAAAGGTGCTTTAAAAGCGAGTCCTGTGTTGCTTGAGCCAATTATGAAAGTTGAGGTGGTCACACCTGAAGAGTACATGGGTGATGTAATGGGTGATGTAAGTCGCCGTCGTGGCATCATGCAAGGTATGGACGAGTCAGCAGCGGGGCGTATTGTTCGAGCAGAAGTTCCGTTGTCGGAGATGTTTGGCTATTCAACGGATTTACGTTCAGCAACCCAAGGGCGTGCAACGTATACAATGGAATTTTCAAAGTATGCGGAAACCCCAGCAAATATTGCTGAAGAAATTATTAAGAAACAAAAGAGCGAGTGAGGTAGGCAGCAATGGCAAAGGAAAAATTTGAACGCACAAAGCCCCATGTAAACGTGGGCACGATTGGTCACGTTGACCATGGTAAGACGACGCTAACTGCGGCTATCACGAAAGTCATGGGTAGTGGCGTAAACTTTGAAGATATTGATAAGGCTCCAGAAGAGCGTGCGCGTGGTATTACGATTTCTACAGCGCATGTTGAGTATGAGTCGCCTAACCGTCACTACGCACACGTTGACTGTCCAGGACACGCGGATTATGTAAAGAACATGATTACGGGTGCTGCACAAATGGACGGAGGCATTTTGGTTGTGTCTTCAGCAGATGGTCCTATGCCACAGACTCGCGAGCACATTTTATTATCACGTCAGGTTGGTGTTCCTTACATTGTTGTCTTCATGAACAAAGCGGACATGGTAGACGATGCTGAGTTATTAGAGCTTGTAGAAATGGAAGTTCGTGACTTACTGAGCTCATACGAATTTCCTGGAGACGATATTCCAGTGATAGTTGGTTCAGCGCTGAAGGCTCTGGAAGGGGATGAAAGTGATATAGGCGTTCCAGCGATTAAGAAGCTTGTTCAAGCGATGGATGATTATATTCCTGAGCCTACACGAGATACAGATAAGCCGTTCTTGTTGCCAATTGAAGATGTATTTTCTATTTCTGGTCGCGGTACGGTTGTTACGGGTCGTGTTGAAAGCGGTGTTATTAAAGTGGGTGAAGAGATAGAGATTGTAGGTATCCACGATACGACAAAGACGACCTGTACGGGTGTTGAGATGTTCCGTAAGTTGTTAGACCAAGGTCAAGCGGGAGACAACGTTGGCGTATTGTTACGTGGTACAAAGCGAGAAGAGGTTGAGCGAGGTCAAGTATTAGCACATCCTGGCACCGTTAAGCCGCATGTACGTTTTGAAGCAGAAGTATATGTGTTGTCGAAAGATGAAGGTGGTCGTCATACGCCATTTTTTGATGGATATCGCCCACAGTTTTACTTCAGAACGACAGATGTAACGGGTGGATGTAAGTTACCAGAAGGCATTGAGATGGTAATGCCTGGTGATAATGTGAGTGTCGAAGTGTCATTACAAGCACCGATTGCGATGCATGAAGGTCTTCGTTTTGCAATTCGAGAAGGTGGCCGTACAGTAGGTGCGGGTGTTGTTTCTAAAATCATCGAGTAACGAAAAATGACCAATAACCAAAATATTAAAATTCGTCTGAAGTCGTTTGATCATCGAATGATTGACACGTCAACACGCGAAATTGTCGAAACCGTCAAAAGAACCGGTGCTCAAATTCGAGGACCGATTCCATTGCCAGTTCGAAAAGAGAAATTTTCTGTATTGATTTCGCCTCATGTAAATAAAGATGCGCAAGATCAATATGAGTTGCGTACGCACCTCAGATTGGTAGTGATTATCAATCCAACTGAAAAAACAGTTGATGCGTTAATGAAGCTTGATTTAGCTGCAGGCGTTGATGTGCAAATTAGTCTGGATGATTAACAAGGTAGAGCGAAGTTTTTAAGAGGGGTTACGATGATGATCGGTTTATTAGGCCGGAAAGTCGGTATGACGCGAATATTTACACCCGAAGGGAAAGCAATTCCTGTTTCTGTGGTGCAGGTAGAACCTAATCGCGTCTCACAGTTAAAAGAAGTTTCGAGTGATGGTTATACGGCAGTTCAGTTGACCGGCGGGACGAAGAAAACAAGTCGAGTGACAAAACCAATGGCAGGTCACTTTGCAAAAGCAAATATTGATGCAGGTGATATACTGCGTGAGTTTCGTGTTGATTCGATTGAAAATTATACGCTGGGTCAAGAACTAAAAGTGGAAGATGTATTTACTGCGGGCCAATTTGTCGATGTTGCAGGTGTTAGCAAGGGGAAAGGCTTTGCGGGAGCTGTTAAGCGTCATAACTTTAGCATGCAAGACGCGACTCATGGTAACTCTTTGTCACATAGAGCGCCTGGTTCGATTGGTCAAAACCAAACCCCTGGCCGTGTGTTTAAAGGCAAAAAAATGCCAGGACAAATGGGTAACAAGCGTTGCACAGTTCAAACATTGGAACTAGTGCGTATTGATGCTGAGCGTCATTTATTATTAATTAAAGGGGCAATTCCTGGTGCACCTGGCGCGCGGATTGAAGTCAAACCCGCTGTTAAGACGCGTGAAGGGGGCAACTAATGGAACTGAAAACAAGAGACACACAGTCAGCGGTAGAAGTCAGTGATATTGTATTTTCGTGTGATTACAATGAAGGTTTAGTGCATCAAGCCGTTGTCGCGTACATGAATAAAGCGCGTAGTGGCAACAGCGCACAAAAGACACGTTCTGAAGTGCGTGGCGGTGGTGCAAAGCCTTGGCGTCAAAAAGGGACAGGGCGCGCACGTGCTGGAACCATTCGAAGCCCTATTTGGCGTTCTGGTGGTGTGACCTTTGCTTCTAAAAAGCGTGATTACTCACAGAAAATCAATCGTAAAATGTATCAGGGTGCGATGCGTAGCATTGTTTCCGAGTTGCAACGCAAAGGACATTTAATCGTATTAAGTGATTTTCAGTGCAGCACGCCTAAAACAAAAGACTTTCTTTCTAAAATGAAAGAGTTGGACATTAAAGGGGCGCTGATTTTAGTCAAAGAGTTAGGTGAGTACGAATATTTAGCGTCACGCAACCTGGCTGCTTTTGACTTACGAGATGTCATTTCAGTTGACCCTGTAAGCTTACTTCGTTATGAAAATGTTTTGATTACGGAAGAAGCGCTTAAAGCATTAGAGGAGCAATTACAATGAATCTTGAACGTTTGATGATGGTTTTGCTCGAACCTATCACTTCTGAAAAAACAACGCGTATTGCAGAAGATTCTAAACAGTTTGCATTTCGTGTTTTAAAAACAGCAACGAAAGCTGAAATTAAGCAAGCGGTAGAACACTTGTTTAAAGTGAGCGTTAAATCAGTTTCTGTTGTGAATGTGGTTGGGAAGACAAAGCGCTTTAAACAAACTGAAGGTAAACGCTCAGATTGGAAAAAAGCGTATGTCTCACTAGCACCTGGACAAGAAATTGATTTCACCGTGACTGAATAAGGCAGAACGAGATGGTATTATTAAAATCAAAACCAACCTCACCTGGAAAACGGGGTGAGATACGTGTGGTTCACCGCGATCTTCATAAAGGCAAGCCATTTGCTGCCTTACTAGACACAAAAAGTAAGTCGGGTGGACGTAATAATCAAGGCCGCATTACGGTGCGTCATGTCGGTGGTGGAAGTCGTAACAAATATCGTGTTATCGACTTTAAACGTCGTAAAGATGGTATCGAAGGCCGGGTTGAGCGCATTGAATACGATCCGAATCGTTCTGCTTTAATTGCATTGATTCTTTACAAAGACGGTGAACGGCGTTACATTATCGCGCCAGAAGGCTTAAAGAAAGACGATACGATTGTTAGTGGTGAAAATGCACCAATTAAGGTGGGGAACTGCTTGCCACTAAAAAATATTCCACTTGGAACAACAATTCATTGTGTGGAATTAAAACCTGGACGTGGTGCACAAATATTAAGAAGTGCTGGCGTGAGTGGGCAAATTATTGCAAGAGAAGGTGCTTATGCAATGCTTAGATTACGCTCAACCGAAGTCCGAAAAGTATTGCTGACTTGTCGAGCTGTGATTGGTGAGGTAGGCAACAGTGAAAATAGCTTACGTGCTTTAGGAAAAGCTGGTGCGAAAAGATGGCGCGGTGTACGCCCAACGGTTCGTGGAGTTGCGATGAATCCAGTTGATCACCCACACGGTGGTGGTGAGGGTCGTACGTCGGGTGGACGTCATCCAGTGTCTCCTTGGGGTGTTCCTACAAAAGGCTATAAGACACGTAAAAATAAGCGCACAGACAGATTTATTGTTAAGAAGCGTAAGAAAAAATAATTACTTAAGAGGGTATTAAAGTGGCTCGTTCCGTAAGAAAAGGTCCTTTTGTTGACCAGCATCTTTTAAGCAAAGTAGAAGTAGCTGTTTCAACAAAGTCAAAAAAGCCGATTAAGACGTGGTCTAGACGCTCAACGATTATTCCAGACATGATTGGGTTGACGATTGCAGTCCACAATGGAAGAGATCATGTGCCTGTCTATATCACAGACAACATGGTAGGGCACAAATTGGGTGAGTTTGCCATAACTCGTACGTTTAAAGGCCACTCTGGTGACAGAAAGGCTAAAGGTAAATAGAGGCAACTGATGGAAGTAACAGCAAAATTAAGACATGCTCCTCTGTCTGCACAAAAAGCTCGCTTAGTTGCAGATATGGTTCGCCAAATGAGCGTTTCAAATGCAATGAATGTGCTTCAGTTCACCCCTAAAAAAGGTGCTGCAATGATGCTTAAGTTGCTTGAGTCGGCGGTTGCGAATGCAGAGAATAATTTTGGAGCAGATGTTGATGCTCTAAAAATTGGAGTGGTGTTCGTAGACGAAGCACGTACATTAAAACGTATGAATGCTCGAGCAAAGGGGCGCGCGAATCGAATATTGAAACGCACGTGTCACATTACGCTTAAAGTATCTGACGGAGAATAAGCATGGGACAAAAAGTAAATCCAATTGGTATCCGTCTTGGGATAGTTAAAACTTGGAATTCTAACTGGTTTGCGACGAAAAAAAATTACGCAACGCTGTTGAATCAAGACATTAGCCTTCGAAAGTATTTGAAGAAGAAACTAGCGGCTGCGGCGGTTAGCAAAATTCAAATTGACAGACCTGCAAATAATGCAGTGATTACCGTCCATACAGCTCGTCCTGGTGTGTTGATTGGTAAAAAAGGCGGTGGCATTGAAGCGCTTCGTGATGAGATTTCGAAAAAATTAGGGATTCCAGTCCATTTAAACATTCAAGAAGTGAGAAAGCCCGAGCTGGATGCGACGTTGGTTGCTGAAAGTGTGGCACAGCAGTTGGAGCAACGTGTGATGTTCCGACGTGCAATGAAACGTGCTGTGAATGCTGCAATGAAATCTGGTGCAAAAGGCATAAAGATTACCGTTGGTGGTCGTTTGGGTGGTGCTGAAATTGCAAGAAGCGAGTCGTATCGAGAAGGACGAGTTCCTTTACATACTTTCCGTGCCAATATTGATTATGGAACCGCTGAGTCCGCAACTGCTTATGGAATCATCGGTGTCAAAGTCTGGATTTTTAAAGGTGAAGCCTCACCTCAAAAAAATCGTCAAGGCGATGACAGTAAGTAAATGGGGATGAACCGACATGTTACAACCAAAACGAACAAAATTTAGAAAGCAAATGAAGGGCCGAAATCGCGGGCTTGCTCAGCGTGGCTCTAAGGTGAGCTTTGGACAGTTTGGCATGAAAGCTGTTGGACGTGGTCGCTTGACAGCAAGACAAATTGAAGCTGCACGACGTGCTTTAACGCGCCATATTAAACGAGGCGGAAAAGTATGGATTCGTGTGTTTCCAGACAAACCAATTACTCAAAAACCACTTCAAGTGCGACAAGGTGGTGGTAAAGGGAGTGTTGAGTACTGGGTTGCTCAAATTCAACCAGGCAGAATGTTGTTTGAAATTGAGGGGGTTTCTCGAGAGCTTGCTAAAGAAGCTTTTGATCTTGCAAAAGCGAAGCTTCCGTTTAAAGTGACATTTGCTGAACGAGAGGTGATGTGATGAGTAAATTGGCTGAACAAAGAAAAGTATTAGAAGCCATGAGCTTAGATGAATTAAAAGCTGAGTTGCTTACGCTAAGAAAAACACAATTTTTACTTCGTTTAAAAAGAAGAAATGAAGGTGCGTTAGAGCAGCCACATCAAATAACCGATGCACGTAAAAAAATTGCTCGGATTAAAACATTGATGACTAAGAGAGCAGGTGAAGCGCATGTCAACTAAAGAAACAAAACCTACAATGCATGTTGGAAAGGTTGTAAGTAATAAAATGAATAAAACCATCGTCGTATCAGTTGAGCGTTTGGTGAAACATCCTAAGTATGGAAAATTACTCAGACGTCAAACTAAATTGCATGTGCATGATGAGGCGGGTATTGGTCAAGTAGGAAATATTGTTAGAATTCGTGAGTCTAAGCCCATATCAAAACTCAAGAACTGGGTCCTTGTTGAAGTAATTTCTTAATTTTTCTATCAAGGTAAATTGACTTTTAAAATACCTGAGGGGCTGGTATAATCGACAGCCCTTTTCTGGTCGACTGTAAGAGCTGGAGAGTAAAATGATACAAATGCAGACAGTGCTCGATGTCGCCGATAACAGCGGTGCGCGTAAAGTCATGTGCATCAAAGTATTGGGTGGTTCACATCGTCGTTATGCGCGGGTAGGCGATGTGATTAAAGTAAGCGTGAAAGATGCCATTCCTCGAAGCAAAGTTAAAAAAGGGGTTGTCATGAACGCGGTTGTTGTTCGGACAGCAAGTGCGGTACGCCGTGATGATGGTTCTGTGATTCGCTTCGATGGAAATGCCGCGGTCTTGTTGAATTCACAGCATGATCCTGTAGGTACTCGTATTTTTGGCCCGGTGACACGAGAGTTAAGAGAGCGATTCATGAAAATCATCTCTTTGGCTCCTGAAGTCTTGTAGGAAGGGATAGCAAATGAAACGTATTAGAAAAAATGATACAGCCATTGTAATTACCGGAAAAAGTAAAGGGCATATTGGTAAAGTCATTCGTGTAATTGGCGATAAATTATTGCTTGAAGGGGCAAATTTGGTAAAGAAGCATGTTAAGCCAAATCCTCACAAGCAACAAAAAGGTGAAATTCGCACACAAGAAGCACCCTTGCATTGTTCGAATGTTGCCCTGTATAATCCTGCCACCAAAAAAGCAGATAAAGTCGGCTTTAGAGTGGTCGAAAAAGACGGAAAAATGAAGCGGGTGCGTTATTTCAAGTCGAATCAAGAATTAGTCGACCAGGGCTGATGGGGTAATTAAGATGGCGAGTTTAAAAAAGTTATATCAAGAAGAAATTGTTGCTTCACTCATGAAGACCTTCAATTATACCAATAAAATGCAAGTCCCAAAGCTTGAGAAAATTACTTTGAATATGGGTGTTGGGGAAGCGGTGAATGACAAAAAGGTTATGAAGTTCGCGCTTGATGATATGACCCGTATTGCAGGACAAAAGCCCGTTACAACGTTTGCTAGACGTTCACTTGCAGGCTTTAAAATTCGTGAAGGTTGGCCAATTGGTTGTAAGGTTACTTTGCGTGGTGTTCGAATGTATGAGTTTCTTGAGCGTTTGATTGCAATTGCTTTGCCCCGCGTTCGAGATTTTAGAGGGTTAAATCCTAAAGCATTTGATGGAACGGGAAATTACTCTATGGGCATTCAAGAGCAAATTGTCTTCCCCGAAATTGATTTTGATAAAATTGACTGTATTCGAGGACTCGATATTTGTATTTCAACGAGTGCGAAAACAGATAAGGAAGCTCGTGCGCTGTTAGACGCGTTCAAGTTTCCATTGAAAAAAGATAATGAACGACAATAAAGGGTATCATTGTGGCTAGAAAAGCAATTGTTGAGCGAGAGCTTAAAAAAGCGAAGTTAGTTGATAAGTACAGACTACGTCGAATTGAGCTGAAGAAGAAAATTAAATCTGCTTCAGATCCGGCTGAAATCGCAGCACATTTAGAGAGTCTGCACAAGTTACCGCTGAATTCGAGTCCCTCTCGTTTGACAACGCGTTGTCAACAGTGTGGCCGACAACATGCGGTTTATAGAAAATTTGGATTATGCCGAATTTGTTTGCGCCAGAACTTGATGATCGGTAATGTTACCGGCGCCCGTAAATCAAGCTGGTAAATTTAGAGATTGGAGAGCTATCGTGAGTATGCAAGATCCTATAGCGGATATGTTGACGAGAATTCGAAACGGACAACAAGCGAATCACCAACAAGTAAAGCTGGTTTCGTCCAATTTGAAAGAAGAAATTGCGCGTGTCCTGAAAGAAGAAGGTTATATTACAGATTTTAAAGTTGAGCCTTCAGAAGGTAATTTGAAGTCATTGACTTTAAAGCTTAAGTATTATCATGGGCGTCCGGTTATTGAGCGTATTAAGCGTATCAGTCGACCCGGTCTGCGCGTGTATAAGGCTGTTAAAGACTTGTCTTCAATCCCCGGTTTTGGGGTAGCAATTTTATCAACTTCACAAGGTGTCATGAGCCATTTAAGAGCCCAAAAAACAGGGGTGGGTGGTGAAGTGATTTGTGAAGTGGCTTAATACGAGCGAGGATAGACATGTCAAGAATAGCCAAAGCGCCTGTGCTTTTACCTTCAAACGTTGAGTTGAATATTGAGCCAGGATGCGTGATTGTTAAAGGGCCCAAAGGCGTTGTGGCAACACATTGTCATCATTTGGTTTCAGTGACGCGTACAGAAGAAGCACCGAATGAAGTGGTGTTTGCACCTGCGTCAGCTGATCCAAAAAGCTGGGCAATGGCAGGAACGGTACGTGCGTTAGTCAGTAATGCCGTACATGGTGTAACGGAAGGTTTTTCCGTCACTTTAGAACTGGTGGGTGTTGGTTATCGAGCACAACTACAAGGAAAATCATTAGCGTTGTCGCTAGGTTTTTCTCACCCGGTGTCCTTTCCTTTGCCAGATGATGTCACAGCTGAAATACCGAATAACACAACCATTGTTTTGAAAAGTTCAGACAAACAACGTGTTGGACAAATTGCAGCTGAAATTAGGTCCTTAAGACCACCTGAGCCGTATAAAGGTAAAGGGATACGTCGAGTAGGTGAAGTAATTATTTCTAAAGAAGCGAAGAAAAAATAGGGTGTGACTGATGGCAACTAAAGAACGAGCTCGAATCCGACGGGGTTCAAAAACAAAGGCAGTGATTCGTCAATCTGGACGGCCTCGATTGGTTGTCCATCGCAGCTCCTGCCAAATTTATGCGCAAATCGTGATGCCTGGAGAAAATGGCGATCGCGTTTTAGTCGCTTGCTCAAGCCTTGAAAAAGATGTGAGAAAAAAATTAAAAGGCAATAAAGTAGAGCGTGCATTTCAAGTGGGACAATTACTCGGTCAACGCGCAAAAGAGTTGAATGTAGTTGAAGTAGCATTTGATAGATCTGGCTATAAATACCATGGCCGTGTCAAAGCATTGGCTGATGGTGCGCGTGAAGCGCTGGACTTTTAAGGAACGGTTATGGCATTTGATGATTCAAAAACAGATGGTTACCAAGAAAAGTTGGTATCTGTTGCGCGTACAGCAAAAGTAGTAAAGGGTGGGCGAGTCTTTGGCTTTGCTGCCTTGGTTGTTGTAGGTGATGGTAAAGGTAAAGTGGGTTATGGTCGTGGTAAAGCACGTGAAGTACCTGTTGCAATTCAAAAAGCAATGGATCAAGCGCGTAAAAATATGGTTTATATTCCTCTCGCAGGAAAAACCATTCACCATACTATTGTTTCAAACTTTGGCGCGTCAAAAGTATTTATGATGCCTGCTAGTGAAGGTACAGGTGTGATTGCCGGTGGTGCGATGCGAGCAGTGCTTGAGGTATTGGGCGTTCAAGATATTCTTGCTAAAAGCATGGGGTCAACAAACCCAACGAACGTAGTACGTGCAACAATAGCGGCATTAAAACGGGTTGAAACACCTGACTATGTTGCAGCTAAGCGCGGCAAAACAGTTCAAGAAGTAGTGGAAGGCTAACAATGAATAAAAAAACTGATAGTCAAATTAGAATTACTTTGGTTAAAAGTCTGATTGGTCGTTTGCCAAAACATATTCACATTGCAAAGCAATTAGGACTAAAACGCATTAATAGCAGTGTCGTTCATCGTGATATTCCAGCGATTCGTGGTCTGGTTAACCAGGTGAATTATTTGGTTCGAGTTGAGGAGAATATCTGATGAAATTAAACACCTTATCACCAGAACCTGGTTCAAGGCCACGTCAAACACGCGTTGGACGTGGTATTGGTTCAGGGCTTGGAAAAACTTGTGGTCGAGGACATAAAGGTCAGAAAGCACGAGCAGGCGGTTACCACAAAATTAATTTTGAAGGTGGTCAAATGCCTATTCAGCGTCGACTGCCAAAGCTTGGCTTTAAGTCACGTGTTGGTCGTACGGTTGACCAAATTACATTGTCTGAGCTTTCAAAAGTTGCAACCGATGTTGTAACGCTTGAAGCAGTTCGTGAAGCAGGCCTCATTAACGCGAATATTCGTGATGTTAAAGTGATTTTATCAGGCGAGTTAACAAAAAAAGTCGTTGTTAAAGGATTACGTGTAACCAAAGGTGCACGTGAGGCAATTGAAGCACAAGGTGGAAGTGTCGAAGCATGAGTACTAAGCATTCAAAACAAAAGAACTCAAATGGAGGGTTGGCCGAGCTGAAGGTTCGGCTTCTCTTTGTTTTGGGTGCTATATTGGTGTATCGTTTAGGCGCGCACATTCCTGTGCCTGGACTCGATCCCCAAAAATTAGCCAATTTCTTCTCTGAGCAACAGAACACCATTTTTGGTCTGTTTAATATGTTTTCAGGTGGTGCATTGTCACGTGTGACAGTGTTTGCAATTGGTATTATGCCTTATATTACAGCATCTATTGTGATGCAGTTGTTTTCGATGGTTGTGCCGTCGCTTGAACAACTTAAGAAAGAGGGTGAGTCGGGACGCCGTAAAATTAATCAGTATACTCGCTACTTCACATTGGTATTAGCACTCTTTCAGTCGTTTGGTATGGCGCGTTGGCTTGCAGGACAACATATTGCTCTTGCAGCCGATGTCTCCTTTTATCTGACCGCGGTTGTAACGTTGGTGACAGGTACTATGTTTTTAATGTGGTTAGGGGAGCAAATTACTGAGAAAGGGGTTGGAAATGGTATTTCTCTTATTATTTTCTCAGGGATTGTTTCTAATTTGCCGCATGCGATTGCATCTGTTTTTCAGCAAGTGCGTGAAGGTCAAATGCAAGCCTTAACCCTCATTTTACTAGCAGTGATTGTTGCATTGGTAACCGGTTTTGTTGTGTTCGTAGAGCGAGGGCAGCGCCGAATTCGGGTTAATTATGCACAACGAACGCAAGGCAAGCGCGTATATGCTGCACAAACAAGTCATTTGCCATTAAAAATTAATATGGCCAGTGTGATTCCACCGATTTTTGCATCGAGTATTATCTTAATTCCTGGTACTGTTGCGCAGTTTTTTGGCCGCGGAAAAGGTATGGATTGGCTGTCTGATATTGGAATGGCATTGTCGCCAGGTCAGCCTCTTTATTTAATTATTTATGCGGTTGCAATCGTGTTTTTTGCCTTCTTCTATACGGCATTGGTGTTTAATCCGAAAGATACGGCAGATAATTTGAAAAAATCTGGTGCATATATTCCAGGAATTCGCCCAGGTGAGCAGACAACGCGTTATATTGATGGTATTATGACGCGCTTAACTTTGGTAGGGGCAATTTATTTGGTGCTAGTTTGCTTGTTGCCTCAATTGTTGATGTATACCTGGCATGTGCCATTTTAT
The DNA here is from genome assembly GCA_029212465.1 of Legionellaceae bacterium. GTDB lineage: Bacteria > Pseudomonadota > Gammaproteobacteria > Legionellales > Legionellaceae > JAALKW01. Next base: position 24,376 of record JARGNV010000014.1, on the reverse strand, counting down.
TTTGGTGGAACATCACTTTTGATTATTGTTGTGGTGATCATGGATTTTGTAGCACAAGTTCAGGCACATTTAATGGCAGGGCAGTATGATTCTTTGATGAAAAAAGGCAACGTCAAAGGAACAGGTTTGCCGGGCCTTTTGTGATTAATAGTGGAGTAGTTGAATGAAAGTAAGAGCATCGGTAAAGCCTATGTGTCGCCATTGTAAAGTCATTAAAAGACATGGTGCAATTCGCGTGATTTGTAAAGAGCCGCGACATAAGCAAAGACAAGGGTAAGTAACAACTTGATTTTATAGTGTGAAACGAGTATCTTCTGTTTCCTTCCGACAGAAGTGACGAATAGTGTTCGGAGAAATGAATGGCACGTATAGCAGGTGTAAATATTGCAGATCACAAGCATGTAGTGATTGCACTGACTTCAGTTTATGGCATTGGTCGATCGAGTGCTCAGAAGCTGTGTCAGCAAACAAAAATAGAACCTTCAACAAAGGTTTCTCAATTGACGGATGCAGAGCTTGAGTCTTTGCGTACGGAAATTGGAAAAATGACCGTAGAAGGCGATTTGCGTCGTACGGTAACGATGAACATCAAACGCTTGATGGACCTTGGCTGTTATCGTGGTCTTCGACATCGACGTGGTTTGCCATTGCGCGGACAACGGACGAAGACCAATGCGCGTACGCGGAAGGGTCGTCGTAAATAGCACGTGAATGTTTGATTTTTTATGTAGGAAAGAGTGATGGCTATTACTAAAGCAAAACAGAAGAAAACGCGTAAAAAAATTAAACGCGTTGTGTCAGACGGGATCGTTCATGTGCACGCTTCGTTCAATAACACGATTGTGACGTTTACCGATCGTCAAGGCAATGCTTTATGTTGGGCTACGTCAGGTGGTTCTGGTTTCCGTGGGTCACGGAAAAGTACACCGTATGCAGCGCAAATTGCAACCGAACGTGCATCAGCAACGGCAAAAGAATATGGCATGAAGTCTGTTGCTGTATTTGTTCATGGGCCAGGACCCGGTCGTGAGTCTACGATTCGAGAACTGATTTCCCAGGAATTTAAGATTGTAGAAATTACGGATGTGACGGGTATTCCTCATAACGGCTGTAAGCCACCGAAAAAACGTCGCGTTTAAGTTTCAGGAGTATTTCATGGCAAGGTATCTTGGTCCAAAATGTAGACTCTCTCGTCGAGAGGGTGTTGATTTGTTACTGAAGAGTGGTGTTCGAGATCACAAATCTAAGTGCAAATCAGAAAAGCAACCAGGGCAGCATGGGGACAAACGTGCTCGTGCAGCTGACTATGGATTGCAATTACGGGAAAAGCAAAAAATTAGACGTTATTATGGCGTTTTAGAGAAGCAATTCCGCAATTATTATAAAAAGGCTGCGTCTAGAAAAGGCTCAACCGGTGAAAATATGATGACGCTTTTAGAGAGTCGTCTAGATAATGTGGTATATCGTATGGGTTTTGCTAGCACGCGTGCAGAAGCACGTCAGCTCGTGTCTCATAAAGCTATCTTGGTTAATGACCAAGTGGTGAATATTGCCTCTTTTTTAGTGAAACCAGGCGATGTGGTTTCTGTTCGACAAAAGGCGCGTGGTCAGGGACGTATTCAAGCAGCACTTGGATTGTCTGAGCAGCGTACATCATGTACCTGGATTACAGTAGAATCAGCAACGTTCAAAGGAACCTTTGTTGCTTTGCCGACTTTGGCTGATTTGTCTGCTGATTTTAATATTAGCTTAGTAGTCGAATTTTACTCTAAGTAAACAAGTAAATGTGGAGGCCGAGAGCCCAATGTATATAGACATTAACGACATGTTGACGCCAAAAGCGCTCAAAGTGCAGTTTGATGCTCCAAATCATAGCCGAATCGTGCTTGAGCCTTTGGAGCGTGGATTTGGACATACGCTTGGAAATGCATTGAGACGTATCTTAATTTCCTCAATGCCAGGTGCTGCAATCACTGAAGTAACTATTGACGGTGTTTTGCATGAGTACAGTACGCTTGAGGGTGTTCAGGAGGATGTAGTAAATATCCTGCTGAACTTAAAAGAAGTGGCGCTTAAAATGCCTATTGGTCAAACGGCAACACTGATCTTAGAAAAAAAAGGTCCTTGCCAGGTGACTGCAGGTGACATCCAAGTGACCAATGACATTGAAGTAGTTAATCCTGAGTTAGTGATTGCAAATATCAATGAGCATGGTGAGTTGAAGATGACCTTGACGGTTGAAAAGGGCATTGGTTTTCACATTACGGATACATTTGTACGTTATCACGAAGATGAATTGCCTAAGAAAGCTGTGGGTAGCTTGAAACTTGATAACACTTATTCGCCAGTCAAAAAAGTGGCATACTCTGTTGACAACGCGCGGGTTGAAAATCGAACTGATTTAGACAAGCTCACTATTGAATTGCAAACAAACGGAACGCTTGAGCCAGAAGAAGCGATTCGTATGTCTGCCAATATTTTGCAGCGTCAGTTGAAAGCTTTTGTTGATATCAACTTAGAAGAAGCTACTTCTGACTCAAATGAGCAGCATGGATTTGATCCGTTACTGTTACGTCCGGTAGACGACTTAGAGCTTACCGTTCGTTCAGCAAACTGCTTGAAAGCGGAAAATATTTATTTCATTGGTGATCTGGTTCAGAAAACTGAAAATGAATTATTGAAAACCCCTAACCTGGGTAAAAAATCCCTCACAGAAATCAAAGATGTATTAGTTTCTCGATCTTTGTCATTAGGGATGGATTTAGAAAATTGGCCGCCTGAAAATCTTGGCGAGAGTAATTAGTAGGAGTTTTTATCATGCGTCACCGTCATACTGGACGTAATTTTGGTCGAACGAGCAGTCATCGTAAAGCGATGTTCTCAAACATGTGCAACGCATTAGTTGAGCATGAGATGATCAAAACAACCGTAGCTAAAGCAAAAGAATTGCGACGTTATATTGAGCCGTTAATTACGGTCAGCAAGTCAGATTCTGTGGCTTCACGCCGTTATGTGTTTGATAGACTGCGCTCAAAAAGCTCGGTCGGTAAACTGTTTACAGATCTTGGACCACGTTATAAAGAACGCCCAGGTGGATATGTGCGTGTTTTAAAATGTGGTTTCCGTCAAGGAGACAGTGCGCCGATGGCAATAGTTGAATTAGTCGATAGACCTGAAGTTTCTGATGAAATGGATGAAGTGATTGCCGAAGAAAAGGCGGCGCCTAAAAAAGCAAAAGCTTCTAAAGAAAAAACAGAGAAAGAAGCAAAAGCACCTAAAGCAGTAAGCAAAGCAAAAAAAGAAGAAAAAACAGAAGAAAAAGAAACTAAAACTACAAAAACTACAAAAGAAAAAGTGGAAAAACCTAAAAAACCAACAGAAGCAGCTGACTAGGGCTTTTGAAATGTTTTTGGGATTAAGCGGCGTGTTTTGCGTATGAATCGTGAAACGCGCCGTCTTTTTTTTGAGCGTCTTTCAGCTGAAAACCCACATCCAACCACCGAGTTAATTTATCATTCTGATTTCGAGCTTCTGATAGCGGTAATGCTTTCAGCACAAACAACCGATGTGCGCGTTAACCTCGAAACCCCTGCTTTATTTGCGGCAGCTAATACCCCAGAGGCGATGTTTGCCTTAGGTGAGGCAAAACTGAAACATTATATTAAGCGTATAGGCCTATTTAATAGCAAAGCTGCAAATATTATTAAGACGTGTCAACAACTGACAGAGTTGCACCATGGTCAGGTACCGCGTACACGTGAAGCGCTTGAAGCCTTACCGGGTGTTGGGCGTAAAACAGCAAATGTTGTTTTGAATACTGCCTTTGGTGAACCCACAATGGCGGTTGATACTCATATCTTTCGGGTTGCAAATCGAACAGGGCTTGCCAAAGGAAAAACGCCTCTTGCGGTTGAGCAGGGGTTATTAAAAAACATTCCCAAAGCTTTCTTAAAAGATGCACATCATTGGCTGATATTGCATGGCCGTTATGTCTGTACAGCACGTAAACCACATTGCGCAACGTGCCCTGTCCGTGATTTGTGTGATTATGCAGACAAAAACGCATCAGGGCACCTCAAACAAGTCGAGGAGCGTAGCACTAAGGAGGAGTAAGTGTTTTGAGCGATTTTTAAACTATAATTATGGTATAACGTTTAATTATAGGGGCAGTAAGATGGCGCCAACATGGCAAGAACGGTTAGGAATCGGGGGAAAAAAGACACCCGCGAAGTCCCCTGATACAGAAATCAGGGAACCTCCTGATATAGAAATAGTGAGCAATTTTATTGCATCCACAAAAAAGAGCTTGTGCAGGAAATGGTTCGAGGCCAGACAACAGAAGAAAGAGCGGCTAATCTAGATGAGCGAATCAAAGCAGTTAAAGCTTACTCTCAAGCTGCAACAAACCTTCTAAGTGATTATCCAGAAATGAATACCGCACAGAAGTATCGCTTGATAGAGGCACAGGCGTGCGTGATGGAGGTTTTCAAGCAGCTCATGGTGGAAAAGCACGGAATTCACCCAGTTGAAGTTGAGCGGATTAAAAGAGAGGTTGAAGCAGGGCCTCCGGCAGGTGTTTCAGAGCAGCACTGGAAAAATGAAAAGCGAAAAGACATTGATGCATTGCTTAAATATCCAGGCGGTACCCCACCAGATAGAATAGCTACCCTTGAAGGGCTTTTAAACAACGAGTTCAGCCTCTATTCGAAGCCGTCAGCACCACTTCCTCCTAAACCTCCTTTGCTTACAGACGTGCAACGCAGGGAGCAGCAAGAAGCGCTGAAAAATAGTGCAGCAGATAGGCGAGAAGAGGGGGGAGATAACTTGAACAGAGAAAATGACGCGGGTTTTTCGAACCAGTAAACTTTAAAGGACGGGCCGTGTGCCCCGTCCTTTAAGACATACTTAGGCGAGGACTTATTGCATATCCATATGCATTTCTTTACCCATCATGTACATTTTCATGCCCATCATCATCATGCGTTTGGCTTTTTCCATGTCTTTAGGTTGATCCATGCTCATCATATGCTTGCCCATCATATACATTTTCATACCCATCATCATCATTTTGTCACTCATCATTTTCATTTCCATGGGTGCCATTTGAGACATGCTTGAATCCATCATTTTCATATCATTTGGAGACATATCCATATTTTTGTCAGGCATAGCGGATGCAGCAAAAGCACTCATAGACAACGATGAGCATAAAGCAAGCGCAAGCATTAATGGTTTAGTCTTTTTCACGATAGTTCTCCTTGTGTGAATCGCGGATAAGAATACAACACATGTACTAGACTATATGAGATTAGATGACAACACAATGAGGTCTAAAGCTAAACCATAAGGTTAAAATATTTACTATAATAGAGGTAGAGTATTGCTTATATGATGTCAGTATTTTGGAAGGTCGCTATGTCTAAGATAGTACAGAGTTTGTTTGCAAGTATAGCTAAGGGTTATCCGAATCAATTAAGTGCAGCAGATAAGTTGCTAGGGTTGCGTGTGCGTGCAAAGAAGATTTCTACAGAAATAGAGCAAGCAAAAACCCAAATAGATTTAGACTTGTTGTACCAGCTGCAGGATGAACTTGAAGAAGAACGACAGATTTTGAGTTGGCTACAAACGGGGCGTCGTTATGGGTTTGAAACAGATCCCCTTGCTGACGAAGAAGCGTATTTGAGAGAGGTGTGCTTAGGCATAGAAGACTTTACTTTTGAAGTGGCGTCAGGGCCTGATGAGGCTCAGCCAATAGATGCACAAGTGCGTTGGGTTAAGGATAAATTATTGCGTGTAGATGAGTTATTGAAGGAGCGCTCTTTTGGTGAAGACAATGCAACTTATTTTGAAAAGAGTATCGGGAATGCGCAGAAAAGCTTGTTACAGCATTTGAGTCGACTGATGCGCACAGAAAATAAAATAGCACTTCATGTGCAAGGCGTGTTAAAAGGTTTTCCGCAGCACGCATCTACAGATAAGCAATTAGCGTGGATAGCTGATAAACGAGCAACAACAAATGCATTGCTTCAGCAGCATGATAATACATCAGACAAAGAAAACGGATTATTAGACAAGGCTGTTTCTTTCTTAGAGGCGCAAGCAGCACGACTTGCGCGCGAACAAAAAGTGCAGCGAGCACTCGATATGCAGTATGAACAGATGGCAGCTGTGGTGCGACAAGAAACAGCGCCAGACTACAAAGATAAAGTGATACAGCGTTTGAATGCTTTTTTTGGCGCTGAAAAAACAGATACTATTGTAGCAGCGGATGCGAAAATAAAGCAGGTGAATGCCTTACACCAAGCGGCTTTAAGCCTCCTGTCAAAACCACGTTTAGCGCGACAGCTAACAACAGAAGAGAAAACATTTTTAACAGATAAGCAGCAGCAACTGGAAGGTGCATTACGTATGCTGATGCAAGGAAAATACACCCATCAAGCATGTGAAAAACTGGTTTTAGAAACAGGGCGAATACTGGAAGGCCGAGACGCTGTGACGGTTGATTTTATACAGCAACAAACGCAAAAAATAGCTGATTTATTATCACGGCCTGGTGTGTCAGATACCGACACCCAACGCCTAATGACACTTAAGAATACGCTTGTTGATGCAGCACTTGAGCGACACGATGCTTTTAAAGAGAGGTATCAGTCTGAAACGAATCAGAATACGTCAGGGGATGGGACAGAGGAAGGTGAGCAACCTGGTGTTTAATTTTTGAACTATAATGAGTTTATATAGGTTTATATTTGGAGACAGTCATGGTAAGTAATACGAGTCGTTTTCGACAGGTATTGGGGAGCTTAGGTTTAGGGCGTTCAACGATTGAGGCCGAAATGACAGCATTTACAGAAACGGCCACTCATATTCCATTAGAAGCCCCTTTGCTTGAGCAACTAGCATATGTTAAAGAGCATCAAGCAAAAGCAACATCATATTTAGAAGATCCCCATTTATCAGGTGAACGAAGGCAAGAGATATCGTCGGTGATGCAAGCACTGATGGCTTTAGATAAGAAACTGACAACGGCTGATGGAAAGCTCTCTTACAAGGATGGGGAAGCGTTGCTTGCGCTTGAACAAGAGATCGTAGCAGGCCCACCTGAGGATGTGAAGCAATCTCAGGATGCGGTTGTAAGTTGGTTTTCTGATAAGTTAAAGGAAGTTGGCACAAAAATTAAAACAACACCTGATACAAAGCCTGAAATGATGCATAGGCTTGAAAGTGCGCAGGAGGTTTTGACGCGTCAGCATGAAAAAGCGCAAGCGATTCAGCAGCATATACGCCAAGAAGCAATTGCAGGAGAAGCTAGAAAAAGAAAAGAGAGCCGGCCAGGGTATAAAGATTCAGAAGTTAAACGGATACAGAAACTATTGCAGGATATTGACTTAGACCCTGATTATGTTGGCGATACAACCGCTTATTTGGTACCTGTACGCACGTTACAAAAATCAATTATGGAGTTGGTAAATAGCCCTTATTTGGCAGAGGGGGAGGCGGTCACCGAGGAAGAAGGGGCTTTCTTGCAAGCGTCATTAGAGACACTCGATAGGCAGTTTGGTGCTTACGATGCGGAAGAGGTCGAAGTAGGCCTAAGTGCAACCAGTTTTAAAGCGAGATTTCAGGATAGGCTGGGCGAAGACACACCGGAACCTCCTGTGGAGAACACACCAAAGGCTTCATGAATGACAGTGATAAGAAAAGGGGCATTTGCCCCTTTTTCATTTCCAGCAAAAAAAACCAAATCGCACTATAATTAAACAAAGCAATTTTTTGGGGGCTCTTATGGGGCGCATGAGTCATGTTTTCGGATTTCTACATAGAGTGGATGCGGATGTTGAGCAGCTTGCAAAGTTTATGCAAGAGCGGCCTGGCGCTGAGTTGCCATTAGAAAATAGAATTAAGTGGGAGAAAGCACAGAAAGAGATGCTTTCGAGAATGGTCACTCAAAAAGCGCAACAAAAAGGTGTGCATCAGGTTACTTTGGATAAACTGCAAGCGCTTTCAGATTCAGCGGATGAGCATTTAAGAGCACTATTAGTACAGCAAGATGAAGAGAGAAAGCGAAAAGAAAGGGAGGCGTTAGGAATAACGCCTGAAATGCTCGTGGCGCAAACAGAGCGGCTTGCGGTGAAAACACCTGCAGCGCTTTTACATGAAGAAGTAGCTACATTACTTGAGCGGGTAAACAAAGAGGACTCCCCTCATTATACCGAAGATTATACGCGAGCAGATTACATTGATGACCGTATGGATGTAGTGCTTGCCCATAAAGGTAATTTGCTTGCACTATATACCAATCATTTAAACTTACTAACCGAGGAAGATAAAAAAGCGCTAGAGCATGCGTATCATGTAGTAGAGCATGAGCTGGAGTCATTAAAGCTTGATTTGTTTCATGAAGAAATGTTGGTTTTTGCTCAGGGCGTTCAAGCGGGTCCTGCTGATGAATTGAGTGCGGATGAAAAAGTCGTTTGGATACGCAAACTGTTGAATATAGCTGAAGATACGCTTTCAACCTATGCGGTTGCAAAAGAAGAGCAAGCGGCATTATTGCGAGGGGAAGAGCGCGAAGGCCGATTGATTAATAGTTTGGTGTATCGCACTGAAGATATTGTGCTATTACAAGACATTCAGAAAACCCTTCAAGAGGGATTAATCGCCGCAAAAAAAGCAGTATTTTTGTCTGAGGTTACGCAATTTGAAAAAGACTGTAAAGGAGAGCTATCTCACGATGTAAGTGTGCGCATGCAACAAATTAAAGACCTATATTTCAGAGGAAATGAGTTATTACGGCACCCACTGCTTGAAGATACAGAAGAAATGCGCTTGTTATTATTGGCAAGTGAAGTAACGAAACGATTTGATGTTGATAGACAGGCCTTTGAGGCGCATTTTGAGGAGGAGGCGTCACATTTTTGTTCAGTTATCGAGGCGGGACTCCCTCAAGATTTAGATATAGATGCACAGATTGAGTGGGTTAAATATCAAAACTTTATGGCGGACATTTTGTTAAGCAAGTCGGTTGTGAGGCAGTCGGATGATATCCGAAAAATACAGACGGCACAGGTAACTTTAAGTGCCATGCTTAAACCTTTAATGCAGGCAAAATATGGAAAAATTGAACTGATTGTTCCGCATGAGATAGACGACTTATTTGAAAGGCTAGATGCAATACCGAGCGACCCCTTAAACTTAACTGAGCGACTTGCTTTCATTAAATTAGGGGTTGATAAAATTAATGCATTGTTGGATGAAAGTGCGCTAGAGGCAGCAGATAAGGAGCGTCTGGAAGAGAAAAAGGCGGCTTTGCTCGCAGAGGGGGAAGCACTTTTACCCAAGGTTGAAAGAAAGGCCGACAGAGTGTCTCCAAATACTGTAATGGACTCGAGCTTACATGCCGCTGAAGAGGATGCGCACACGGCACTTCAAGCAGCGCAACAAGCTAAACCTAAAACCGCGGTGCGACCGACATCTTCTGCTACTCAAAAGAAAGTGCCATCTAACATGGTTCAAAATGAAGAAACCTACAACCTTCATGTGTTAGTGAACTTATTTAAGGAGGTGCTACGCATGCCTCAAAGGGATATTCCAGCGAGTCCAAACGACTCTAAACGAACCATGTTTGATAGCATCAAAGAGGCTGGTGGTGGTGCTATTAATGAAGCAGGCATTGAAGTTGTTAGAAGCGAGTTGTTAGCGGGTGTGAAAGACGAGCTTGCACGGTTAACGAGTCCTTTTAAGCCTGAGCTGAGAAAAGAGAAAGCAGCAGATGTTGATGTATTATCGACGCTTGAAAAAGATTTAGACCAAATAAAGTTTAAATTAGAAATACCGGGTATGATTCAATTGCTTCAAGCGCCACCAAGCACCAATATACCAAGCCCATAATGAGAGCCCTCTAAAGGGGGCTTATTGCGCGTGTTAAGGCGGGCGTATTTTACTTTTGTGCGTGGTTATTTTCCGTTATACTCTCTTTCCAATCTATCGCATTTATGGAGAATCTTATGGCGCGCGGCGTTAATAAAGTTATTTTAATTGGGCATATTGGAGCTGATCCAGATTTACGATATATGCCAAGTGGCAATGCAGCAACTACTTTGTCTGTTGCAACCAATGAATCTTGGAAAGATAAGCAGACAGGTGAGCGTCAGGAGCGTACTGAGTGGCACCGAGTGGTGTGCTTTAATCGCTTGGGTGAGATTGCAGGCGAGTATGTTAAAAAAGGCTCCAAGGTTTATGTTGAAGGTAGCTTGCGCACACGTAAGTGGCAAGACCAACAAGGCAACGATCGATACACCACAGAGATTGTTGCATCAGACATTCAAATGCTAGATGCAAAAGGTACGGTATCGGGCGATTTTGCTGATATGGACCAAACTGCGACACAAAGTGCCCCCAAGGCAAAACCAAAAGCAGCCCCTCAAGCACCTGCTGAAGCCTTGGATGATGATATTCCATTTTAAGATGTGTTATTAATAATGTTTAAGGGTGCTCTCTGTTTGAGGGCGCTTTTTTTTGTGGTGTGAATACGTATGGTTTCTTTTGGTTTTAATAATAACGTTCGATTTCATCTTTGTTGGTACGGCGAATGCCCGATGCTAACACTCTATTTTTACACAGAGTGGAGTTTTAATGATGCGGTCGTCTATTTACACGCAGCACGTTTTGCGTGTGACTTTGCTTATTCTGAGTTTAACCAACAGTATCAGGTTAGTTTTCATCCAAGAACACTTGGTGAAAGCGAGGAGGTCAGTCGAGCAATTCGATGCTTGTGTGAGGCAAAGCGTATTAGTGTGAATACAAGCCATGATATTTTGCAGGCGCTTGGAGAACATGATTTAACGCCATCGTCTGAATATTGTCATGAAATTTAGGGGGCGTTATCAACGTGCCCTAGGCTGCGGATAAAGTTGCTTTCGCTTTGAAGCGTTCAGATGTGCTACCAAACCAGAGTAATGCAATGACGGCGTTAAACATAAAAATGCCATGATGGCCATAGTGCGCGAAGAGCACGCCTGAGAGCCCCCCACCCACAAAAATACCTAAAAACTGACAGCTAGAATAAACCCCCATGGCAGTTCCCTTATAGTCAGATGTAGTTTGTTTTGAAACGAGTGACGGCAGCATGGCTTCTAGCGCATTAAATGCTAAAAAGTAGGTAAACATCACCACACAAAAAAGTGTCCAAGATAATGCACTTTGGGCCAGTATGAGTTGGCTGATGCAAGTAAGTGCAATAGCAATTGAGAATACGAGTGCGCCTTTTCCCCGCTTTTCAGCAAACATAATGAGTGGGACTGCAGCAACGAAAGCAACGACAAGGGTTGGAAGATAAAAATGCCAAGACGATTGAAGCAGGTTTGTGTCAATGGCTGCTTTAAGCTTTAAGGGCAATACAAAAAAAGTTGCTGTAAGAATGGCATGCTGGCAAAAAATACCCAAGTTTAGGCGCCTGAGGGAGCTGCTTTTTAACACGTGTACAAGGCGCTTTTTGTGTGTAATGGAGCTTGTCTGAGGCGAGATTTTGGGGGTGTGAACCGCGGTTTTTAAGAGAACTAAACCAAAGCAGGCAAGGCCAAGTGTTAGCATAAAAATACCTGAAAGCCCATTTTGATGTGCAAGTGTGGGGCTTGCAATGAGTGCAAGGTTAAATGAGAGGCCAATGCTACCACCAATAATGGCCATTGCAGCCGTGCGCTTAGACTCAGGCGTTAAGTCAGCTAAAAGTGCCATTAAAACACTGCCTATTGCGCCCATGCCTTGTAGTATGCGAGCCAGTAGCATGCCATGAATAGAGTGAGTATATGCTCCCATTGCACTACCTATGGCAAATAAAATGAGGCCAAGCATAATAACCGGTTTTCGACCGTAACGGTCTGAGAGCATGCCAAACGGAATTTGTAGTAATCCCTGACTTAAACCATAAGCACCGAGTGTTAGGCCAATAAGGGCTGGTGTTGCGCCACTTAGGCTTGGGGCATATAGGGTAAATACAGGAATCAGTAAAAATAAACCGAGCATACGGCATGCAAAAATTGCCGCAATGGGTAAAACGGCGCGTGTCCAAATTGATTTCATGGCGTATTGCGAGGATATTCGTAAATCGATGTGCAGATGGTACAAAGAAAGGGCTTATATGTAAAGGCTGTGTGCATGTTTGGTTTGTGTGCCAGCTTCAGTTCTTACTAAGTGTGTTGATTTGGCACCGGTTTGTTGTTCTATCATGTGTGCTAACTCAGGGGCGTGCGTGGTTACCCATAATTGAGAATGTCTTGATGCATTTGCAATAAGGGCTGCAAGTGGTGTCAGTAACTGGGTGTGTAAGCTCATCTCAGGCTCATTAAGTGCAAGCAGGGGAGCAGGCCTTGGGCTTAGCAATGCGGTCATTAAGCATAAATATCTTAATGTACCGTCTGACAGCTCTCGCGCTTCAAGCGGGCGAAGGATCCCTGGCATTTTGAGCTGAACCTCAAAGCGTGCCTTATCATCGACGTGAATGTGCAAGGTTGCGCCGGGGAATGCATCGTCAATCGCTGCATGTAGTGACTCAGCGTCTCCAATTTCAAGAATGGTTTGTAGGGCTGCCGCAAGGTTGTGGCCATCATTAGCCAGTACTTCAGTACGAATTCCAAATTGAGGGCTTCGCATAGGAGCACCTGCATCCGTCCTAAAATGATGGTAAAACCGCCATTGTTGAATGTGCTGCCGTAACACAAATAATTCAGGATATAGGTGTGGGTCTTGCAGTTGCGACAAAACAGATTCCGAGTGAGATAAAGCCGTTGGATATCCAACACGGTTGCCATCGGTATGTGTTATCCAGGCTGAGTGGCTAAGACGCTCCATAACTGTGTTGCTGGGTCGTCTTTTTTCGCCAAGCCAGATATATTCTTCTTTCACTTCTGGGTCGAGTACAAACTGGGATGTTGAGGGTTGTGGGAGCCCGCAAGCAAGTTCGTAACTAAAATCTTCCATTGTAACACTTAAACGCAGTCGAACTGGCGTTTTGTTGTGTCGTGCGGGCTTTTTCTTACCTGCCCATAATACCAAAGGCATGCCCCCCTCTAGCGCAAGGGCTTCTGCAAGCTTGCCATCTACGGCTTGTGCCAGTAAACAAATGGCCTTATACACATTACTTTTTCCGCAACCATTCGCACCCGTGATGACATTGACTTGATGTAACGGCAGGGTTAAATCTTGAATAGAGCGGTAGCCTTGAATGGCGAGCGTGCGAATGGTCATATACTGTCAAGTAAGTCTTTTTGTGCGCATTATAATGTGTTTGGCTTGGTAAGTCATTACGTGTCTTGTGTGTCTAAGATTGACACATACTCCGCTTCGGGGTAGTTTGATGCATTTTTTGTGAGAGGAAAAAGACGGATGACAAGCGCATTAGATAATAAGGTGGCACTGATTACAGGAGGTGCGCGCGGCATTGGTCGTGCAACGGCAATGAAACTTGCGCATGCTGGGGCAGACGTTGCCATTGTCTATTTTAATAGCTCAGACGAAGCGGACAAAGTGGTTGCTGAAATAGAGACTTTGGGGCGTCGCGCTGTTGCCATACAAGCAAACGTTGCAGACCACGCATCTGTTAAAACGATGTATGAAACCTTTAAACAGCATTTTTCCCGTCTAGATGTTTTAGTCAGCAATGCGGCCAGTGGTGTTTTAAAACCCGCACTTAAAATGTCGACAAAACATTTTCGATGGTGCATGGAAACCAATGCATTGGCTTTAAACCACCTGGTAACTGAAGGACGCGAGATGATGTCTAAAGGTGCTAGTGTGATTGCACTGTCAAGCCTTGGTGCGCACCGCGCGATTCCAAACTATGCATTTATCGGTGCATCAAAAGCGGCGCTTGAAGCATTGGTGCGTTCGCTTAGCTTAGAACTTGCAGTTGATGACATTCGTGTGAACACTATTTCTGCAGGTGTTGTAGATACGGATGCCCTCAAGCACTTCCCGAACCGAGAAACACTACTTGACGAGTATCAGGCGCGTTCGCTTGCAGGTCGTGCAATGACACCTGAAGATGTGGCGGATGGGGTTTATTTGCTATGTTTGCCCGAGTCATCTTTGATTAGGGGACAAACCATCTTTTTGGATGCGGGGTATGCCATTTTAGGATAAGCGTGAATGTATCCCATGTCGCAAAAACTTGTGCTACAATTCGGACCTTTCGTATTATCTATTTGATGCACTGAGGGTTTGTGACAATGAATTTAGAAACGGTTTATCCTAAAGTCCGAGAAATTATTGCGGATGTGTTAGTCATCGAAGAAGATGAAGTCAGCTTAAATGCACGTTTGATTGCAGATCTCGGGGCAGAGTCGATTGATTTTCTTGACTTGGTTTTTCAGCTTGAAAAAGAGTTTTCGGTTAAAATTCCGCGAGGCCAGCTTGAAAAGAATGCACGTGGCGATTTGAGCGATGCTGAGTTTGAGCAAGGTGGCGTACTCACAGAGAAAGGCGTCCAAGCATTAAAAGCGTATTTAAGCGAAGTGCCTGCTGAACATTTTACGCCAGACATGAAAGTGAATGAAATTCCGATGCTTTTTACGGTAGAAACATTTTGTAAACTGGTCGTACTTGCAAAGGCAGAGCAGTCTGTAGAAACCACCGCGGCTTAAAAACCATGCACTTTTTATTTGTTGATAGGATTACACAACTTGAGCTGGGGAGCACCACACTAGGGATTAAGCATGTGACCCCAGACGATTATTATTTAGTGAAAGATGAAACAGGTCGGCGCTGTTTTGTGCCAGCATTGGTTGGCGAGACCGTTGGTCAATTGGCCGCCTGGAATGTTATGGCAAGTTGCGACTTTACTAAGCGTCCTGTCGCAGGTATTGCAGAGTTTGCACGACTGCATCGCCCCGTTTATGTGGGTGAAACCTTGCTCCTTGCGAGCGAATTAAACAAACTAGATGATACAGTCGTACAATACGAAGCTGAAGCGCGCGTGGGAGAGGAAGTGGTATTTGAGCTTTCAGCGCTCGGGCCCTTGTTACCCATGGATGACTTTATCGAGCAAGATGAGGTGCGCACGCAGTTTGATGCCCTCAATCGACCCGGCGACCTACATACCTCATGCCTTGCCTCGACGCCACTGGATGAAGCCTGTGACATGCCTCAACTGGCCGAAGCATTAGTACACTTCGATCGCATTGTTGAACATGAGAAGGGGGTATCTATTACCGCCGAAAAAAGTGTTACAAAAGCAGCACCCTATTTTAGAGATCACTTCCCTAAAAAACCGGTTTTACCCATGACGATTCTCCTTGAGTGTATTATGAACTTGGGGCGTCAGTTTACCGATGCAGCAAATTTTGGCGGCCCCTATGTGGTACAAGAGATGCGACGCATTAAAATGAATGATTTTGTTTTACCAGGTGATATTTTGACAACCAACTTAAGCATTAAGTCACATGAAAACGGTATTTTGGTGTTAAAATGCCGTGTGAGTCGATTTGAAAAGCGTGTTTGCTTGCTCGAGCTTGTGATGCGCACAACGGGTGCACAGGCATGACATCAAAGCGCGTTGTAATTACAGGACTCGGTATTGTTTCGCCGCTTGGGAACGATGTGCACAGCACGTGGCAAGCTTTGATGGCAAAGCGCTCTGGCATGGCGCCCATTCAGCAGTTTGATGCATCAGGCTTTCCTGTGCGTTTTGCAGCAGAAGTAAAGTCTTATCAGCCCCGGTGCTATCGCACGGGTAAGCATCACCGATTTACCATGCCATTTACGCAATTCTCACTCGATGCGGCAAGTGAAGCGCTGCAAGATGCGGGTATTCATCCAAAGCACGTGCCCGATGCAACACGTTTTGGTGTTGTAACAGGCAGTGGCATGATGACCGGTGATTTTGACCATCTTGAACGTTTTCAACGGGCAACCGCACCTGAAGGCACGGTAGACTGGGCAGCACTACAAGCAAAGGGTGACGCCTTTTATCGACTAGACGATTTTGGAAGCACTGCTTCAAACAGTGGTTTGTCGCTTTTAATTCAGGAGTTTGGCATGTCTGGCTATGCAAACTCGGTGCACACAGCGTGTGCATCTGGTGGCCAGGCTTTAGGCCTTGCACTGCAAGTTATTCGGCGCGGTGAAGCAGATTATATGCTTGCGGGTGGCTTTGACTCCATGATTAACCCACTCGGTGTTTCGAGCTTTTGTTTGTTGGGTGCTTTATCCCCGAATAATGATGCCCCTCAAACTGCAAGTCGACCTTTTGATGGTACCCGGAACGGGTTTGTTTTAGGTGAAGGGGCCACATTTTTAGTGCTTGAGTCGTATGAAACAGCAAAAGCGCGTGGCGCTAAAATTTATGCTGAATTAGCCGGTGTTGGTAACAGCTTAAGTTCGTATCGTATTACAGACTCACACCCCAATGGCGATGGCGCTATTCAAGCCATTGAAGGCGCACTCAAAGATGGCGGGGTTAGAGCCTCAGATGTTGATTATATTAATGCACATGGTACCTCAACCAAAATGAATGACTTAAGCGAAACCAATGCGATTAAAGCAGTGTTTGGAGAGCACGCGCTTCAAGTTCCTGTGAGCTCAACCAAAAGCCAAACAGGGCACTTAATTGCAGCAGCAGGTGCACTTGAGGCAGCTCTGTCAACGCTTGCCATTCATCACGGTAAAATTCCAATGACACAAAACCAAATCACACCAGACCCAGAGTGCGACTTAGATTATGTCGCAGAAGGGCCAAGGGAGAAAGCACTTGGTGTTGTGTTATCTAACTCATTTGGGTTTGGTGGTTCAAACAGCTGTTTACTCTTTAAGCACCCTGAGTTTGAGGAGCGAGGCTTATGAGCGATTTAAACCGCGTATTTGTAACAGGCGTTGGCGCGCTGAGCGCAGGCGGTCAAACTTCAGATGCATTATGGGATACCATTTTAGCGGGTGAAACAGGCATTGCCCCCATTCAAAATGCCGACTTATCAACCTGGACGTATCAGCTGGGTGGCGAGCTTAAAAGCTACGAACCCAGAAAAATGCTACCCGACCGCAAGCTGTTAAAAGCCATTTCAAGACAAGACGTATTAGGCATTAATGCTGCTATGCAAGCGCTTGCAGCCAGTGGGCTACCCGATTACCAAAAAGGGCTTGAGTCTACCGAGCGCTTTAACGATGAAACCGGTGTGTACGTTGGTTCTCCAGGGAATAAATATTACCAGCAGTATGACTTTTTGCCTTTAATGGCTAAAACAAACGGCAATATGCATGCATTTGGTGAGCAGTTTATGGATGAAGTGCACCCTATGTGGCTCTTGCGTATTTTACCCAACAATGTACTTGCATACGTTGGCATTAGCTGCGGTTTTAAAGGTGCGAACCATAATGTGGTGAACCATGCGACAGGTGGCATGCAAGCTTTAATTGAAGCCTATCACGCCATTCAAGCAGGGGATGCCGAGCGTATTGTTGTGGTGGCGTATGATGTGGGCACGGACGAACAAGCACTTTTTTACTACGAGCGCCTAGGCCTTTTAAGTGCTGAACACCTAAACCCGTTTGATGTATCGCATAATGGTACCATACTTGCAGAAGGGGCAGCGGCACTCGTACTTGAATCAGAAAAAAGTATTGCCGCGCGTGGAGCAACCCCTTACGCAGAACTCACTGGTGGGCTTGCACGCACAGAGTCAGCAGGCTTGTTTTCTATTGAAGAAGGTGGCGCGCGCTACGCAAAACTGATGCAAGATACACTGAATGCCGAAGCGCTAACCCCGAATGATTTGGCATGCATTATCGCGCATGGTAACGGAAATCCTAAATCAGACATCACCGAAGCTGCAGCGATTCAACAACTGCAAGGTGATGTATCTGTACCGGTAACAGCATTTAAGTGGGCCATGGGTCATACATTATGCGCATCAGGTGTGATGGATGCGGTACTTGCAACTCATCTGTTACGCTCAAAAACCATCCCAGGGTTGCCCGAATTTCAGCAAGCAGCAACCGGTTGCGAAGCATTGAATCTTTCAAATACTACCCGTACCACAGGTGATAAACAGCACGTGCTGATACTTAACCGTGGCTTTGGTAGCATGAATACAAGCTTAGTGATGAAGGCGTGTGACTGATTTAAAAGCGCAAATAAATAACTTGCCCGTTTCAAAAGCAGGCCGCTTTGTTGCCGCCTGTCTGCCGTATCGAAAGCGGGTTATCTTAGAAAATATCCAGCATGTATATGGCAACCAGCTTACTGAAAAAGAGCGGTGGCGGTTAGCCGAGGCTTTTTACTCACACCTGCTGCGCTCCATCAAAGAAACCATTCAGCTACGCTTTATGTCTGAGAAACAACTGATGGCACGTGTTGACGTGCGAGGCCATGAGCGTGTCTTAAAAGTGGCTGAACAAAATAAAGGCGTGCTTATTTTAACGGGTCATTTTGGCAGTTTTGAGTTTGCACCGATTGGAGGCATCCTAAATTTTAAGCAATTTAGTGGTCATTTTCATTTTATTCGCCGAAAAATTGGTAGCAAATGGCTTGAGCGTATTTTATTTAGCCGTTATTACAAAGCAGGTCTACATGTTATTACCAAAGAAAATGCATTGCAGCATGTAACAGAAGCACTTGAGCAAAATCACGCCGTTGTATTTGTGCTCGACCAGCATGCATCGCTTGCCAATCGCGACGGCGTTGCTGCTGAGTTTTTCGGAAAAAAAGCAGGCACCTATCGAAGCCTTGCAACCTTTGCACGTTACACCGAAATGCCAGTCGTTCCCGCCTCAAGTTACCGCCTACCTAACGGCCGGCACGTGCTTGAATTCCATGAGCCTATTCTCTGGCAAGCACACACAGGCAATCACAAGGCCATTTATGAAAACACCTGCGCCTACAATCGCGCCCTAGAATCCATTATTTTGGCACACCCCGAGCAATGGTGGTGGATGCACCGACGCTGGAAACTCTAAGGTCTATCAAGCAAGGCCCGAGCCCTCTGTAATTTTGTTCTATAATAAATCATATAGATCTGAATTTTCTTTAAAGAGGGGCTGAAATGCGAAGTTTCGAGCAGATACAACAAGAATACTTTGAGAGGAATGAACAACTCGCAGAAGGAATACGTAATGCAGATACAACCCTTGATATAACACCAGTTACCGCTGCAACTGAAGAAGAGCGTAAGGAATATTCACCAAAAGAGCTGGAATCGCTCGATATGTATGCAACAACGCATAAAAATTTAATTCACATGTGCACCGATGAGAAATATGCCGAAGAAAAAAAATTATATAAAGAGGTGATAGAAAACTTAACAAAAATGGAACATTGGTTTGAGGCGCTCAAGAAAAACGCGGTGCTGCCAAGCAGCCAGAGGGCATTTCAAAGCGTAGAGTTCAAGACTGGATTGTTAAAGCTTTCTGTAAGCGATGCGTGGCGTGATTTTTGTAAGAGCAATCGAACCAAGGACGATGTGACATTATTTCGTGAGGCTGTGAAAACAGCATTAGACGAAGCAGAGCCCCATATTAATAAAAACCATGATACAAGCCAGGAACTTTACTACCAATTTGAATTGTGTTTGAAAGGCTTTTTTGAAAGTCTGATTAAACTGAGCAACAAAATTGGTAAAGCAACAGGGCTTTCCAAAGGAGACACGCCTGAGATTTCAACTTGGGTTAAACCTGAAAAAACCACAAAAGTACTCTTTAGTGAGGCGATGAAAAACCTGGGTGGGTTTTTTACAAAAAAAATGCCCAGTGCGGAAGATGAAGACGATAAAGAAAACCGTCGTGATAATTCAAGGGATATGAACTAGGGGACTACTATGGCACGCACCTACCTTGAATTGCTGAAAGCTTATAACCTTGCAAACAGCCGCTTATATGCCTTAACCGAGCAAGGAAAAACAGGCGATGTGATTGCAAAGCCCGTTGTGTCTGAAGATGAATTAAATGCATTGACTAAAATGCAGCGAGACGCATTAGAGGGGCGCGACAAGGGCTATGAAACGTTAAGAAATATGTGCAGAGCACGCGCCTTACATGAGCACCCGGCACTGAATGCACTGCTAGATGATTTGCAAAAAATGCAAGATTTATTTGAGTCACACAGAAAAGCGTGGTATCAAAAAAGCACAAAAGCAGCACATGAAGCCTCTCGTCGTCTGGAGGCCCGTGTGGATGCTTCTATCGTTCAGTATTTTGTAGTAGGCAATGCACGTGCGCTCAAAAAGCATGTGAGAGAAAGCATACAAGGCTTTATGCGAGAGGTATCTTCACATAAAGCACTCTCAAAGAAAACGTTACATGAAGCCGAAGCGCTTGAAAAAGCATGCCATGCATGGTTTGACGACTTTGCGACACATCTAAGTAGCAACGCATTTTCAAAAGGTAAACGACGTTATCAACTATTTAAAGAAGCGCTTGAAAAATCTGATGATGAGCCGAAAATACAAAATACCTCTTTAAAATCTGGAGGTGTATCATGACCCCTGATGAAATTGCTCATATGATAGATGAGCTGCAAATTAGAAAAGATAAGCAAGAAGCATTGCTTGTAGCGCTGAATGCGCCTGACGTCGATATCGATACAATTGTTGATAATCGCGATAAATCCCCCAACTGGATTCGCTCAAAGCCCGCAGAATCTAGACACCGAGAAGAGTTGTTTTTAAGGGCAGATATTAGCCGCCTCGATAAACAAATTGATGCCCGCATCAAGGCACTTCATGCACAAAAAAATCATGTAGCACTCGATGAGCCAGCCACACAGGAAAACGTAGACCAAGTGGTAGAGACGTTGAAAAAAACAAATCGCGAATTAGAAACATTCCTTGAACAGTTAAATGCACCCGATGTAAACATTGACCGTGTTGTCGATAAGCGCGATAGGTCTCCTCAGCGTGTGCATTCAAAACGAGAAGACCCTCAGTATCATGACGAACTCATGTTGAGAAGAGATATTAGTCAACTGAATCAGGCAATTGATGCGAAATTACCTGAGCTGATTGCTGTAAGAAACAAGGTGTACGTTGAACAGGTTAACGCAAAGTATGATGCACTTCTTGAAGAGCGAGACATCATCAAGCAGCGTCTTGCTGAAGATTCTCCTCCTTTTACAGCTACGGAGTTAGAACAGCGAAGCGCGTTACGAAATAGGCAGACTAAGCTATCCACAGAAATTAACACGCAAAAATATTGGATGGATTATTTTAATGATTTAACGCAAGCAATTGAAAAGCGAGAGGCGTATCTAGACAAGGTGGAAGCCTTATCGTCTTTAGAGGGAGACAGGGTGCCAGCTAAACCGGAACCCTTTAAAACGAAAGGTTTTTTTCGGGATAAAGAGGCTTATCCGGTGAATGATGCTTTGGTCGCAAAACTTGCGACACTGGACCAAGCAATTGATGCCCGTGCTCGCTTGCTGACCTCACCAATGCGAGGTGGGAGCCCTCAGGAGGTGCGTGATAACACAGCGAAAACAAGACAATTTTTTGAAGGTGTAGACAAGCACTTTGCTTTGTTTCGTACAGAATTGTCGAAAAACCTGGCCGAAAACCCGATTGCGCTGGAAGATATTTTATCCGAGTTAAATGGCCTACAAGCGGCTTTAAGTCATCATAAAGTCAACTACTTAAATGCACTGAAAGCGCCCGTAAAACCGGGTGATGACCAAAGCCCACCAAGCTATGCTGATTTTTATCGGCAGTGCGCAGATACATTGAATAAATTTATGCCAGCGCTAAGCGATAAAGCAGCACTTGCTGCACCAGATGAAAAGCAAGAAGTGACGCGCGGGCTGTTTAGTGGCTTGTTAAAGTGGTTTGCAGATGCTTGGGCTGCTACGTTTTCTGCGAAACCGTCAGAGCCAGTATCTGCCAGAACAACTGATAAAGAAGCCAGAAGCGCTGCAATATCAAGACAATTTAAGGGAAAAGTACAAGACTTTATTGCAGAGCAAGAAAACAAATCGCCGAATCAGGGGCATGAAGGGCCTGAGGCCACTTCAGCAGACGATATAACGCCTCAGCAATAATCTATGGGTGTATATGAGCGAAAAAACATGTTTAACAGCCATCTATTTTGAGCGTGCTCTGAGCACTGACCTTCTGCCAATGCCTGAGGCAGGCCCAGGAAATAAAGTATTAGTCAGTGCCATTCAAAAAAGTAATGATGCGCTCATGCGAACACAAACCATTGCACAAGGCAGCTATCCTGCATTGTTAAAAGGGCTTGATACGTTTGAAGCACATTTAAATGAGATAGCAGATACGGCATCCCTTGAAAAGCTAACCGAGCTTCGCCTACGCCTAGATAAAGTGGTGCGGGCATACATTAAAAATGGTGACCATGCGGCTTATGTCAAAGCCATAGAAGCGGAAGATGCGTTGATGACCCAGCTTCTGTCGAGTCATCAAGGTGTTTTACTATATTTTAAGATGTGGCTGTTTGAAGCATTGGATGCGACCAAACACTTTTTGACGGGCTTTTTAGTGCTTCCGGCACTGCTCGTTGTGCCTGGATTTTTGGCTTATGATGTAATTCATGAGTGGTGGACACCGGAGAAACCTTCTGAAGCGTTGAACATTGAGAAGGCGTCTGCGATGCAGGCGATGTGTGAAGCGGCTTTTAAGGAGTTTATGTTAACGGGTGATGAAGAGTCCTACGAGCGCACCATTCAAATATTAGTAGGTACTGAGCTTGCAGATGACTCGAAGGCCACGTGCCATTGGTTTCAATCGTTACGGCTGATGCAATATGAGGGGAATAAAGCGAAATTTTTTGTAGGCGTATTGGACTGCGCCATTACAACGCTAAAAGCCTCCATTCAGGGGTTAGCACGTGCTTTCGCTTCCCCTGTAACGGCCGCTTATCAAGCGCATGGTTTTTTTAGTCAGAAAAAAGAAGACGTTGGAAAAACATGGGATGCTGTTAAAAAAGGCCCTACACCCGCGGAATGAATTTTAAGTGTTGAATAAGTTTCCCTCATACACAAATGTTGCGGGGCCTGTCATGAATAAAGGGCCTGTCATGTCGGGCCAATCGATGATTAAATCACCACCAACCAAACTGACACGAATGCTTGCTTCTAAGTCATAAAAGCGCCTTGCAACCGCTGCTGCGGCAACGGCACCACTGCCGCAGGCGTGAGTTTCACCGGCCCCGCGTTCGTGCACGCGCAGTTTGATGTGGCGCGGGGTATCTAGCTCAAGAAAACCCACATTGGTATGTTCTGGAAATAACACATGTGTTTCAATTTCTGGACCAAGCGTTGCAACAGGTGCTGTTTGAAGGTTATCGACCGGAATCACAACGTGCGGATTACCAAGCGTGAGCGCATGTGCTGTAAGCCCGGGTTTGATATCCGGATTAGGCGCCCAGACCGGGATGCCCATGTCTACGGTAACGGTATCATCTGTATTGAGGTGTAGTTTGAGCTCGGTTGTTGTGGTTGCAACCGTTAGGTCTGTTTTGGATGAGAGATTGTAGTGCTGAATAAAGCGCGCAATGCATCGTGCACCATTACCACATTGACCAACGGCGCTGCCATCTGCATTAAAAATGCGGTAAAAAAAATCAACATTGGGGGCGGTACTTTTTTCAACAATAAGACATTGGTCAAATCCAATGCCTGTGTGCCGACAACTCAGCGACTGAATGATTTCAGGGGTTAACTGTATGGACTGATTCACAGCATCAATGACCAAAAAGTCATTACCAAGCCCATGCATTTTTGTAAATTTAAAGTTCATTCTTCGAGTGCCTGCCATGTTGTGAGGGTGGGTTATCGGGGAGGTATAATTTCCCCTTTTGTCCGCATGCTGTTACAAGACATACGAAAAGTAGCGTGATAGTGAGTCGTTGCATGGCTTAAGGGTTAATGATGTACATGGTTTGAAAGTATAGCTTAAAGTGCGTGTGAGTGGCAGATGCTATACATCCGGTTGCCATGCTGGTGATGATTCGGGATAATTGGCTTCTTTTTTATGTGGAGTAGGCGTTTGAATACCATTGTGATTGAGCCAAATCAAAAGGCGCGTGCATGCATTATTTGGATGCATGGGTTAGGAGCAGGGGCTGATGATATGGCAGGTCTTGCAAAACAATTGCCACTGGATGTTCCCGTGCGCCATGTTGCTTTGAATGCCTCGATTCGACCGGTGACCTTAAACCAAGGAATGCCAATGCCTGCGTGGTACGATATTTTAGGGATGTCTTTTTCAGATCGCGAAGACAAAGCCGGTATTTTGGCATCAGAACAAATGATTTTGAAAGCGATTGATGCACAAATAGCAGATGGCTTTGCATCTGAAACAATTTTTTTAGCAGGCTTTTCGCAAGGGGGGGCGATGGCACTCTTTACAGCACTCAGAACAACGCTCTCGCTGGGGGGGGTCAT
>JARGNV010000013.1:29993-52301 GCA_029212465.1 Legionellaceae bacterium | reverse complement strand
GATGCTGCGGTCAAGCCGCAGCACGTCGGTGGTGGAAGCAAATGTCAACAGGCCCAAGTAAATATGCTTACAGCTAAGGGTAAATCAAGGTTACTCAGAGCTAACTTTTTTCATAAATACATATGCAAGAGATAACCCACGTATGAACATAAACAAAGAGAATGAAGCCCAAAGCCCAGTGTTTCCAAATGTTTTTAATAAAAGCACGCAAGGAAAGTAAACCAGTAAAGTTGAAAATAGCATTGTATTTCGCATTGGTTTAGACCAGGTTGCCCCAATAAATATGCCGTCTAGTAGAAAACCTCCAACAGATAAGAGTGGAAGCCATATCACCCAAACCAAATAATGTTTTGCAACAGATACCACCTCCGGTAAAGAACTCAATAAATGAATAAGAGCATCTCCTTTTATCCAGAAAAAAAGAGAAAATAACAACGCTATAGCTCCCGAAAAGTAAGCACACTGAGTACTTGCACTCAGCAAAGCACTTTTGTCATTGTTTCCAATGGCGCGCCCCACTAACGTTTCGCATGCAATCGCAAATCCATCCAATCCATAAGCTATAAAGTGCTGCATACTTAATAAAATAGCGTTTGCAGCAACAACACTTGTGCCAAGATGACTCCCAGCCATTGTGAAGTATGCAAAAACACTCATCAAGCAAAGCGTTCGTATAAAAATATCTTTGTTGAGATGAAAGAGTCTTTGGATGGCTTCAATATCAAGCAAGGTAGAAAAAGAAACGCGCTTTGGTTTGAATAGCCGAAAACAACACCATAAACCCACAAAAAAACCCAGGCTTTGCGCCAAAATATTGGCAATTGCTAATCCGCTTACCCCCCATGCTAAGTAACGCACGAGTATAAAGTCTAAACCAATGGCACTTAAATTTGTGAGCATCAACAGTATTAATGGTATTTTTGTATTTTGTCGACCGAAAAAATAGCCGAGCAGCACAAAGTTGCCGAGCGTCATGGGGCTTGCATAAATTCTTAAATAAAAATAATCATGAAGTGAGGCAGTAACTGCGTTAGACGTATGCATGACGGATATCAAGAGCATAAATAACAGCTTTTGAAATACAATGAGACATAACGCAATGACACATGCTGTGAGCAAAGCGCGGTATAAAATACTGCTATCGTCCGGCTTTTGTGCCACAAGCCCTGTTGTACTCATGCGTAAAAAGCCAAACAATAAAAAACATACATCAAAGGCCATGCTACCAATTGCAACAGCCCCCAAAACATATGCAGGGTAGTCGTGCCCCACTACAGCAATATCCACCATTCCTAAAAATGGCACAGTCACGTTAGAAAGCATAACGGGCCATGCTAGCTGCCAAATGCGTTTCATGCTCATGGATTAATTGTTTCCCACTAAAGCTGTTGTGAGCGTAAAGTTAAGGTTACTATTGTGCCGCTTCCGATGTCACTGTCTATTTTCATAGTGCCGCCATGACTATCCATAATAGACTGGCAAATTGCGAGACCGAGCCCTAAGCCTTCTTGATGAGGGGTTGCAAGCCGATAAAAACTTTGGGTGACGTTTGGTAGCGCATCTTTGGGTATGCCTTTACCTGTATCTTTAACGGTAATTTGTACTGACTCATCTATTTGCTGTATGGCGAGTGTGATAGTACCTTTTTCTGGTGTATGCATTAGGCTGTTATCAATTAAATTTGTAAGGACGCGTTTAAATAAAGTACTATCCACATGGATGGTTGCATCGCCAACACTGGTTATTTTCACCTTATTTTCTGTGGCTATGTATTGATAATAATCCATTATTGTATCTACAAGCGCTTTTGCTGACTGAGGTTCATAGTTCGGGTGAAGCTGTCCATTCTCTGCTCGTGAAAGTAATAATAAATTATCAATCAACTGTGTAAGATTTTGATATTCATCTAAGTGCTTTTCTAATAAATGCTGGTAGGCCTCTAAGTCATTAGAGCGTGATAAAGTGACTTCGGTTGCAGTTTTTAAGTAGTGAATGGGATTTCTTAATTCATGTGCCATTCCTGCTGAAAACTGCTTCATTTGCTGAAAAGCTCGTTCTATTCGCTCGAGCATGTTGTTACAGGTTAATGCCAGTTGCTTTAGCTCACGGGGGTAGTCTGCTTCTATTAAGCGTTTATCTAAAGAAGACGCACATACTAAGTTGAGTTGTTCGGAAAATTTTTTAACTGGGGACAGGCTGCGTTTTATAATGTAGTAACTAACAAAGCCAGAAATTCCAACTGCAGCCCATAAGGCAATAAAAAAATATTGAATACAAACTTTTGCTAATAAATAATCGTTTGTTACATGTTGCGCACTGATATGCACCATTAAATCGTATAGCGGTGGATACACGAGGGTTGTGATAAGCGCCAATATGCTGAAAGTTGACAATAAATAAACTGACAGTAATCGTTTTGTAATAGACATCATTCAGCGTACCTCCAATATATACCCAACACCCCTTACCGTGTGTATCAATTTGGGTTGAAAAGTATCGTCTATTTTTTCACGTAAACGTCTGATGGCCACGTCAATAACATTGGTGTTGCACTCAAAATTAATATCCCATACCTGCTCTGCAATCACTGTGCGGGTTAATACTTCGCCTTGATGCTTCATAAGGAATGATAATAATTTAAATTCTTTGCTAGAAAGTAGTAGTTTCTCCCCACGGCGATAAGCTGTGAAGGTTTGATGGTTCAACCTCAAATCTGCAATGGTATCTGGTGAGCATGTAATAAATGGCTTGCGTCTTAGAATGGTTTTTATACGAGCAACGAGCTCATGGAAAGAAAAGGGTTTGATGAGGTAATCATCCGCTCCGGACTCTAATCCTTTAATGCGACTTTCAACATCATCACAAGCAGAGAGCATTAAAATAGGAAGCTCAGGCTGAGTGTCGCGTAATTGCGCTAAAACACCCCATCCATCCAAGATAGGTAGCATGACATCTAATACCACCAAGTCATACGACTTTTCTTGAGCCATGAATAATGCTTCTTTGCCGTCATACGCAGCATCCGCATTAAACTGTAAGGCTTTAAGCCCTTCACAAATGTAATTAGCTGTTGCACGTTTATCGTCAACGATTAAAAGTTGCATATACGCCCCACTCAAAAACAGATCTCATTGTATCATAAATACCCCAATTGTGTGCGTTTGTTAGGTTACAATTTTGTAATCTAAGCGTCATCTTTGGGTAATGCAGACACTTGTATCCTGACAGTCCGTTCATCTAACTGGAAGAAAACGATGTCTCAGGATAAACGCATAGATTTACCAAAAGGGCTTGGATTTTTTAACAACGCTATCTCTTCCGTTAACATGAGGCGCCAAAAAATTCGCCAAACAAAGGGGGTTGCTAACTTAGTGCTCAAACAAACTTCGTGGAACAATCATTTATCGTGCTGGGATACGCCCTTGGGCGTATTAAGTTTTGCATTATATTACGTGCGATTGACTTCAAATCTAAGTCTATTAGCTTACCAATACACTTGTTGCAGTCGAGATAAGCGAATGAGTCAGGCTGAGCTTGAAGCAATAAGCTTCACGCTTTTAAATGATATTGTATGGAGCAGTATCAATGCAATGCAGTTTTTCTGGTGGACGTTTAATCGTTCAAAGAAAGCCGGGCTTTTAGGGGTTCAATCAGAAGGTGTTGGAATGCTTTTTGATGAACTTGTGATGCTGATTCAATTTGAAAAGGCACGAAGTCAATATAAAAAATCCTTAATTAGCAACACTTCATCCCAAGAAAAAGACATTCTAAAATTAAATTGGACGTATAAAAAAATCAATTGTGCACGTTCCTCTGTGCATATCTTATTGTTTGCATTGCTTTTTATCGGGTTTGGTATGGGAATGGTGACATTTCCTATTTCTATATTTATTTACAGCACAAATATTATCAGCAATCTTTTAAGAATTACGCTTGAGGTACAAAAAGATAAACAACAATTAAATATCATGAGAAAGCATGAGGTACATTCTACAAAAATCACACAGCATCAAAATAACAGCAAGCATCATGCATTACAGCAGCTGAACCACTTTTTTCATTTTCTTCTTTTGGTTCCTCTTGCCTTGGTTGTATCAGCCCCAGGACCTATGGCACTTTCTGTTGGAATAATGATGTTGGTGTTTTTTTCTGATGCTTTGGTAGAGCATGCATTAAAAGGTCATTGCAAGAAACAATCAGCCTGTATTGAATCGCAGTCGGAGCCTGCTCAAACACCGCGACTGACCTAAGTGCATTACTTTATACATCATTATATTTGGATGTTGAGTCTGGCTTGTATTGCAAAAATGAGAACTTATAGCCACTATAAATAATAAGCCGATAAAAAGGTATGCAAATGGCGCTTCGTCTAATAGAGATTGTACTCAAAAAAGAGGATACTGGTGCTCTTGAGCAATTCTTAAACCAATACGAAGTAATTGAATACACCAAGTTAGCACTTTTAGAAAAGAAGATATTGTTTCGTATTCTGGTATCTACTGATATTTACGAAACTGTACTTGCCTTTTTGGATGAGCAATATATTGCTGATAAAGATAATCGTGTGACGGTTATTACCGTTGAGGCAACTTTACCGCTAACTGAAGCGCCTGATAATCCCCTACCGCAAGTTGAAAAAGCATTACAAGGGCGCGTCGCAACAGAGGAGCTCTACGAAGACGTCAAGGATGCATCAGAATGCTCTAAAATTTACATGATGATGGTGGTATTATCCACTTTAGTAACCGCTGTTGGCTTATATAACAATAACGTTGTTGTGCTACTGGGTGGTATGCTTATTGCACCTATACTTGGGCCTATTATTGGGCTTGCTTTAAGCTTCACCCTAAGCGATGTATGGTTATTTAAGCGCTCACTACTAACAGGCCTTTCCGGTATAGCTATTGCGCTACTGCTTTCTACCTTCCTTGGCATGTTAGTAGAAGTTAATCCCGCCCTTTCTGAAATTGCCTTAAGAACACAGCCCGTTAGAGGAGATCTTTTAGTCGCACTCGCATCAGGCTGCGCTGGTGCACTTGCTTTTACAACGGGGGTTCCTGCCACACTCATTGGTGTTATGGTTGCTGTATCACTCTTGCCACCACTTGTAACCACCGGGTTACTATTAGGTAACGGACATCATGAGCTTGTAGAGGGTGCGTTTGCTCTCTTTTTAATGAACTTTATCTCCGTGAATGTTGCTGGTGTGATTGTGTTTCTTATTCAAGGCATTTACCCGCGAAGCTGGTCTAAAAATAGCCATCTAACCAAGGTGGTTCGCGCTATGATCATTGCACTATGGCTTTGTATACTGATTGGATTTCTTGTTTTTTTCCGAATCCACTTCTTGATGCAATAATCTATACCCCAAAAAATGACAAAATATGAATATAATCTATACTTATAGAATAAATATAAAACAGGGGTGTTATTATGCCAACTGACGACAAAAAATCATCAAAAACCGGTGGTTTTATGGGACTTTTCCGAAAAAGAAAAGCGGATGAGGCATCAACGCCAGAGTCTGAAGCTTCTAACGCTTCAGCTGCGATTGATAAGTTTGCTTCAGAACTTGAGGAAAGTCTTGCTGGTGTGGAAACGCAGTCTAATATGGGGGCAATAATTAAAGAACTGGAAGGCAAGATACCAAAACTTGGTCAATATTTGCAGGACCCAAGCTTATCTCAAACTTCAAAAGATACATTGATTGCGTTACATCAAAAGCTTGTTGAAATACTCCCTCCGCTTTCTAAGCGAGATGCTACACTGCGTCAAGCCATTAAAAAGTTTATTGATGCAATGGGCGGCACGGATGAAAAAGTTAATATCCAATTTCCTTCAAGTCTTGATTTTGATGGACGCGTTCAGTTTGTTAACGAAAACTTACAGACAATTGATCAATATCTTGCATTGAATACGACAGATGAAACGCTTAACCCTCAATTACAAATTATTAAAGATAAATTACAAAACGAAAAAGCAATCTTAGATGTGCATCAACAACAAGTTGAGGCAGAAAAATCAAGCTTACAAACGAAGCTCCAAAAAACAGAAGCAGAACTCGAAGCGGCACGCAATAAGCCTTCATCTGCCGTACCCGGTGGCGGGCTTCCCAAGGCACCTCACCCTCTTTTTGGTGGAGGGGGTTTACCAGGCAGTGGTGCTGGTGGCGATGATAAAGCAGCCTTTTTAGCAAAAATTGGTGCTAAAGGAGCGCTTGGTGGACTATTGGGGGGATTGAACGCTACAAAACTGAAAAAGGTAGAAAAAGACCCGATTGATGTAGCCATTGAAAATGCCAAAAAAAATGGAGAAGATGTATTTGTTGCAGCACTTGAAGCCGCAGAAAAAACAGGGCTTAGCTCAGTAGCTGCTGTTGGTAAAGCCGGGCAAGCAGCAGAACTTAGTAATATAGATATTGTCCAAAAAATGCTTAGTCGTTTAAAAGAAAAAGAGCCAGATATAACCGAAAAGAACTTGATTAAACAAGTAACTGCTATTGCAAAGCAGATAGGTTTTAGCGAAGTAACCGCAGGTATTATGGTAAAACAAGCCATGATTGCAGAACGAAAAGCAGCTGGTAACTATGAAGAAGTAACAGGCGCTCGAAGAGATACACCGCCACCTAATGAACCTAAGCAAGAATCGGCTCTAGAGGCACGTCTCAGACAGCAAAGAATGAAAGCCGAATTAAAAGAAGGGAACCCAAAACCTGGCGAAAACTCAGAAAACGAACCGCCGTCTAATCAAGTCCCTTAACTGATAAGGGGAGAACCCCTATTTAAAATAACCGCCTATGATTAACCAAGAAAAATGGCATCAACTGCGTGAAAAGATGCTTAAGCTACAGATTAACGAGTCGGATATAATTGAGAAGTTTATCATTGGCAGTGGTAAGGGCGGGCAAAAATTACATAAAACAGCTTCTGCTGTTTACTTAAAGCACCTCCCTTCCGGTATTGAAATAAAATGTCAAGATACACGTTTTCGAGAAGATAATCGCTATTTTGCAAGAAGGCGACTCTGTGAAAAATTACAAGCCGCTTTAGGTCATGAAAAAACCAAAGCGCAACAAACCATTGAAAAAATAAAACGTCAAAAAAAGCGCCGTTCGAGGCGAGCTCAACAGAAAAAACTGAATAAAATCAATGGGGTATAGCGTCTTCCATCAATTAAATAGAGCGTTCACAGCTCCCTAGCTGCAGACTCACCAACAGGTATGATGAGTCTGGTTCGAGCCTTGTTCCGGTTTTTCATTGGCTACAGCTCTATCAACCAGTTGATATTCATTATCTAGCAAGCTTGGTTTCGTTTGCTCCTTTTCACTATCATACTTTTTTCTAGAGCCTGTTGACATTTGTCCCCACCGCCGACGTGCTGTGGGGACAAATGTCAACAGGTCCTATGTTTGGGTGGACTAGTTTATGGGGGATAGGTCACACCTTATATTGTTACTTCTTTATCTTAATCCCTTTTTGATTGAGCCATTTATTAGGCATCTAAACGCCTTTATTTTTAAAAGAGAAAGCTCCTAATCGTTTGCTGTTAGTTTTTTGCAAACTTAGCTAAGCAACAAAGCCATTGAGCGGTGCAACAACGCCTCTACCTACCTTATTTTGACTGTATTTACATACATTCTTTTTGAACATAATATGAGCATCATAATGCACGCATACAACATGAGTACGTCGTGAAGGCGGCACTATTAATTTGATTGGGACAATTATGACTAATACAGCATTACCTCCAGGACCATCTAAAAAAAATTTTTTTCAGTTTATGAAAATAATTGCTAATCCACTACCAATATTAGAAGAATGCAAGCGTATTTATGGTAAAACATTTACATTGCGACTTTCAGGACAACCAGACAATGTTGTTATCAGCGATCCCATCGATTTAAAACAAATTTTCTCGGCTACACATACTCAATTAAATACAGGTGAAATGAACGCGACTCTATTACAGCCTGTTTTGGGAGATTATTCATTACTTACGCTTGATGGAAAGAGACATCTGCAACATAGAAAATTGCTATTACCGCCTTTTCATGGTCAACGAATGAAAGATTATGGCGAATTGATGAGCAAAATTGCTAAAAGAAGAATCTTGAATTGGAAACAAAATAATACTCTAAAATTGCTTGATGAAGTTCGAGAAATTACCTTCGATATTATTTTAAAGGCCATTTTTGGCATGGATGAAGAAAGTTCAAGATTCAAAAAACTTACACAATTATTGCATCAATTAAATCATGTAATCTCTAAAACTTTTTCAGTAATTACATTGATAACGCCTTTTTTACATAAAAACTTAGGATTTTTAACGCCATGGGCAAACATAATGAAATTGCGGCGAGAAGTGGACCTTTGTTTATTCGATGAAATTTCTGCTAGAAAAAAAATGAGCTTAGATTCTCGTATCGATATTTTAAGTCTATTGTTGCAAGCGCGCGATGAAAACGGTGACGCTATGACTGATCAAGAAATACGTGATGAAATGCTTACGTTGTTATTGGCCGGCCATGAAACAAGCACGACAGGTATAGCGTGGTCTTTTTATGGCATTTTATCCAATCCTCATGTACTGAAAAAATTAAAAGATGAATTAAATCAATTTGTCTCCGATGATACTGAGTTGGTTTCAAACCTAGATAAATTGGTTTATTTGGATGCTACCATCAAAGAGGCCTTAAGAATTACCCCGGTATTTCCCAACTTATTACGAATCACGAATGAACCTTATCAATTAAGAGATCATACCTTTCCCAAGGGAACTGTTATTGTACCTTGTATGTATCTCGCACATCATGATCCAGAAAACTGGACAGAGCCACATAAATTTATGCCAGAACGCTTTTTAAATTCGACAGAAAATCCTTACACTTATTTACCTTTTGGCAGCGGAATCAGACGTTGTATAGGAGCCGCTTTCGCTCAATATGAGATGAAAATCATTATCGCTCAAATTCTGATGAATTTAGAATTAAAACTTAAAGATAACTACGTAGCAAAACCAGAGCGTAAAGGCCCAGTTATTGTACCTTCAGACGGCGTACCTATTGTTATCCAAAAAATAATTTCATAAAGGCTCTTATTATGCCTATTTCCGATCAAACGTTGATGCAATTGAAAATAAATGATCCCAAACTAAAGTCGCTTGCTCTCAAGCAGGAACATATAGGGAATGTTTGACCAGGTCAGTATTTGTGAGCGCTTTCATAAAACAATTTTACAGGAGTTTTACCAGGTCACATTCCGGAAGAAAGTTTATAATAGCATCGATGGGCTGCAAAAAGATCTGGACGAATGGCTCCAATACTACAATAATGAACGCACCCATTTTGAAAAATACCCTGAAGATACATTCATCAGCTATCCTTAGCCGCCTAAATGGCTAAACTTGAGTTAGAAATTATATTTTATAATTCCTTTTAACGTCATTGATTCCTAAAGACTTTCTTTGTTAGCGTACGTTTTCGAGCCAGTGGACCTCAACCCCCTAGCCCAACTCATCTGCCTGATGGATGGGACGGTCTGCTAGGTGCATCATGCCAGACGGCTTCGTTCCTTTCTTTAGCTTCCTTTCTAGCTTTTTTAGTCATAAAATTTCCAGGATAAGCATTACTACAAAGCAGCTTTTCTTTTCTCTGCTGGCTTTGGTTTTTCTTGTAGCGCGCTGCATTTCCAGAGGATTGAGGCTCGTGATTAACTATGTTTCTTTCATGTGGCCTAGGCACTTCTTTTGCTTCATTCATGCGTTCATGTCGATTCTCTTTCGCTGCTGTTCTTAAGGCGGCGTTAACTTCATTAATAAGTTCTTGACGTAACAGGTCCATCTCAGTAACTTCATGATCTAAAATAAGAAGAGAAAATACCTTATGTTTATACGTTAAGTGCTCAGGTTTTTCTTTGGATGTCTTTGCTTTCATCGAGTATTTTTCTATTTCATCATGTAAAATAACTGCTGCAAATTTAGAGGCTAATATATTTTCCCCAAGAGCTAGTATTTTATCAAGAGCAGTCAAAATAAGAGGATCAGTTGTTACCTTTTTAACCCGCATGAATGCTTTATTCATCTCTACTTCCGCTTGTATAGCGGGTGATTGATAAAGTCGATTAGTATTTAGCTCGTTTTCTATCTCTTGCAAGGTTTTCATCTTATATATCTTCTTGTTTAAATATTTTGCTCATATTATCTTCAAAAAAAACGTTCGTAAATACAGTGAAAATAAGGTAGTTAGGGACGTTTTTTGTTGCGATAACGAGCAAACCACGGGTCAAAATAGACAGGTCTCAAGAGCTCAATTAGGGTAATACTTGATTACATTAAAAAGACTTAAAAAAACACTAAGTATTCAAAATACAGGCTTGATGTGTTAGGATATCGGTTCTCAATGAATCACCGGTATAAAGTATCATGCGCCGTGTTTTTTTCATGATAAGAACATCTGAATAAATTAAATATGCGCACAATAGGATCTATTGAGATATGTTTAATCCCGCATTAGAAAAATGCTTTTCAGTGACAAGTCAGGTTGCTGAAATAACTAAGCCTTTAGAAAGCCTAGGGATTAGTGGGTTTTTCTATATGAGAATTTATCCAGATAACTCATTTATTAATATTACTTCCCGGCATGAGCATGCGAATAACTACTTCAATCAACTATTTTCAGGAAGTTATCAGCCTGAAGATTTATCAGATCAGCTCTTTACGCTACCTAGTGTGAGCTTGTCTGCACATAATCCAGATAATAAAGTCTGGCAAGATGCCAATAATCTCGGATATGGTAATGCTATTTCAATTTATGATAGTAATACAGATATGCAAGAAATAACCTGTTTCTACTCATCATCAGATAATCATACCATTAATCACTTTTATATTAATCAACTTGATTTTTTTAAAAAATTCAAATTTCAGTTTGTCAAACAAGCAGATAAAATCATTCAAGAACTTGAGCAAGATAAATGTTTGCTTCCTGATTTCTTGATAAAAAAAAGCCGTCAACTTAAGACAGATAAGACAAAAAGTTCTTTAACACGAGAAGCTTTAGATAATATCATCATGCAGGATTGTGTTGATTTTATGCCCCACTCATTATACGGCTCTAACGCAAAGCAAGTTATCCTTACCCATCAAAAAACTGACATGCCAATTTATTTACCTCCACAGCGAACTCTATGTCTAATGCACGCCATCAAAGGAAAATCAACTAAAAAAATTGCCAACGACATGAATTTATCCACAAACACCGTTGATTATTACCTGCGTATTCTACGAAAAGAACTTGGCTGTTGCTCGACCAAACAATTAATTGCTACCTACAGCGAACAATTAAAAAGGCAACGTCAGGAATTGGCCTAGCGTGTTCCTCGGGTAATTCCCCAGATACCTTATTTTTAACGTATTTACAAACCTCTTTATTGGCAATAATATGAGCATTAAATTCAAATAAAGAAAGATACAAAATGAGTGCTCCAGAAGACACAAAAAAAGATACAAAAAACGAACTGAATACTGATGTGGCATCCAAGAAATCATTTTCGGCTTTCATATATGGTTTTTTTGCTTGGTTGACTCAAGAAACCGACGAGACTCAAGAAACGGATGATTTTAATCAGCTTGACGAAGATGGTTACAGAGAAAATTGGTTCCACAACAGCAAGATTAGTTGATCGTTTTTAGGTTACTTCTAAGTTGGGATCCAGTCATGAAGACCCGGCTATCAGGTCTGGGACTAAATATCATTCATTTTGCCGCCATTAGAAGGCTGTTTTTTAATGTTGGAGCCAGTTGGCGGCCTAAGGGGCCATATCAAAAAGAAAATTTTTTCTTTTTAAACCCAGTGTCAAATTAAACGTATTTTTTCTTAATGCATTGATAATTAATGAAAAAATGATCTTGATGGTTTTTTTGATCCTTCAATAAAAATCCAATTTTATCATCTAAAACCAAGACCTTATCTTATTGATTATATTGAATTATTTTCAAAAAAACCATCAAAAACAGCCTTCTAATGGCGGCAAAATGAATGATATTTAGTCCCAGGCCCTGTTCGTGCTTTTAAGGTAATGGCAATCGATTGTATGTTTCCCATCGCAACTGCGTCCATTCCGATCTGGTCAACGCCTACACTCCAGGTGGATAAGCCTGCAACAACGTCATGTGCATTGCCTGAATATCTAAAACTACTTGCTTGAAGAAAGGCTTTATACAATTCCTTCTGCGAAACTCCTGTCTGTGTACAACACAATTTACAACGCTGTCAGCACTGTGGAGTTGGTGTTGATGCACACAATCGCACGAGCATTGCATGGATGAGTTCTGCTGTAAGTGCAGCAACTGCAATACGAGGTTCTCCCCTTTTACTACCGTCGGCAGTCCAAACGGTACGCCCAGACGCAACATCTATAAGCTGTAGAGTAACGCCTATTAAAGGTTTACACCCTAAAATCGCTAGATAATCCCACGCTTTAATGTTTCCTATCAGCATATATTTTGCACCAACATGCCTTGCCCACTGTAATTGTTCTTTATAAGGCCTTGCTTTTTCCTTTTTAAGAGGAGGCTTATGATGTTGCTCACTCATAGGTGACACAAGCACATGCCGAAAACCACGAACAGATAACGCTTTGGCAGCAACAGTTTTTGCTTGTTCTCCTGCTAGAGGTATTTCTGAATGATTCACAAAAGATACAACAGCAACACGTGCATTCATGTTTAAAGCAGCCGGCGGCGTTGTTGTATGGATAGTAGTCTCAGCACACGACAGCAGTAAAAAACTTAAAGTGCACATTAAAATAAATTTTATTTGAGACACAGAAGCCCCCTCTTTAAACTATGAAAGCATCAAATTCATTAATACTATAACCTGAGTTATGAATAAGAAAACCTAATTTGGCACAATTTTTGAGAGCTAAGGCGTAGAAAACTGAGTGTATTCTTCGCGCGCCTCTTGAATAATCGCATGCGCGTAAATAATGGAACTGAAGGGGGAGCCGTCTTCAAGGTATGCAATTGACGAAGCTTCATGATTTAGAGCTGCATTAATCACACGTTTAAACGCATTATCATTACTATATAATTTCTGAAAGAGCATGCATGCCTTGCTTGCACTTACTCGCTCCTCTGTTCCATCTGCATGAGCCAGTCCAGCCACCAAAATTTTTATGATATGTTGCATAAAGCGAGTGTTTTTCAAACAATCCTGCAAGAAAAATTTCCCATCACAATCGATGGTTTGCCAATGATTGATCCATTCTTCGCCATGAAAACCTGTTGCTCTTGAATTTAAGCATTGCGCATAAGAGTTGGCTAAGTCTTTCAAAACCAAACGGTCGTTTGACGTTAGAATTGTCATCTTCTTTAACCTGAAATATAAATATCCTTATTGTAATTAAAAAAGGCAATTTAGTCCAGCAATAATAGCTAATGTGTCGTAGCAATAATAGCTAATGATGTTTGTATTGATTTGAAACTGAAGTGTCTGAGTCATTTTCTTTTAGCTTATCAATAGCACCTTTCATAGATTGGGTGCGTGAAATGCCTGCGCTTTCTGCAGGTGCGTGATGGCTAAGGGGGAGGTTTTCACGCTTTATAAGCCAATCGGTAATAGGCTTAATGCTTCCAACAACAGGCTCTGCGATTTGCCTAAAAATAGCAGGACCATTTGCGCTGTTTGAAAGGCACACAACTCCTTCATACGAGTTATCTTCACTCACTCGAACAACCGCTAAATGCCTAAAGGTTTCAGCGTCTCCCCAGTGAAAAACGGCTTTACTACCATCTGCATTCGTTTGAATCCCGATTCCAAGGCCCCAGTGAAGCCTCTCTAAAACGTCGGGGGTTACTTCTTTCTCGATTGCTTTTAGGTCGCGGCCTGCTAAGTCGTTTGCTTCAGAAAACATGAGTGGACGAACAAAATCATCTTGCAAGCAAGCAGTTAAAAATGTCGCATAATATGCTGCTGTAATAAATAAAGAAGCTGCAGGGATTGGCTTTTCAAACAGCATATGAGAATTTTCTTCACTTTTCCTTACATAGTGACTTTTTTCATCAGGTACACCTGCAGCATTGTGTCCCACTGCAAAACGCTTTTTCTCAGGTGCTGTGTCTTCTGGTTGATAAAAATAACTACTCTGAATAATGCCAAGTGGCTCAAGCTCACGTTTAGCAAGGGCTTCAAGTGATAGGCCAGATACTTCTTCAGCCACCTCACCCAAACACTGAAAAGCAAGGCCTGAATAGTTAAATTGTCTCCCAGGCTGCGCTTCATAAGTTAGCTTTACTGCCCAGTTAGGTAAACCTGATTGATGCGAGAGAACCTGTCGGGTTGTTAATTGCTGATACTCTGGCGTTGCACGTAGTTCAGGTGGGCCAAATCCATGACGAGATAATTGGCATAAAGGCGTGTCTAAATCAATGTCTCCTCGCTCTACCATTTTTAATACAATATATGCGAAAACAGGTTTGCTAAGAGACGCTGCCTCAAATACAGCACTAGGCGTTACAGATTGTTCTTCCCCTTCCACCAACTTTCCAGCAGAAAAAGTGCTGATACCCTTATTATCTAAAACAGCCACTGAAGCGCCAGCAACGTTATGAGCAGTTACCAATGCTTGCAGCTGCGCTTGTTGCTGATTTTGTGCCACTGCTTCGGGCAAGTCACGTTTCAAGGCTATCGTCCAAGGCAAAAACTGGTGTCCATGCGCACCCACTTCTTGTATAGGAATATTCAGCCTGCTGGATAACTGCTTGGTATATCCTAAATTATCATTTGCGGCAAAACCTGGGGCTTCGAACTGCCCGCAGCTCAGTAATATCTGTGCTCTGGGGTTTGAGCCATCATAGTTTGCGACGATATCATTTAAAATACTTCGGTTAGATGGTGAGGGTGACTGCGCAATCACCGCACCAAATAACTCCGGGTGCGCTGATGCGAGCCAAACAGAAAAGGTACCACTTAGACTTGAACCAATCATCACGCGATGATGCTTGTCTGCAGGCACAATAAAACCCGTTTCTGTTAATTGTTGAAATAGTTGGTTACGTATAAAATGCGCATACGCTTCTCTACCATACTCATATTCAATCGTCCTCTCTCCCATGCCTTCTAGAGCTGCTTTTTCATTCCCTTCTGGCACCTCAATTGTTTTTGCAAGCGCCGGAAGAGTGTGCACAAAAACCAGCCCTGTTTGAGGTGACAATTGGCCTTCTTTAACCATGTGCTCAAACTGCTGTAATGCACCTGAGTGTAGGTACCCAAGACCATCATTTACTAATACTAGATTTTCAATGGTGCCCGCTTTGGGCT
This sequence comes from Legionellaceae bacterium, assembly GCA_029212465.1. GTDB lineage: Bacteria > Pseudomonadota > Gammaproteobacteria > Legionellales > Legionellaceae > JAALKW01. Next base: position 36,985 of record JARGNV010000013.1, on the reverse strand, counting down.
TCAATACATACATGACGCGTGTGAACTCATTGTATGGCGACTCATGTCCATGTTGAATGAATACCTCGGGTGGCGTGTGCTCTTGTGCTTTTATATTACCTTCACGGTTCGAGTAAAACACATCGTGCAATACAAAGTGCTTGTCTGCTACAGGTGTTTTTGAAAGCAATATATTCCAGTCTAGTGGTGCACCAGGCAAGCATGCGAGCTTTTCATCAGCATTGACGCGAAATATTTTATCTTCGCCATATATAAAAAAGGCAGGACGATGTTTGCTATGCTCGGCTTTCAGTATTGTCTCTGGGTTACCAGACCAATTGGCGGGGCTTTCGAGGTTTGGTGGTACCTCATCAACCAGAGTGCTTGGGGAATTTTTTGGGAAATAATCATCTTGTGGTGGCTCAACCAACCTTGAGCCGGCAAGCTCTGTTGGTGTTTTATCTTGGATAGATGGTGGCAATTGGACAAACTCATAAACAACCGTTGCATCCTTGTCCATCACATCATGTCTAAACATAATGTCAGTGCTTTCAAGCGTTGCTAATCGCGCACGCGCAGGGGTTGCGCCATAACCATGGAAGTCTCCCTGAAGGTATAAATCATTCCCTTCATGAACTTTATTTTTTGGAAATAAAAAATAAACAGCACACTTATCGGGTCGTCCTGGAATATCTTCTATAATAGGTGAGCCAATGTTTTCTATTTGTGCCCAAAACACCTGGGACATTGCTTTTTTCTGGGCCGCATTTAACCTGGCACAGTAGTACGCCGTGTATTTGTCTAAAACATCTTGAAAAGTATGTGTATCGTCCTTTGAATAGTCTACCCAAAACTTTTCAGGTAACGCTGCTTTACCTGTCGCCCTTTGAAGGCCTTCAACTAAGTCGTCTACCTTTGACATAGCGAATCACTCATTTTCACTAATAGCAATAAGTGTACCATATAAACTAAAAACCTATTATGTGATTTGGTTTGTTACACCACAACTTCGTAGACGAACAAACCGAAGCAATATATGATGCAACTGCTGAAGGTATTCTGTTTTCACTTCAAAAGGATTGATTATTATGGGGTTTTTCTATTCACCTGAAGATACTGATAAGTTATTTTTTGTAGAAGCAGATGATTCTGCCGAATCAAGTTACTGGCCTTATTTAATTCCAATGGCCATTGTTGGAATGACCATCTTCACGGGTTTACTACTCAAGTATGCAGAAACGTGTCATGAAGTAAAACTTCAAAGCAAAACTGCTCGTGTTGTAGCAGGCGTTACGACCATGTATGCCAATACGATGCTCACAACCCCAGGGGATATGATTGAAGGCGGTGAAGGTGAGCTTGCAGCAATTGTGAAACATTATACCGCTTGGGAAGCCTTCGTTTATGGCATTAAGCATGTTGGCAACCCTCCCCGCTTTCCCACAACAACTATGTTTAATGGATATCCTGGTGCCAAAGAATTTTTAGCGCTTTTTAACGTTATTATGGTTGAGGCAAACGCACAAGACCCAACTAAAAATGGAGACAATTTTCAGGTGTTGGTAGAGGCATGTAATGCCATTGAGCGTGATGAAAATGTAACTTTCTTTCCAACTGGAAATTGGGATAAAATAGGCCAGAAACCTCACCCTGTTTTTGATGGCACAGGCATTGTAGCACTTGTTAAAAATAAGGCTATTAAGCTTTATCGAATTGAAGGGGTCACAGCGCTTGAATATACGTTCATCCCTATAGCATGGCGTAACTCCATAGCTTTTAGAGCGTTTTTATCAGCCCTTTTACCCAATAATGTTAAGTTTATTTTTTGTAGTGAAATTGATGTTCACCTAAAAGAAGCGAATCAAGCATTACCCCCTCTTGAGAAATTGAGACATATTAATGCTGAACTTTATGCCTTTGCTCGGCATGAAAAGCTTACCCCTGAAACGATTGGGTTGGTTAAAGCAGACATTGAAAGCGGTCGGCATTTACCAGTGTGGGACAATAAAGCGGAAACAGAACAACTGATAAGGTATCAAAAAAGATTGGACTCCGCACATGAAGAAAAAGGCGATGAAGTTGTTCAAATGAGACAGTCGCAATACGTCACTTTTGAAGAAAAGCACTTGGCGCCAGCCAATACGCCTTCTGAAAATGTCGTATCTACCGAACCTGAACAAATGAGCGCAATAACACTTAATGCTTTTAGAAGAAAAAATATGTTTGTCAAAAATACAGAAACGCTCAGGGCTGAAATTCAATCGCGTATTGACGTACTCATAGAAGAAGCGCCTGCTTTAGAAGGCGTCGTTTACAAGTAAACAGCCTGCCTTACAGACGTAGCTTTTCAATGAGAAAAGCTACTCTGCTTCCCTATCTACCTAAATCAGTTCATTTGTTGGCTTATAGTAAGACTTATTGTCACGAATACAGTCAAGGCAATACATCCCAATTAAGCGCGCTATCAATCGGCACTATGCGACTCGGATTAATTGTAATATGGCTTTCATAATAATGACGTTTTGCATGCATCATATGCGTTGTTTGCTTGATTCCAGGCCAGTTGTATAGTTCTCTTGCATAGCGCCATAGGCTTGGATAATCTTGAATCCGTCTTTTAGCACATTTAAAATGCCCAACATATATAGCGTCAAAGCGAAATAAGGTTGGAAATAAACGCCAATCGGCTTCAAGCGGTTCGTCACCACATAAAAAAGCATGTTGCGTAAGGTGTAATTCTAATTCATCAAGTGTCTTAAACAACGGCTGTATTGCTTCATTATAAGCCTCTTGTGTGGTTGCAAACCCACATTTGTATACGCCATTATTCACATGCCGATAGATTATCTCATTCCAGCGTTCAATTTCCTCTCTTTTATTCGGCGGATAATAGTCCCCGGGCTTTGCCCCTACTGTATCGAACGCGCTATTCAACATCCGAATAATTTCAGATGATTCATTCGAAACAATCGTATTATTTAAGGTATCCCACAAAATAGGCACTGTTACACGACCCGAATAATTCGGATCGGCTTTTGTATAAATTTGGTGTGCAAAATCAACATTAAATAATTTATCACCAACAATGCCCTCATCCTCTTTTTGAAATGTCCAGCCATCTTTATCCATCAGCCAGTGTACAAAAGAAACGCCTATCATAGACTCAAGCCCTTTTACGCTACGATAAATTAAAACACGGTGTGCCCATGGACAAGCATAACTGGCATATACATGATAGCGACCTGGCTCTGCCTTAAACCCTGCCTCGCCAGAAGGACCCGCAGCACCATCAGGTGTAACCCAGTGCCTAAATTGCGATTGGCTTCTTACAAAACGACCTCCCGTATCTTTCGTGTCGTACCACACATCTTGCCACTTACCATCCACTAACATTCCCACATTGTTCTCCTTAATACATTTACCTGATTCTATTTAGGGTATCTGAGATACGCGGAAGTCTCAAAGTTTGTTAGATTAAACACAGAGTATTTAACTTCATCAGCCTCGATGTGAAAACAAACACAAAAATACTATAACCTATACAGTTGCGACACCCTCTTCTTTAATAATTCGAATGTGTACTACAAACAAGTCGATGGTACAGGTTGAGTTTATTTAAGCGCAAGTGTAAAATATTTGTTTGGTTTTTTATATTACAGACAATGTACACACGTTCAGGTAGATATACCCCTAATTCAGGTTATTTTTTAAACCGATTTACACAGCATGCTCAGCAAAATAAAGTTGTTTTTTTTCAGATGACACCGCATCGTATTTTTTCCGAGTCTACACAAATTACAACTCAAGCGTTTAAGCACAAAATAATGCGTTGTTTGGAGTTGCTGAAGCAAAAAGCACCAGATTACTATGGTTTATTTTGTTTATTTAATATCTGTATACGCGCAACTGATGAGAGAGAGACATGCGCAAATCTAGAAAATAATACAATAGATTTTAATAGCAACCTTGAAGAAGATTCCGACACTATCGTAGCAAGCGAGATTATTCATGAAACCATCCACTTCTGGCAGGACAAAACAGAGCGATTTCACTTTGACCCACAAGGAATAGAGTGGCTAAATTTAAGCCATAAAACGATGGAGCTTGAAGCGTTTAAACATCAAATTGCGGTGTTAGAACTGATTGGCGGCGAGGAAGAGCACGTTGCTTATCTAAAGAAGCAACGTGGCACGCATAATGGAATCTATTCTTATGAGCCCTAAGCATGTAACTGTGTCGTTAGGCTCGAGTAGTGTTATGTCGGTGCGTTTGCTATATAGCGTAGCGAGATAGTTTCTGAACGATAAAGAGTTTATATAGCAGTACGGCAAACACTGCGAGCAAAATATATAATGTCGCCAAAATAGTTGTTCCAGAATAACTTATACCTGCTGCAACCGCACTCATACCAAAAGAGAAGAGCAGTTGAAAAGAGCCATACAAAGCACCTGCACTTCCTCGCTTATCATGAAAAGGGCTAAGCGCCATCGACATAGCTATATTGCCAATTAAAATAAGCGCTGCCATAGCAATAGAGGCACCTATTAAGACAATGGGTATACTCATAAAGCCAAATAAATCTGGAATAAATAAAGTAATGCCACTGCCCCAGAGCAAGAAAATGCCATAAAGCATGACTCTATCATTTTTAGATTTAATAATAAAAAATGGAGAAATAATTTTTGTCACTACACTGGCAAACCCAACAATTGCGGTTAGCCACCCAAACATAGTAGGCGAAACATGAAACTGCTCCTGAAAAATGAAGGAACTTAAAGTAATGTAAATAATATTTACTGCGAGCGAAATTCCCCCTAATAAAAGTGCTCCAACAAATAAACGGTGCCTAAGTAAGCTCATATAATTTTTCACGACTGATAGTGGCCGAAGTGCATGTGCAACTTGACTTTGATTTGTTTCTTCAAAAAAGCAAATAAAACTCATAAATACAACAAAAATTACGCCATTCAGCACAATGAAATTAGCCCTCGAACCAAACCAGTGTTGTATGTACCCACCCAAAACCGGGGCAAATAAAGGTGACAAGCTCAAAAATAAAGTAAAGTATGAACCAATAGCCGCCAAACGCTCATTTTGCATGACATCTGCGGCAATAATACGTGCAAGCCCCCAGGAAACACCAGAGCCAACTCCCTGAATGAACCTCAGCCATAAAAATAGTGATACCGATTTCGCGCCAGCTGAAGCAATGGTGGATACACAAAACAAAGCCAATCCAGCAAGAATAACAGGCTTTCTACCTGCCTTATCGGATAAAGGGCCATAAATAAGCATGCTGATAGCAGCGCCCAGCATATATAAGCTAATAGACTGTTGCATGGCTTGTTTATTGGTACCCAAGTCTGCCATGATATACGGTAGTGATGCCAAGTGAATATCTAAACCCAGCGCCCCACATATTGCTAAAAGAATGGTAAGGCTTAAAAGCTTAAAAGCTTAAATTCCTTTCTGGTAACGCTAAAAGAAAAGTTTGTGGACATGCTTATTATTCCTTTGAAAAGCGTCAAAGAAGTACCTAAAATATCGGCATTAATAAATTATCAGCCCAGCTGTTTTACAGCATCACCCTGCTCCGCTCTAAACGGTTCGAGCATTCTTTCAATTTTTCCCAGTATGTCTGTCTCTTCGATAGAATATATAGGGCTAATGGCCCAAATAAAAGCGCGTTGGGCGATAGTCTGATTAAATATTCCATATAATGGATGCTGTTCAAGCAAAGGCTTGGATTGTGAAGTAAGAATCAACTCAAATATTTCACGTATTGGCTCTACTGTCTTATAATCCTTAGCAGTAACAAGGCGGTCTCTTAAAATTTGCCATAGTGTCTCTCTGTCCCCAGTAAGTTTACCAACAAACTCCTCCTGACGGCCTCTAAAAAATTGGGTTGTTTCTTGCGGTTTTTGAATCAGCCAATCAATAAGAACACTCATAAAGTCGGCGCGCATTCCATCATTTTTGACAAAATTAATGCAGTCCCAAATGTTGTTTAATGATGTGTCAGGATGTGTTAATAAGATGTGCATGGCTGTGATACGCTCGGGGGAACACAGTGCATAGTGTAAATCTGTCATATACCCATCGTTTCTCTCTAATTTCAATTGAGGAAAAGATAAGAGTTGGCATAGCATTTGTTTTAAATTTGGGAGTTGGGGGTTACAAACCAAGTATGTGACAGGATAGTATTTTTTCCCGTCCGCAATAGTTATTTTTTGATTAATATCAATCAGTCCTGCTCTTACAAGCTCATTTATTTCTTGTGTATTTCCAGAACTCAATGCACTAATGAATCTACTTTGTACTTCTGCTGCTCCAGTAAAGCTCGTGTTAGTCATTTATACCCTTTATATAGATTGTGATTCAATATGTTTTACGATCTCTTCTACAATGTCATCTACTTCCTGAACGCTCGTATCAAATACCAAGTCTTTCGACAGCCATGGCTCATACTCACGCTTTTGTATATTTTGCCAGGTAGGCAGCTGATGCCCTTTAATATCAGCTTGCCTCGTTTCTACTCTTCTTTGGTGCTCTGTAAGATTTGAGCAGATAAGCTCGATTTCAATAAATGGTGCAGAAGCATCTTCTGCCGCTTTCTGCCAAGCATCACGCGAAATTTTGATAGGATTGACTGAGTCTGCAACTACCGTCATACCAAGTTTTAAGTTTTCAGTAGCTTGAGCAAAACAAACCATATATCCTTCTGGCCCGTCTAATCCAGCTTCTCTCTTTAATAGTTGCTCAACCGTATCAATACGTAAATAAACAGCTTTAAGACGCTTCACTAAAGCTTTAGATATTGTTGTTTTACCTACACCTGGTAGACCACCGAATATCAGCAACATCTTTTATCGCCTCTAACGCTTTTCCATCATAAAATCAGAGATAGGCATAAACCGGCACCCTTATGGACATGAGTTACCTTTTAGCTGCTGAGTAATACGATGCATATCAACCAGCGCCCAATACTGCTCAACTTTACCGTTAGCAACTTG
>JARGNV010000013.1:0-29983 GCA_029212465.1 Legionellaceae bacterium | reverse complement strand
ATTTCCAGATGCATGCCAGCGACAAACCACTTTATCACCGTCACCAATAAAGTCATCCCAGAAAACCTTCAAATCTGGAAAAGCTTCATACCACTGGCTAATGATGGCTCTCATTTTCTCGGTGCCTTGGGTCGTTTCTGCTGGACTATGAATCAATACATTTTCATCACAGTATTTATCTATTGCTGAAATATCTTTTGTTTCCCATACCGCTTCTTGATAGGATTTTACAAGTTCTAAATTCGTCATGAATCGTGCTCCACGCTTTCTATATATTCTGCTTGACTTAATCGGTACAAAACGTGCCGACTTAAAGGGCTGCCCTTAGGAAGTTCGGTATGATTAAAATCATCTTCGGGATGATGGTGCAGGCCTATCTTTTCCATGACACGCCTAGATTTTGTATTATTTACAGTTGTAAAAGAAACAACTTCGGATAAATCCAACACCTGAAAAGCATATCTTAGTACTGCTTTGGCACCTTCAGGAGCAAGCCCCTGCCCCCAGTGCTTTGATGCTAAACGCCAGCCTATTTCAGTTGAAGGATTAAATGGCAAATCTAAATCTTGCTTTGTGCGATGTAATAGACCAATAAACCCTATCATCTCATGGGTAGATTTAAGTTCAGCGGCGTACAATGTATAGTCATACTTATCTTGGTGAGCACATATGCGGTTTATCAGTGCTTGCGTCTCTTCCGCGCTCACCAGGCCTGGAAAATATTCCATGACTTTAGGGTCTTGATTGATTTTGCACATGGGCTCAAAATCATCTTCACCCCACGTGCGTAGTATTAAGCGTTCTGTTTCAAGAATAACCGCCATCTCTAAGCACCTCTTATAAGTTGAGCTAAATCTTAACACAACTCTAAGTTGACTTAAATTTTTTAAAGATGAGGCAATTAAGGCAATATCGTAGTTTGGGCCTCGGCCCAACAACTAAACCATAGATTAACCCATAAGTTACCTACTGCATGAAGGAAAACTACTTTTTTTATCAACAGCCGGTGATGGACTGTATTCTTTTAGGAAGTTTGCCAAAACTATATCACCATCTGTGCCAGCGCGTAATGCGGTGGGTCTTTTAAGACCTACTAGGTGTGGTGGCGTCTCTGCACTATGACTTTGAGTACTGGATGCTTCTGTTTCATGGTTGACCGTGCCGATTGATTTTTTTTGCGCCACTGGTGATTGAGTGGTTTTGTTAATAACTAGTGACTCTGTTTGGGCTGATAATCGCGCAGCCTCAGTTTTGTTTTTCAGCTGCAGGGCTTCTGACGTAGATGAGTTTAACGTTGCAGCGGTCAAACGAGTCACAATGACTGCTGTGCTTTGCATCTCATAATTCGCTGTTTCAAATACTGTGGATGCAGTGATGTCTACATTAACTGGCATTTTTTTCGCAGACGATATATTTTCTTTAGCATCATCTGATTCGTCTAGTTCATCCGCCTCTATGATAGTGTCGAGCTTTACAGTGCCTTTTTCTTGCTGTTGCTGGGGGATATGAGACCAATAGCACTGATAGTATAGTCTGCCCAGTAAATCGTTCCAGGGCGGATTAGTGTCGTCATTGAATGACGCGACAACCCTCATAATATCCCATTGGAAATTTGGGTTAGGCAAGCCTGTACCATGAATAATAGGTCTTTCTGCGATATGTGTTGGCTCAAAGCTATCTCGAGAGTTCCACAGAACGCCTTGATAACTAACCCCAGCAGCCATAAACATTGAATTTGATGAATAGAAGTGCTCAATGACATCTAATAAATTCTCTTTATCGTCAAAGTGAAGCATATGAAAGGGCCCGCTCAGTTTCGGATGCGTATTGAGGTACTGGTGTAATGTATAGAGCGTAAATACTTTAGACGTATCATTAAATAAAACACTAGAAGCCTGGTGCGGAATACGACATCGGTCAGCAACCAGCAAGGGCTGGTTGGCGCCTGAGTTAGTCGTGACAGTGATAACAGGTGGCCTTGATCTACGCCACTCAACATATGACTCAAAATACTCCGAATCTATTTGCCAATCAGATAAAAACGCCTCAAGCTCAGACTCATCTAAGTCTTCAATGTTGTTATTCATATACCATTTTTCAAACGCCGCATCCGAGTATGTTTCAATCAATCTGCATCCATTGTAAATATCTTGTATAAACATGCTCATTGGTGCGGATGCTTGGGCTATTTGATGGTAGTCACGAGGTTGCATGGCATTGAAGGTTGTACCAATGGGCAGATTATTCAAAATGTCAGAAGTCAGCATCTTAATATTCAGTACTTTTGGCGCTTTATCCTTCAGGGCTGCTTTTAATTGAGTTGCCAGGGCGGTAGTAAACTCAGTTAATAACAGCGAGCAACTTAGCAGTTGATTGCCGTGATGCTCATAATGCATGGTTGCATTATAATAGTCTGTTGCTACCGATTGGCGCAGTGAGCCTATGGCAACGGCAATGGTATCGTACTGCGGATTTTTTAAGCAATACATTATAATATGACTAATGAGATTTTGGCGTGCTTTAGTGGTGTCTGTACATCCATCAAAATCTAAGCTTAATACCAACGTGCTTACAGACGTTTGAGACGCTTTTGCTGATAAACTCAACATATATTGACCTCATAAAAAACATGATGCGCATTGTATGGCATTAATTAAAATAAATCAATATGTTTTATATGTGCACACTAAGGATTGCTATGGGGGATAACCGGAAGTTCTGTGCTTTTGATCTATAAATTATTTTTAGTCTACCGCTCTCATTCAGTTTGAAAAGATAGTTGTTATCACAATAGCTCTTAATCATGGTAAAAGCTATATTGATTCCCCCCTGCTTTTTTCGCGTGATACATTGCTTTATCCGCATGCTTTACCATTACTTCAGGTTTAGATATATCATTTTCACTAAGTACTATGCCGATACTTACGCTCGGATGAATAATAGCTTTTTGTATTTGAATAGGCTTGTTTACTTCAGATAGTAGCCTTTCCACTACCTGTTTAGCATATTTAATATTAGGATTTCCTGTAAGTATAACAGCAAACTCATCCCCGCCAAGACGTGCAACTATATCCACATCTCGTATAGTGTTAGCAATGCGTTTCGCTATTGTCTTTAGAAAAAAATCACCACTACTGTGCCCAAGCTCATCATTAATATCCTTGAATTTATCCAAATCAATATAAAAGAGCGCAAATTTTTCTAGCGAACGAGTGGTGTATTTTATTGCCTCCTCTAACTTATCAAAAAATCGTCGTTTATTAGCTATATCTGTCAAGTAGTCGTAGTTTGCATTGTGCCATGTAGTTTGTTCTGCTTCTCTTTGGGCAGTGATATCTCGAGAAACTCCAGCAATCCCCAGTATATTTTTTTTGCTTTTGTCATAAATCGGAGCAAATGCAAACTCAACAAAACACTTTGATTTTAAGAGAGGGTGTTTATATGTTAAATCACCAGTGTACTTTTTGCCCGTTTTCGACACGTACTCGATAGCTTCACGCACACCGGCTGCAGATGGCATTGCAGCGCAGTAATGTGCTTTGCCTAATATTTTATGCGGTGGTTTTTGACAAAAATCAGCCATTGCTTGATTAACATATAAAAAGTTACCTTCTAAGGATAAAATGTAAGTTAAATCTAGCACATTAGACAGCAAGGTATCAAAAACGTGAGTACGTTCCTCTTCTTTATGAGTATACGTGTAAATTGAATTGCTTAAAATAATATCTATTAGTTGATTAAACTGGATTTGCTCATAAAAAAGACTATTTTGTTTTTCGTATGTCTTTACAAAAAGAGTCAGGACAGAACTACGTAGTGCGCAAAACTCCGCCGCCAGTTCCCTAATGTTCATACCTTGATTTAGACGGCACGTTCCATGCTGTAGTGCTGCATTCACGCGTAGAAATTCATTAGAGTCTATCATGCTAAGGTTTTCTACATTTTCAGTATTTTGAATTTTTAGCCGAAGAATCTCCGTAATTTCCAGAAGCATTTTTTCAGCATGGTCACGCAGCTCTTTTGTGTTCGTTTGTTGAGAGACTGGAAATAATTTTTCAGCAAACAGTTCCCATTCTTGAAGAATGGATTCCATATTATCTAGAATAAAGGAAGATAATTTCATTTTTACTCTGTTTATACATAACAATCCTTTTTATATAGTAGGTTGTAAATTTAACAAATCATACTCACGCTTTGTGGTAATCTAACTATAAACTATAATCACGGTAAACGCATGTATGGACCATGCCGCTATTGCAAGAGGTAATTTAAAATTTTTAGCAATCGGTTGAGATGCAGTCATATATTCGGCTTCTGGTTAAGTGAAATACGTTCACTTGAGCCCTGATAGTATTTGACCTCTCCCCCATAAACTAATCCACTCAATCATAGAGTTTTCCGTTAAAATAACCCGCAAGGAGAACTCAAGATGAAAAAAAGATTTACAGAAGAAAAAATCATTCGCATTTTAAAAGAGCATGAAACAGGCATTAAAGTTGATGATATTTGTCGCCAACACAATATAGGTCACAGTACTTTCTACGCTTGGAAGGCTAAATACGCAGGAATGGAGGTCAGCGAAGCTAAGCGTTTACGCGAATTAGAAACTGAGAATGCCAAACTTAAGCGTTTGTTAGCCGATACGATGTTAGACGGATGTGCTCTCAAAAAAGTGGTAAAGCCACGAGATAAACGTCCAGTGGTTGATTATTTAAAAGAGGCGTACGATTTTAGCGAAAGGCATGCTTGCGCACTGATGAAGCTTAGCCGCAGCAGTTATCGTTATCGAGCCAACTCATCAAATGATAATCAACTCAAAATACGCTTAAAAGAACTGGCTATAGAATATCCAAGTTATGGATATCTGATGTTGCATGGCATGCTTAAGCAGGAAGGACTCGTGGTTAACAAAAAGCGTACCTATCGCCTGTATACAGGGGAAAAATTGCAGATGCGTACTAAACAAAGGAAAAAGTTGCATCGGCTTAAGCAGCCGATGTTGTTACCAGTAAGCGTAAATCAGCGTTGGTCAATGGACTTTATTTCAGACCAACTTAGCGATGGTCGACGTTTCCGAGTATTGAATGTTGTTGACGATTTTAGCCGCGAATGTGTTGGTCAGTTTGTTGATACATCCATATCGGGGTTAGCTGTATGACGCTTTCTGGGTTCCCTAATAGGGGTCCTGTGGAAGAACCCCCAAAAGTGAGCGTTCTGAAAAATTCAACTAGTTATGTTTAATGTATTAAACTTCAATTATTTCTCTTATTGTCTTTTCCGATTCCTTTTCAAGATATAAATCATTGTGATTTACAGCAAAATCAAGACAAGCCAGTGCACTATGAAGAGCTAAAAATTTAGCATATTTTTTAATATTCTCATCAATCCATCAATAAATAGCATATAATTCATTATGGCAAAACTTTGGAAAAATGCTACATAAGTGATGCTGAATCGTGAGCTACCTACACGTTTATACAATTTCATATGAAGCTCACATTCCAGGGCCTCGGTTGCTTGATTTTTGTTCGGCCGCTTCATCAATAGCAAGTTCTACAGCATAATTTATAAAATTATCAACTTCTTTGAATTGCGGCAGTCCACCTACTTGTTTTTGCAATGTACCTTTGATTTCAGCTTTAATTTCATTCCATTCTTCTGGTGTTATTTCGTCATGATTTTCAATAGATGACAAATGATTATTAACAGCCTCTAGTACCACCTCATCAAAATTGATTTTTTTAGGGGCATCAGTTCCTCTTACCAAATGAATAGCCTTTTGTATGTGATCATGCAATCCTTCTAGTACTTTATCAGCACATTCTTGAGGTACTCTTTGATATGTATTAAGAGAATTTATAATAGCCTCTCTTTCAGACTCTGTCGATTCTGTGTATTTATCAAATAAATTTAAACCACCTAATGTAAATACATAATCTATATTTGCTTCAGATTGAAGAGCATTTAGATGCAAGCTACCAATAAACCCTTTTATGTTTGAGTTTGTTCTAATTTCTCGTTCTTGCTCATCTATCGAACACAGAAGGTCTAGGTTATTTTTCCCATTACTATTCAATAATTCATCTAAACTGCTATTTCTCAACGGGTGGCTTGTAGAAGAGTGTTCTTCAAAGTATGTTTCTAAAGTTGTTTGAAACTGCTCTGGTAGCGGCTCGGGCTCATTTGCTATATTACTTAGTGCAGAAAAGTCAAGTTTAACAAGGTCTTCTATATCTAATGTATGGTTTTTTAATCTATTGATAATAGAAGGTTGTAATATATATCTTAATTCTACCATACCAATTTGCTTTACATGCTCCATGGTAATTAACCCTCTAGAAAGGGCCTCCACTCCTATGGCAGATGTTAAGCTTCTTAGTTTTTGTAAGTCAATATTTTTGACGTCATTTATGTTAAAAAGACCATATTTTAAACACTTTACTCCCCAGGGAGTATTCAGTTCTCTCAAATGGAACATCGGAACATCTAGGACTTGTTCTCGAGTGATAACCCCTTGTTCTATGAGTTCATTTATGGTCATTTTTTCTCTCCACCCTTCTGTGCTGAAGATTTCTTAGGTTTAAAATTTAGTTTAATTGTAGACCATAAAGGAGGTTTAGCGGCTAGCATGACCAGTATCACACTAAGGCGTATCGTTTTCGCGGCAATAATCGATTAATTAAACTTTACTGTTTGTTGTTAGATTGGTTTTAATTAAGCCTTTCAGGAAGCATTATTTGCACCTACTTTGACATTTCTATGTCTCAAATATAAATATAATATCGTTTTAGAAATATCTAATTGTTCGGCAATTTTTTTTACAGGTATGCTGCCATTTTTATAAAGTGCTTCAGCAATAGCAGCCTTTTCTATTGCTTCGGGGCTTAAGCCTTTTGGTCTACCACCTTTTCTTCCGCGTGCGCGCGCTGATTTTAATCCAGCTTGTGTGCGTTCCCGAATTAATTCTCGCTCAAACTCAGCAAGAGACGCAAAAATACCAAACATCATCCGCCCCTGAGAAGTAGACGTATTAATTGGATCATTTAAACTGATTAATCCAACTTCCTTCTCACCCAGCTTGGTTGTTAGATGGATTAAGTGTGCTAAGTTCCTTCCAAGCCGATCCAGCTTCCAGATGACTAGAATGTCATCCTTCCGAATATTCCGCATAATTTCTTCAAGCACAGGTCTTGCCGTTTTTGCACCACTGGCAATTTCTTCATAAATTTGATCGCAACCGGCTTTTTTTAGTGCATCAATCTGCATAGACAAAAATTGGTCTTTGGTTGAAACACGTGCATATCCTATTTTCATAGAGTTATTGTCAAATGTGGTGTATGACATTAGGCAGCCTACCTGTATGATTTGCTCAATGATCCGCATATATTTTCAAACCCAGCGATAGGTTTCTCTGCATATTCATCCCAGGCTAGAAATAAAGTTGTCACTCCTTCTTTATATTGAGACTATTGGCTAATTTATCTAATGCTTCTCCCGTTACCCGATAAACAGTCCATTCATCCATGGCTTTAGCTTCTAAGCTTTTATAAAAATTAATGGCTGTCTCATTCCAATCTAATACCCACCATTCTAATCGGCCGCACTTTCTATCTTTAGCCAGTTGAGCTAAATAAGCTAACATGATTTTTCCAACCCCCTGTCCCCGAGCTTCTGGCTTGACGTAGAGATCCTCCAAATAAATCCCTGGTCTACCTAAAAAAGTAGAAAAGTTATGGAAAAATAAGGCAAAACCAACCGGCTTCTCATCTAAAAATCCTATGATGACTTCTGCGTGAGACTGATCACCAAATAAAGTTTCTTCCAAGAGTTCTTCTGTTGCTACAACCTCATGAAGCAATTGTTCGTACTCAGCTAATTCTTTGATAAATTGCAAAATTAAAGGGATATCATTAATAGTTGCAAATTTAATTTTGATATTGTCGTTCATTTTCAACCTATAAATTATTTGTTTTATGGATATAAGTAGAGCTAATCTCAAGCATGCCAAATAACATCAGGCGGCTTTCCTCTTTGACTGTTCACTCGTTTGTAACCCATCTTTAAATTCAAAGTTATTGGCAACAAGCACCAATAACTGAAATCCTCTGATTTTTATCCACCGCTTTTGTGCTGACTGCATCAGCTTGTATACCATTGCAAGTGTGGTATCCCTGGAGCCGCAGTTTTTGCTTTTCTTTGTCCTTAGACGAACCGTTGCAAATGCTGACTCTATGGGGTTGGTTGTGCGTATATGCTGCCAGTGCTCAGCAGGAAAGTCGTAAAAAGCTAGCAGCTCTTCCTTGTCCTTTTGTAAGCACGACATAGCTTTGCTGTACTTGGCTGAGAAGCGAGAAATCGTGTTGTCAAAAGCCTTGTAGGCAGCTTTTCTTGTTTCAGCCATCCAAATATCCTGAAGTGATGCCTTCACCTTAGGATGTACTGACTTTGGTAGCTTGAGTAGCACATTAGCCGTCTTATGGACCCAGCAACGTTGGTGTTTACAGTCTGGATATGCCTTCGAAAGTGCGTTCCAAAAGCCCAGTGCACCGTCACCTACTGTCAGTTTAGGTGCTACAGTCAACCCTCGTTCGCGCAAATTAATCAGAAGCTCCTGCCAGCTCGCAGACGACTCTCGATAACCATCTTCAACAGCAACCAGCTCCTTGTAACCATGTTCAGTAACACCAATAATAACCAAGAGGCATAGCCGGTCATCCATGCGAATGTTACAATAAATACCATCAACCCACCAGTATACGTACCGCTTTTGGCTTAAGTCTTGCTTCTGCCATTCACGATGCTTGTTTAGCCAGTCGGCTTTCAAGCGCGATATCGTATTTGCTGATAACCCCTTAGCATTTTTTCCTAGCAGGGCCCATAATGCCTCAGAGTAATCACCTGTCGACAGTCCTTTCAAATAAAGCCAGGGAAGCAGCTCTTCTATGCTTTTCGTCCGTTTCAAATAGGGCGGTAGTAAACTGCTTGTGAACTTAATCCCGTCACCACCACGGTCACGGACTTTCGGTACCTGGATGGCAACATCACCAATACCCGTCTGTATTCTGCGCTCCGGTAAGTAGCCGTTACGAACAACAGCCTGTCGTCCATCAGCTAGCTTGTGCTGCTCGTATTTAGATAACATTTCAGCCAACTCAGCTTCTACAGCTTGTTTAATTAAATCACGTGCACCAGACCGTAACACCTCTGTTAACGGATCCAGTACCACGGCTGTCCCATTAAAAAAGAGTTGTCATTCAGAGCGTAGCGAAGAATCTCCTGCAAAGTGGCACGCTATAATTAAAATGCAGCCATGAGAATCATATCAAGCGTAGAGTCTCCCCAGCCAGCTTTTTTCTGTAGCCGCCTAATGCTCATATCTTTAAATTTCTTTTTTGTATTTTGTAGCATGTTTAAAATGATATGCCGAACCATTGCCATATTTTCAGGCGCATGATCTTTTCGTACTCTACAGTCATCTTCACGTAAGGTAACGTCTAAAACCCAATGTAGACTATTCTCAACAGCCCAGTGGCTTCGAATAGCCTCTGAAACTTTTTTAGCATTCGCAGGCAAGCTGCTGATAAAGTAGCGTCGTTCTGTGGTTGTATGTTCACCAACAGTAATGCACGATTCAACCATAATAATACTTTTTAAGTTACGCCACTGCTCTTGTTGTTCCAACCAATGAATTTGGTCACTAACATAACAAGTACGTTGTTCAACTCTACCATGTCCTTTGTCTATTTCCTCGCATGAGCCTGTAAGTTTAGAGCCTTGTTTTTTTCCTGCTTCTGTCTCTAAAAATAAGCGAATATCGTCATGTAGCCTGCTATTATTGCCTTTTAATGCTAGAACATAATCGGCGTTTTTCTCTATTATCTGATTTGCAATTTCTTTTTGTGTGCCCATAGCATCGATGCTAACAATCATTCCTTCCAGGGATAATAGATCCAGTAATTTAGGGATGGCTGTTATCTCATTTGATTTATCATCAACCTTTTGTTGGCCTAGTACCAGTTTACTCGCAGTAGCAAAAGCACTCACCATATGGATGGCTGATTGTTGATTTGCTTTATCAAAACTTTTACGTAATGTCTTACCATCAATGGCTATTAAGTTACCGAGTACTTGTTGGAAAGATTGAACCCAAGAAACAAAGCATGTTTTAAATTCGTCTGGATTTAAGCTTGAAAATACACGAGCATACGTATTTTTAGATGGAATACCATTATCAAAAGGCAAAAATCGACGTAAATAATCTAATTTTTCTTCTCCAAACGTTACAAAATCACGCCAACTCTGAGCTCCGCATATGCTGGCGCAGACCACAACAAATAATATCTCCGTTAAGGGATATAGTTTTTTTCTATCAATCCTTGGATCTTGGAGTGCATCAAAATGATATAAAAATCCAGGTTTATCTTTCGTTGACATCACTAAACTCCTTGTAAAAACAAAGAGTTTAAAAGCTAAACCTAATCAATGCATTAATAAAAAACTTGCCAAACTTCAGGAGATTCTTCGCTACGCTCTGAATGACAACTCTTTTTTAATGGGACAGCCGTGGATCCAGTACCGATTCTACTGGTGTCGTAACTGACTTCAAAGTACAATTGCTCATGGCGTATTTCCTTTTGTTGATTATGTTCTTGCGGAACAATCAACAGGATACGCCACCTAATTTAGTTTGCCCATACACCAGATCTGAGCATAACTCTTTACAAACTCATCAAGCAGATTCAGGTAAAAGTTCATCTTACCCGCATGCTCAGGCTTGAAGCGTGTCCTTTTTAGCTCTAACGCCACGAGCGCTTGAAGCTTTCTGTGATAAAACAGCAAGTCAATAAAATACTCTGAGTCCGGTGTAACAATACGATATTGATTTCCAATAAAGCTAAAACCAAAGCCTAACTCTAAAATGACGTCTTTAATCTTTTCCACCATGCGGCGTTCGATTTCTGTTTCAATCACAGGTTCAGCGATACCAAGCATATCAAACATATATACGTCTTTCATGGATTCATCGGCTTGTTCAGCTAACCGCTTAGGTAACGTTGCTTCAAAATTATGCTGCTTATTTGGCAACTGATGCCGCTTATAGGCATCTGAATTAATTTGATCTCTCAGTGTATTACGAGTCCATGCTTGCTCTTTAGTCGCTGTAAGATAATAAAGGCGCTCCTTATCATCTTTTACCTTGCTCATTATGAGTAAATTTTGACTCCATGGAATTTCTCCAACCAACTGTTGGAGATTTTGTTTGTCTCTATATTCAAGATAAAACTGACGCATATACCATAAGTTTTGCGGTGAGAAGCCAAACTTAGCATCAGGAAAAGCGCTTTTCAAATTCTTAGACAAGCGCTCTACTACAGATTTCCCCCATCCATACTTCTCTTGGTGTGACACAATATGCTGACCAAGCCACCAATAAAGTGCTATTACTTCCTTATTTACAGATTGTGCGGCTCGTGTTCGTGCTTGGCGTACCTGTAATGGGCCTTTTCTAAAAATCCCTTATATTCGGGCAAGTTTTTATCCGTGATACTATCCATTTATCTTCTCAAATTTATTAAAAAACTATCAACTTTTGTATATGCGTCACCATACAAACTAATAAGATAAGAACCAAAAAGCATGTAAAAATATCCATATGTATCATTCATCAATTTGGTCCAAACTCCCGATGGTTAATCACTATTATCAGGAAACCCACATGCTTATCCACGTAATCTGTGGGTTAATTTTTTTTGCTCTAATCAGCAACCGCCACCGGCAAATCTTGCAGCTTACTATCAATCAAACTAACAAACTCATTCAAAGCACAGCTGGTCCCACCACAGTGCTCAATATACAGTGGTTTTTGATTATAAGTGACCCGAACTTTATAATTGGAGGCTCCCATATCAAATAGCGCATAATGAATATCTGACACATAAGGTGGTACATCATCAATGTGCTGCCCTAACAAGTTTAGTTGTGTAGAAAGCGTTGTATCATGGGCAACGAATAGCAAATACCTTAAAGGCCTCTTCTGTTTGGCTGCTAAGTTGAGTTCTTGCTTGATGGTTTGTGCTAATTGACCACCTTCTGCTACCGCCAATTGGGGATGATTAAAAATACGAAGCAAAGCCCATTTTCCTGTATCCATAATCATCGCAAAATCCTTGACGTGTAATCCAGCTGGTAACTCTATGCCATATAGTTTTTCTACATACAGTCGGTCACTGACATGAATTAAGTCAAATAAACTGGTGATGTCCATGCCAAGCACCCTACCCCAATTTTTATAATTCGGTCGCAGCAAATTATCTTTTTGAATCCATTCAGGTGTATTAAAAATATAAGCTTCCAATAATTGCTTATGCTTTGCCTTATCGTAATTGGGTACTAAGAGCTTATCCTGCGTACGTGGAACTGTATCAATTGGAATAGGCTGTAAACCTTGAGGCAAAGCATGAACTGACTCATTTAGCATTGGCCCCGTGCCCAATGGATATAAGCCTAGCAAAACAGACTGTGCTGTCATCATGGTTCTTGCACTATTCGATGCACGTACATTCATAGCATTGACGTCATAATGCTCTGGTAGTAAATGAGATTGAGTTACATAACGCTCGCGTAATACCTGTCCAAGATCATAAGCTTGCCGCATGCCCTGGGGTGTTAACTGCTTCGTACCATAGGGCCATATCTTTTGCATTTCTGGAGAGTCAATTAACGGTGTCCTATCTCCATGCCGTACCAAATCAATTGCAAAAATTAGCTTTTCCTCAGCAAATGCATATGAAGAAATACAAATACTAAGTACAGCAGATACGGCAAACCTAATCATTTAAGTGGACTCCTAGACTGAGCACTGTAACGTGGGTGTAAGTAATGCTCTTAGCAACTCACAAGTATCTTCATACACGCTCGGACTGTTAGACTCTCTTGGCCCACCAATATTAAGCGTATGAATATTATTTTCATCTACCCAGCTGCGTATGGTATCGACAGCTGCTTCCCTCTCATTTAATGCAATAATTAAGTGCGGCTTTCCCGTTCTTTTGGCCTCTTCAATTGTTAGAAGTGTGCCATCTCTGATGGTGTCAGGCAGAGGTAATGTGGGCACAATAATGAGTGTACCATCTGAGTCGCGTATATTTAATTTTGTTCTTTCGTCTGGGTCACTGGTATTTGCTTGTCGAAACGCGAATCGCTCTAGAGTGATAATAACTGAGCGTGCAATTTTGTATCCATAAATTTCGGTAATAATATCATCCAAAATGAACACGAGAGGTGAAGTAAACGTGCCGCCCAACACAAATAATGCATCAGTACCAATATAGCGATTGGTTAACACCGCATTACACAGCATAATACTCATATAAAACATGCTAATCAGTGCAAGCACGCTATAGGCGTACGGATTATTCATTGATTTTAAAGCTGGAAATTTAGTTATCATTTTTGATCAACCTCAGGTGTGGCGCTTGAGCTGTTACTGGTGCTGTCGGCTTGTCTTTTGTATTTAAAAACTTAATGCCTGCCAGTACACCAATGCAAAACGCCTGCACGGCATCAAACGCTTCAATACACTCTTTTGAGAGTGCAATATCCCTTGGGTCTGAAACAAATTGCTCACCAGTGCGCTTACAGTCAAAACCAAGCTTGTAGCTTCATATCAAAAACAGCTTTTGTATTGATGCACTGTATTTTGAAATACTCAACCCCTTCCTTAGGGTAAGAATCAACGATTTTATACAAAACAAACTCATCTGCAGAGAACGACTTTCGCGTTGTTCTCGATATCAGCGCTGAAACTATTTTTTTCAATGCACGTGCGTGCGAAAACATTTATGCCTCCACATACAATGGCCGCATTTTCCGGTTATAAAAAAGTGTTAAAAATACAATACCCACTATCTGATGCTCTTCTTTAGAGTACTGTAAAACAGAACTGCCTTGATTAAGCGGATGCAGTTGCCAATCAGGTGGGTCAACAAATAACTCTCTAAGGGTTAACTCATCATTTTCAAGCTTTATCAATATCAAATCACCATCAGTTGCTGAAAGCTCTGGGTCTATGATAAAAACTGTGCCCTGCTGAAAGCGAGGAAACATTGAAGGTCGGCTCTCTAACGCAAAAGAGCGTGCACTAATGGTTTCATTTTTTCCAACTGTTACAGGCACCCACTCATTCCATTTGGAAAAATCTATACTGCTTGAATGTTGCGCTGCCGACCAATCTAGCACCGGAATAAATAAAGGTTTTGATTGCCCCATAACGCCATAGTTTATTTCGTTATTAGAAGCGATAAGATCATCAATAGAAACATTAAAGTACTCTGCTAGCATTCTAAGTGTCGATATTCTTGGATCAGTGGTTTCCCCAGACAGGAGCCGTCTAACCGTCATTACGGGAAGGTTAATATCTTGAGCAACCCTATTGTCTGTTGTTTTTTTCAGCTCTATCAGACGATTCAGGTTATCTGCAATATTGCAGCGTTGAGATGGATTTAATTCAAGACATTCAGATTTCATGCTTATCCTTGCATATACTTTATAGCCGTATGATACATAAATACCATAACAATTCAAACAAAATAACTTATTTAAATAACATTAATGTTGACTTTTATTTATTTAATGTTAGATTCTGCATTGAATTAGATCAAAATGAGGTGCGCACACAGATGGATAAAACACCCATAATGTTTAGCAAGGAGCATAAAATGCATCATTCAAATATTCAGCCCCTGACCCAGCAAGTATTCTTCATTGCGGATTTAGAAAAACTCATTGGCCGTAACCGGCTCACTCTGAGGCGCTGGTGGATGGAAGGCAAGTTTCCGAAACCAAGTAAATTAAATGGCATTCTTGCTTGGCGCGCAGCTGCTATTGAGGCCTGGATTAATCAGAACTTAAATTGATTCTTTTCTACCAAAACTATATGTTTAACATAACTCACGGTAGAAAAGCTCGGTTACAAGTCAAAGCATGAAAAATCACATTATATTGCTCGTGGGCATTGCAGGGACTGGTAAACGCACAGTAGGGCTTGAACTCACTGCTTTAGCTGGCGATGACACAAGGTTTGTACACCATCATGCCTGGACCGACCCTATTGTCAGATTGTTTGGTCATACCCCAGATGCATTTTGGCATGTAACAGAATCCGCTTGGTCTAAAATTAATCTCATCAGAGATACCATATTTTCATGCATCGCTGAAGATTGCCCTGAAGATGATAATTTTGTCATCACTTTTGAAATGCTGGCCAATAACCCCTACCACGAAAGTTTTTATAACGAAGTGCTCAAATTAGTTCAAGCAAGAAACGCTGTATTTTATCCTATTCGCCTAGTATGTAGCCCTGAAGAAATTGCTAAGCGTGTCATTTCACCTGACAGAACCGATTATCTAAAAACACAAGATGCAGAGATGGTACAAAAACGTGCTACTGAACATGAGGTGTTCTACACTCATCACGATAATGAAATAAGTCTCGATATCACAGAGTTAAGTGCAGCTGATGCTGCCAAAACTATTCTTAGTCAAATCACATGAAAATTAGCTTTAAGCCTTTGACGAAAAGCTTCTTGCCAACACTTCATCAGTGGTTCAAACAACCGCATGTTAAAAAATGGTATGCGCGCGATAAAGAGTACACGCTAGCTGATATTGAAGAAAAATATTTACCACGCATCCAAAACCCTGTAAATATTCCTAACTATATTGCGTACCTCAACGACGAACCCATTGGCTATATCCAGCTTTATAGTCTTAAAGAGCACCTACCTGATGATGTGCCAAACTATGAGCACTCACTATTTCATCAATTTAAGCCTCATGAGCTCATGGGGCTAGACGTATTTTTTGCCGTTGAAAAATATCTGGGAAAAGGTATCAGCTCTCAGGTCTTGCAAGCGTTTCTAAGCACATATATCAGGACTGAAATAAAAGCGGTTGTTGTCGATCCATTAAAAAGTAACAAACATGCCATTCAGTTTTTCGCACGTAACCAATTTGAACTTATAACGACTAATAGCGGCACAAGTCATGCGCTTATGATTAAATATTTATCTAGGCTAAACACGCTTAATTAGTATCAAAATCGCGTTCACCAGAATATGATAAATTTCGATCATCCGCCTCATGTTTTTTCTTGACCACTTCAGTTTTTTTAACTTCAATTACGTGCCGATTGCTCGGTGCCAATATCGCGTTTAGCTCTTGAAGTGTGTTTCCTGTCATGCCATATTGAGGTTTGCGTTTTCGATAGTATAACCATCCTTTTCGCTCAAGCCAAACCCCGAGTTGATCGAACAGGAAGAGAGTAGATATGATAAGTAACACGCAGAGAGTCATATACATCATCACATTCCGTTGGAATAGTTAGATTGGCTATACAATACACAGGCACTCGCAACGAGCGCACCAACAGTAGCTGCCCCAAACAAACCATATTTTATCCAGGAAGATGAATTTCCTTGATGATTCAGTTGGTATTGAACTTTATTAAAACAATACGTTGTCTGTTGCCCATCATCTAAAATCAATTGATTCTCTCTGACTTGTAATTTTACAAAACCAGGCGCTGGACCATCCAAAATCGTAATTATTTTTTTAGTACCTTCTTCAATATGACATCCAATACGTGTTTCCCATTCTTCAAAAACAAGACGATAGCTACCATTTGATTTTTGAATCTTAAGATGACCTAGAACGTCATTTTGATATTCCCCAAGCAACGCTTCTACCCACTGCATATCTTCCGAATTTGTTGAAACATCTGATTGCATCGATTGAATCTCTAATGCTTGTGCGTCAACTGCATCTTGAACTGTTTGTGTTGAGCGAGGCGTCGCCAAAAAAGTTAGTTCAAACAATTTTTGTTTAATGGCTTCAATAAAATAGATGGTAGACACTGTGGCACGTGTATTACACAGGACAACAATACCAAGGCCTTTTTCAGGAAACATACACACTCTGATGAAAATCCCATGGTTGCACCCGCATGACCTACTGCATCTAGTCCTTGTACTTTTGATCGAATGAGACCTAGTCCGTAGTGTTGGTATTTACTCATGGCAATGCCAGGTTTTCTACGTTCTAACAAAGCTTCTTTACTAATGACTTGCTCTCCACCCAAATGACCTTCATTCATTTCCAGAAGGAGGTAGTTTGCCAGATCTGTTGTGGTAGACCATATAGCACCAGCGGGTGCAACGCTGTAACATGCACTTTCAAATTGCATAGGCAACGCATAACGTTCGCCGTCGAAATTGATACTATGAGGAAATGCGGCCCCCCGTGCCATGGCATCACTTAATTTTAAAACGGTATGATTCATGTTTAATGGCTTAAACACCAAGTCATCCATTGCAGCAAGATAGGCGTTTTCTATGGTTTCTGATGGTTTGTAAGCTTTTGCTGCTGCATACCCCCCCTGCCATCACCAAATAATTCGAATACTGGAATGTTTCACCAAATTTAGTGGTAGGCTTCATAGATTGCATTTCTAGCAAACGTGATTCGGGAGTAACCTGACTGTATTTAAACATAAAATCTAAATCTCGTCGGGGCATCCCTGTTGATGCGCTTACAGTATGTTTTAATGCTAGTTTTTTAGTGGTCGCCATATCACCGAGTTTAAAATCATGTAGAATGCTTGTGACGGGGGTATCCCATCTCACCAAGTCCTTATCAATCAGCATGCCCATCATGAGTGTTGTTAAAGCTTTGGTTGTAGAACCAATCATAAACGGTGTATCAGGCGTGACAGGGTCATCTTCACCTAGTTTTTTTACACCAAAGCTATTCTGGTAAATAATACCTTGGGTACGCTCTACTAGCGCGATGGATGCACCGGGAATATTGAGCTTTTGTCTCGCTCTTTCTATAAAAGCATCAAACGCTACTTGTTTTTCTTCAGACCATGGCTCGGGTGTGCGGTCATTCAAATCTGTTGTTTTAAATCCTTCTGGTTTCCAACTTTCTAGTATAGACACGATGCTCGCTTGAAGACGCGACATGGCAGACGAGGTTGCATCACAAAAAACAATATATGCACGCCCTTGATAAAGATTTCCAGCACCAATAAGCATACGCGATGCACTGATGGGTGTCTGATAAATAATAGTAATACTTTTTTCCCAATCACCCTGATTAGACAGCTTTATTTTTTGCTTTGCTTTCAAATTAAAATTGCTCTCTATTTGTTGGCAAGCCTGGTGAATATCTTTCTCGAGTGTGTGCTGTGTTGATAATCTCTCCATTACGTAAATTTTTACATCTTTTTTGGGTGACATAATACACTGATGAGTCGCATAGTCTGCATATTCCCATGAGGTTGGTATGGACAAACTACTTCCACTTTTCATAGTTATTGATTTATAAGGCACATCACTCGTTTGCTTACCAAAAACCAACTTGATAAATTTGAAAAAAAACTAAACATCTTTATATCCTCTGCTGCATCAATTGTTAATTCATAAACAAAGTCGTTATAGGTTGGGCAACTGTCTCTGCTAATATGATGGCTGCTAAGAATCCAAAGGTTAATTTCTTACCTGTTAAGCCAGAAGACTCTTTAAAGGCGTAAAAGTAAATCACAGCTTGCCAAATAGCGAGTATGATGACAGGTAACGTTAAGATGTATTGAGCAATAGAATAGTGCAACTGATAACCATGGCTTAGGTCAATCTCTAATACGCTGGGGTACTCCATACGTACAACCATCAAGTAGAGCGTCGCAATGAGCGTCGGAATGCGTGCTAATGCAACAGTTCCTAAGAAATCCACAATTCTAATTTTATGCTTTTGTAATACCTTAGCCGTTAGCATCAGTAAGATAGAAAGTACCAACCAGCAAATCATATTTTGATATAACATGAAAAAAAATGGAGAAGTAATACTTTGTTTTCCTAATACTGAGGCGTTAATAGTACTCATAGGGCCTAAAAAATATAGCTTCGCTTTTACCGCAATGGCACTGGTCAATATAATAACCATCATGCCAATCAACAAAGCTTTCCATCCAGCAATTTTTTGGAATGGATTTAATAAAAAAGTAGAATGGACTTTATTAAAAAAGCGCTTTCTTTTTAGTGCAGTTGCCAAGATATCATACTCCTTTTTGGAGATTTTATTCTCTTGCAGCATTTTGTCTAGGCGAGATTTTTCAGTGTTCATGGGCATACCTCATAATTTATTTAACATGTTAGCTGCATCAGCTGCAGAAAGTTTCCCTTCTTCAACAAGTTTCAAAATGTCCTCTTTTGAATTTTTAGGTTTAGCATCGACTTGCTCGATCATTTCTATCAGTGTGTTTAGTTTGTTGCGTAAAGTGGGGTAAGAAACCCCGCGTTTCGACGCCATTTCTTTTAAGCTACCGGAACACTTCACAAAGTCTAAAACAAACCGTAAATCCTCTTCTTGCAGCTTTAAAAGTGTTGGAATCGCAAATTGCCCTGAGAACTGAGTATTACATGCTAAGCACTCAATTTTTGTGACTTGCAACGCAGTACTTTTACAAGATGGACATTGTGTAATGATGTTTCCCATACATGGCCTTTTACTTAATTAAAATGAATAATAAACAACCAACAAACATATTTTATACATAATTTATTTAAAAATCAATTTTAGATTTAACTATATTTAATTTTAATTAAATATAGTTTACTTTGAGTGATTTTTAAATAAATATTGATTGTTAGACCGAGATATAAAACTACCATCTCGTTGTGCAGTATATACGTGTCGCCAATGAATTTTCGGTAATGATCAAAAAGTACTTGAAAAAAATTTCAATGAGATCATGGTATGTATACCTAATGCAAGCTCTTGTACTTGTAAATTTTTAGATAGTTTAAAAGAGACGCGTCAAAAGGCTTAGTCAAAAAAATTATCTATTTTTGCCAAGCTGTTGATAACAAGATATGCCACCATCAATCGTCAAACACGAACCCGTCATATATCGTGATGCTTTATTTGATGAAAGAAACAAAACTGCGGCATCCAAATCTTTAATATGTCCTAGCCCAAGAGGTGTCATTGCTTCAACTTTCGCTTGATTATCCTGAAGAAAGGCTTTTGTCATTGGTGTGGGTATCATCCATGTGCTTAATGTATTGATTCGAATATTATAAGGAGAAAGCTCGCCAACAAGTGTTCTTGTCATCTGATGAATTCCCGCTTTTGATGAACAATATCCTGTTCCATTGAATGCAGGCATAGCATCTCCACTAACACTGCCAAGGTTAATAACCGATCCCTCAATTGCATATTGTTTCATATGATTGACGACTGCTTTAGTAACGTGCCAAACACCAAGTACATTTACCTGTTGAGTTTCCTCAAAAGCTTCATCTTCCAAATCAAAAATGGGGGTAAATTGAGCTATACCTGCGGCATTAATACAAATATCAATACGCTCACCCGCAATTGCAAGTGTTTCTATGGCAGTGAATACTGCTTTTTTATTGGTAACATCTAGTTCTATTGGAAGCGCATTGCCTAATTCATCTGAAAGTAGTGTAAGTGGTTTAATGCGCCTAGCAGCTAGAATAACTCGAGCCCCTGCAGTAACTTAGGCAGTGGGAAAACTGTTCTCCTAGACCACTAGAAGCACCTGTTATTAATGCCGTCTTACCCGTTAAATCTAAAAAATTAGCCATTACCACATCTCACTCTATAATTTTCAACAGTGGGCACACCTAAACACTGTTTTTCCCAAGCCAGCACATCCTATAACAGGGACATGCTCATCTAGTTAGTGCTTCATGAGTATTCATGATGTAACAGACTCTACTAACTTAATAAAAAAGGTCATGTTTAGCTTAGGGTTGTGAAGGTTCTTTCTCACAAACTCAACTTCAAAACCACATTTTTTATAAAAATCAGGTGCCTGAAAATCACAACTTACCGTATTTATATTATGAGAGCTCTTTGATGCCGCATACTTTTCAAGTACGCTAATAAGTTGCCTACCATATCCCTTTCCCCTGTGTGCTTCATCAATCCAAAGATCTTGAATGTGAACACATGAATAAGACGAGAAAGCCTCCAACACACCTATTACATCACCATCCGCATCAAAAAGTTCTAACGCAAAAGGCTGATAGTCTACATTGATGCCACGACTTTTTTCATAGGCGAGCAATCCGGCACTCATCTTCTGACGAGTGACATCAGCCAGTTGTTGGGTAAATTCAATTTTCACATTTCTCATTTAGTTTTTACCTCAGAAGCATTGGGGTTTGAGCGTGTCAACTCCTCCCTAATTTGATTAATACGCGCCTTATATCTCGCATATTTTTTCTCCCCGGCACTATTTCGAACGAGCTTCCAGGCTTCACGAATAGAATGAATTTTAAAATCATCGTCATATGCATAATCAATCTGAAACTGATTAAACTGACATGAATCGTGTGCAACTTTAATAGCTTTCCCTTGGGTGGCAGCATGTCTTTTGTTCTTTAAGTAAGCCTTGTGCTCTTCTACAATTTCACCGTAGGTAAACACATCACTTTGAGCAAGGCGAGATTTAACCCACTTTTGAACCTGAGCACTAAATCCAGTAAATTCTGGAATATGTTTTTGAAAAAAAGCCCGTGTTTTTAGATCACTTTTGTAATGTATAACGGGCATATCTAGGCCAAGCCCTAATTCACTATCAGGCTTACCTCCCTTCTTATACACACTTACTTGAGGAATTTCGCCAGTTCTTAGAAACTGGTCAATTCGATCACTGAGATCATTCTTGAGTCCCGTGGTTCGAATGCCTACGGACCTACAAAATGTAATGAGTGTTTTTTTGTCATAATAATGTTGCCTAAAAATATCGGGGGCCAATGTAACTGTCAGAGGAAGAGCTCTCTCGCCAAAACCATGTTGAGAAATATACAATTTTATTGCTTCAACAGTTTGAGGCTTTGCTTGCGCTTCCATCTCTATCTTAACACCTCAAAAAATATATAATTTTGAAAATCTTCATAAGTTAATGGTGCGGGGTTATCAAGGAGTTTGTTCCAAAATTTCAGTGCAAGCACATTATCTTTTAAGACTGATATTTCCCAAAGCCCATGGTGCTTTTTGAAAAGCCACTCAACAGCTTGTTTCCCAACCCCCTGGTACCTATATGGAGCCATAATAAAAAATTCAGCAATTTTCCAATCAGCTTGAGGGCTCACTGTAATATCATGCACTAATGCAAAACCGACAGGTGTACTGTTTTTGTATATCAAATAAGGAAATCGATCTTTTTCAGTCCAATAGTTATCAAAGTAAGCCATTTGGTCATACTGACCATTTTTGTAATGAATACTCACGAGTTTCGAGTTCGCATCCAAATCATAATGATAAAATTGACATAACCTTTCGATTATTTTTTTATCTTCTTTTTGACATAGCTTCAACTCAATTTTCATCGACTACCTCAATGTAATTCAGCTGAATCCCAGGCAGCATTTCAGCATTAAAGCATGCAAAAATCAGCTGATCCGCAGGCATTTTTGTCTTACAATCAATCACTGCTTTTTCTAAGATGGCTTCTTGCTTAAAGCCACACCTTCTTGCGACAGCTTGACTCCTTTCATTTTCTTTTTGAGCTTTAATTTGAACACGAACGGCCTTAAGGAGGTCAAATTCATAATACGTTAGGGCTTGTCACGCACTCAGTGACATATCCATGCCCTGAATGTTTTGAATCAATCCAATAACCAATTTCAAAAGAGGGAACACTTAGATTACTCGATTCATTATATCCAGAGGCGCTAATAATCTCGCCGGTGCTTTTCAGAACCACTATCATAGGAAATATTTGTTGGGCTTCGCTGTTCCACTCATCAATACCTTTTTGGATAAAGGTTTCTGTTGTTTTTAGGCTTGGGTCACTTGCCCACGGCATCCAAGGTTCTAATGCATCTAGTGAGCGGTTAATCGCAGCATTTAAAGGCTTAGCATCACCTAACTTTGGCGGCCTAATAATAAGTCTTGGCGTTTCAATATGTAGCTTAGGAATCATCTAGCATCCTTATTTTTCACAGCCTCTAACAGCGCCCTTGAAAAAGCTGCTAGAGAATCCGTCGACTCTTTCTGAGCATTGGGATTTTCCCCGCTGTAGTGAAAATAAGTGCCTACATAATCCATGCCCAGATACTTTGCTGTATTTTTAAGGGGTTGCTCAAAGCCATCCTTCCCCTCAGGATAGGTATAATATGAAGCAATAACAGCCATTTTTTTGCCTCTGAGTTGCCTTCCAAGCGCTTTATGAATAGCAAGCAAATCAGAGAGCCTATCAATAAATATTTTCATTTTGGCGCTCACACTGTACCAATACACAGGTGTCGCCAAAATAATCACATCATATTGTAATGCTCTTTGAATGATTGCTTTAAAATCATCGTCTTGTCTAAACTCATAATCATATTCCTTGAGTTCACAATCAACCAAATCAGTGACAGGCAGCGTTTTACCTAACGCCTCAAAAACATTATCAACTGCTTTACGTGTGCCCCCAGTAGAGCGAGAACTGCCGAAAATGATAATTGCAGACGGTTTCATATGCTAACTCTAATTTGCTTGATATGACTCAAATGCTTTACACACCGCATCGACATGCTTGTCAATGTCACCATCATCAGAGCTTAGTGAAAAACTTGCAGCTTCTTTGTAAAGTGCATCACGCTCGACATGTAGTGCCTCTAAAAATGCCGAAAAATCATCCACGGGCAATAATGGAGGCCGTGAGCCAGCTCTTCCTCTTTGCATTTGAACAAGTGTGCTCACTTCAAGATAAACAGTGAAAACAGATTTCAATAAGTCCCTATTTTTTAAATCACAGACAATGCTTTCATCTGTTGTGACAACAATATTTTCCTCATTCATTTGTCGAACTAAAATGTCATGTAGGCAGTCATAAAAATATTGCTCACCTGACTCGCCAAGCACCTCAGAGGTTCTACGACCAATATGGGTGGTGCAGCCTAAAATATCTGCATTAATAAATTGCCAGCCCAGTTTTTTTGCAACTGCTTCAGCAAGCACTCCCTTTCCTGCGCCTGAGTGCCCCACGATAAAAATTCTATTTTTTTTCATATGTATCTCCCATAACCAAGAAAGTTTGATAAAAATATCTCTATCGCAGATTGTGGTTAAGCTTTCTGCTCGTCATTAAAATACTTCGTTGCATCACTTAGCACCGTATTAAAATCCATCTTAGTATACTCGACTTTACCCATTTTTAAGTAGGGACTCACTTTATTATAACCCCGTCATCCAGAGGCGCTTGCGCCGAAGGATCTCTTCATGAGATTTCTCACTCCGTTCGAAATGACAACTGCAAATGAGAGGTTGTCAAAGCCGAAAAACTCGCTATTCTGTGGTTCGACGAAGATACACACAGGGAGTGAAGGCTTTGACACCGGAAATTATATCAATACTCAGCTTATTTTCATCTATTTTTACCCGTCCAACTTGGAAAAAAATCCAACCGCTCGCTGCGCGCCATGGAAGGCTGAAGGCCGAGGCGCGTAGTCCGAGATAGTCTGCGATTTTTTAAGCAGCCCGCAGGGAAGTTAAAAAATCTTTATGCAGGCGTAGCGTCATTGGGAGGACATTTTTCCTGGCGCGTTTAGCGCAAAAGTGTCAGACGCAGGACAGTCTAGGCCAAAATATTTGCCGCCTATCAAGGGGAAGCGCATTTCACTCAAGGCATTGTTTGATGACTCTGAGCAAACCTGGCAATCATCAACGATTGATTGGTACGGGGGTAAATCTAAGGCCGTTGAATATTTAACCTTTGTTTGCCTTTGGTATCAAGCCGGAAAAACACCAGTTCCTATGCGGATTGTGCTTGTTAAAACACCTGATGGAAAACAGATTGCTGAAACTTTCTTCAGCACAGATACTGCGTTAACAGCAACCCAAATTATTTTTTACTTCGTCTGCAGATGGAACATCGAGACTACCTTCGAAGAAACGCGCGCTCACCTCGGTATCGAAACACAGCGTCAGTGGTCTGACAAAGCCATACAACGTTGCACGCCTTTGCTTATGGGGTTGTATTCAATCTTAGCGTTGATTGCTCTCAAAATGAATGAAACAAAACAGCTGGTAGAACAAGAAATAACCACCTGGTACGACAAACAGGGTGAGCTGACTTTCTCTGATATCCTTGTGGCCGTGCGCCGTTCAATTTGGAAGCAACGCTATTTTTCAAACTCTGCCAATAACCCTGAACTTTCAAAAATAGAGGAGCAATATGAGAACACCTTGCTTTATCAACTCGCCTTAGCCGCCTAAATGGGCAAAGTCGAGCAAATGATATTGATTGATACTGTACTAAATAAGTACTTTGTCCCCCACATCCCATGTTTATAAAATTTGCATGGGGCAGTTTAAATACTGTCACCATGCAGTTGTCCCACACGTCCCCTCTAAATCCATGAACGCGCTATAAATTATAAGGTTGCTTCCATAATCATTACTGTTTGCATGTTAAATACCTCAACTCCAATAGGTTTAAAACCTAACTGTTCGTAATAAAGAGCAAGACCTGGATCAAATGCAAAAAGATAAAGTTTGTCAAAAAGCATACTCGACATTCGTTGCTTTGCTTGGTCTACTAACAGTTTTCCGACTCCTTGCTTTTGATAAGCTTTAGCCACTACAAGTGATTCTAGCCACGGTGTTAAATCAGGCCTTACTTCATCGCTTTTATGCAACGATACAGCACCAATAACTTGGGCATCCTTTAAGGCAATTAAAGTGAGCGGTAGAGATTCCTTGTTTAATTCAGCATAAAAACCTGCTTCCACTTGCTCGATAGTAATATCTGAAAGCCAGATACTTCCCAAAACCTCATACCAAATTTTAGCTAGCCCTGGAATTACTTCGGGATAATCATTCAGATAAGCAATTTTGACACTCATTAACGCTCCACCTTAAAAATGATTAAAAAAGATTCAAGTTTTTTTAAACTATTGCCATATTTCTCAAGGTATTTCAGCTATGTCTTCAATGCGAAAATTAGAAAATAATCTATTAGTTATAAGTCAACTTTAGCGGCTCTTCTTTTATTTGTTCACCATGATCAGCGTTATTGTCTAAATAGGCATCGCTTTTTAACTCTTTTATAACCATACTCAGGTCGTTAAATACATTCCCTAAAATTCTTTCACATGGAAAACCATCGTTACCTTTTTCTATCACATGGGTTGTACCATCAGGAAAGATCATGAAATACCTTCCTACATGCTTATCATAGGGCTGTGAACAAATATTTAATTCAGGGGTTAACGTCCTGCAATGCTTTATAGTTTGATTAAATTCCTCCGAGCTAATAAGCCAATCTCCATTTAATATCTCTCCTTTTCTTGGACCAATAGGATTTACTTGATAGATCTTCCACCTAAGTTTTTCTGGCTTAATACCCGAATGCAATAACACGCTTCCAATTTTCGACACAAACGCTAAATTTGGTTTGGCAACCACCGTTCTCACGGTTAAATCTATATTTGGATATTCTTGTTGAACATAGCTTATTGCATCAAGTGCAATATCAAAGTGTTTGAAATGTCCCTTACGCATAATTCTATTTATTTCATCAGAAGGACCATCTATTGGTATGCCTAAGTCATCAACGTATGGTAGCAATGCATTTGCCTTTCGACGCAGAAGTATTCCATTGGTTGATAAGGTTACACGCATATTAAGTTCAGATTTAATATATTTAATTAAATCGGGCAACCATCGTTTTAAAAGAGGCTCACCGCCTGTGATAATAACGCTTTTTGTGCCCATTTTTTGTAAGTTACTGACCAAATCTTTCCATTCATTTAAACGTATTGGCTCTGCAGTGTCATGCTCAGGTCCCCAACACCACGTGCAATTCAAATTACATCGTCCTAAAAGATTCAGATCAACTGTTGATGGAAAAGATTGTGGGGAAGAAGAAAGTTGTCGGGGCACTCTAGAAACAGAAGATACATATGGTCTAAAAAATCGAAGTGCTTGCACTAGTATATTTCTCCCAGGTATTTTTGACACTAAATTTTTGACACATATTCGACGCGAGAAAAACGAGGCTTAGACAAATTTTAGTAACTTATTGATTTTACTGGTGCCGTTGGGGCGAATCGAACGCCCGACCTATTGATTACGAATCTATTTTATACCATATTCATTTGATATCAATCAATATCATCTAAGATAAAAAAT
The DNA here is from genome assembly GCA_029212465.1 of Legionellaceae bacterium. Classification (GTDB taxonomy): domain Bacteria; phylum Pseudomonadota; class Gammaproteobacteria; order Legionellales; family Legionellaceae; genus JAALKW01. The sequence goes on along the minus strand of JARGNV010000013.1, from coordinate 2,773 downwards.
TCAGGTTTTATCAGATAAAAGGCCATTTATTAATATCAAACCATTGCAATCGATTTCAAACCAATACAAAATTAAGTGTACCCCAAGGTGTACACCAAAGGATAATTAAATGGCCAAGTTTACAGACACTTATATTAAAAATTTGAAAGCGAAACCTACTCGGTATGAAGAATACGAAGGTGGTGGTTTTGGCATCAGAATTACACCTAATAGCGTTAAATCTTGGATATACCGCTATAAAATAGGTAATCAAACAGATAAATTAACCCTTGACCACTACCCTAGCATGAGTCTTGCTGAAGCAAGAAAAAAATTTATTGAATTAAGTGAATTAAAACGTTCCGGTCAAGTACCCAAAAGAATTATTCAAGAACGCGAACAAAAACAAGAAAACACTTTAGATAAACTCCTGTCATCTTGGTATCTCAACTATGTTGTCAAAAATCGTAAGAAACCATTACCTATTAAAAGACAGATAGAAGTAGATATTATCCCCCTACTCGGCCATTTCTCATTAGACCAGATTCAACCTATTGATATTACAAATGCCCTGGATGTGATCGTGCAACGCGGTGCGCCGGTACATGCTAATCGTATCCTTAGTACACTAAAGCAAGTTTTTAATTATGCGGTGAGTCGCGGTCATATTTCACAAAATCCTGCTATGAGCATCCGAGCTCGCGATATTGGCGGACTAGAGAAGCCGCGTGAACGAGTATTAACCCTCGACGAAATTAAATGTATATGGCAATTTCTAGCAGTCAATGTAACATGTCATTACAAACGAAAAGTGCTATAAAAATTATTATCCTAACTGGTGTTAGGACAGCTGAAATACGCCTTGCCACATGGGATCATTTTGATTTTAAAAGTGCTCTATGGACAGTCCCTGCCGAATTAACTAAAGGGGCTGTTACAGTTAAAATTCATCTAACAGCGCTTACGCAAAGCATCCTTAAGCAGTTACAAGAAATCACTGACTCACCCTTTGTGCTTGTAGGATTAGATACAAATAAACCTTTGGATGAAAACGCCCTACCCCGTGCTATCCGACGAATACAAGAGCGAGTGGGCATTCCTGCATGGACAGCACATGACCTAAGACGTACTTTTGCTACACAGCTGGGTGAGAACCTTCAGATCGATCCCGTCGTTATTGAAAAATTCTTGGGCCATAAAATGCCCCGAATTATGGCGACTTATAATAAAAATGAAATGCTTCCTCAACGAAAAGAAGCACTGGAGCGATGGGCCGAATCCATGCAAACACTAATTAGATAGGACCACTATATGCAATTAGAGATTATTAGAGCCACTATAGAACAGCAACCACTTTTAGCTAATTTGTTTGAGTTATATGCCTACGATTTCACAGAGTTTTGCGATTTTGATATCGGTGATGATGGTTTCTATGGGTACCCATATCTTCCTTTATATTGGACAGAAACAACACGATTTCCATACTTAATTTACGTTGATAAAAAAATAGCTGGCTTTATATTAATACAAAAAGGCTCACCTATTTCAGATAATAAAACTGTATGGGATATATCAGAGTTCTTCATTATGAAAAAATATAAACGACTTGGTATTGGTACCGAAGCTGCCATAAAAGTATGGAAAAAACATAAAGGCCCATGGCAGGTCAGGGTTTTATCTGGCAATAAAAAAGCTTGTTTATTTTGGCCACATGCAATTAAAAAACTCATTTCAAAAGAACCAACTAAAACCCAAATAAAAATTAAAAAAAAGGATTGGATTATTTATAGGTTCGACTCAAATTAAAATTATATTTATCAAACTCAAAGTTTTTTTGTTAGGCCCAGCTCAATTTGAATTTTCTCCTCTAACTGTGCTGCATCTGGTAAAGCGTCCTTTAGTTTTTCAGGGATATCCCGTGTAAGCTGATACCCCGCTACACCCACTGGTTTATCAATACCTCTTAATGCATACTCCACATCAAAGCGACTATGCTCACCACACAAAATAATGCCTATAGATGGATTTTCATGTGGCTCTTTTACAAAATCATCAAGAAGATTCAGGTAAAAATTCATCTTACCCGCATGCTCAGGCTTGAAGCGTGTCCTTTTTAGCTCTAACGTCACGAGCGCTTGAAGCTTTCTGTGATAAAACAGCAAATCAATAAAATACTCAGAGTCTGGTGTAACAATACGATATTGATTTCCAATAAAGCTAAAACCAAAGCCTAACCCTAAGATGACATCTTTAATCTTTTCCACCATACGGCGTTCGATTTCTGTTTCAATCACAGGTTCAGCAATGCCGAGCATATTAAACATATATACATCTTTCATGGACTCATCGGCTTGTTCAGCTAACCGCTTAGGTAACGTCGCTTCAAAATTATGTTGTTTATTTTGCAGTTGATGGCGCTTGTAGGCATCTGAATTAATTTGATCTCTCAACGTATTACGAGTCCATGCTTGTTCTTTAGTCGCTGTAAGATAGTAAAGCCGCTCATTGTCATCTTTTACTTTGCTCATTATGAGTAAATTTTGACTCCACGGAATTTCTCCAACCAACTGTTGGAGATTTTGCTTATCTCTATATTCAAGATAAAACTGACGCATATACCATAAGTTTTGTGGTGAGAAGCCAAACTTAGCATCAGGAAACGCGCCTTTCAAATCCTTAGACAAGCGCTCTACTACTGACTTACCCCATCCATACTGCTCTTGATGTGACACAATATGATGACCAAGCCACCAATAAAGTGCTATTACTTCCTTATTTACAGATTGTGCGGCTC
>JARGNV010000012.1:19284-52657 GCA_029212465.1 Legionellaceae bacterium | reverse complement strand
ATTTCTGAAATATTTATTTAGGTTTGAGCGGTTTTTGTTATGTGGTCGGTCTTTGGCTATCACTTTTTTTCAACAGAAGAAAAAGAAATACTTCATAAAGGGTATACAACCCAGAAAGCCATGCTTGAGGAAACAGGTATTAAACGAGGGCTTTGCCAGCCACTGTCAAACACTTGGCTTGAAGGTCAAATGGATGGTACTGGCAGCGGTTATTTAAGTGATAAAGACGAAACATTAGAAAGAGCCTTGGCTGTTAACGATGCACAAAGAGAAATGCGTGATAAGGGCGAAGACTATAAAAATTATGCGTTTGTAAAAACCGAAACACCTTATCAACAAAAAGAAATCCCTGTTTCAGAATTAACCACGCAAGCCGGAGTAAAAAACGCGCTAAGTGGTCATCAATACGCTCTCTTTTCTTATCAAACCAAAGGTGCAGGTCCCCGTCATGCAATGGCGTTTAAGAATGGGACTGATGCAGAACCTAAATGTCGTTTCTTTAATGCCGACTTATATGGTGGCGAGGCGTCTGGGCCTTGTGAGGATGTCATGAAATTATTTGCACTAACCATGAAGCACACGGCAAACTTAAAAAACCAAGAAGAAGTTGCACGGGTTACATTGAGTACTTAGGGGCTTTCAGGTTGTTTTGTAACGGATGTATTAGGTAGTAAGTTTTGCACTAATTCTGAGCCCATAAACGCTATAAATGCCTCATCTTCCAAAAGGCTCGCAGGAACGCATTGCAAATAGAGTGCTTTTTGTGTATCTGCTTCTTGAACCAGGATGAGCTCCAAATCATCAGCAACAATCAATGCTTCAAATAGTGAGTGGTGGCCATTGGCCACCATATTACAGGCCTGTGTAAACGTAATTAAGCGCTTTTCTTCTGCACTTAATACGGGTGCATACGGTAGTATGCGAGCAATCAGTGCCTCAGTGGAACCAGAAGCGCCAGCAATGACAGGAAGGTTACGCTCACGTAGCCAAATGGCAACATGGCTTGTTTCTGCAGGTTCGTAGTACTGACCTGATGGTTCTATTGCAGCAGCAAAATAGTCCGTCAAATCAGGTGGCTGATATGCTTTTGAAACAATCCCAATCGTATGTGTTAAGTGAGGGGGGCTTGATATAGGCTCTACTCCAATAACCCCTCGATTAGCATCACTAAATAGTTTTTTATTTCGACAGAGGTTAGTCGGGCTTCTTGTTGTCATATCTGTAGCAGTAAAAAAATTAGGAGGGCTTGGGCTTTTGCTTGGAGTAAACATGTGATCTGCCAAGAGTTTCAGTAAATAGTCTGCCGCAGACAGTGAAAAATGCTCAGGGTGAAAGTCATCAAATGATGTGTACTCAGGATGTTGCGCTTGAAGCAGTGAGAATACAGCATGTTGAATGCGATCTTGTAAAGCACAAGCAGGTTTTAGTGCATCAAATAACTTTAAATAGGCGCCTTGATAGTGTGCGGGGTGTTCGAGTATAAACTTGGCCAGATATGACTCAAACAGCGTGACTGAAACAGGATTGCGTCTTTCATCGAGCGCTTGAGTATCACATTCAATTTTTGTGTCCATCTACTTTATCTAAAATAACGTATAAAAAAAACCAACTTTATCAAAAGCAAGCGACACGGGCAATCTGAGAAGTAAAAAATAAACTGACTTGTTTTAATTCTAAAAGGCTAAACTTTTATTTCATATAGCCGACAGTGTATGTAAGTAAGTGTGGTTTATGCCGCGCTGGAAAGGTTTACTGGAGGATATATGAAAAAACGACAATCCCTAGGCCATCTTGGTATTCTTTTGGCTTCTTTTGTTGGTGCAGGCTCAGTGAGCTTTGCAGAAAAGCCTCTGTATTACGGGCCTAGCTTATGTAAACACCCTAAGTTTGAATGCATTAAAGTAAAAAGCGGACAATCTTGGAAACGCTTGTTTCCTGATGAACAAGATCGAGACTTAGTGCAACGTCTTAACAGAACTTATAACTATCTTTGGGCAGGTAAAGTGATAGTGATTCCTAAAAATCTAAAGGAACTCACCATTCTTGATATTGCACCATTTCCTAAAACGATGGAGGTGGATGAAAAGCAAATTATTGTTGATCAAGACAAACTTGCTTGGGGCGCTTATGACGAGCATGGAAAGCTTCTGCATTGGGGACCTATCGCATCAGGAAGTGATAAATGCTCAGACAGTAGTCGTTCGTGCCGCACCATGTCGGGTATTTTTAGAATGTTTAGTAAAGAAAACTCTCACTGTAAGTCAGATGTATTCCCTATTGGTCGGGGAGGTGCACCCATGCCTTATTGCATGTACTTCCACAAAGGATTTGCGATGCATGGCTCTAATGACATTCCAGGATACCGTGCAAGCCATGGTTGTGTACGTATGTTTACACGTGATGCGAAATGGCTGAATGAAGAGTTTGTTGAAATATCAACCGATGAAAACAACCAAAAAGGGACGAAAGTGATTGTTCGTCCAGCACATTCTGTTGGGAGAGTATCATAATGAAGACAATAAATCGTAAAGGAGCGGCTATTAGTGCTTTATGTGTCTCAGCCCTGCTTTTGTGTACACCGACCCTTGGCTTTTCTGCAAAGCGCGATCCTGAAATTAGAAGCCCGCTTGGGTGTAAAGATGTGGGGTATGGGTTTGATTTAAATGTTTTAAAAATTCTACCAAACAGCGTAGGTGATTCTCAGTCACTATACTTCATTTATAACAAAACAAATAAACCTGTGAATTTATATCAGATGAGACAGTCAGAAAGCAGTCAAAGCGTGTATTTGAATCATACAATTCCAGCGGGTCGCTGGGCTGTTTTGTCAAGTAGCGAACAAATGAAATATATCTGCACGGTGCATGATGGTAAGTCGAGTCATGGTCGTATTATTGATTGCGAAGGTGGTTTGAAAGTGTGTGAATACGCACGTGTGAAATACGGTATGAACAACCGTGGAAATTATTGGCTGGCTAACGGAAATACCCGAGGGGGTGCAGTTAGACAAGTTATTAATTACGGCATTATTCCACGGTAATTGAATAAGAAGAATAGGAGAGCTCCATGAAATCTATCGTGCCATGTGTTTGCCTTGTGCTTGCAGCAAGTAGCTCGGCTGTTCATGCGAAAGATGTGCTTGAGGCGTATCGTTCAGGGCATTATAACGAAGCAGCTAATTATTTCTTAGAGGGAGGGAAGCCTGATAAGGTAGGCCACGATTATTTGGGGCAGATGTATTTGTATGGATATGGCGTACTTAAAAATAATCAGCGTGCCATTCAAAACTTAAAAGCAGCAGCAGAACGTGGGTTTTTGCCAGCACAAAAACTCATGGCGCGTTATGAGTTAATTCATGAAAGAAATCCAAGCGAGGCCATTAAATGGTTTAAAAAGGCGGCTGAAAGCGGAGATTTAAAAGCGCAGCTTTATTGTGCTGCAGCCTATCACTTTGGTGTGGGGGTGAAAAAAAATGAAGATAGGGCAAGACGCTATGATATTTTGGCATCCAAGCAAGGAAATAGCCTTGCACAAGCAAGTTTAGCGGAGCATTTTCTTGATAGCCGCCATAGTTCAAACAAAAAGTTAGGTATGATTTGGCTTGGTAAAGCCTTAGAGAAGAAGGAGCCAGAGGCCGAATATCTAATGGCAGAAGTGTATGTTGAAGGGAAATTAGCACCTAAAGATTTAGATGAGGCAAAACGGCTGTACGACTCAGCATTGGCTGCTGGATATTTGCCTGCCATGCAAGGGCTCTCAGAGCTTGCCAAACTAAATGGGGACGAAACGCTTGCTAAAACCTGGAGTGACAAATTTGAAGCAGCGACTAGCAAGATTCCAGATACCCCCGAGGTGTTAGCATCTCGATGGTTAAGTCGTGACAAATTCTCCGACTTTAAAAGTTGTGGGTATGGCTTATCTGGTATTTTAACTGAATGGACAGATGGCACGGCACGACATCAAAATCGATACAACCAGCCACCACAAATGACGGGTATTAGCAGGAAAACCTTATATAAACCCCGTTTTGTCATGATGGAGCCTAATACGATTCCGCTCACAGCATATTATGATGTGTTGGTGAAAGCATTGCCCCAATCAAGTGACGGCAGAGCATTTGAATTTCCAAAATATGGGTTAGACATTAAAAAATACTCTGTATTACTTGAAGAGAAAGCAGCCCTTGGCGACCCAACAGCACAGTTTGCTTTAGGACAGCTGTATCATCGAGGCGTGAGTGTTAAGCAAGATAACGAAAAAGCCGTTGAGTATTATATGCAAGCAATTGCGCAGCAAGATTTAAAAGCAGAATATACCTTAGGCATCTTTTATCTAACGGGTGAAGGCGGAGAGCCCGACTATAAACAAGCAATGGGCTGGTTAAGTGATGCCGCATTTAAAGGAAACCCTGAAGCGCAATATGTTCTTGGGCATTTATATGAAGTGGGTCAAAAGGATGCAGAAGGAGCGTGGGCTATCGAGCCAAATCCTGAGCGTGCAATGTCTATGTATGCATTGTCAGCCTTTAATCAAAACCCACTGGGTGAGTATCACTTAGCAGAAATGATGGTGCGTGACAAAACAGGCAGTTTAAGTGTTCAGGAACAGCAAAAAAGACATGCACTGATGAAACGTTTATACCAGGATGCAGCGGCCAAAGGCATTAAGTCTGCTGTCTTGCCACTTGCGTTCTTTGATGCAATGGATACTTCTAAAGAAAAGCAAGCACATGCGCTTGAAGTAGCAAAAGAAGAAGCAAAAAATGGAGACAGTAAAGCAGCGCTCTTGTATGGGATGTTGCTCGATCGCGGTATTGGAACAGCACCCGATCCAAGTGAGGCAGTATACTGGTATAAAAAGGCTGATAAAAACCCCGTGAGTGCCTTTATTTTAGGAACTTACTACGCAACAGGGCATGAGGTAGGAGAGGACCAAGAAAAGTCAGCAGAATTGTTACAACAAGCATCCAGTGCAGGGTTCTCTTTTGCTGACTTTAACTTAGCCATTTTATCGCATGATAGAAATATGCCATTTTTGCCATTGTTAGAAAAAGCACATGAAGCGGGTAATAGTCGTGCAAGCTTATTACTTGCTGATAATGCATTAACAAGTGCTGAAGATGATGCATCTATGAAAGCAGCACGCGCTATTTATCAAGCGCTGGCAGAAAGAGGAGATAAAGATGCACAATTGAAGCTCGCTTACTTATTTGAACAAGGCTTGGGCGGCAATGTGCAATATGACGCAGCTGAAAATTGGTATACATTGTCTGCAAAACAAGGACAGCCCGTTGCGCAATACTTATTAGGGCGCTTGAACCAAATGGGAAAAACAGGCCAGTTCCCTGATTATAAGGCAGCAAAATATTGGTATCAAAAAGCGATGAATCAATATAATCCTGCAGCAATTGCTTTAGGGTTTGTATATGAAACGGTTGATAACGATTACCCAAAAGCGCTTAAAGCGTATGATATAGCTGCTCAAAAAGAGAATGCCACAGGGCAGTTTGATGTTGCGTTGATGTATGAGTATGGTAAAGGACGCCCAGTTGATACAGATAAGGCCGAAGAGATATACCTTAAAGCGGCAGAGCGTGGCCATGTGCGCGCCATGGTGCAGCTTGCTGGTATCTACTTACATGATACAGGCAAGTTCAGAAATGAAAAAATAGCATTAGAATGGTATGAGAAAGCGGCAGCGCGCGGTAATCGTGATGCACTGTACTACTTAGGCCAAATGGCAGAAAAAGGCCAAGGCATGTCCAAAGATACTCAAAAAGCATTACAACACTATCAAGCATCAGCAGATAAAGGTAATGCAAAAGCGATGCTTGCACTCGCTTCACTGTATGCGCGCGGGGATGGTGTTGAAAAAGACCCAGCGAAAGCGGCAGCGCTTTATCAAAAACTCTCAGAGCGTGGTAATGGGTATGCGCAGTATCAATTGGCGATGCTTTATTACCAGGGAGCGCTGGGTGATGTCAATGAAGATAAAGCAAAACGTTGGCTCAAACAAGCAGGACAAAATGGTTGTATTCGTGCACAGCAAACGTTGCAATGGATTAATGCAAAAGGCAGTGAAACCACAAGCTTTATTGAACCATTATCGCTAGGGGTTGCCACCAGCGCGTGGTTTAAGTGGAAGTAACCTCGAAGTACCTACTTACTTTGTATACTACCGACTACCCCCGCTTCATGCAGGGGTAGTCGGGTAAGTTAATGACATGAACCGGTATACTTTATCCTGTAAGCCTCGGTGTATTACAAAACGTTCTATCATAGCTTTCGGTGAAAGCTTCTGCATACTCAGGCCAGTCTTCAGTGAGTTGTGCGAGTGTTTTCTCAGTATCTTCCGGTACAGCAGATGTAAAAATGCGCTGCAGCAGTAAATCATTATCGCACACAGCCTGCAATATATCGTTTCTGTGAGCAGGGATGGCTGCAATACAGCGTTTTAAATCATAGGGGGTGTAAATATAGCCATCCGCATCCGCACTTAAGAGCTTATTGCGGTAAGCTTCTGCGTCATATATCCAGTTAAGGTCTTTGAGTAGCGTTATTTCTTGGGTTTGATTCAGTGTGTTAGCGCGCGTTATTTTTTCGGCTAAATCTTCCAGTAAATAGCTGGCAGCAATATATGGATGTGTGTCAATAGCTGCCATGACCGCATTTGGGTTGCTTGCAACCCAAAATGAGAAGCTCTTAACGCCCGAGACTAAATCTGTCGACATAATATTTTGACTGGGGGTTGCAATAAACACTACCAGTTCAGCGTAAGTAAATGTCATAAAGTGTATTACGTAACAGGGGCTGCATGAAGCGCTTTAAGCGCTGGATTAATAAAACTTACTGCTGCAACGGATGGTAGCTTGAGTAAGGCTTCGGCCTCTTCTTCGGTGACCTCTGCAGGAAACAGGCGAAGAGCTGGCAAATATTTGTTTAAGCGCATACAAAAGGCAAGGCTTGCTGGGAAGGGTTTTGCGTGTTGTGCGCCAAGTGTATGTGCGTGCATTGCCTCTGAAAATGTTGCAATGCCGGGTATGTAATGAAACTTATAAACAGATGCGGTTTGCACTAAATCTGGCATAAACCCAAGGCTACTTGTAAAGTGTGCACCTGCAGCATGGGCCTGCTCGAGTTGTGCTGTATTTAAGATGTTACCAACACCTACACGAAGGTTTGGGTATGCTTTAAGGACGTCTACCAAAATGTCAGGCTCGATGTGATTTAGCTCTACGACAGATAAACCGGCTTCCTGGATGTGTTTTAGTTTATCTAACAGAGTGTTGTCGACATCAAGTGTGATGATGAATGATGCTGTGTCAACTAAAGATTCCAAAGGTGCCTCTCCATAGGTTAAGTTAAACAACCAAAATTTAACCTAACTTATGGTAGATGAGTTAAAAGCGCTTCGCAAGCGTAATCGCTTTTATTCAAATGGATTTGTACTAAAAGGCTTAGGCCTAAATTGGCGCCCTTGTGTGTTCTCAGGTTGATTTTCTTGCTCTTCTTCTGGACGATAGGCGGGCTCTTGCTTCATGCGGTTTATTTCCTCTTTAAGCGGTGCGTTTGTTGCTTGCGATGAAGCGGGCTTAGGCTTAGGGGCATCAAGCGCCTCGTCAATTTGAAAGCGTCTTGCAGCGGGAGACTCTGAAACAAGACCTGCTAGTCTTTCTGCATTTTTGAGGATTGAACGAGAGGTTTGAAACTGCATGTGGGCTGCAGACGTAATGTTATTTGCGCCTTGCTTAAATTGATGCAGTTCTGCAAGAAACTGTGGGCCACCCCAGCGATTGATGGTGGTTATATCAAGTGGGTCTAGTTCAGGTTTCTTTGCAAAAATTGGGTCAATGTCTTCATGTAAGACGTCTAAAATAGGTTGTCTTTCTTTGGTTGATTCTGTGTTAACCATTGCTTTGTTCAGCATTTTATAACTGCTAAAGAGTGCGCTGGTATCATAGTTTGGCTGATTGGGATGAGGACGCATACCTAGTTGTGGTTGCGTGTTTGATGCAGCGTCAGGCGTCAGGCTTGCCGTGATTAAGCCAATGGCTTGTTGCATCATTTTTAATTGCTGTGTTAACACGCGAATATCTTGGTGCAAGCGCGCGGCTTTATGAATCAAGTCTATTTTTTTGTTTGTAATGCGCGTGGCTTCATCATCTCGAGATGCTTTAACGGCTTTTTCAAGACGTGGTTTAATGGCCTTGAAGTTTTTTTCTGCAGCGGCTTGCTCTTCCTGTGAAAGGGATTCAAATGTTGCATGTTTTGGAATCAAATAGGCGCGGCCATCACGATGCACAACTTGATTTTCTTGCAGTATATGATGCAACTCTGGTTTTTTGAGGTGCGTTAAGTGGATTGAATCTTCTTCTGTGAGTGCAAATAGCTGGGTAATGTCAGTCAGCAATGCATCAAAGAAAGTATCTCGTGCATGCTGCTCTTGCGTTGCAACCTCTAATTTATCCCACTCTGCATCAATCTCTGCAAGTAAAGCGGTTTTGGCGGCAAGTTCTTCATTAATCGCTTTTGCGCTTTCTTGGTATGCACGAAGCGTATCTGCATCATATGAAGCTTTGCTTTTCCCTTTAGGGTGTAGCTTTTTATCTAAGATTTTTTGTTCTGTTTCAATGTAGTATTCACGACGCGCTGCAGCAGATTTTTTGTCATAAGCAAGGCTTAAAACAAGCATGGTTAATGTGCGTTGACGTGCCTTATCTTGTTCCGTTTGAATCGCTTTTTTGCGAAGTGTCTCGAGTTCTAATAACTTTCTTTCAAGAAGATTTTTTAAAGCTTTTCCACCAGGAGATTCAAGAAAGGCCTTCATATTTGTAATGCCATATCGCCCCATCATTTGGTTGGCAAGCAGGGGGGATTTGGTGTTTTGGTTGTTTATGAGTTCTGCTTCAATTTGATGGGCTTTTTGCACGAAGTAATCTTCAGCATTTCGCATGCTCATGCGTTTTTGATGCGCTTGAATGGTACTTGATTTAGTGTCTGCTAAGGGTCCGTGGTGATGAAGCCGTTTTCTCTTGTGTGTGCCTGACATAATGTAAAGCCCTCGTCCTGAAAAAATATTCTTTTAATAGTGTTCAAATTATACATGACAGGCCTATTTTTTAAAAGTCATTTTGATGTATAATTAAACATGTTTTGTGTATTTTTTTATTTGCGGATAGAATAGAGCGTGTTTTTATTGGATTTGATGCGGAACTGGATTTAGATGACAACAACTTGTGGTTATATTGCGCTGGTTGGGCGACCCAATGTAGGGAAATCAACGCTACTGAATTGTATTTTAAAAGAAAAGCTGAGCATTACCTCACGTAAGCCGCAAACGACACGGCATATTATTCGAGGCATTGTCACTGAAGGGGCATGCCAGATGATTTACGTTGATACCCCAGGGATTCATGACGGGGGCAAGAAGCATATGCATCGTCTCATGAATCAATCGGCAGAAGCCACCTTATATGACGTAGATGTCATTGTATTTATTGTAGAGGGATTACGTTTTACAGCAGCAGATGAACGTGTGCTCGAGCAAATTAAAGCCACACAAACCCCATGTGTGTTAGTGCTAAACAAAGTCGACAAAATTGAAGATAAAAACACGTTGTTACCCATGCTTGATGAATTGAATAAAAAGCATGATTTTTTAAGCATCATCCCGCTTTCTGCCAAAACGGGTGTAGGGGTAGATACGCTAGAGGCCACATTAACACCTTTAATGCCTGAAGGACCTCATTTGTTTGAAGCCGACCAAATGACAGATCGCTCAGTTAAATTTTTGTGTGCTGAACTATTGCGTGAGAAAATCTTTCGCTTAAGTGGGCAAGAACTACCTTATTCGACCACGGTTGATATTGAATCATATGAGGCAGGCGAGAAACTAGTTAAAATTCAAGCGCTTATTTTAGTCGATAGAGAAAACCATAAACGTATGATAATCGGTGAGCGCGGTAGTAAGCTTAAAGCCATTGCAAGCCAAGCACGTCTTGATATGGAGCGTTTACTTGGGCAGTCTGTTTTCCTACAATGCTGGTGTAAAGTCAAATCAGGGTGGTCTGATGACGCACGGATACTCAAGCAATTAGGATATGAAAACTGACGAACTCTCAGCATGGTTGTTACACCAAAAGCCTGCAAAAAACGCAACAACACAAGCCTTTTTTTTAACCCGTGAACGGGGTATGGTTCAGACATTTTGTGCGGGTGGCAGAAGCCCTAAAAAACAAGCCATACTACAACCTTTTACGCCTCTTTGGCTTACGCTCAATGAGCGTCCTTATGGTGTGTATGTAAAGCAGGTTGAAATTGCAGCCCCTCCCAAGTTACTCATGGGCGACAATTTATTGTCTGGATTGTATCTAAATGAGCTGCTCTATCACGCGTTAAAGCCTGAAGTATGCGATACCGATTTGTTGGATGTTTACGAAGTAACCCTTACAGCCATTCAACGGGCTGCCAATCAAGGGATGCTTGAAATGGCATTGCGCAGGTTTGAGCGCGTATTAATTGAGGCATCAGGGTATCAAATTTCTTATGAATATGAAGCGCGCGCGCATGAGCCTATTCGTGAGAATAAACGTTACGCTTTTTTACCTGAGGAAGGGTTTGTATTAGATGATGAAGGTCTTATTGGTGCGCATATACTCGCAATGGGCGCCGATACGTGGGATGATGCAGCCGTTTTGAAAACAGCAAAGTGGGTCATGCGACGTGCAATTGATCACTTACTGGATGGTCGCGAAATCAAAACACGGTTGTTATACGCTCACAGCAATTGCGTTTTTGGCTAGGCGCAATTGCTGTGAGCGCACCAAATAAAGAGGGGGAAGTTAATGAGTCGAGATGTATTATTAGGGGTAAATATTGACCACGTAGCAACCTTGCGCGAGGCGCGAGGCACGCGTTATCCAAGTCCACTTAAAGCAGCGCTTGATGCAGAAGAAGCAGGGGCCGATGGCATTACCCTACATTTGCGAGAAGACAGACGACATATTCAGCCTGACGATGTCAAACAATTCAAAGCTTCACTACAAACGCGTATGAACCTAGAACTTGCAGTGACCGATGACATGATTGCGTTTGCGGAAATGATTCAGCCAGAATACGCATGTTTTGTGCCTGAAAAACGCGAAGAGCTCACCACCGAAGGAGGGCTTGATGTGATAAAGCATGAGCGTGCCATTCGAGATGCAATTGAGCGTTTAAGGGCTGTCGGAACCGAGGTATCTTTGTTTATTGACCCAGATAAGTCACAAATTGAGGCAGCCGCGCAAACAGGTGCGCGAGTTGTTGAGCTGCATACAGGGTGCTATGCTGAAGCAGAGCGTCCTTCGTTGGTGCAAGAAGAGTTAATGCGTTTGCAACAAGCCGCATTTGATGCTGCAGCGCTTAATTTGGTGGTGAATGCAGGGCACGGGCTGCACTATCATAATGTGAAACCCATTGCACGTATTCCTGTGATTCATGAGTTGAATATTGGGCATGCAATGATAGCGCATGCGGTGTTTGTTGGTTTAAAAACAGCCGTTAAAGAGATGAAACAATTAATCCAGGAAGGAAGTAATGAGCCCTACAACGGATAGTATTATTATTCGTCTCACTGGCGACTCGGGTGATGGCGTGCAACTTATCGGTGAGCAACTGACGATTACGGCGGCTTTAACGGGTCGTGATGTGCGTACACTTCCTGATTTTCCGGCAGAAATCAGAGCGCCTGCAGGTACGGTTGCAGGCGTTTCTGGGTTTCAATTAGCGATGTCGTCAGAGGCAATTTTCACAGCCGGTGAAACTTTAGATGTGTTGGTGGCACTGAATCCTGCGGCATTAAAAAAAGCGTTACCTTATTTAAAGCATGCGGGACTTTTAATTATTAACCAGGACAGCATGACTGCCAAAGACTTTGAAAAAGCAGGCTGCGCGACAGATTTTCTGGAGACCATTCAGTCACAGTATCAAGTGTTGTCCGTGCCACTCATTTCAGAAACAGTGAATGCATTAGAAGGATTAGACCTTTCAACCTCAGACAAGAAAAAGGCAAAAAATTGTTATGTGCTTGGCTTGGTATTGTGGCTGTTTGAGTTTGAAACGTCGCATGCGTTGGCTTTTATGGACAAAAAGTTTAAGGCACACCCTGATATATTAGAAGGCAATAAGCGCGCGTTACTTGCGGGATATAACTACGCCATGACACTTGAGCTTGCGCGTCGCACGTTTCAAATGGAGGATGTATCGCGCGTGCCTGGAGAGTACCGTCAAGTGACCGGGGTTGATGCAGTGGGCCTCGCACTGGCAACGCTTGCAACAGGTACAGAAACACCCGTCCTGGTATCAGGTTATCCTATCACACCTGCTTCAGGCATTTTACAAGCTGCAGCAGGGCTTGAAGCGTATGGTGTGGCGCTTTTGCAAGCGGAAGATGAAATTGCAGCAATTGGTGCATGTTTAGGCGCGTCTTTTGGGGGTGCATTGGCACTCACCTGTACATCGGGCCCAGGTTTTGATTTAAAGTCTGAAACACTTGGACTTGCAGTGATAGCCGAGCTTCCTTTGGTACTGTTAAATGTGCAGCGTGCGGGTGCCTCAACCGGGCTTCCAACTAAAACTGGCCAAAGCGATCTAGAACAAGCGCTGTATGGCCGGCATGGTGAAGCGCCATTACCTGTCATTGCTGCTAAAACGCCATCTGATTGTTTTAATACAGTGATAGAAGCATTTTGTTTGGCGGTAAAATACATGACACCTGTTGTAGTGCTCCTTGATGCGTACTTAGCTAATGCAGCAGAGCCTTGGATGATTCCAAACCCCGACACCATTACCTTACCAAGTATTCAGTTTAATCGTACAGAAAAACCATTTACGCGCGATGAACACTTAAGCCGAAGCTGGAATATTCCAGGCTACAAAGGTTTTATTCATCAATTAGGGGGACTTGAAAAGTCAGGCGATGCAGGAGACATTAGCTACGATCCTGATAACCATGCTACGATGATTGCATTGCGTGCACAAAAAGTAGAAAACATCAAAGCAGCGTACGACGCACTTGTGATTGAAGGTGATGCAAATGCTGAGGTGTTATTGGTAGGCTGGGGCAGTACTTACGGTAGCCTTAAAGCGGCACTAAAAATATGCCGAGGTAACGGCATGCGCATTGCATATTTGCATTTAAAACATCTTTATCCATTATCTGCTGACTTAGAAGCTATCTTAAAACGATTTAAACACGTTTTGGTGGCAGAGCTTAACTCTGGGCATCTGTGCCGTTTATTACGAGAACAGTATTTAATTGATGCACGTCTTATCAGCCAGTGTAATGGACAGCCTTTTTCAACCACTCATTTGGTGTCAGCCATTAATGCGGAAATAATACATGAAAGAACAAACACTCACGCGGAATGATTTTACCAATGAAAACGAAGTTCGATGGTGTCCTGGTTGCGGAGACTACGCCATTTTAGCTGCTTTTCAGCGTGTTTTACCAACGCTTGGGTTGCCACCTGAAAAGCATGTATTTGTATCAGGTATTGGCTGCTCAGGCCGTCTGCCTTACTACATGAACGCATATGGCTTTCATACTTTACACGGGCGTGCAACAGCCGTCGCAACGGGACTTAAAGCCTTAAGAGACGATGTGTGCGTGTGGGTCATTACAGGCGACGGCGATGGTTTAAGCATTGGTACCAATCATTTAGTGCATGCCTTAAGACGTAATGTAAACATGAATATTGTATTGGTGAATAACCAGGTTTATGGTTTAACCAAAGGCCAGTTTTCACCCACTTCGCCGCGTGGAACAGTTACCAAAACGTCTCCCAACGGTGTGCAGGCAGATGCACTTAACCCACTGACACTTGCCCTTGGAGCCGGGGCAAGTTTTGTAGCGCGTGCGGTTGATAAAGATCCCAAACACTTAGGAGCGCTTCTAAAGGCAGCATATGAGCATGAAGGGTGTAGTTTTCTGGAAGTGTACCAAGACTGCCACATTTTCAATCAAGGCGCTTTTGATGCTTTTTCAACCAAAACCAATCGTGAAGCAAATACGATTTATCTTGAGCCAGGTGTTGATTTAAAACTGGGTGGCTTAACACACAATCCTGCTGATTTTACGCAAGCCATGCAATTAGCACGGCTTACGTTTCCAGAACATCCAGTCCCGCTTGGTGTTTATTATCAGGCAGCGCGAGAGGTGTTTTCGTTAAAGCCGAAGTGCGATAAAAAAAGGGCTGATTTATCAGCCCTTTATCGTGCCAAGGCAACTTGGAAAGTGAGTGGTTAAAGCGCTTATTCGCGTCCAGAAAGCGCGCCTAAAATCTGCAGCAAGCTGACGAAGAGATTATAAATTGATACAAACAATGAAACGGTTGCCACAATATAATTTCTTTCGCCACCATGAATAATCGCACTGGTTTGGAATAAAATGAGACCAGAAGAGATTAAAACAAATGCTGCAGAGACAAACAATTGAACAGCTGGCATGTTAAATAAAAAGCCTGCAATCATCGCAAGGAAGGCCACCATCACAGCGACAAATAAGAAGCCACCCAGGTAGCTGAAGTCTTTGCGCGTGGCGAGTGTGTAACCTGACAGTGCCAAGAAAATAAGCCCTGTGCCACCGAGTGCTGTGCCGATCAGTTGCGGGCCATTAGAAAAAGCGCTGATGTAGGCATTTAAAAGAGGCCCGATAGAAAAGCCCATAAAGCCTGTAAACGCAAACACGCTGACAATGCCCCAGGGGCTATTTTTAAGTGCATGGGTTAAAAACATGAGCCCATAAATGCCGACAATTGCAAAAATTGGATTGAGCGGTGGGGCTTTCATTGCAAAAGACAAATAAGCCGTAATAGCACTAAAAATAAAAGTCATACTGAGCAACAAGTAGGTATTTCGTAATACCTTGTTGGTTGCTAAAACCGACTCGCTTGAACGAGTTAAGGTTGCTGCGTTGCGTCTGTTCATCATAAACTCCGATAAGTTGTGGGGTAACACTCCATTCATAAGATATAGGCGATATGGCTTTTTTTCAAGTCATAAGCATGCTTTAAGATGGTATGCTTATGTGTGTTTGAGCGTTGTTGTCTGTCTTATCTTCTGAATTATCAGTAAACGGGGTTGGTTTTAATTTTTTCCTGCTAGCGGAGTTTGGCGTGCGGCTTTTGGGTGAGAGTAAAAAAGATACACCTAGCAGGGATGATTTTTCCTTTTCATGACTCGTATCAATCGCTTCAAACACGCCATATTTTCTCTTTGCCTGGGTCGCATTGTCAGACGATATGCTTGAAGAATCTATTTTATTTTCAGTGTCATCTTTACCAAGCAGCCTGACTGCAAAGTCTGAGCATGGGTCGCTATCACGAATAAAGCGCGAAAATGCGGGTGGGGGGTGTACTACGGGTACGCCTTTTTTAGGTACCCCCATGTGGACTAATGCCGTTAAGTCGACTGGAATAGCATTAATTGAATTTTTTGTGAGTGGCGTGCGTAATTCACTTTGCTTGTCGATTTTACGTTTATCATAAGTCAGGTAGTCGTCTTTATCATAACAGGGGAGCATGTCGATGGGGTTATATAAGTTTTCATCAAAACTCGCATGCTGAATCGCATCATTGAGTCGGTCTAAAAAAGGATAACTTTTTACATGTTCAGGTAGATTTACCATTTCTTGTAGCATGTGGATACACATACAAATCGAACGGTAGGTATAGGTATAGTGGCCTTGGTTTCTGGTTTTTTGTTTGCGGTCATAATATGTATCTATACGTGTTTTAAGATTCGATAAAGCAAGCAATAAGAATTTATATTTAGCATCGAAGGTGGTTGCGGTATAAAAATCCTTTTCATCCTGATAAAGGCTATTTCCAGGAGATTTAAACGTTTGATGGTGACTACCTTCATAGGGCTTAAGCGCAACTTCAGTTTTTCCATTGGGGGTCAGTCCTTTGCTTTTTGTGCCATCAGAGTAAAAAACAAAGGATTTACAATCGCTGCCATCTGCAGGCGAGGTTGTGGGCGTTGCTTTAACAGGAGATTGGAACAATGCGTCACTAAATTCAATTTTATTTTTTGACATAAAAGGGTAAATTTTTGAAAACCCGGGATTGTTGTTTATTTTAACCAAAAAGTCAAATTATCATCATGTCTTTATTTGCAGCAGAAATATGCTTATCTTAGAGCATACACTTGGAGGGAGAAGGTTATGCGGCGTGTTGCAATAGCACAGATGGCTTCATCATCTCATGTAGAAGCTAATTTAAAAACATTAACTTCATTATTTGCAGAAGCGTCTTCGCAGCAGGCAAAGCTCTTGGTGTTGCCTGAAAATGTAGCGTTTATGGGGGCGCATGAAACGGATAAATTAGCGCTGGCGGAGTCGGAGGGGGTTGGCGTTATTCAAGAAACACTCAGTCGCTTAGCGTTTGAACATCAACTATGGGTTGTAGCGGGGACCATTCCTTTAAAAGCGCCTGATGGGCGTGTATTTGCTAGTTCACTGGTATTTAATGAAAAGGGTGAGCAAGTAGCGCGTTATGACAAAATACACTTATTTGATGTGACGGTATCAGATACAGAAACACACATGGAGTCTAGAACTATAGCGCCAGGTTCAAACCCTGTATTAGTTGATACCCCGGTTGGTCGTATTGGGTTAACTGTGTGTTATGACGTGCGTTTTCCAGAGCTTTATCGTACACTGCAGGCCGAAGGTGCTGAATTATTCACGGTGGTTTCAGCATTTACTAAAACAACAGGGGCACTGCATTGGCACACGCTTCTTAAGGCACGTGCAGTAGAGAATATGTGCTATGTGTTGGCAGCTAATCAAGGGGGGATGCATGCAAGTTTGCACGAAACTTACGGGCATAGTCTTGTGGTTGAGCCATTCGGTGAAGTTGTTTCAGAAATAAAAACAGGCACAGGGGTGATTTGTGCAGATATTAATTTAGAGCAATTACATCAACAGCGCGCACGCTTTCCGTGTCTTCAGCATCGCGTATTATAAAGGGGCTTTCATGACAGATGCATTGGGTATTGCTAAAGAATTACTCTTAAAACCGGCTTCACTAGATGAAGCAAGCCTTGAGCGTTTAATTCAGAATTTTTTAAATCGTAAAATTGACGATGCCGATTTATATTTTCAAAGTGTAAATTATGAGTCGTGGTATCTTGAAGACTCTGAGGTGAAAAGTGGTACTTATGCCATTGATAGGGGGGTTGGTATTCGTGCGGTGAGCGCTGAAAAGACAGGTTTTGCATATTGTGACGACATTGATTTGCCAGCTATGGAACGCGCAGCAGATGCAGCGCGTTCGATTGCTTTATCGGGTAATACATCGAGCCAGGCTTTAAAAATTTCATCTGCACCCATTGCGCATTATGCAGGACTTAATCCAATAGAAGGGCTCACTAAACAAGAAAAAATCGCTTTGCTTGAATCGGTTGATAAAGCAGCGCGTCAAGAGGACCCACGCGTTATACAAGTCAATGCATCGCTAACCGGTGTGTATGAAGTGGTACTAGTTGCAGGCATGCAGGGGCAATATGTAGCAGATGTAAGGCCTTTGGTGAGCATGAATGTAAGTGTCATTGTTGAAGAGAACGGACGACGCGAGTCAGCACGTTCAGGTGGGGGCGGGCGCCTTGGTTATTCGTTTTTTCTCACCGAGTCGCGTGCATTGCACTATGCACGTGAAGCTGTGCGTGAAGCGGTGGTTAACTTAAATGCAGAAGATGCACCTGCAGGCATGATGCCGGTTATTTTAGGCCCTGGCTGGCCTGGTGTACTATTGCATGAAGCGGTCGGCCATGGTCTTGAAGGCGACTTTAATCGTAAAAAACTGTCTGCCTTTTCAGGAAGGCTTGGTGAACAAGTGGCCGCAAAAGGGGTTACCGTGGTGGACGATGGCACCCTTGCAGACAGACGCGGTTCGCTATCGATTGATGACGAAGGAACACCCACGCAGTGCACAACCCTTATAGAAGATGGTGTGCTTGTCAATTACATGCAAGACCGACTCAATGCACGCTTAATGGGGATGAAACCGACGGGTAATTGCCGCCGTGAGTCGTATGCACACGTCCCAATACCGCGCATGACCAATACCTATATGTTGGCTGGGCGTTATCATCCCGATGAAATCATTCGTTCAGTTGATAAAGGTTTGTATGCTGTTAATTTTGGTGGTGGGCAAGTAGATATTACTTCAGGCCAATTTGTATTTTCAGCAAGTGAAGCATATTTAATTGAAGGCGGTCGTGTTACACGGCCAGTGAAAGGTGCAACACTCATTGGTAATGGCCCTGATGTGATGAAAAAAGTCAGTATGATTGGTAATGATTTAGCACTGGATTCGGGTATTGGCGTGTGTGGTAAAGATGGGCAGTCGGTGCCAGTGGGAGTGGGACAACCTACTTTAAAAATTGACGGTTTAACCGTTGGGGGCACGAAGGCATAGTAAAGCAAAATAAAATCTAATTGACTTTAAATGTTCCAGATGATATGATGCGCCACAATAATAATTAGTTTTAATTTCGAGCTTTAATGTCACGTTTTTTATTCAAGTTTTTGGGAGTGTTGTAAAATGAAATTTAAAGATTTTGAGGCGCAGATAGAAAGTATAATAGACGAAAACAAGCCGCAAGAAGAATCGCAGGAAGCAATAGCAGCGTTGTTGGTAGGCCTTACTGAGAAGCTAGCATTGGCTACGAATGATAGGCAAAGGGAAAAAAGACAAGTCATTATGAGTAAGTTGAAAGATTTTGCTGCTAGTAAAGGTATTGATCTAGTCTTAACTTCGGCAGAATGTGCACATCTAGACCTTGATCCATCAAAATTTTGCGGAGCCACAATGCTTTCGCAACAAACAAATGCAGCTGCAGCTATTTCTAGCTTAAATGTAAGTGCATTGAATGGCACGAATACCCCTTCTGGAAGCCGTAGTACTTCGCCGGTTCAAAAAGACCCAGTAATTGACCCAAATACTACAAACACGCTAGCTAGCCTCTCGGCAGTTAATATGGGTGGCACGAACACCCCTCCTGGAAGCGGTCATACTTCACCGGTTAATATGGGTGGCACGAACACCCCTCCTGGCAGCCGTAGTAATTCGCCGATTCAAATAGACCCATTAGTTGACCCAAATGTTACTACAAACACTCAAGCCAGCCTCTCGGCTGAAAAACTGGGTTCCCAAGCTATACTGGCACGCCACTTTGCAGCTCAAACTCAATTGCAAGCGGAATTTGAGAAACAATGTTCAGATAACGGTGCTGATTTTACGCCAGAAAGTTTTCAAGCCTCGTTGTTGCAAAAAGCAAAAGAGGATGCAGCAAAGAGAGCAGAAGCCGCAGCCGCAGCTGCAGCTAAAGAGAAGAAAGTTAATGAGTTAAGAGCAAAAGTTAATCCTTACTTGATAAAATTTAAGGATGACTTAGATAAAAAGCTGGACAAAGACGCACATAAAAAAGAGGTCACAAAAATTCAAGAAAAAATTCAAGAGTTGTTAGAGCCCTTACTTGAAAAACCAGATCAAGAAAGTTTGAAAAAGTTTCAAGAAGAATGTGAACAGTTGTTAGCAGATAAGAAAAAAGCATTCAAGCAAACACCTGCGATTTGGCACGATGTTATTCGTCCAGCTTTAATGTTCCTTTTGGGCATTATTCCAATGATTGTGACAGCACCGCTTAGGTTATGTAACTCTGAAGTACCTGGAAAAGTACATAAATTTTTCTATGTAAAACCAGACTCTCCAGCGTTTAAAGCAGTTAAAGAAGAGTCTGAAAAGTTAAACGATGAAGTTACAAGCACCCTAGGGTTGGGCGCTGGTGCAGGAGCAGGGGCTTAACAGCCTACTGTTCCAATCAATGGGGCCAAACTCGATGAGTTAGCATCTGTTGATATTTGTTCGAAATTGCCTGCTACACCTATGTTCCGCGACTTGCTCGCGGAATCCATGGGCCCCGTGGTCAAGCCACGGGGCGTAGGTATTAATCAAGCCACGGGGCGTAGGTGTTAATCAATCTCAGACCATTAGGGTCAGATTCGATGGATTTTTAGAATACCTTTCTGTTTTCAACTTTCAATGCTCACATACCTACATAGTTTGGGCCACCACCACCTTCTGGTGCGTACCACACAATATTTTGCTTTGGATCTTTAATATCGCAGGTTTTGCAGTGAATACAGTTGGCTGCGTTTATTTTGAGCGCAGGCTGCGAGTCTTGATTCACAATTTCATACACTGCAGCAGGGCAGTAGCGTGTTTCGGGTGAGGCATACAGTTTGTAATTAATATCAATCGCAAACGCTTGGTCTTTGAGCTTTAGGTGAGCTGGCTGATTTTCTTCATGAAATGTATTGGTTAAATAAACGGATGAAAGTCTGTCAAACGTAAGCTTACCATCAGGCTTTGGGTATATGATTTTAGAGGCGCTATCAGCTAGCAGTAATGTTTTATGATCGGTATGGTGCTTGAGAGTCCATGGACTTTTTCCTCGTGTAATATAAGTTTCAAATGCAGCATTAAGAAGCCCTACAAATAATCCTTTTTTAAACCCTGGACGGATATTACGTGCTTGGTAGAGTTCTTTCATAACCCAAGAGTCATTCATTAACTTGGGATAGTTTGTGAGTTCAATGGGGGAAGTTGTTGCGTCGGTTAACTGCTCAATACATGCATCAGCGGCATAAATGCCAGATTGAATGGCATTATGAATCCCTTTAATTTGTGGCACGTTTAAAAAGCCTGCGCCATCTCCCATTAAAGCCCCACCAGGAAAGGTTAACTTTGGAATAGACTGAAAACCACCCTCATTGAGTGCTCGTGCACCATAGGAAAGACGCTCGCCCTCTTCAAGCATGGGCTTTATAAACGGGTGAGTTTTAAAGCGTTGCATTTCTTCAAATGGACTCAGCCAAGGATTTTGATAATCGAGCCCAACTACAAAGCCAAGTGCAACTTGATTGTCTTTTAAGTGATAGACAAAAGACCCCCCATAGGGTTTTGAGTCGAGTGGCCATCCAATCGTATGAATGACATGCCCCAGCTGGTGTTTTTCAGGTTGAATGCGCCAAATTTCTTTAATACCTAAGGCATACGTTTGTGGCTGTTTGTTATCACGTAATTGAAAGTGTGCAATGAGACGCTGGCTTAACTCTCCTCGACATCCTTCTGAAAATAGCGTTTGTTTGGCGTATAAGTGCATACCGGGCTGATACTGCGCGGTTTTTTCGCCCGATTTATCAATACCCATAGGGCCTGTCGAGACACCTTTCACATGGCCTGCTTCATCGAATAAAATGTCAGTTGCTGCAAAACCTGGATAAATTTCACAGCCTAAACTTTCCGCCTGTTTTGCTAAAAACTGCCCAAGTTCCCCCACGCTAATGATGAAGTTTCCATGATTATGCATTTGGGCTGGTGTAGGTAATTTATAAGCGGTCTTGGTGCTTAAATAATAGAATGCATCATGAGTAACAGGGGTATGTAGCGGTGCATCTTGCCAATTATCAGGGAGTAGTGTTTTGAGGCTTTTGGGATTTAAAACGGCACCAGAAAGCAAGTGCGACCCTACTTGTGCCCCTTTTTCTAAAATACATACGCTTAAGTCTTGATTATTTTTGCGCGCTTTTTGTTTGAGGCGAATCGCTGCTGAAAGCCCTGCAGGCCCCGCACCAACAATGACAACATCATATGTCATGGCTTCCTGTTCCATTGAACGTCCTTATGGTCTGCTGGTTAATGATTTTGAAGCACATCATAGCATAAATCGGACTTTGTAATCTTCACCACATGCGCTCATGCTTTAACCGAAGTTAAAATGGATTAAAACAACCGATAAAATGCTATTTTTGTTCTATATTAAAACTAATAAGGTTAGTTTGGAGCACATTGTGGTCAAGTCAAGCCCTTCAGAGGCATTAAAAACAATGCTTTATCGCGCACGGAAAATTACGGAAAAAGAACTCAATGAGTGGACTGATGAATTACTTCGTTTAGATACACACGACTTAAGTGACGAAGAGATTGCGCTTAGAAACGATATCTATAACTGCTTGTGGGATTTGGCTTCAAAAAATGGTTTGTCGTGGGTGCTGACAGTCGAGGACTGGGAGCAATTAAATGAAATGGGAGTGCATCGCTCTTGGCTGCGCGTACTGGAAGAAATGCGACAAACAGCTGAAGCAGGGGTGAGAGAAGTAGTAGACTTATACACGGGTGACTTGTATGACATGCAAGATGAACCTGAAGAAGCATCATCTCTTAACACAGAAGAGACACCTTCAAAAGCAGAGGCAATACCGATAGAACAGTTACCCACAGAAGCGTTTAAAGTTTATAAAAGGGCAGTAAGCGATATTTCGGTGGCAAAAAAAACCATTAAAGGTTATTTAAAGTATCCGGCAGCATGGAGTGCATTAGACACACTCGCCCTTCATTTAAAAAATATGTTTGACGATACAGGTAAGCGCGTTATGGATGTGCATCAAGTTCATCGGGTTGTCGACGAATATTTAAAAAAAGAAGCAAATTTAGAATTTAGAGATGATGTAAAGTCTGTTGAATATTATCAAGCGCGAGAAGGCTTGAATGCAATGATTCGTGCTGTACTCAATTACGTCACTGTATTTTTTACTTTTGGGAAAAAAAGTCACGAAAATATGTTTTATAAAGATAAACAAAAACGTTCGTTCTTTTTTCAGTCATCAGAAGAGCAGCAGCTACAGCGGCAGGTGGCCGAGCGGCGTGAAAACTTAAAGGCAATATTATATGAGCTAGAAGGTGCAGTAACATGTTTTGAAGAACGTATGGATAAGATAAATGAAGGCAAAGAGAATGTTTCGCTCAATCGAGGTTATCATTGAGTGAGTTCAGGTTATTTGAGTGCATTGCTTTTTATTTTGGAATTGTTTATAGTCGCTTTTGAATGGAATGAGGGTGCTTTTTGCACACTTAAAAAGCTTGTCTAACAGAAAAGGAATTCGTCATGAAACGCACTCTAGTTGCGCCTCTTGCTGAGGTCGCGTATAAAATATTTTCAACTCCCAGCGCATCTACCACAGAAAAAGCCGTTCAGTTTGCAGGATGTGTTGCACATCAAGCAGCATCTTCTCATCTGCCTAAAAATCGTGCGGATGCATTTGGCAGGCTTGCAGCACAACATATGTTGAGTCTGGTGCAAACCAGTTATCAATATTCAGCAACTCAAGCTGAAAAAAATGCCGTAGTGCAGCAAGCAAAGGCTGATCAAGCCAAAGCACAGGTACCATGGATTCATACACCTGCTTTACCCATGATTCAAAACACGCAGATTGAATCATTGGAACTTGTAAGAAGCAGAACCGTACATGAGGAGGGGTATTTAACGGATTCAGAGAGTGTCTTTAAAAGTAAATCCTTAAAGCAAAATCAATTGGAGATAGAATCTTCAAGCAATATTTATCCAAAAGCATTTTGTGTTGCTTTTTTAGCGTTCGAACGTGCCTCTAAAACCAAATCACAAAAAGCATTTGAAGCGGTGATTAAAAAGGAGCTCATGAGAGAGCTTGCCGATCCATTTTCTTATTCTGAATTTTTCTTGCAAGTTTTAAAGAGTCGGGAAATGGGAGCTGTGATGGGTGTTTTGTTACTGCTTGGCATTATGATGCTTGCATTACCAAGCTTTGGTATTGCTGTTTTACCTGAGTTGACCACGACCTACGCTGTTGGTGGCAGTGCCACGTTTGTGGGAGGTGTTTATCATCTATGGCGATTTTTCTCAGTAAAACCTGCACCTAAAACTTCTGAAGAAAATCCACAAGAAATGTTAATTCCACAAACTGCTTAATGATTAAGGAGAGAAATATGTTACCAATGGTTCTTTTGGGCGCCCCCATTTTTACAGCAACAGCTGATTTAACCATTTATTTAGGCGCTGCAGGCATTGGAGGCCTTGGTGTTGCTATTGGCTATTTGCTGCCGAAACGAAAAAAACAAGATGATAAAAATGGAAAAAACACTCACAGCTATACGTCTACCTCAAGTTATACAGCTCATGAGACAACACAGCTTAAAAAAGCAGAAATGTTGCAAGTTGAGAGTCGGAAAAAGCGACAAGTGGTTTTGAATCAAATAGGCAATGCAGCCGTAGAAGAAATTGAGCGTGTTGTAGAAGCTTCTTATAAGGCGCGTTTAAAAATGAGCAGCTTAATGGAAGCATTTGAAGGGCAACTAACCGAGATGAATGTAACAACACAAGGCTTGAAAGAAGTTATCTCGCTACTCAATAAGGCTAATAAGTCTTCTGGCGAGACCATTCATATATTATCTACAGATATTAATACTTTAAAAGAAGCATTGTTTGGTGCAAGCCAAAAGCTTTTGCAGGCCACGCATGTGCTGAGCTTTCGTGATGAGGCATTACAAAAAGTGATAGAAGATTTGTCGCACCTAAAAAATGTGTTAGACGAGACACAGCGCGCGCATGAAGCCGAAATGCAGCGAATGAGCACGTCATTATCTGGAGCCAATCAAAAGATAAAAGCACAGTGTCAGTATCAGGGAAGTCAGGCGGAACATATCAAAACGTTACAAGAAAAAATAGGGAAACTAACTACAACTTTAAGGGCCGTAACCGATAAGGGTGAGCGTTATGCAAAAGCTTTACAACAGGTTCAGTTAAAAAATGAGGTGCAAGCACTTGAACTTTCTCACTTAAAAGCGCAGGACGAGAAAAGTGCTGATACATCATCGATAACCGCTATGCGCGTAGTATAAGGAAATACAATGACACAAGCACAAGAAAATCGAGGAGCGTTAACAGGCGCATTAAAGCAACAAGCACATCAAATAGAAACGCTGAAGGGCACATTAGATAGTTGCATTAAAGCACGTGAAAGCAAGAGCATATTGAATCAATGGGCTTTAAGTTATGGCGAATCGAAGTGGTGGAAAAAAACAGGCATTTTTATGCTTGTGCTTTGCTTGGTTGGAGCTATCATTCATTTTTCGGGTATCTCATTGTTATGGATCTTTCCATTTGTAGGGGCCTATTTAATCGGTGCCTATTTTCTTTCGAATCATTATCAAGCACATCAAACGATTAATACAAAAACCTTAGAAACGCTTGAAAGTGTTTTAACGGAGTCGGTAGATTCATTAGATGGACTGAGCCATGAACTGAGCCTTATGACAGGCGCATGTGCAACACTTTACCAACACCAAAAAAAAGAGGAGGCAGCCCTTCAGCATCAAATTGAGCAGTTGACGCATGCCAATAGCAATTATAAGCATGGTATGACGTTGCTAACACCCGTTGCACATGAGTTAAGTGAGGCAGAAGCGGCTGCTTCTGAAAAAAGTAAAGCATTACTGTTGTTGTTAGATGAAACGCATCAAGCATTGATCAAAGAAAAAGATTTAATTGTAGAGATGCTTGCGCCTAAGCTTCATGCAACGGTGGATGGACTGGTGCACTCTACACAGCACTTAACTCAGCTAAAAACACAGTTTCAAAAAAATATGATTTATATGAATACATTTGTGAGAGAACTCGATAATGTTTTGCATGAATTAGAAGTGGGTGAAAGCCGCTTAGAAAAAGAGCATACCAGTTCGCATGAAGTGAGCCAGGGGCTACTAAGCGGTGCAGATGAAGCAATAGATATGGCAGCACATTTTCTTTCAAAGTCTCCTGCCAGTTTAAAGGATGAAAACGCGCATGTGACATCTTTTAGTCCTACATTCTTTAGACAGGCCTCTAATACAGGGTGTCTTAAAGCGGCTGAAAGTGCTTTGTTACGTTCGAATTGAAGCAGATGTTAGTCGTGTATGATACTAAATGTGAAAAAAACATTAACACAAAGATTTAATTGTGATATATTTAGGCGATTTTCATTCTCTTGTTCGGGACTTAGAATGCAACTCACAGCAACAGAAACAAACACGTTACGCTTGTATTTGGAAAACACGCTTTTCAGAGCTGATGCAACACATGATCTTAATCACAGGCTAGAGATTATTATGGAAGAATGTACAAGAGTTTATACTTACTTAAATCAAAAGCAAGTCTCTTTTCCAGAAATACCAAGTGTTATCAATGGGTTGCTAAATCGTCTTAAAAATAGAGGTGAATGCTGGCAAACATTTTTTTCTGCTGATCATACAACTGGTGAGCAGGCAGAGCGAGTACGCACACTCTTTCAGGAACATTTCCATAACCGGAGCAGACTCCAACAAAATGGTTTTCAAGCAGAGCGATTTTCTTTTTTGGGCAAAGAAGATGAATTAATAGATGAGTTGGTTCAATTAGTTGTAAAAAAAGCATCCTATGCTTATGTATCTAAAAAGCAGAATGAAGCAAGACAAAGTACATTATCATGGTTAGATAGTTGGGTTAATCCAGTCCAAGCGTTTGATGAACATGTATACATAGGTAGACGAAGCGCTGTAGCACATGGTCTTGAGTATACGTTAAACATGCGTATAGAGGACCCTGACTTTCTTGCGCCCTATAATCGACTGATTGCTCTAATTAATACTTATCCGAATGGTGTCTCTCAGATTGAAACTCATGACTTCAGAGTGTACCAAGATCAAAAACAAGTCTTATTAAACAGACTGAGACAAGACTGCATCGATTTATTTGCTGCGGACCTGCGCCATACAGATTTATCAACGCCTTTTATTGAAAAGCTCAATGAATTACAGATTTATATAGAAGCTGAAAAACAAGGACAGCGTATTTGTTTCCCAAATCTTAATGTAGCAATCGAATTACTGCCCGAAGCACGTCTTGTGGCGGAAGGAGATGATGTAGAGGGTGCGCCTGTTGCAGAAGTAAGGGTTTTACAGGTTTAGGTGAATCAATATGAAAGATATTGACCTCTCCCCCATAAACTTATGCCACGGCTTGACCGGGTAGTGGGCCAAGCAGGCAGTAAAACGAAATGTCAATACAACCATAGACAGGGTTTATGATCAAACCATAACCTAGCAGCATCATATTACATTAATTGATTAAAGTGGTCTAAATTAAAACTATAAGTTATTTATTTAACTGATTTTTATATTTGGATCAAAAATGGGAGCAATTAAAAAAATTACTTTTAGTGGTGGTGGCGCCAAAGGTGTTGCTTATGCTGGCGCAATTTCTGCACTGAGCGAAACCAAGCAGTTAGAAGGGGTTACGGAAGTCTCAGGGGCATCAGCCGGGGCTATTACTGCAGCCTTTGTAGCTTGCAGTATGGATGCTGAAACTTTTCGGGAAACGCTGTTTACAACTAATCTAAAAGAGCTTAAAGGTAAGAAGGTACAGGAATGGAGTAGTGGTGTTATTCCTGGTATTACACGTGATGCAGAGCCCATTTACCAGCTGTTAAAGCAGCATATTCATCAATCTATTCTTTTATATTTTAAAAACCGGTATCCAGAAGCCTTTGACCCAGCCAGTGGAGAGCTGTTTATAGATAAACTTCCTCAAGCACTGCAAGAAAATGAAGCCGTTATAGCTATTATCAAAAAATCTATGTCATCAGATGAAATGTCACAAGTGACCTTTGGAGATTTAAGTGTACTGAATCAGCTAGATCCAAAGGTATTTAAAAATTTATCGATTAATGCTACAGAACATCCAAGTGGTGATGCTTTTATATTCAATGCACAAACAGCAAAGGATGTACCCATTGCCGTAGCCAGTCGTGCTTCAGCAGCTATTCCTATAGCATTTTCGCCGATGACTATTAAGATTAATGGGCAAGAAAGAGTGTTTATTGATGGTGGTTATCAAGATAACCTGCCAACCAATGATACAAATGAGCAAGAAGTTAACGAGCGTCTTGTGTTTGCATTTAGTGAGGGGCTCGATTTAGCCAAAAATCCAGTTTATAAAGCACTAAATACCAAAAATGTGATTGTAAAAAATATTATTGCTCACGCTGAACATGCTTTAGTAAATTCGCCTTCCAGTTTTAAAATTGCAAGTCTATTAAATGAGCAACCGATCAGTTTAAGCAATAAATGGAAATTATTTTTTATTTTAAGAGAACAATATATTACAAATAAAAATTCCGATAGCAAAGACCGAACCAAATTATTAGAGCAGAAGGTTGAAGACGTCCTCACAAATCAATTATACAACCCAAGCATCAAAGATAAACTGCTTCGTAACTGGGCTGTTAAAGCGTTTGGTGGTTTGATGGCAGGTTACACGAATACTGCAAAAAAAGAAGAGGGTTTTCAAGTATTAAGAACAACCTATTCAAAGCAAACGGTTGCATTATCAGTAGGTAAAGTCACGACTCAAGATTTTGCGGATGGGAAAAAATATGCACGGATAATTGCGGCCTCAGCTTACTTTGAGACGATAAACCACCTAGCTCAAAGAGAAGATGCTGTAGAAGATAAGGCTCAGCAATTTAATCGACAGCTAGTCGCTAATTTTCTGACTCTGAAAGCAGCCTTTCAAACTTCAGATAATCCTGAAATCAATCATTTTAATCAAAAGTTTCAAAATGAGCATGATAGATTAGTCCGCCTGGGTCTCGATGAAACCTCAGATGAATACCAGTACAAAATGAGCAGTTTTATTAAATATTACGCAAACCATCATATGGGTTCAATGAGTGCTTTTTTGTTTTCTAGGGCAGTAGAATTTACCAATAAAACTATTAGCCAAGAAGCCCTTGAAAAAGAAATGTATGTCGAGATGTTCAGGCGAGACCCTGTTTTTTCAAGAGCAAAGTTAGATGGCAAAATGTTTTATGAGGCAGACCAAATTGAAGCACATCTTAAAAATCACTCACTCTAAATAGATCATAAACATCCCAATAGTCGAAAAACGAAGTTATTACGTGTGCTTATGAAATTATCGGATAGTGAACGTACTGCTTCTCTTGAATCTCAGGATGAAACAGCGAGCAGCAGGCTTGCGACCGATGTGAGTTACCCAAATGCTCATGTACGCAACTTTAAAAGATTAAAAGAGACGTTTAATGAAATGCTAAGCAAAGACAAAACTGCGCCTGAAGGGGACTTAGTCAGTGAGAAGGAGTTAACTCAAATTGTATCAAGTGCACCGAAACCTCATTAAGGAAAGGCCGACTTATTACATACAAGGAAACTGGTTAACAGATATGCTTTAAAAAAATCATTTGTCTCCCAAGAGCGCATCTCAATGAGCCATAGTTGTTTATTTAAGTCAGTGTTTTTAACACCTCTTCTACCGTATGCACACGTGCTTCATTCGCAGGTGTTTCGGTGATGTATTTGAGCTGATTTGAGCCATTCAATTGGTACTGTTTAGGATTGGTTTGAATGAAGCGAATGAGTTTGCCTAAGTCAACAGATGGCGTTTCTGAAAACTCAATACGAATGTTTTGATGAGATGCCGCAATACGTATCACACCAAGGCTTGCCGCAAATTGCTTAAGGTGTGTAATGAGAAATAAGTTTTTAATAGGACTCGGGAGTAAGCCAAAGCGATCAATTAACTCAACTTGTAGCTCACGCAATGCCTCGGTATCTTTTGCGTGCGAGATACGCTTATAAAGGGTGAGGCGCGTATGCACATCGCCCACGTAGTCTTCAGGAATAATTGCGCTAATACCAAGCTCAATTTCGGGGCCCGGGGCAGTTTTTGCCGTGAGCTCAGGAATTTTGCCAGACTTCAAGGCATTAACTGCTTCCTCAAGCATTTCCATATATAAGTTAAAGCCAATAGCGTGCATGTTACCACTTTGTTCTTCGCCTAAAAGCTCACCCGCACCTCTAATTTCTAAATCGTGTGTTGCAAGTACAAAGCCTGCCCCTAAATCTTCAATGGATGTAAATACTTCCAGCCGCTTTTTAGCATCTTTGGTAATGAGGGTATCTTTCGGGGTTAAGAGATAAGCATAGGCTTGATGATGTGACCGTCCAACACGGCCACGTAATTGGTGCAGTTGCGCAAGTCCAAAATGGTCGGCCTTATCAATAATAATGGTATTGGCGGTTGGAATATCAATGCCTGTTTCAATAATGGTGGTGCAGACCAGTACATTAAAACGCTGGTGATAAAAGTCAGACATGACACGCTCAAGTTCGCGCTCGCGCATTTGGCCATGCGCAATTTGAATGCTTGCTTCAGGTAGCAGTTGTCTTAACTCCTCTGAAATACGGGTGATGGTTTGAACGTTGTTGTGTAAAAAGAAGACTTGTCCACCGCGTAAAATTTCACGCAATACCGCCTCACGAATCAGTGTACTATTTTTTTCTTGCCAAAACGTTTTAATCGCAAGCCTTTTTGCAGGTGGTGTTGCAATGAGAGATATATCTCGAATCCCGGCCATCGCCATATTAAGAGTGCGCGGAATAGGGGTTGCCGTCATTGATAAAATATCAACGTGGGTACGAAGGGATTTGATTTTTTCTTTTTGCTTCACACCAAAACGGTGTTCTTCATCAATAATGAGTAGGCCCAAGTTATTAAAATCAATACCTTTTTGTAACAATTTGTGAGTACCAATCACCAGGTCGAGTCGGCCTGATTTAAGCTTTTCAATGGTGGCTGCAGCTTCTTTCGGTGTTTTAAAACGTGAGAGCAGTTCGAGAGAAATGGGAAATTCAGAAAAGCGGTCACGAAAGGTTTCAAAATGTTGGCCTGCAAGGAGCGTGGTGGGTGCAAGTACACACACTTGCTTGCCACTTTGAATCGCAACAAATGCAGCGCGCATGGCAACTTCTGTTTTACCAAAGCCAACATCTCCACAGATGAGGCGGTCCATTGGGTTTTCGGAGCGCATGTCTTGCAAAATATCTCGAATTGCACGGGTTTGATCAACGGTTTCTTCAAAAGGAAAGCCTCGTACAAACGTATGATATTCGGTTTCATCATATTGATGGGCATGTCCCTTGCTTGCTGCCCGTTTTGCGTGTACTTCAAGGAGTTCAACGGCCACATCATGAATTTTTTCGGCGGCTTTTTTACGTTCTTTGCGCCACTGGTCAGACCCGAGGCGATGCAGTGGTGCGTGGTCTGCATCGGCACCAGTATAACGACTGAGTAAGTGAAGTGCTGTAACTGGCACATAAATTTTATCGTCATTTGCATATTTTAAAACGATAAACTCACTTTGAATGCCCTGGTTTTCAATCAGTTGCAGTCCAAGATAGCGTCCAACGCCAAACTCAAGGTGCACCAGTGGCGCGCCGATACGCAGCTCTGTTAAGTCTCGAATGAGTGTATCGGGATCGATACTTTGTTTATCACGGGCGCGCTGTTGTGGCGTTGCAATCTCTCCAAAGAGTTGCGATTCAACAATCATAGAAAGCTTTACATCGGGGAGTTCAGCCCCTTCTGTGAGTGGCCCAACGATAAGGTTGATAGGGTCGGTACTGTTAAGGCATTCTGTAAACGATGCGTGTAAGGTTGGGTGAATGTGTTCGGGCTTGAGTAAATCGAGCAATGCTTCGCGGCGTCCTGCACTTTCAACCACAAAAATAACGCGATAAGGTGTTTTTTGAAGGTAGTCGAGTAGGTTTTGTAGTGGTTTTTCTGCTTTTCTTACAATAGGCAGTTTGGGCGCTTGTTGCGTGTTAAAGTTGTTTGCATGTGCTTTACTGGTTTCAGGTGCTTGCTGCGCGCGAAGTGGGTTAAAGGCTTTAGCGTTGGTAAATAACTCAGCTGGGGGCAAAAAGTTTGTTTCAGGCGAAAGGGCAGGCCTTGTTGGATCAAGCTTTCGGTCGTTAAAGCGTGTGTTTACTTCTTCCCAAAATCGGTTTGCATAGGCCTCGGTATCTTCTACATAACAAATATTGGTATTTTCAGGGAGATAGTCAAAAAGCGTTGCAGTTTTTTCAAAAAAGAGTGGCAGATAATATTCAACCCCTTGTGGAAACTGTCCTTGGCTTACCATGTCATAAACGGGGCAGAGGCTTGGGTTACCTGAAAACTGCTCTCGAAAAGTGCGTCTAAATTGGGCGATGCCTGCTTCATCAAGCGGGCATTCTCGTGCGGGCAAAATGCGCACTTCTTCGAGTTTTTGGATAGTGCGTTGTGTTTCTGGGTCGAAAATACGGATGCTTTCAACGGTGTTATCAAAGCGCTCAATCCGAAACGGCGCACGACTTCCCATTGGAAACACATCTAAAAGCCCACCACGCACAGAAAACTCACCATGCTCAAGTACTGCATTAACCGCGTGATAGCCTGCATCGACCAAGCGTTCTCGAAATGCTTCAACATCAAACACTTGGTCCATTTTTAAAGTGAATGCATGCTGGTTTAAAAATGCTGGAGGACACAAGCGGTGCATGAGGGTGCTGGTCGCCACAATTAAAATAAGGGGCGTGTTGTGTTGAAGTTGGTTTAAGAGATAAAGCCTGTCTGAGATAATATCTTGATGTGGTGAAAAATGGTCATAGGGGAGGGTTTCCCAGTCTGGAAAAAGTGCAACATTTGACTTATTTGTATTACCTTCCAACAAAAAATTGAGGTTATCTTTAAGGGTCATGGCTGAAAGGTGATTGGGTGCAATAATGAGTTTGGTATGGGGTGTTTTGCACCACTCAGCAAGTGCTATTGGCAAACTTGCGCCATATAAGGTTCCCCAACGAGTTTTATCTGGGTGTTTCGGCGTCAGTAAGGGTGTTTGGGTCATGATAAAAAGCGCGCTAAGTCATCGAGGGCATAGTATATCGTATCCGCTTACCCTCTGAAAAGTTGTAATTAATTAAATCAACAAGGCTTTTTTTTGATTTGCTTTATTGCCTGTATTATGATGTAAATAAGATGGTATGAATGTTTAAATGAGGGGCTATGCCTTTTACACCAGATACAGCGATAGATGTGTTAGAGAAATATGGAAAACAACTTCGTGCGCTAAATAAGGTTGTCTCTAAAAAGAAAGGCATACTCCCGAAAGCAGCTGGTAGTGTGCACGCACTTTTATATCAGCAATTGACGCATTCTACTTTAAGGGCGCTAGAGGCAATTGCTTATAATAAGCCCTTTAATCCGGTGTTACTCAATGCGCCAGGCAGTTTACCTTCACAGGAAGAGGCGCTTTTAAAAGGTGCATTCGGTACACCACCTGACCCTTATACGTGCTTGAAAGTTATTTTTGGAAATGAAGAGAATCATCTTTATATTAATTCTTTTGAACGTCTTGCACGCACTTTCTACAAGCACAAATTACTAGATTTAAGTGAGGATATGAGCATATTAATTCCTCCTTTACCCCGCACCGAACGCCCTCAAACAGCAAACGATGATGAACCTGAAGAGAAAAATGCAGAAAAAGGTGCAGAAAAAGATACTAAAGGTAAGGAGGCTATCCGGCGGGTTGTACTGGATGAGTTAATCAAAACGGTTTCAGCAAAAGAGTTGAATGTTTATTTTAAAGCAATGAAAGAAGT
>JARGNV010000012.1:0-19274 GCA_029212465.1 Legionellaceae bacterium | reverse complement strand
AGAGCATTATGCGGCCTCAGATAAAGTCAAAAAAGACATGGAAGCTGAGAAAAAAGTGTTTGTGACACTAGGTCAGGAAATGCTTGCGTGTGTTGCTGATATCAAGAAAATGTACGATAGGGGGCAGGTCAATCAGCGTTTGGCTAAGCAGCAAATTGAAAAGTTCGGCCGAAACATTGAAGACATGATGATTTATTTAGACGGGGTTGAGCGCTTTTCATTGGAAGGTAAGGGCAACTCAAAAGAAGAACAAGCTGAAGAAGGCAGGCCGCTTTGGAATCGTTTATGTTATCACTTGGTGCAGTTGTTTCGCTTGCTGTTTACCATTTTAAGTTTTGGGCTGTTTAGAAAAGAAAATCCGTTGGCTAAAAAGCTGGGTTCGGGTGCGTTTTTTCTTTATAAAATTAAAACAACGGCCGAAAAAGATGATATCAAGCAGCAAGATGCAACGCTTAAGAGCTTGTCGCATAGTTTGAGTAGTATGAAAGATAAGTTAGATGGCTTGGTTGAAGAGGTAAATGCGTTAGGAAATTCTAAAACTAATGATTTATCCTGATAAACCAAACGATGGGTTTACTCTCTTTTAGTTTGATTATATGCGGGCATAGCCCACTATTAGGCGGCGTTGATGCGCGAGCTTTTTTCTACGTAAATGAGTAATTCTAAGACCTGACACGCTTAATTTTCCTTCTCCCGCCAGCGGTAGAAGGTGTTTTGAAAACTGTATGGTTCAAAAAAATCATTCGCCGCCCCTGGTCTGCCCTCATCTGCCCTGAGGACTCCTTCCCCCGCGTAGCGGAAGAAGGAAAATCAAGCGTATATTAACTCATATTCCGCAACACGTATTGCAAAATACCACCGTTTTTGTAGTAGTGGAGCTCATTTGTCGTGTCGATGCGACATAACAATTGAACGGTTACTTCACTCCCATCTTCTTTGGTAATACGTGCTTCAAGGGTTGCTTTGGGTTTGAGGGTGTCATCTATTGTAATGCTCACTTGCTCTTTTCCGGTAAGTCCCAAGGTTTTACGTGTGGTACCTGCTTCAAACTGCAAAGGTAAAACACCCATACCAATTAAGTTAGAACGATGAATACGCTCAAAGCTTTCAGTAATAACCGCTTTCACACCTAACAACAAGGTGCCTTTAGCCGCCCAGTCACGAGATGAACCAGTACCATATTCTTTTCCAGCAATCACAACCAAGTCATTCTTTTCCGCTTGATAACGCATGGCTGCATCATAAATGGGTAAGATATCTCCGGTTGGAATATGACGCGTTACACCACCTTCGATATCAGGCGTCATTTCATTACGAATACGAATGTTCGCAAAAGTGCCGCGCATCATCACTTCGTGGTTACCACGCCTTGAGCCGTAAGAGTTAAAGTCTTTGGTCTCAATGCCTTTATCGCTGAGATATTTTCCTGCAGGCGAGTCTGCTTTAATCGCACCTGCGGGTGAGATGTGGTCGGTTGTGATAGAGTCACCAAAAAGTGCCAAAATATGCGCTTTTTCAATCGACTGTACAGGGGCAGGTGTTGCTGTTAACCCGTCAAAGAAGGGTGGGTGTTGGATGTAGGTAGAATTAGCATTCCAATCATAGGTAGTA
Source organism: Legionellaceae bacterium (assembly GCA_029212465.1). GTDB lineage: Bacteria > Pseudomonadota > Gammaproteobacteria > Legionellales > Legionellaceae > JAALKW01. The sequence goes on along the minus strand of JARGNV010000012.1, from coordinate 17,663 downwards.
CTTTCGCTTGTCTGAATAGCTTGCCAATCGCTATCTCCTTTAAAGACATCAGCATATTCTTTGTGGAACATGGTGTTGGTGACCTTCGCAACTTCTGCCGCAATCTCAGCACCGCTTGGCCAAATGTCTTTTAAGAAGACATCATTCCCGTCTTTATCTTGACCGAGTGGCTCATGACTTAAATCAATGCGGGTTGTGCCCGTTAAGGCGTATGCAACCACTAGTGGGGGAGACGCAAGCCAGTTGGCACGTACTTGTGGATGTACGCGGCCTTCAAAGTTTCGGTTACCTGAAAGCACAGAACACACGACCAAGTCATTATCTGTAATACTTTTAGCAATAGGGTCTGGCAGTGGGCCTGAGTTTCCAATACAAGTCGTACAGCCATAACCAACCAAGTTAAAGCCTAAGTCGTTTAAGTGTTGTTGTAAGCCTGCATGCTCTAAGTAATCTGTGACAACTTTCGACCCAGGTGCTAAAGAAGTTTTCACCCAAGGTTTGCGTGTTAAGCCTTTTTCAATGGCTTTTTTGGCAAGTAAACCTGCAGCCATCAATACACTTGGGTTAGAGGTGTTGGTGCAACTCGTAATTGCTGCAATCACTACATCTCCATGGTGCAATTCGTAAGGCTCATTATCTACTGCAAAGCCGGTTGCTTGCTCAGCTGTTTTGCCTGCATCGTCGAGGAACTTATCAAAGGTTTTAGGTAGTGTTGTTAACGTCACTTTATCTTGTGGACGTTTGGGGCCTGCAAGCGATGGCTCAACACTTTCAAGATTTAACTCGAGTGAGTCAGTAAAAATTGGGTCTGCATTGTTTTTGTCGTACCACATGCCTTGTGCTTTGGCATAAGCTTCGGTTAAGGCGACGGTTTGTTCATCGCGTCCTGTCAGTTTTAGGTATGTAATGGTTTCCTCATCAACGGGGAAAAAGCCGCAGGTTGCGCCATATTCAGGTGCCATATTTGAGATAGTTGCTCTATCAGCGAGTGGTAAGCCTGCAAGGCCTGGTCCATAAAACTCAACAAATTTACCAACAACGCCTTTTTCGCGCAGCATTTGGGTGACGGTTAACACTAAGTCGGTTGCGGTAATACCTTCTTTAAGTGCGCCAATGAGTTTAAAGCCAATCACCTCAGGAATCAGCATAGAAATGGGTTGGCCAAGCATGGCGGCTTCTGCTTCAATACCACCAACACCCCAGCCAAGTACACCTAAGCCATTGACCATGGTGGTGTGAGAGTCAGTACCAACAAGTGTGTCTGGGTAGGCATAAGTGTTGCCATTACTCTCAGTGGTCCAAACTGTTTTTGCAAGGTACTCTAAGTTTACTTGGTGACAAATACCTGTTCCCGGGGGTACTACTTGAAAGTTTGAGAACGCTTTTTGTCCCCAACGCAAAAATTCGTAGCGTTCTTTATTACGCTCCATTTCTTTATGTGTATTAACAGAAAGTGCTTGATTACTCGCAAATTGGTCAACCATTACCGAGTGATCAATCACTAAATCAACTGGGGAAAGGGGGGAAATTTTTTCAGCATTTTTTCCCATTGCTTTTAAGGCGTCACGCATTGCGGCCAAATCAACAACTGCAGGCACACCCGTGAAATCTTGCATTAAAACGCGTGCTGGACGATAAGCGATTTCATGGTTTGAGGTTTGGGTGTCAAGCCAGTCTGACAGTGCTTTGATATCTTCAGTGGTAACGGTATCACCATCTTCAAAGCGTAATAGGTTTTCGAATAATACTTTCAGTGAGTAAGGCAGGCGCGAGATGTTTTTGAAGTGTTTTTTTTCAGCTTCTTTTAAGCTGTAGTAATGATAGGTTTTATTGTTTACATCGAGAGTAGATTGTGTTCCCAGGGTGTCTTGACCGACTTTCATACAAGCGCTCCTTAAATTCGAAAACATAATGATAAATCAAAATGAAAAGTGTTTCATGTGTTTTACATGAAAGCTTAAGAGGTGATCTATAATCAAACTAACTTACTTTAATAATTGAGTTGGTGTTTGGTGAACGCGCAGCAATAAGTGAGAGGCATTATGCCGAGTGATAAAACCTCAGTTTGTGATGTTGAATTATTGTTGAATGCCTCGCAAGCGGCGTATCGCATTGCTGAGGATGGCACCATTGATGATGATGCTGCACATGTAGCAGATAGCGCAAAGCAAGGTGATGGTTTTTTGCATACAAACCGTACCATCAGTCAAAAAGGGTATAGGGTTTTAGAAACGATAGATAATACCGCTACAACAGGCTTAAATGCGGTATGTCTTGAACCTTTGGATGATGAAGGGCCCATTGTTGTTGCATTTAGAGGAACAAAAACAGCCAAAGACTGGAGTGCCAACAAGAGCATTGCAAAAAAAGGTCGCGTTGGAGATGCGTTGTATGCCGATGCGTATCAAACGTACGAACAGGCACGAAATCGGTTTCCAGGGCGAGAAATAGTACTCACAGGGCACTCAATGGCGGGCAACTTAGTGCAAGATGTATTGCTAACAGCATATGAAAAGGGTGCCGAGCAAGGGCATAGCTTGATGGGAAGAACATTTAACACAGCACCAGCACATACGCCAGAAGGTGAGTATATCGAGAAAAATCATCCTGAAGTGTTAGACAACCTAGCAAACTATCGTACATCTACGGATATGGTAAGTGATATTCCTTTTTATAAAGGCTATGGGGATTTCTATAGTTTTCCATGCAGTAAAAGCCGCTTAAGGATGGCATCACACTTACTCTATACGATGAATAATGAGTTGAGTGAGGATGTAAAGCAGTTACAAGTGGGGAGCGCAACTACAGAAAATGCACCGAATGCGCGTGAGGCGCGCATGATAGAAAGAATGACATGTATGCAAAATGCTTATGAGGCGCGCGTTAAGAAGCAACTATTTTCTAATTTGCGCACAGGTGCAGGGAATTTAAAAGCATTTCAGTGTTATCTAGGCGATATATCGAAAGCGATAAAAGATAAAGACTATGGGCATGCAAATGGTTTGTTAGAAGCATTACAAAGCAATGTTCGGGGTAGGGTATCTGAGCAATTTGTAAATGAGCTAAAAGATGAGCTTGCAGCATTAAATACAGAATCGCTTGACGTATCATCTATCAATACAGAGGGTCAGGCGGTTTTATTAGATAATACAAAAGCAGATTTATGTAGGCGCATCAAAGAGGATTATACGCAAGTGATTGATAAGTCAATTGGGGGCGCGCTCGGTGATACGCCAGACGAACCAGATAATACAGTGGATGATGAGCATGGGCCTGGTTTGCGCTAGGGCGGGCTTAACCAATCCAAAAAGCAGTTGCAATGCCTGCAATCAAACCAAACAAGTGACCTTCCCAAGACACGCCTTTTTTAGTCGGAAAAATACCAAAAAAGATAGCTGCAAAATAATATAGGCTAACAAGCCCAAGTATAATAGCCGTTGCGCTACCTTCTTGGTAAATGTCTATTACAAGCAATCCCCAATAGCCTGTAATAACGCCACTTGCGCCAACATGGAGTCCAGGTTTTGCAAAGAGCCAAACCAGCGTACCACTTAAAAGCGTGATACTTAAGGTAACCAGTATAAAATAAGGGAGCCCATTCACTAAAATAAAAGCGCTTAATACCAGTAAGGGAATCGTATTAAAAAATAAGTGATTGAAGTTTGCATGTAAAAAAGGTGCGCACAAAATGCCAGGTAAGCCGTAAAGTTTTCGTGGTGTAATACCTAAAAAGAGTAACACCCCACCCAAGGCTAAGTTTATAAAATAAACGCCCCATAAAATGAGCGTTATCCAGCCAAGTGTTTCTAAGTTTGCTTGAATTTGGTCTGTAATAAACAACACGCTGTTAAACATTGAGTTAGCCATGCTGAGTTACCTTGCATATAAGCGCCCCTTTAGGAAGCGTGAGTTGAATATCAGCGCCAATAGGTGCATCGGCAGGTTGTCGAACGACATGTTGATTGTGTGTTGCAATAGCATACCCTCGACTTAAGGTCGCAAGAGGGCTTAATGCATTAAGGCTGCCCGTAAGTGCTTTGAGTGCATGTTGCTTTTGAGTCAGGATATTGTGGGTGTAAGTTTGGAGTTGCCTTGTTAAGTAATCGAGCGTTTGCCAGTGCGACTGTAAGATATGCTCGGGTGACTTTAAGCGCGTTGATAAGTTTTGAAGTTTTTCTGTTTGATAATTGAGAATGCGTGTCATGGCCTGTTCAAGTCGCAGGTTTAGGCGCTCACAGTGCTCTAAGAGTTGGTGTTTGTCAGGCGTAACAGCTTCAGCTGCAGCCGTTGGTGTTGCGGCGCGAAAGTCGGCCACAAAATCTGCAATGGTAAAATCTGTTTCATGACCCACACCCGACACAATAGGAATGTGACTTTCACTGATGGCATAAGCTAGGGTTTCATCATTAAAGGCCCATAGGTCTTCAATGCTGCCACCACCACGTGCAAGTAGTAATACATCGCATGTGCCTTCAAGGTTTGCTTGTCTGATAGCGTTAATCAGCTGAGGGGCCGCAGTTGCGCCCTGCACTTCACTTGGATAAAGGTGAACATCTGCAAGAGGAAAACGGCGCGCAAGCGTGGTTTGTATGTCTTTTATCGCAGCACCCGTTGGGGAGGTAATTAAACCAATGGCGTTTGGATATTTAGGCCATGTTTTTTTTCGATGACTTTCGAACAAGCCGAGTGATTTCAGTTTATTCTTAAGTGCTTCAAACTGTTGAAAGAGGGTGCCTTGGCCGAGTGGCTCAATATTCTCTACAATGAGCTGGTAGTCTCCTCGTGCCTCATACACACTGAGCGTGCCCTTAAGCGTTAGGGCTTCGCCATTTTTTAAAATAGTCTCCGTGTCTTTGCGATGACGATTTTTAAAAAACACGCAACGCAACTGTGCTGTTGAGTCTTTTAGAGAAAAGTAAGCGTGTCCTGATGCGGGGCGACTGAGGTTTGAAACTTCTCCCTGAACACAAACGGGGCCAACGGCTTCTTCAAGCAAGCGACGAATCTGTCGGTTGAGTTGTGAAACGGTGAGTGATTGAGTCATATTTTCTATCATGCCCCATATGTTAATCGAATAGGGTGGTAATTCAAGATAAATTTAGGCAAAATGAATTTCGAACTCTGAGTGGCGTGCTACTGCGCCTATAGCAAGATAATGAGAGGATTATTGATGATGAAAATGAAATGGATGACAGGTGCTGTTGTCGTGGCGCTGTCTGCTCCTGTATTTGCGGTTGATACATCTGCCCAGGCTTTAACAACAACGGAAGATAAAGTCTCTTACAGTATTGGCTCTGATTTAGGAAAAAATTTGAAGCGCCAAGGCATTAAAATCAATCCTGCAGTTTTTGCAAAAGGCATGGAAGATGGTATGAGTGGCGGGAAGCTCTTAATGAGTGAAGATGAAATGAAACAAGTACTCAGTGACTTCGAAAAAGAGATGATGAATAAGCGTGCTTCTGAGTTCAATCAAAAAGCAGAAGAAAATAAAGCGCAAGGTGAAGCTTTCTTAAAAGAAAACAAAAGCAAAGCAGGGGTTGTTACCACAGCAAGTGGGTTGCAGTACAAAATTATTAAAGCAGGTAACGGTGCTAAACCAACCAAAGAAGATACAGTGACTGTTGAATACACAGGGCGCTTATTAAATGGTGAAGTATTTGATAGCACCGAAAAAGCAGGCAAACCTGTTAGCTTTAGATTAACACAAGTGATTCCAGGCTGGACTGAAGCATTACAATTAATGCCTGCAGGGTCTACCTGGGAAGTGTATATTCCAGCAAAACTAGCGTATGGTTCACGTAACGTAGGTGGTGCGATTGGTCCAAATGAAACATTAATTTTTAATGTGCATTTGATTGAAGTTAAAAAAGAAGACAAACAAGCTACTAAAAAATAAGCAGTGTAAGCGCTTACAATGAAAAAACGCCTATTGATTGTTTTTTTACTGGGTTTTTCCTCTGGGCTGCCATTGGCGCTGCTTGGAGGAACCCTGCAGGCGTGGTTTGCAGCAACCGGTGCGTCTGTTATGACAACCGGCCTTTTAAGTTTAATTGGGCTTCCTTATATTTATCGTTTTTTGTGGAGCCCACTCCTCGATAGATTTGCGTTATTTAAGCTTGGAAAGCGTCGCAGCTGGGTGTTTTCTATGCAACTTATTTTGTTAGTGGGATTTAATCTTTTAGCGTGGTGTTCACCGGCTACATCTCCTGGGTTAATGGCATTTATTGGTCTTTGCCTTGCGTTTTGCTCAGCAACGCAAGACGTTGCAATCGATGCACATAGAACTGAATACTTAAAACCAGAAGAACATGGTTTAGGTGCTTCGCTTGCTGTGTGCGGTTATCAAATAGCAGTGCTGTTGTCAGGGGGAGCTGCACTTATTGCGGCGTATCACTGGGGATGGGCCATTACTTATCGCATAATGGGCTGTTTGATGTGCATAGGCATGCTTATAATTCTTTGGAGCCCTGAGCCATCTAGTGAGTCACTTGAGACGCACTCGGGGTTGGTTGAGTCGTTTGTGGCGCCCGCCAAAGCACTTTTTTTGCGACCCGGCATTATTGCGATTATCTTTTTTATTTTGTGTTATAAACTGGCAGAGGCTTTCACAACAACCCATAGCGGTATCATTATGCCGTTTTTAATTCAAGGCATGGGGTTTTCGCTGGATGTTATTGGCTATGTAAATAAAGTACTTGGCGTTGGGGCTATTTTGTCGGGTGGACTGGTTGCAGGATTTACGCTGACACGTTGGTCGCTTTATCGTGCGCTTTGGGTGTTTGGGTTATTTCAGGCGTTAACTCATTTACTCTTTGTTGCACTGGCAATACTTGGCAAAAGCACACCATTGTTTGCAACTGCTGCGGTTTTCAATAATTTTGCAGCAGGCATGGGGTCAACTACGTTGGTGGCTTTTTTCATGCGCTGGGTCGACAAGCGGTTTACGGCAACACAGCTCTCGTTACTCATTGGAGTTGCTTCTTTACCGCGCGTCTTTTCAGGGCCTGTTGGCGGCATTTTACAACACTATGTGGGCTGGGCTGGGCTGTATGAAATTGCTTTTGTGTTCACGCTTAGCTTTGTGCCGTTTTTGGTGTTGATGCGCCGTGCAGGCGTTTTTGCAGGTTTTGAGCAAGATAAGAAAGAAGCAAATGGAGCGGCTCCCCAAACCTCGACCTAACACACGTAGCTGCGTATTTCTTCCGAACAAAATTTCGTTCATTTCAAGCATTTGGTACCGAGGGTGGGACTCGAACCCACACGATGTCACCATCACCGGATTTTGAATCCGGCGCGTCTACCAATTCCGCCACCCCGGCTTGAAGCAAGCATTATAACAAAGCGAACCAGATAAACAATGGGGTTTTCGTTTATTTTTATCTTGACATGCTTTCAACAATCAATATAGGCTGGGTGTGGCTTTTTATTTTTTTATACCGTTGGAGGGACCCAATGTTTAAAAGACGTGCGCTTTCGCTGCTCGGTAGCTTGTTGTCATTTACCTCATTTGCAGGAACCATGGGAGTGATGCCTCCGCCTCCTATGCCAATGATTGAAGTGCACCCGTGGTCGGTTACGGCAAGCCTTGGGTATACCGCTTACAAATATGGTGCAGATGGCTCGGGACAAACACCTGTTGGGCGGTTTGCAATTGGAAAAGCGTTGTGCGATGTGGGGCAAGCCTCTTTTGGCGGAGAGCTCGGGGTCCAAAACGGTAACACCATGCGTTTGTTCATCGATCAAGATGCACTCGATGTATTAGGTGGATTACCCATTAACGCAACCATTACACCACTACTTGATTTATTGGCAACGCTACGTGTTTCTTTAGCATCGAACACACCAGTTTTTCTTGATTTAAAAGGCGGGCTTGTATATCGCCGCATGTATATCGATAGGTCAACCGTTAATAATAAATTTCAGTTTGCAGGGGAATTCCAGGGAGGTATTGGTGTGCCCATTGCAGATTCTTCCACGTTAAGCCTTTTGTATCAAGGTATTTATGGTGGAAGTCTTGGCTATAGTGCAGACTTAGCATCACAAACGGGAAATATAAAAAACATTCCCATCCAAAATGGTATTTTACTCAGTCTAAATATTACGCTTTAAATGAAACCGCTTGGTTAAGACATAAGGAAATTTGTGATGCAAAAAATCATTCATAAAAAAATATTGTGCATAAGCCTTTATGCAATGTGCACAGGGTACGGCTATGCAGCCTCTAACAACAATAACCCTGCATCGATTGGGTATGTAGATAAAGCAGTGGTGGCTGCGGTTGATGAAGCCGTTAAAAAAAGTGCGTATACGGCAGGAACAGCAATTAGCATTATTAATAATGTTATTAGTGGAAATTATACAGCAGGAACAGGTATTCGAATTGATAATGGCTCTGTGATTGTGGCGACCGGTGCAACCGAATCATATCAAGGCACGGGTGCCATTGATGTTTCAAGTGCCATTATCAGTGCTCGTTTTTCTGGCACAAATGGTATTTATGTGCCCTCTGACGGCAGTGGAGATAATACAGGCACAATACAGGGGCCTTTAGCAGGTACCGGGCTTAATCTGGCCTCTTCTACAACAGGGCCAGGCACTTTAAATTTAGATACGCAGTATGCAGCAGGTTCTGGCATTACATTTACAGAAAGTGGCAGTGGTAGTACAACAACAACAACCATTAGTGTAACGAGCGCAAGCACCTTAGAAATAGGGCAGTTGCACGAAGGGGGTGTTATTATTTACCTCGACTCAAGCGGTGAGCATGGGCTTGCAATTGCAACTGCAGATCAAACGAGTAGTGCTGTCCAGTTTTCAGAGCACAGCAAAGAGTTTTCGGTGGGAAATGGGATAGGGGCTGGTCTTATTAATACCGCCATTGTCGTTGGGCATGCTGACGACAATAATGAGAATTCGGCGCCTTACAAATCAACAGTATGGTATGTGGATGGTTCAGGTACCCAAACAAGCAGTTGTGAGCCTTCTACAGTGTTTCCCCCAAACTCAATTACTTGCTACGGAGGGTGGCATATGGCCTCTTTATATGAGTGGGAATATGTTTATTACAATTATGATGCCATTCAGACTGGTTTGCAGGCGAATGGTTCACCACTTCTAGAAGGTTCTTCTTATTGGACATCAACAGTTTCGGTAAGTGGGGATGATAATCACGAAAGAGCTTATCGAATTACTTTCAGTGGCGCAACGACTGAACCATCAATTGATACGGGAAATTTACAGAACGGTAATGCTTACGTGCGTTCAGTTCGTCAGTTCTGATAGTTCGTTTATTTTGCATGGGGTCTTTTTTTTGGGGCCCTATGGACTTTTAAAAACATTGTTTTGCTTATACAATGGTCAGCTTTTTTTAAGAGTTAAGCATGATTTTATTGAATGTGTTGGCCGCTGTTGTCCATCTACCGCAGTCTACTCAAATTGAACAGCTACACTTTCATTTGGAAGCAGTCTATCAGTCGTATCAATGCGATGAAATTTCGAATGAGGCGTACGCCGGCTCTATTATTGGTCTTTCAGGCTATCCTCTGTTTTTGCTGTCGCACCCGGACCCAGAAATTGCGCGTTTGTATGTGATGTTGCTACGAGAGGGACTCCGCCTTGGATATTTAAGTTCATCTCATATAGATATTGCATTTAGTTGGGTGAGTCCATTTGGGCTGGATGTGTTACAAGAACTAGTAAAATGTGGGAGCGATACCGGATTTATTGATGCGCTTTCTTTTGTGAATGAGGCAGTTGAAACGGGGGGGATGTCGAGGGATATTTATTTAAACTTAATACTGAGTGAGCGCTGTCCAGAGCAGAATTTGTTTCATCAATTTGCTTCTTGTCATACCCCAAACGCTGAAGCGAACTTCCAGCTATATTGTAGGACATTAGAGCACTTATATACGAGAGGCGACCAGTCCCCAATAAAGCATGTGTGGTTATTGAAGCAAGAAGATGCGAGCGGTTTAACGGCGATACATCAAATGGTCAATGCAGAATGCTCAGGAATTGCACATCAATTTTTAACACATTTTGAAAAGAGTCGTGCTTGGCTTCCTTTGTATACCCAGCAACATTTATTGAACTTGAGATTGGGTAATGACCCTAATTTAATACCACAGCGCCATTATAGTCGGCATGACAGCGGCAGAGTGATGCATCGGTTAGAGCGGTTACGTATTGCTGTAGATAAAGCATTGGGAGAACGGGCTGCGGTGTCTCTAATTGTCGATATGGATGGTGTGCATTTGGCAAAGCTCATTTCTAATAAAGGATTTTTTGCAACACTGGATGATGCTTTGCATGCCCATGAGCTGCCCTTTAAACCAGATGATAGGGCAATAAAGAGTTGTTTATTATCTTATTCCTGTTGACTACTTTAAAGTAGCGAATGATTTATTTCAAAAATAAAGCGAAGACTTGCTTTTTTATTTGGCTACTTTGCTGTATATAGCATTCTATTTTATAGTGTTGAGCAGTGTATTTTGCGGAGGAGAAAAGGATGTTGGATGTTATTAAAAAAACAATCGCACCTTTATTAAGCTTATTTATTTTTGTATTTGGAAGTGGCTTTTTTTTAACATTACTATCACTTGTGATGAATACGCGCCATGAGCCTCCTTTGCTCGTGGGCTCTATGACGGGTGTTTTTTATGCAGGTTTAGTATGTGGCTCATTTAAAATAGAAACCTTTATTGCGCGAGTAGGGCATATTAGAGCATTTTCTACCTTTGCATCGAGTTTAGCGGTCATTACTATTTTGCATGGTATTTTTTATAACATGCCACTATGGCTTGTGCTTCGTTTTATAGGTGGGGTTGTAACAGCCGGGCTTTTTGTTGTTATTGAGAGTTGGCTTTTATGTAATAGCACAGCTGCAATGCGAGGCCGTGTATTGTCGTTATATATGATTACTTTTTATGCGGCGCAAGCATTTGGACAGTTGTTAATAAGACTTGGAAGTGAAAACGACTTACTCACCTATGGTGTGGTAGCCATGCTTTGCTCTTTGTCTGTGATTCCTTTATCAATGACGTATGTCGCAATGCCGCAGTTTGATGAACCTTCTACCATGAACTTAAAGACGCTGTACAAAAAAACAACATCTGGTATTTTTGGATGTTTTTTTGCTGGTATGATATTAAGTGCTATCTATGCATTGTTCCCAGTCGTTTTTTCAAATGCGTATCACGATAATTCAAAAGTGTCGCTATTTATGTTTTGCGTTATTATTGGTGGGATGTTATTGCAATATCCTGTTGGAAAATTATCGGATATTTTTGATAGAAGGTTGGTTGTCATTGTTGTTTCTGCATGTGTTATCGTAACGTCATTATTACTCATGTTCTTTTTTAAATATTATTCAGTATCTTTAATTCTCATTGGTATTTTTGGTGGGTTAACGTTTACGATTTACCCTATCAGTATTAGTTATGCTTGTGATGCGCTCGATGCAAAAAATATTGTTGCAGGTATTCAAGGGCTGTTACTTTCTTACAGTATTGGTGCGACAGTAGGGCCATTTGTGGCGCCTGTTTTCATGCATGGTTTAAATGAAAAGGGGTTGTTTCTTTATTTTATATTAATTTCTGGCTGTATCGTATCGATATTTTCCTGGAGAAAAACACAAAAAGAAAGCCCACCGCAAGAGGAGCCATTTCAGGTTATGGCGCAAACAACACCTATTATGGTTGAAATTGATCCAAGGGGTGAATCAGACGAATAGCCAGGCTGTGTGCTTGAGGCATAGTGTCTCAAGCACACAATCAATACCGCAAAAATATTTAATCGCCAATTTCGAGCAACAATGCTTTTTGTTCTAAGATTTCTTCAACCCGTTTTCTTGCGTTTAAGCGCTGATTTGCATCGGTATCGAATATATCATTAAAAGAGTCATCAAAAAACTCAGCATCATAGTTGCAGAGATTAAAAAGTGTATCTTCAGTAGGATTTAGTTTTTTACTCATTTTCGTTAACCCCGGAATTAAAATGTTGACCAACCAGGACAAGCACACACGGTTGTGCATGTATTAGATGTACTGTTATTAGCTAAATGGTTCAAATACTCCTTTGTAAAAAAATATTTATTGCTATATATCTTATTTTTTAGGGTTTGTATATTTAAATTTTAAAAATAATAAAGTACATGTTTGATATGGAAGTAACAGTGCTATCTTCTTTAAATGATTTTCATTACAATTCTATATTAATTGCATCAGTTAGGCCTTTTAAAATCATGTTTAAGCCGCTTGCGCTTTATGTCGGATTGCGTTACATGCGCGCCCGGAAAAAAACGCATTTTGTTTCGTTTATTTCTTTTGCTTCAATGCTTGGGATTGGTGTTGGAGTTATGGTGTTAATCACAGTTTTATCAGTGATGAACGGGTTTGATGAGCAAATCCATAAACGTTTTTTTGGTATGGCACCTGAAATCACGCTTACAGGAGATGAGAATGTATTGTCGGATTGGCAGTCGGTACAGAAAAAAGTAGTGAGTATACCAGGTGTTTTGGGTGCCGCGCCTTTTGTGGCTGAGCAGGGGCTCGTTACTTATGATGGGCAAGTGTTGCCGGTGATGCTAACTGGGATTTTGCCCACAGAAGAGCGCTTAATTACACACCTAGAAGATAAAATGTTAATGGGTGATTTAAATAAAATGCCGCACTTTGGCACCGTGCTTGGGCGTGAGCTTGCAGAAACACTGGGCGTGATGGTGGGAGACAAAATCACCATAATGGTACCTAAGGCAACGGTAAGCATTGCAGGCATGGAGCCACGTTTTAAACGATTTACGGTGGTCGGTATTTTTTCAGCAGGTGCGGGTTTTAGCTTTGATAGCAAACTTGCCTTTATTGACTTAAAAGATGCACAAAAGCTTATGCAGCTAGAAGATGCTATTTCAGGACTTAAAGTGCGCATTACCGACGTATATGATGCGCCAACACTTGCGCGCGTGATTGAACGTGAGTTGGGAAGTGGCTATCGCGTAGGAAATTGGACTGAGCAGTTTGGTGATTTTTTCCATATGGTCAAAATGGAAAAAAATATGATGGGGCTTATTTTATTTTTAATCATCGTGGTTGCTGCTTTTAATTTGGTGTCATCGCTTGTGATGCTTGTAAATGATAAGCAAACAGATATTGCGATTTTAAGAACCATGGGGGCAACGCCTCGTTTCATTTTAAGTGTGTTTGTGGTTCAAGGAATGTTGGTTGGCCTTTTAGGAACATTACTTGGGTTTGTGACGGGGCTTTTATTGGCATGTAATGTCACGGAACTGTTGAATTTCATACAGAATATTTTTGGTGTGCAATTGTTTGCTTCGAGTGTTTATGGCGTTGATGCATTGCCATCAAAAATTTTATACTCCGATGTAGTTAAAGTAGTATTATCTGCATTATTTTTAAGTTTTATTGCAACGTTATATCCTGCTTGGCGTGCATCTAAAACAGTTATTACGGAGGCTTTACATCATGAATAAGCCACTCATTACATGCCGTAATTTAAGTAAGTCGTATCATGATGGCGAAACGGACATTGCCGTATTAAAGTCGCTCGATTTAACTATTAATCCTGGTGAGTGTTTGGCGATTGTTGGGCCATCGGGTGCGGGTAAAAGCACGTTACTGCATTTATTAGGCGGACTTGATAAACCAACGGCTGGCGAAGTGCTTATTCAAGATAAAAATTGGCAGACTTTGTCTGAAAGTGCGAGGTGCCGTTTGCGCAATCATACCATTGGCTTTGTTTATCAATTTCATCATTTGTTGTCTGAGTTTACGGCCATTGAGAATGTTGCGATGCCGCTACTGCTCGCCGGGCGTGATAAAGAAACAACCCTGGCTGAATCTGAGGCAATTTTAGCAGAAGTTGGTCTTTCGGCACGACTTCACCATAAACCCTCACAGCTTTCAGGGGGAGAGCGCCAACGAGTTGCTATTGCCCGTGCTCTTGTACCACGTCCTTTATGTGTGTTAGCAGATGAGCCAACAGGGAACCTAGACCGTGAAACTGCTGCACAAGTATTTGATGTGATGCTTGCTTTAAATGCGTCGCGCAACACAGCATTTGTTGTGGTAACACATGATCAATTGTTAGCGGAGCGTCTTGAAAGCGTATTAATGCTTGAAGACAGTCGATTTTGAACTCAAATTGAGTTAAAGTGCGTAGCACAAGTGATTGAGGTTATGTGATTATGTTTAGAAAACTACGTGGTGTTTTTTCAAATGACTTGTCAATTGACTTAGGCACAGCGAATACGCTCATTTATGTGCGTGATAATGGCATTGTATTAAATGAGCCTTCTGTGGTGGCATTGCGTAATGAATCAGGCCAAAAAAGAGTGGCAGCTGTTGGGCTTGAAGCAAAGCGTATGCTAGGACGTACCCCTGGCAATATCAATGCTATTCGACCTATGAAAGATGGTGTAATTGCTGACTTTTTTGTCACAGAGAAAATGCTGCAGCATTTTATCCATAAAGTACATGAAAACCGCTTTTTAAGACCAAGTCCGCGCGTTTTAGTCTGTGTGCCTTGTGGTTCTACACAGGTAGAGCGGCGTGCTATTCGTGAATCGGCCATGGGTGCCGGCGCACGAGAAGTTTTCTTAATTGAAGAGCCAATGGCGGCAGCGCTTGGGTCTGGCATGCCGGTGGAAGAAGCAAGTGGCTCTATGGTTGTTGATATCGGAGGCGGTACTACTGAGGTAGCCATTATTTCTTTAAGTGGCATTGTGTATCACCAGTCGGTACGAATTGGTGGTGATAAATTTGATGACGCAATTATCTCTTATGTGAGGCGTAACTATGGTACGCTCATTGGTGAAACTACAGCGGAACGTATTAAACATGAAATTGGTTCGGCGTTTCCAAGTCGCGACTTGTTTGAAATAGAGGTACGAGGGCGCAATTTAGCAGAAGGGGTGCCTCGTAGCTTTACGCTAACCAGTGCCGAAATTTTAGAAGCGCTTCAAGAGCCTTTATCTGGCATTGTGGGCTCTGTACGGGCAGCACTTGAGCTTGCACCACCTGAGCTTGCAGCAGATATTGCAGAGCGTGGCATGGTATTAACAGGTGGTGGTGCGCTACTAAAAAATATGGATACCTTGCTAATGGAAGAAACTGGCCTACCGGTATTGGTCGCAGAAGACCCACTCACTTGTGTTGCTCGTGGTGGCGGGAAGGCGTTGGAAACAATGGATTTGCGCGGTGGCGATTTCCTTTCGACTGAATAAAAAACAAAATCAGTTATTTAATGATGCTGAGCAAGGCCTGTGGCGTTATCCACTGGCCTTGGTGTTTTCATTATGTTTGATATTTTTGGATAAGACGTACGGTGTTGTTTCACTTCATCAATTACTGGCTTCGGCTGCGTCTCCATTTCAGTATGTAGTGGATGCACCGAGCCGTTTTGCAGTATGGAGTAGAGGTGTTTGGAGTAGCAAGCAAGCTTTGCTTGCCGAAACACGTGCTTTACATGAAGAACAGCTTCATTTAAAAGCGGCCTTACAGCAGCTCTCATCGCTTCAACATGAAAACACCATCTTAAAATCACTTCTTGCCTTATCTGAGCAGTCTAAACACCCGATGATGACGGCAGAAGTACTTGCTGTTGAAACTACACGAACACGCCATGTTTTGGTGATTAATAAGGGTAAAAAAAATGGTGTTTTGCTCGGGCAATTGGTGCTAGATGCAGAGGGTGTCATGGGACAGGTCATTGAAGTGGGCCTTATGACGAGCACGGTACTCCTTATTTCTGACTCGGCAAGTGCTGTACCTGTTCGAAATCAGCGTACGGGAGAGACGGCTATTTTAGCGGGCACCAACTTACCCGAGCGTTTATCGCTGATCTATTTACCTAAAACGGCCTCTGTTGAAACAGGCGATGTGCTTGTCACCTCGGGGCTTGGGAAGAATTATCCCGAAGGATATCCTGTCGGGGTTGTTAATAAAGTTGAAAACCCATTGGGAGAAGCTTTTATTCGAATCGATGTGAAGCCTTTCACCCGTTATCATCGTTCTCGCATGGTCTTATTGGTCTGGCCTGATGAAAAAGCAGGAGTACTTAAAGAAGAAATTAAAACGCGGCTTAGTAAGCAAGGTAGGAACGGTTCATGATATCAAAGCTACGTGTAAGCTTGGCGGTTGTGGTAATGCTTTTGCTCGCTATTTTTCCGTTTGCGCAGCCATTTTATTGGTTTCAGCCTTGTGGGCTTTTATTGTTAGTGATTTATTTGCAATGTACGTTACCAAAGCAGTTGTCCGTGTCTTTGATATTGCTCTTGGGCTTAAGCTTAGACTTTTTAGCCTCAGGTGTTTTAGGGCAACAAGCTTTTGCGCTGCTTGCAACAGCTTGGGTTGTATCAAAGCGTGCACAACGTTTTCGGCTGTTTTCAGTGCCACAGCAACTGTTTGGTATTGCAGCATTTAGTGGGCTATATCATTTGATATTAATGTGTATACAGCTTTTACTGGGATATCCAGTATTAATTTGGAGTGCGCTTTTTTCTGTGTTTATAAGCGTTCTTTGTTGGCCTTTTATGCAGTACGTAAGCGATCGCTTCTTTTTTGGCGGCCTGCCAAAGCGCGCATAATGGCTGTTATGCTATTTGAGCTGCAATAGCCTCTATTTTTTTACGTCGGTATGTCAGGCTGATGGCAAGAATGTTATACATCATAATCAGTAACAACAAATGATGTAGCCAACTTGTGTTTAAATGACTGACAACAGGTAGGGCAATAAGCACACCAATACAGCCAAAGGCGCTTAAGAAGAGCGTTTTTTTCAATGGAATTTTATCATGTTTTAAGAATACCAATGTGGTTAATGGTTGTTGCATAGCCCCTGCGGTTGTCATGATAGGAAATGCAGCTGCAGGAGAGACACCCATTAAGAACAAAATGCCTTGTACCATTGCAAATAGTCCGATACCAACAGAAGTTAATGCACCACAGAGTATCATCGCGAAAAAGCCAAGGGCCAACTTCCAGCCATAAAGCGCGGTTAACTCTCCTGTTTCAGGTATAAGTCCAATTTGCTTGAGGAGCAGTAAGAGCAAGATACCGCTAAATGCGGTAATCATTGCGAGCCGAATTTTTTGTTGGCTGAGTCGCGTCATGACATGTCCGCCAATGACACCACCAATACATGTACCTAGCACCAAAGTTAGTAAGGTCACTAAATCAACCTGAATAATTTGAATGAAAAAAATAGATTCGAGTGTCCCTGGAATGACTTGTGCACCATTACATAGTGCGGGAAGTTCTTCGTCTTTAAAGGTCTTTAAGTACTTTGATAGCGCAATGTTTACAGGAAAGCTTCCAACGCCTATCGTATCTAGTGCAAAAGCAATGACGCCTGTAACAGCTAATTTTATTTTCTCAATTTTGGATAATATTTTTTGAGGCGTACGAGATAGCTTATAGAGCATTTGATAAATGCAAAATAACGTTAAAAAAAGAATAATACAAATCGTTAAAATAATCATGATGTATACATATGCTCAAAAAACAGATAAAACGCCACTCATTATAAATAATTTGCACAAAAAGAACAATATTAGAGGGGTGTTTGTGCACGGCTGTTCCATTAAAAAAGAGTTGTCTAACATCGTATCGGCTAACAAACGCTTAAGTTTGGCATTCTCAGTTTCTAAT
>JARGNV010000053.1 GCA_029212465.1 Legionellaceae bacterium | reverse complement strand
AAATGCTTTGTCAATGGAGACATCGTTGCCACACATGTTTTTATTAATGATGACCTCTTATCTGGCATCATTGATTGGGGCGATGCAACCATTACAGACCGACACTATGAGCTTGGAAAGCTTATGGATACTTTCGACTGGGATAAACAATTGCTTAAAGTTGTTTTGGATGCATCCAACTGGCCTGTGAAAAAGAATTTTGCCAAACAAGCGCTTGGGCTTTCGTTATATAGACAAGCTGTAGGATTAACTCAACACAGCACATTTGACGTCTTCTACAAATTACCCCATCTGCTTCCGTTAGAGAACATTGACACCTTAGATGAGCTGGCAGACATCCTATTCAACATTTGATACTTTCAGATACGCTTGTAATATCAGAGGTCCAAGCACTGCTTTGCTTGGTGGCTGCCTCCAAAACCAAACCAGCAAGCAAAACAGTGCCTAATGCCGTGGTCTTTAACGGATTCACTTATTACCTGTATTTTGTTTTTTTCCTCGGCACTGAAAGGGCTTTTTAGTTTTTTGCTTAACTACTTTTTTAGGAGGTGCGGACTTTAAAGTGAGCGGCAACTCGTGTTTCGGCTCAAAACCTGAGACAACTTCTCTCGGCAGCACTTTTTTTACTAACCGCTCAATATCAAAAAGCATGCCTATTTCATCGGCTGAAACCAATGAAAAAGCTTTTCCTGTCTTGCCTGCACGACCAGTACGTCCGATTCGATGCACATAATCTTCAGCCACTTGTGGCAAGTCAAAATTGACCACTTGCGGTAATGCTTCTATATCTAAGCCACGTGCCGCAATATCTGTAGCAACCAAGACATCAAGCGCGCCACTTTTAAAAGATGCCAAAGCTTTGGTTCTTGCCCCTTGGCTTTTATTACCATGTATTGCCAGAGCTTTAAAGCCTTCATCTTGTAGTTGCTCTGTTAAGCGATTAGCACCATGCTTTGTTTTTGAAAAGACCAAAGTCTTTTGCCATTGATGCACTCGAATTAAGTTCGCTAATAGCGCTTTCTTTTGTTTTTTATCAACAGGATGAACTATTTGTTTTACTGTCACTGCTGTTGTATTTTGAGGGGTAACTGAAATTTCCAGAGGAGACTTTAATAACTTTTTGGCAAGTGCTTTAATCTCATTAGAAAAAGTAGCTGAAAAAAGTAAGGTCTGTCGTTTTTCGGGCAAGACTCTCATAATTTTTTTTATATCATGTATGAAGCCCATATCTAGCATTCTATCAGCCTCATCTAACACTAAAATTTCGAGCTGATTGAATTTGATAGCATTTTGATGATACAAATCAAGCAAGCGGCCTGGTGTTGCAACCAACACATCCACCCCGCCCCGAAGCTTCATCATTTGCGGATTAATTTTAACACCACCGAACACAACAGCTGATTTTAAGTGTGAATTTCTGCCATAGCTCTTAAAGCTTTCCCCCACCTGAGCTGCTAACTCCCTGGTGGGTGTTAAAACCAATGCCCGCACCTGGTTTGAAGAAGCGCTTCGGCCTTGGTGTAAATTTTCTAAAATAGGCAATGCGAACCCTGCCGTTTTACCAGTACCCGTTTGTGCAGCAGCCAATAAATCTCGACCGGAGAGTACTTTAGGGATAGCTTTCATTTGAATAGGTGATGGCGCCTTGTAGCTTACTGCATCTAGAATAGACTTGCGTAACTTAAAATCACTAAAATTCATGTTGTAGACTAACTTAAAAAGTTAATGTTTTATTTTAACATATTATGTTTTGTTTTTCATCTAAATTCACTGCCAATGTCAAACCAATATTAAAATGTCCCCAAGGGGTCTTATGCTGGTTCTGTCGCAAAAAATCATGGCTGATGATAAAGTTCATCGATTTCAAATTGATATGGGTTGACGATGATCAGTTTCAAATGGCGTCATTTTAAAAAAGACATAATTTTAATGCTAACCCGGTGGTATCTTGCTTACGCATTGAGTTACCGTAATATTGAGGAATTGGCACTTGAACGCGGGCTCAAAGTAGATCACACTACTGTTAATCGTTGGGTTATTCATTACTCACCACAATTAGAAGAAAATTTTCGAAAACGCTGTAAGCGTCCCGTGGGTATTTCTTGGCGCATGGATGAAACTTACATCAAGGTGAACAGCAAGTGGGTTTATTTGTATCGAGCAGTTGATAAAGAGGGAAGTACAGTTGATTTCATGTTGTCAGAAAAACGTGATGAGCCCGCTGCACGTGCATTTTTTGAGAAATCCATTGGCTCGAGTGGTGTGCCTGACAAGGTTACACTAGATAAAAGTGGCGCCAATAAAGCCGGCATGAATACCATCAATGTACAGCTGGCCTTGCTATTTATGTTCGGCGGTTGCTTTATTCAAATCACGATTCGTCAGGTCAAATATCTCAACAATATTGTTGAGCAAGACCATCGGTTTATAAAGAAAATTACGAAGCAAATGAAAGAATTCAAGGCCTTTCATTCAGCCGATGCAACTTTATCTGGCATTGAGTTACATCACATGCTTCGTAAAAACCAGCATATCGAGTCAGACAACCAATCTATTTTCGAACAATTTAATGGCCTTGCAGCTTAATCTCGTCCAAAATAAATGCGCATATCAAGCACTAAAGTTTTTGCGACAGAACCGCTCGTTCTACCCATCAGTTATTGGAATTAGTAGAGCACATCAGAATAGCTGATGCATCATTTTGTTCTCTTTCTGAGCCATGGGCAGATACAACTACCCATGCTGGAAAAATGATAATGACTGTATTCGCAGGAATTGCTGAATTTGGACGTGATTTAATCAGAGAGCGTACTTCTGCAGGACGTGTAGCGGCGAAACAACGGGGGATTCGATTCGGACGACCAAAAAAAATGAACGAGGAACAAAAGTTTTTAGCAAAACGCCTACTGGAAGAAAACAAATCAGTCAGTGAGATAGCAAAAACGTTCAATGTACATAGAGCGACAATATACCGTTTGCAAGATGATCAATAGAGATTTAGTTCGTCTCCCCTATAAGTCATGCTGGCTATATTTTATATATTTTTGTAATATATATGGTCATTTTCTTTGAAGGTAAGTTATGTTAATGAAAATTAATTCTTATATATTATTTGCTACGCTGTTTATTCTTGTTTTGCCAGCCTTTGCAAACCTGCCACAAGCTCAAGAAACCATTCAAAATAAACATTTCAAATCGATTGCATGTGATGACTCTGGGGTACATTGTTTGGGTTTAAGCCATAATCTCGAAAAAAAATATTCATTGATGCTCTATCGAACCGATAATGCGGGAGAAAGTTGGTACAAGCTTAATACTGAATTCTATCGTCGCATTGGTTCAGACGAAAAACTTGATAGTTCCGCAGGAATGAAAGTCGCTTGTGATCAATACCTACAAAATTGCTTAATGGGAGTCACTATCTTAAATGGTCAAGCATTTGTTTTTTATGGAACAAATGACGGAGGACAAGCTTGGAAGGGTACGATCATTTGGCACGAACCTACGAAAACATTGCAATCATCATATATTGTTCAATTAACTTGTAATCCTTCTACTGGTTCACAATGTCACTTGCTTACGGATTCAAATGACATTTATATTCTAGAAATTGATAGAAGTGATTCAGGAACAACTGGACCAGATGCTTTAAATCTGACAATGCGCCCAATGTTCAATTATTAGATTTAGAGGCTTTGATAATCCTTAAGTCGGCTAACCGTTCCATTATTCCCTATGCCCCAGCGTCAGAAATGTTTGGTGAACGCTTTTTGCATAGCGGTCATCCAGCTGAAATTAATACCAAACTCACTCAGAAAGTGGGGTTTACAATTATCAGTGACAAAATAGACCAGCCGGGTAATCAAGTAATTTTAGCAAAGAAGGAAAGTCAATGACGTTTACTCAACGCCTTGTTCTGAGTTGCCTTTTCTTCAGCCTGCCTGTGTTTGCTAATAATGATTGCTTTATTACCAAAGATACATCGGGTGCAGTCTTAGCCAAATTTGGGGCCTGTAGCCTGCGCCACTCACCCTGCTCAACCTTTAAAATCGCAATCAGTTTAATGGGATATGACAACGGCTTTTTGATTGACGAAGCACACCCTGAACTGCCATTTGAGGATGGCTATGTAGATTGGCTAGAGATTTGGAAGCAACCACATACCCCTAAAACTTGGATGCAGCACAGTTGCGTCTGGTATAGCCAGTGCATCACAAAGCATTTGGGGCTTTTGCAATTCAAAAAATATATTCATGCTCTGAATTATGGTAACCAAGATGTATTAGGTGATGAAGGCCAAAATAATGGGTTAACCAACGCTTGGCTTTCAAGTTCACTACAAATCTCCCCAGAAGAACAGATAACCTTGCTTGAAAAGCTCCTATCAAGCCAACTGCCAGTGAGCATACAGGCGCAAGCTTATACGCGTAATATTATGTATCTTAAAACACTACCCAATGGCTGGAAACTTTTTGGCAAAACAGGTAATGGCTACAAGCAGCTCACTGATAATAAACTGGATAAAACGCGCCAAATAGGTTGGTTTATTGGCTGGGTTGAAAAAAATGAACAAACGCTTATTTTTACTCAGTACATTGAAGATGAAAAGGCAGAAACAAATTACGCAAGCCTTCGTGCAAAAAATATGGCAATTGATAAAATCATAAAATTGACGCAAAACCTACCTGAGAAATTAAAGCATGCCTAAAACTACTTCACTTCCAGTTATAACATTCAGGTCAAATAAGGAATACGTTGCTTCTCGCCAAGACATAAACTTTTGGTGGCCCTACATTGCTCATATTCTAGAGCAACATCACTTACCTGGTGCTGATAAACAGTCGGAAACTATCTGTGGCTATAACCCTACGTACCCTGTATTTCTTATTGATAAGATTGTGGTGAAATTTTTTGGGCACATCTCCCATTGGAAAACTGCCTTTGCAACTGAAAATACGGCACATGAGTATCTCAACCAAGATACTTCAATCAAAGCACCTCAGATTTTGGCTACAGGACAATTATTTTCAAATACAGAGGCTTGGCCTTACATCCTCTCATCCAAAGTAAAAGGCAACTCTTGGTTAGATAGCTCATTGACCCAAGAGAATAAACTCTCTCTTGCAAAAGACATTGGTGAGCAACTACGTAAAATTCATGCCCTACCTACTGATGGAAAGTTAAGTCACTATCATGCTTGGTCACAATT
>JARGNV010000052.1 GCA_029212465.1 Legionellaceae bacterium | reverse complement strand
CATGGCTTGAAAAAGAATGGCAAAAAACGCTCAATACATCATTACCTGTCATGGAGCAGCATTATGAACGAACAGCGGACACATATCGCCAGTTTCAACAAGCCATTAATGGCATTGTAAGCTGCTTTCGAGCACTCAAAGAAAGCATGGGTCTCTCAACGCCTAGCACCAAGGATTACTTAGAGGTAAAAGGCACCACACGCTCTTATACAGAAGCACTGAAACAAATACGTTTTACCGATGATGATGACTCCCAAAAAACATCTGATGATGACTCGGAAACTTTTGGTGTATGATAAAAATATACGCTTTAAACATGAGTATCCAGATAACACAGATGATAATCAGCCCCAAAATAAATAAACGCTGCTTTTGTTGCTCCATGACTTACAGCTCGGTATGATAAATAGGCGTTCTGTCACGAAAAAGGAGCATTTGTGGCGACACCCCTTAGTATTGATCAGAAATTTCCTATCTTATTTAATACACTGCTGCTCGATCAGCTTTACTCCCGTGTGATTATTTTTCTGATAGTTATTGTCTTTGTTGTGGTTTATTTTTTAGATAAACGGCAAAAGAGACATACGATTCTCAGAAATTATCCACTCATCGGGCATCTTAGATATTGGAGTGAGTATCTGGGTGAATTTTTTAGACAGTACTTTTTCGCAAACGATCGTGAAGAACTTCCCTTTAATCGTGCTGAACGTAGCTGGGTGTATCGCGCGGCTAAAGCCGTTGATACAACCATTGGCTTTGGCTCCACAAGACCCCTACATAATACTGGTACACTTTATTTTGTGAGCGCCCCCTTTCCTGTACTTTCTTCTGGTGAAGCGCATATTCAGCCACTCACCATTGGCAAATATTGTAGGAAGCCCTATGTCAGTAATCACTTATTTCATATTTCAGCCATGAGCTATGGCTCTATTTCAAAACCTGCCGTAAGAGCCCTCTCATTTGGAGCAAAAAAAGCAGGCTGTTGGCTCAATACCGGCGAAGGTGGTATTTCACCCTATCACCTTGAAGGTAATTGCGACATCATCGCTCAGATTGGCACGGCAAAATACGGATTTCGTAATGCTGCAGGTGAACTTTCTGATGACCGCCTACAAATAATGGCTAACAACCCACAAATTAAAATGTTTGAAATTAAATTGAGTCAGGGCGCCAAACCCGGTAAAGGGGGTATCCTACCGGCCATTAAGGTTACCGAGGAGGTTGCTGAAATTCGCGGCATTCCACCTCATGTTGACTCCATTAGCCCTAATCGCCATCCAGACATTGCAAATGTTGATGCGTTGCTCGATATGATACAGCACATTCGAGATCTCACAGGAAAGCCAGTTGGGTGTAAATTTGTATTAGGAAGCTATGAATGGCTACATGACTTGTGTCTTGCAATTCATCAGCGTGGCATCTCATCAGCACCCGACTTTATTACGCTAGACAGCTCCGACGGGGGTACAGGGGCATCTCCCCAAGGTTTGATGGATTATGTCGGCATCCCTATTTCAGAATCGCTGCCTAAGCTCGTTGATATTTTAGTGATTTATAACTTGCGCGACCGCATCAAAGTAATTGCTAGTGGCAAACTCATTACACCTGCTGATGTTGCCTGGGCGCTATGCGCAGGCGCTGACTTTATTACCTCTGCACGCGGGTTTATGCTCGCCCTTGGATGCATTCAATCGATGAAGTGTCATCAAAACACCTGCCCAACTGGTATTGCAACACACAAACTGCACTTACAACGTGGACTGGTTGTCGAAGACAAAATAGAGCGGGTATATCACTATGCAGCACGCATCGCACATGAAGTAGCAATTTTATGTCACTCTTGTGGTGTCGATGAGCCACGTCAGCTGCAACGAAAACACGCGCGCATGGTGCGTGAAGACGGGCTCTCTGTTTCACTTGCTGATATCTTCCCAGACCAACACCCACTCCCTGAGTATGAATAGTTACTTCCCCATACTGAGGTACGCGTCGCATGAGCGACAAATTTTATTCTTTGAGCTATTCTTCAAGTGTAGGTGCACAAAAGAAGGATACGTTGCCAATGAAAAGGATTTTACTCACATGCGCATTTTGCTTTTTCTCCCTCTCGGTCTGGGCAAACAATCCCTCTACAGCAGACGACTCCTCGAAGGATAATATAGAGCAACTCTTAAAACGCGTAGATCCAAGTAGTCACGTTGGTGCACTGGTAGTTGATTTAAATACAGGTGAAACCCTCTATTCTCGAAATGCCTCTGAAACATTTATTCCTGCAAGCAATATGAAATTATTTTCTGATGCGGCAGCATTACTCGCGCTCGGCCCCAATTATCGTTTTCAAACTGAGTTAAGTACCGATGCGCGCCACTTAGAAAAAGGGACACTGAATGGCTCTATCTATCTTTATTTACCAGGAGACCCTTCGTTTACCAGTCATGATTTAAGTCAGTTACTCAGCACCTTGAAAACCTGGGACATACAGCGCATTAAAGGAAACGTTGTGCTTATCAGTAGTCGTCACAATATTAACCCTTACGCACCAGGTTGGACCCAAAAAGATTTAATCTACAGTTATGGTGCACCACTCGCTCCATTAGTACTGGATGAAAATCGCTTGGTTGTTACAGTTAATCCCGCCGCACGTGCCGGACAACATGCTGTTATCGAGCTTCGACCATCCAATAACGGTGTCAAGCTCAATAATGAGGTCATTACTAAAATAAAAGCGACTAATTGTGGGTTAAGTTACCTTATGAACTCGAAAAACGAACTCACGGTTCGTGGTTGTATTGGGCTTGGCCAATGGTCTGCACAACAAGGGCTTGCTATCAAAAACCCATCCATTTATGCCAAAGCACAAATTTACTCCGAGCTCAAACAATTCAATATTACACTTGATGGGAAAATTACTTACGGCAAAAAGCCCAAATATGCCATGCTACTTGCAAAACACGAGTCTAAATCTATCTCGCAACTCCTTGCTGCAACCCTTAAAACCTCCGACAACCTCTATGCAGACAGTCTTTATCTACATACAGCAGCCGTTTTAAATGGCTCACCTGTAAATTGGGCCGGTGCAAAAACCGTACTAAAGAAATTTTTACAACAAGAAACGGGCATTCAACTTAAAAATGCAAACTTCACAGACGGCTCAGGCTTATCTAGGCAAGACCGTCTCACACCGCAACAAACCGTTGAACTCTTACAATTTTTATATTCACGTTTCCCGCTTGCCTACGAATATATCGCAGCCTTACCGGTTGCAGGACGCGATGGCACCCTTAAGAAACGTTTCAAAAAACCTTCTCAAAGAGGCTTTGTACGTGCAAAAACAGGCACCATGAGTGGGATTGTCAGCTTATCCGGATACCTATACACCGCAAATGGACACACGCTTGCCTTTGCGATTTATATTAACAAAGGAGAAAAAACAAAGCCGCAAGTTACCTGGCGTTACCCATCCCTCGTTGATGCACTATGTGATTTCTTCTTAAAACAACACCCAAGTGAGCCAAGCTCGCAAAAAACGCCAAACGCACATGCACAAGTAACGTTTCAACATAAAACCTCACAAGCAGAAAAAACACAAAATCATGCCAAAAAATGGCGGCACATTGAACTTGCTTTAAAGCGTGCATTAAGAGGTAAACCGGTTGCGGTTGTATATCGTGGCGACTACCTTGTATTAGACGATCAATCCAAAGATACAAACATTGTCTGGCAAGCCTTACAAACGGTCAATAAAAAATATCCCTTCTCAGCAGCACTGCATGCAACATCCGCGCCACTTAATAAAGGTATCAATCCTTCACTACTTTGGGTTAAAACCAGTGGCTCTCCCAATACCCGAACATGGACGTTGCGCGACTCTGCAGGATAAAAATACAGAACAAATAGCCTAAAATAAAGATATATTGTTTTTGTTTTGGATTTAGTGTGACTACAAAAAAATTGGAAAAAACATTTTCACAACAAATGTTAACTCAACTGAGTGACGCCCTCTCCAGAGAAAAAGCACTCACTTTTATCGCGCAAGCAAAAAGCCAAAAAGACTCGGGGCCAGTTTCTCGTGTATTCAATGACTTAGGTCTCAACCTTCCTCGAGATGACCTTGATACACTGCTTGATGCAAGAGAGAAGGGGGGATGGTTCTCTTTTACAAAAACCATTGCCAAGCAAGTAGAGCCCGTCATCAATCAACTTTTCTATGGCGAAAAACCAACGCCATTTGATATTTTCTATAACAAACATTTTGCAGGCACATCCTTCAGAGAAGAAGATATTAAATCCAAACTTGCATCAGGCATCATTACACAGTACGGTGAGTGTGCCACAGCTGCCATGGACACAGCCTACCCTGATGACCCTTTCTTCATATCAGATTCAATCAGTGCCATCAATGAAGTTGCCAAACTCATTCAAACCCCTGAAGCCGTCAAAGCGTCCGCTCAATCAACCTTAAATAACCCAGGCCCCATTAAAGAACATATTGAGACCCTACAAGCAGTCGACCAGAAAAAAGTAGCTATGCTCGCTACAAATGACATTTCAATCCTTTACGATGACACAGTCAAGGCGAGACAAGCTCTACAAACGCTAAACTCGACTAACCCGGACGTTTTACAACTCATCGAAATACTCCTCAAATTTGAAGCGTCGATGGGAGGATATGCACTTGATCCAGACGATGGGCCCTTAGAAGACGCGCTGCTCGTCATCCTAAAAAAACTGTCAGGTATCCGAGAGCAAATCGATGCGCTGCCTGATAAAGGTACCACTTCCACGCTTAGCAACACACGGCAAAACATCTCTGATAGTATTAAGGCAATAGAGCCCTTGCTCGAAAAAAACTTGCACCGCCTTGAGAAGGCGGCCTTACAAAGGCTTGATTTAAAACTAGGCATCAGTATCAGTGAAATCATTCAAACCCTTGATACACAACTCACTGCACTCGAAGCGCTTACTAAAAAACATGCTATCTTTTCTAAAAAAGATAAACCAGTTGCAAAAAACACACAAACAGCTATCGACACTATTAAAGAAATCAGACGTACACTCATCGAAGATGCAACTGCCCTGTCTGTAGAACATAGTATAGAGGCCATACCGGCACTCGGGAAAAAAATAGCGATACTCAATGACGCATTACAGCAAACAGCAACTGATCTGACAACACACACCAGAGGTCCCATTAGACAGGCAATTCACGCTATTTTTGAGCCTATCTTAAAAACAATGGGTGATTTTATTGCGTGGAGCACTGGCTATGTTTTTGAGGGTGTTGCAAGA
>JARGNV010000051.1 GCA_029212465.1 Legionellaceae bacterium | reverse complement strand
AACTTCGCCTCAAAGCGTGTGGTGCATTCTACGGATTTATACGGGACTGTCAATCCCTTCATGTAAAAAATATTCGTATTATTGTTATCCGTAACTATGGCTAGCAGTTTCAATAACCTTCTGTTAGAATGCCACGCTCACGATGGTGGTCTTTAGGGTCTCCTCGCATCGATACACTGTGAATCCCGTCAGGTCCGGAAGGAAGCAGCGGTAACAGTCGATTCGAGTGCCGGGGTACGGCTCTTAAGACTGCCGCCCTTACTATCAAACATATATAATAGACTAATCTATCTATAAAAAGTGAGCGTGCGCTGATGACAAATATTGCACTTGCACGAAAATATCGCCCCAAATCTTTCGCCGAATTGATTGGCCAATCACATGTCACTCAAGCGCTCACAAACTCACTCAAACGCAATCGCCTCCATCACGCCTACTTATTTACTGGCACACGCGGTGTGGGTAAAACCAGCGTTGCACGCTTGTTTGCAAAAGCGCTGAACTGTGCCGAGGGTATTACGGAGACACCATGTCTTAAATGTGATGCATGTCTTGCGATTGAAGAAGCACGTTATATTGACCTCATTGAAATAGACGCAGCTTCTAAAACGCGTGTTGAAGACACACGAGAATTGTTAGAAAACGTCACCTATACCCCCACACAGGGCCGCTTTAAGGTCTATCTTATTGATGAAGTACATATGCTCTCAACGCATAGCTTCAATGCATTGCTCAAAACGCTAGAAGAGCCACCAGCACACGTGGTGTTTTTACTTGCAACAACCGAAATACATAAGCTTCCCATGACAGTATTGTCTCGCTGCTTACAGTTTCATCTGAATGCGCTCACACCAGAACTCATTCAAAACCAACTTGAGTCTATTTTAACGCAAGAGAATATCGGGTTTGAAACTGAAGCACTCGCACTCATTGCAAACGCTGCAAATGGCAGTGTACGAGATAGTTTGAGTTTACTCGACCAAATGATTGCGCTCTCTGAAAGTACTATTCAAACCGAAACCATTAAAAAAGCACTCGGACACACACAACAAGATTACGCCTTTGGCATTCTAGAAGCGCTTGCCAACAACCAACCTGAAGAGCTCATCGCACACAGCACATCTATTGCAAAAGAAGGGGGACAATACAGCTATGTGTTGGGTGAGTTATTAAGCGACTTACACCAACTCAGTCTTCTATATATTCTTCCTCAAGAAACCCCGCTTAAAGCATTTACTCAAACATTCACACCAGAAGATACGCAACTGCTTTATGAAATTGCACTGAAGGGTCAAGAAACATTGTCACTTGCCCCAACACGTGCCATTGGTTTTGAAATGACACTGCTTCGCATGCATACATTTAGACCCGCGGCGAACGTGGCTACGCCACCGCTCAACTATCAAGCAACACAGCCTACATCACGAGCACCAGAGCCCACTAAAGCAGCAGACATACCGAGTGCTCCTAAGACAGCACCTGCCGCGCCTAAAAAAACAATGTCTGCTGAAACGCCTGAAATACATACAAAACAAACCCCATGGGAAGCGCTCATTCCTAAACTAAAACTAACAGGCCTTGCACTAAATGCTGCAAGACAAGCCGATTTAGTGTTACATGAAAATGGCGCCGCGACCCTACATTTTGATAAAAATCATCGCTCCTTATTTACACCAACTGTTATCCAAAAAATAGAAGAAAAACTATCAGCACACTACGGAAAATCGATTAAGGTTAGTTTACAGGGAGATAATCAAACCCCGAACTCACCTGCTGAAAAAAAGCGCATGCAAGATAAACACACTCAAGAAAAACACCAGGCAACCCTGGATGCAGACCCCGCTTTTCAATCTCTCAAAGCAACCTTTGCTTCAGAGTGATGACATGACCTGACACCCCATGAGAATGATGTGAAATTATTTGCAAGATGTTCTATAATCCCAGAGGTTTTATTCATTTTTTATCTAACAGAGGAAACAGCATGGCCATTGGTGGAAACATTGGAGAAAACATCGGCGATTTAGTAAAAGAAGCGCAAAAAATGCAGCAACGCATGCAAGCGGCACAACAAGAGCTAGGTGAATTAAAAGTAGAAGGACGCTCTGGCGGCGACATGATTGTCTTAGTTTTGAATGGCCGGCACCAAATTATTGACCTTAAAATTAAACCCGCAGCGCTTGATGAAGATGCTGAGTTCTTAAGTGAACTGATTATTGCTGCTTACAACGATGCACTGAAAAAAATTGAAGAAGCATCTAAGCGCAAAATCACAAACTTAACCGAAGGGCTTAACCTTCCAACCGATCTCATGGAAAAAATGCGAGAAGAAGGCGAAAAAGGCGACAACGAATAATCGTCGTTTATGGATACCTTATCTCGTTTACTCGATGCCTTACGGTGTCTTCCGGGCGTTGGGCCAAAATCGGCTCAACGCATGGCATTTCACCTATTGCAACATCAACGCTCTCGCGGACTTCACTTAGCCGCAAGTTTAGAAGCAGCTATGCAGACCGTGCGTCACTGCAAGCAGTGCAACAATTACACAGATCACGATTTATGTAGACTTTGCCAAAATACAACGCGTGAACAACATACACTGTGCGTCGTTGAAAGCCCATCCGATGTGTATGCGATTGAGCAGAGTCATGCCTACAATGGTAGCTACTATATATTAATGGGAAAAATATCCCCGCTTGATGGTATTGGCCCTGAAGACATAGCACTTGATGGCCTCAGAAAACGTATTGAAACGGGTGATATCAAAGAAGTTATTTTAGCGCTAAGCCCAACTGTTGAAGGACAAACCACCATTCACTTTATTCAAAGCTTATTAAAGTCCTTTGATATCATCATGAGTCAGCCCGCACACGGCATTCCGGTTGGTGGTGAGTTAGAATATTTAGATGGTAATACCATTCATAGAGCACTCTCTAACCGCAGTACACTACTTAATTCTCAGGCTGAGATGAAAGCCCGCGACGCTTCGTTGACTGAGACATACGAACACTCTTAACCATATTCGCCCCTACCTTTAAAATTTCAATTTGATAATGCTCAATCATCAAACAACATTCAGCCGGCGGAATATATCCAAGATGTTCGATAATTAGCCCGCTCAGTGTTCGGGGCCCTACTGCTGGAAGATGCCAGCCCATAGCGCGATTTAGATGCCGCAGTGTAATACTTGCATCGACAATACTTGAACCATCCATTTGGGGAAAAATATCTTTGCTAAGGGCTGCAATATCCGTGGTAAACTCACCCACGACTTCTTCTAAAATATCTTCCATGGTAACAAGCCCTTGTAAATTGCCATACTCATCGACCACAAACCCGCTCCGTCGCTTCATTTTTTGAAAGTTCAGTATTTGAACATTTAAAAGTGTTGCTTCCGGAATAAAATAAGGCGCTTCTACCGCATCTAGTAGTGTGTGCTCATCTAAACCATCTTCAAGCATTAAGTTCAGCAAACGCCGAAGATGCACCACACCCAACAAGTTTTCTATGTTGTCTCGATATACGGGTAGTCTTGTGTGTTGCGCAGTTTCTAATGACTCAAGTACCATCTGCCAAGGTTGATTTAAATCAAGACCTGTTATTTCACTACGAGGAACCATAATATCTTCCACACAAGCTTGTTCTAAATCAAGCAAACTAATCAACATCCCCTTATGTTCAGTTGGCAGTAAGCCGCCAGCCTCATGCACAACAGAACGCAGTTCATCACTCGATAAGGCTTCTTTTTGCGTGTAATTTAAAGAAATCCCAAAACATCTAAGAATTGTACTTGCAACCCAACCAATTAAGTGTACAAGTGGCGCAAGTATGAGCTGCAAAATTGCCAAAGGCCATGCGCAAAAAAATGCAACACGCTCCGTATACAAAGCCGCCAGAGTTTTAGGCGTCATTTCTGCAAACACTAAAATAACAAAAGTCAGTATCCCCGTTGCAATTGCAGCTCCTAAGTCACCATAAACACGATGTCCAATTAATGTGCTAACCATCGAAGCCACGATGTTAGAAAAAGTACTTCCTATGAGCACTACGCCAAGCAGTCTATCGGGATGCGCAAGCAACCGACTCACGCGTTTTGCTTGTTTGTGGTTATTTTTAACCAAATAACGCAAACGATACCGGTTGATAGACATCATGCCAATTTCTGCCGCTGAAAAAAATGCAGCAAGCAAAATCAGTAGAACCAGAATAATCACTAACGTAGACAGAGGGGTAGGCACAAAAGCTTCCTTTTATCAAACACAATAAACTTCTCTCAGCTATTCATGGTATAGTATGAAACCATTTTGATCCATCCAGACAACCGAGGGTAGTCATGTTTGAGAATTTAACAAAACATCTCACCGAATCTATTAAATATTTAGGCGGACAGAGGCGCTTCACAGAAGAGAGCATTAAACCTGTCTTAAAAGAGGTGCGCCTCGCTTTACTTGAAGCCGATGTAGCATTGCCTGTTGTAAAAGACTTTGCTGAAAGAATTCGAGAAAAAGCAGTAGGACAAGTTGTTGAAGCAAAGCTCAAACCAGAGCAAGCCCTCATTAAAATTGTGCATGATGAACTTGTTGAGTTAATGGGCAGCGAACGCGCCGAGTTAAATTTTAAAACTGAACCGCCCGCAGTTTTTTTGATGGCAGGTTTACAAGGTTCGGGTAAAACAACCAGTGCCGCAAAGCTTGCTAAGCACTTGAAAGAAGTCGAGAAGAAAAAGGTCATGCTCGCAAGCGTTGATGTGTATCGCCCTGCAGCCATCGAACAACTCGCCCTACTTGCTAAAAGTTTGGAGGTTGATTTTTTTGATACAGACCCTAAAGCATCTCCGATTAAAAGTGCAAAAAAAGCATTGGCACACGCAAAAAAACAATTTGTCGATGTCTTGATACTCGACACAGCCGGGCGATTGCACGTCGATGATGCCATGATGGATGAAATCAAATCCTTGCATAAAGTAACTACTCCTACTGAAACCCTCTTTGTGGTTGATAGTATGACTGGGCAAGATGCCGTACATACCGCGGAAGCTTTTCACGAAGCCTTGCCTTTAACGGGTATTATCTTAACCAAAACCGATGGTGATGCACGCGGTGGTGCCGCGCTTTCAATGCGACACATCACAGGCCAACCCATTAAATTTATGGGCTCAGGTGAAAAAGTCGATGCGCTGGAACCGTTTCACCCTGAGCGTGTTGCCTCTCGCATTATTGGTATGGGAGACATTCTTTCACTCATTGAAGAGGTTGAACAAAAAGCTGATAAAAAAACGCACGACACACTCACCAAAAAACTTAAAAAAGGTCGAGGGTTTGACTTAAACGACTTTAAAGAGCAACTCATTCAGATGAATCAAATGGGTGGTATCTCTGGCATGATGTCAAAATTACCAGGCATGAACCTACCAAGTGACACAGGCTCTGCACAAAAAGCTGAAAAAAGCATGGCGCAAACCGTTGCAAT
>JARGNV010000050.1 GCA_029212465.1 Legionellaceae bacterium | reverse complement strand
GTCTCACTACCAAGTGCAAACTAAACAGATGGGGCTTCGCAAGTGTCACGGTCTACGCCATGGCTATGCTCAACGACGTTACCATGAAATAACCAAAGCATTGGATCCTAGAGAACAGGGGTTGATTTGCCCTCTGGCAGACGGAAAATATACTAAAGATTTAAAAGGAATTGAAAAACGTTTGGATCGTCAAGCGCGAGAGGTCCTATCCCGTGAAATGGGCCATTCTAGGCTAAGTGTGGTCAAAATTTATTGCGGCTGACTTATTTTAGTTACAACATTCAATATCAAACAATTACATTTGAAAACTGGTACCAAGTTAGGTACCAAAAATAGAGTTTTATTTTGAAGAATTCTTGAAAAACCGCATGATTACTGGTGCCGTTGCGCAGAATCGAACTGCGGACCTATTGATTACGAATCAATTGCTCTACCAACTGAGCTACAACGGCGAAGAAGTAGGCGAAGTATATCCTGAGGCTTATCGTTGATGCAAGGCCACACCTAATGTCCAATCAGCATTTCCGGTCTCAGGAACAAAATGAATGGGTTCTCTTGGTGCAATACCGTACGCTTTAATCAATGCATGATAGTACGAGGCAGTTAAACATGCACGTGATAGCTTCTTATCCTCAGGATAATCACGCTGAACAGCCTTCCATGGACGATGACACACAGCGTGCTCTGCTTGTTCTAATAAGGCATCGTTATTCATTTCACCAAAATTAAACTCAAAAGGTGCTTCTTTAGCCAAGTAAGTAAGCCCTTCAATGACG
The DNA here is from genome assembly GCA_029212465.1 of Legionellaceae bacterium. Lineage (GTDB taxonomy): Bacteria > Pseudomonadota > Gammaproteobacteria > Legionellales > Legionellaceae > JAALKW01. The sequence goes on along the minus strand of JARGNV010000050.1, from coordinate 5,186 downwards.
TACCACTCACGTAATGGGTCTGTATGTAATACAGGATACAATACATGATGTACCTCATGAACCCCATTAATCAGCTTTGAAACATGCTCTGAACAAAGCCGTGCGTTTCCCTCCCCTCGACCACCATTGGGTAAAGAGTATCCTTCTGAAAAACAACTAGGCTCATTTAAAAATTGTTCTGACACCAATACTTGTCCAAGCCCTAAAAAACTATGCACAAATAAAGTCTGTGTTTTTCCATTCATTTTCACATCGATATAGTCGTCGATATTTTCAGGACGTTTCACATCAACGGCACTAACAACTTGTACCGATGCACCGCCCATATCCATCACACTCAAATAACGAGGCATATTAACTGTTGACGTTTTACGTAACGCTTCATGTACAGAAAGCCAGGCAAAAGCACCCTCTTCACGACCTGTAATCGTACGTGCTTCTTGCAATGTCCAGTCTGTGGTTTCAAACCATTTGCGTGCTGCATCGTAATATAGCTGCTGATCTTCAGTCGGCAAAAGACGCATACCTGCAGTTGCATAAAAATAGACAGGGAATTGTTTGGGGGCATTCTTAAAAAGTAATTTTAAATAATTATTGATGGTATCGCCTGATATAGGAAGTGTTGCAAATCCGTGGTTCACTCGCTTAGACCAAACCTCTTCAACTTGTTTTGTATCATCACTTTTAGAGTACGCATAAACATGTAAACGAGACCCCGTACTACCCACGTCAACGACGCCAATACAACTTTTCTCACTACAAATCGAATCAGACGCAAATGCAACGTTACAAACCAATAAAATAGAGGCTAAACCTAAAAAAAAACGGACCATCAAGAACTCCCCAGGAATAACTCAAGGAAGGATACGGGGTGTTTAGATTAGAGTCAATTTAAAAGGTATAAAAATACATTTCAATGTATTAAAAGTGTATCACCAATCTTTTTTATTGTGCTTTGTGCATAAAGGCTGCTTAATATATGCGCTTTTTTTAAGCATAACTCGGACCAGACCACACTTTTCAGTTGAATAAACAGGAATAGACTGCAGCGTATAACGCCGTGCAGCTTTAGGGTGTGGAAAATGATACCGGTTATCAAACCCTAAAGACACAATCGCAGCTTTAGGGGCAACTTGTTCTAAAAAAGCCGTGGAGGATGAGGTATTGCTTTCATGATGAGGTACTAATAAATAAGAAGACTCAAGCTCTTTTGGATAATGTGTCATTAAATAACGCTCAGCCAACTGCTCAATGTCTCCTGTTAATAACATACTTCCAAAGTCGGTTGTTACTTTCAAAATACAAGAATGATTATTCTTTTTGCCACCATCTAAAGACAGTGGTAAAAATTGAAACTGCACACCATCCCATCGCCAGGGTGCGTATTGATGACAAGACACACCTCGATGATAAAAAGTTGGATCATCAACGACAAAATCCTTGATTGCATACGCCTTTTCTAATGATGCCAAACCACCCCGATGATCGATATCAGGATGACTAATCACAACCATATCAAGCAATTGTGTCTTTAAGGTTTTAAGATACGGTATGAGTGCTAACTGCCCCATATCCCCACCATGATAAAACTGAATACCTGTATCATAAATCAGTTTATGATGGGCTGTTTGAATGACTACTGCGAGCCCTTGCCCAACATCCAGCACATCAACAACCGCTTCTCCCCAAACGACTTTTTCATGCTTCGCATATAGACCAGATGTTATAAAAACCAATATAACGGGTAAAAAACGCTTAATCGGAAAAAAAAGCAATAACCCCAAAGCACACATCAAGCTGATTGTGCACCACATAGTATTCAATGAAACATTGATATTGATGTTTTCAAACCCATCCACCCAAGTAAGGTACTGCAGCAAAACATCACTTGCCTTATTCAACGCCTGATATAACACGTTAAACGATATATGTGGGCCTAAAAAAACAGTTATTAACCCCGCTGGAATCAGTACAAAACCAACCCATGGAATAGCAATTAAATTTGCAAAAAAACCATTGATAGAGCCATAAGCAAATAAAAAAAGCGTTAACGGCATAAGGCCCACCAAACAGGCTAATTGCATGCATAGCACCTTCTTAACGCCTTTATATACAACCAGCTGATTTACACAAATTAAAATACCTACAGCGATAAACGACAAATAAAACCCAGGCATCAGCACTGCATGTGGCTCAAATAACAAAACTGTAAGCAAAGCATATCGATATGCTTGCCAAATACTGAAAGACATACGTGTAATATGTCGTAGTAACATAAAAAAACAAACAATCAGTGCGCGTTGTGCAGGCACCCCAAACCCTGCTAAAACGCTATATATGAGTGCCATTAATATGCCACCCATACTTGCAACCCGTGCCGCAGGCACTTTTAATGGCAAACGCCCAAGGCGCGACCATACTGATTTAATGCCTCCATAAGTAAGACCTGCAACAAGCCCAATGTGGGCGCCTGAAATCACCATTAAATGTGTCGTACCTGTACGCCTAAAAAGTCCCCACATCTCTTGCTGAATACCACTGCCTAAACCAAGTGTTAAAGCGTTCAAAATAGCGGCTGTTTGCGGGGAAAACCCTACTGCTTTTAAATGTGATGAAAAATACATGCGCATCCGTAAAAGCCATGTTCGAACGCCCTTTACCTCTCCTAAGTATTTCAATGTATGCCGACGCGTATAGCCAACCCATTCAATATGACGTGCGCGTAATGCACGCACTAAATTAAATCCACCAGGGTTTCCCAAATTTTGAGGTTGCTTTAACTTGGCTTCTAGTTGCCAAAGTTCACCGACCGAAACTAAAGGACAGTCCTCATAGCAAGAAAGTAACGCACGTCCGCTTACTTTTTTCCCATTAAGTGATAATACGTTCAGTTCAAATTGCGTTTTTTCAGGCGTGACAACAGGCACAGAAATAATACTTCCTGTAAGCATTGCGCTTGAAATGACAGGATATTTCGGCATGCCTTTGGGCGACACATAAAGCATGTGTATCCATGCCCACATGAAACCCAGGCAAAATACAGCGCACAACAAAAAACGTGGCCGAAAAAAAATAGCCACCATCAATAAGGCAAGGGCATATCCGTTTTTTAAATAAAAAAACGCGACCCCCGAAAAAAAACAGAGGATTTCCATATCGCTTTTTAGGTTGGATGCGAGGATAAAATCCTATAACAAAAGCAACCACTTGTCATTCATTAAACACTCGACGACCATACTTTCTTTTCTGCGTATTACCATCTACGCTAGACTTAAGGGCTCATTTACCACAAGGATTGTCACACATGCCTACCACTAAATTACTGACACTTGCTTTTTCACTTGCTTTAACACACAGCGCTTACTCAGCTGACACGGCAACCAGTGCTGAAAAACAAGCAAACATGACCCCAAAGCAAGCGCTACTAAAGCTTAAAGCTGGGAACAAGCGTTTTATAAGTGGAAAAATGCAAAAGCAGCATTACTTAAAACAGGCCAAAAAAGGTGCCAGTGGTCAGTTTCCTTGGGCTCTGGTTTTAAACTGTATGGATTCTCGCAGCGTGCCAGAATTTTTCTTTAACCAAGGTTTAACCGATTTATTCACGTTACGTGTTGCAGGAAATGTTTTAAATGAAGATATTTTGGGTAGTATGGAATATGCAACCAAGGCTGCTGGCACCCGTTTAATTGTTGTACTTGGGCACACCTCTTGCGGTGCTGTTAAAGCCGCCTGTGAACACACGCACTTTGGGCATATCGATCATTTCACTCATAAAATAGTGCCTGTTATTCCTGAGTCTAAAAAAGAAAGTGGCACAAATAATTGTGCCGACCCAAAGCTTATTACAAAAATCGCTGAAAATAACGCACTTAAAATAGCGCGAGAAATTCCAGAAAAAAGTCCTATTATTCGTAAACTCATTGAAGAGAACAAAATTGGTATTGTTGCAGGCATTCACGATGTTAAAACCGGTAAAGTCACTTTCTTTGAAGAGGGACGATTAATGCCTGCAGAAGAAAAGAAGCCGTAAAAGGTAGCTTTACACGCCTGCTGTCACTTTTGACGCACCCGTTACCGCTTCTTTTGTGACCTTAGGGTGTCCGTAGTAAATGATATCGGTGCTTCCATGTGCCGCCACCGATAAGCTATCTTTGGCATATACCACAGCCTTAATTTGCCCCGATCCCATAACAGAAACATCGTTTGCAAGTAGCTGTTTTGCATTTAAAGTAGAAGCTCCACTCAAGTTAACCGAGAGAATATCAACTTCTCCCGATAAAAGCACATTAGATTGACCACCTAATTGTAGCGTTAAATGTGCTTGTTTCAACGCTTCAGCAGTTAATTGGATTGCACCACTTAAGGCAAATCGCTCAACGGTATCTGATATAATTTCAACCTGTATAGGTGTTTCTGAGGGCAGTAGTGTATTCGATTTAGGGTGAATACGTAGTTGATTATCTTTATTTGTAACTTCTAGTTGGTCAAACAACGTGTCTTCTGCCTTAACAACCACTTGGTTAGATGGACCCGGCTTTAAGGTGACGTGCACAGGCCCCTCAATAAATACAAATTTTAATGGGTTACCCGCTTGAATCATGGTTTTTGTGTGCTGATTAACTGGCGCAGTTGCAGAAATTAAAGGGGTAGAACCCAAACTTGTACGGCTCTTTGGCATCGTCATTCCACCCCAAATACCTATGCCAATTATCATTGCGATAATAATTGCACACCCCATTAATAATAATCGATTACTTGTTTTCATGATTTCTCTCTCTTTTGATACAAGTTATTTAACTCACTGATATCTATTTCTAATAGTTGCATGGTGTTAAAGACTCGAGGCAAGGTTTCTTTGAGAAAAGTGGCCTTTTTAGCCTCCAAAATTTTCCGCTTTGCTTGTGGTGCAACAAAGTAACCAATGCCACGTTTCATGGCGATAATGCCTTGCTGTTCAAGCTCGGCATAAGCACGTACAACGGTATTTGGATTGACCTCAAGCAACACCGCCATTTCTCGAATAGAGGGCACCTTCTCTTCCAGTGCCCATCGATGCTTTAAAATTTCGTCACAGACATAATCAGAAATTTGTATATAAATTGCCTTGTTTTTTGAAAAGTTCATATTACATCTCGTACTCTTTAAAGCGCACATAAGCAATCAGCAAACAAAGTGGTGCGAGTAAT
>JARGNV010000049.1 GCA_029212465.1 Legionellaceae bacterium | reverse complement strand
TGGAGCATTTTCTGCATAAAGAGGCCCCATAAAGAGCATGAGCAAGCTACTGATTATGAATGATTTAATGGCGTTTAATCGCTTTAACATCCTCGTTCCTTAAAATTATTTTAATCTGTGTTTCGTTTACCAAAGAGAGTAGTTTCCTTTAGCATCAGACGTACTTATCATGTACTTAATGGCCTCTAAAGTATCATGAGTCGTACATTGACTGCATGCGCCTTTAGGATGATGCTCGCCATTTAATGTGTTTTGTACAAGAACATCCAGGTTTTTTGAAGCCAAAGGCTCCCATGCTTTTTTATCTCCGATTTTAGGTGCATTCAGCTGACCGTCATTATGGCATGCACTACATTTCTCTTCGTAAATCATTTTGCCTGTCTTGGGGGAGGCCTCAAGTTTTTGCGCCTTGACATCCAGCCATTGTGAACGTGATAAAGATTCATTTAGGAGGTAATCAACGGCAGATATAATATCGTTTTCAGAGCAGGTAACACAAGCGCCCTTAGGCGGCATGCTGTTGTAACCATCAATAGCATTCTTATACAGTGTTTTAAGGCCACTTTCTTTAAGGCGCATGGTCCAGTTGGCACCGTTTCCAATGCGAGGCGCTGTCATTTCGCCATTTTGATGGCAGATGGTACAAGCATGCAAATATACTTGTTTGCCGCGCGCAAGGCTTGGTGCCTCGTTTGAGGGGGGGAGCCCCAGCGGCTCTTCACTGACCACAGTTTTAAGATAAGTCGCAATAGCGAGGTGATCTGCATTGGTTAAATAGCGCAGGCTATTATGATTCACTTCTGCCATGGGGCCTGCGACAGGACCTGCTTGGTTAATGAGCTCATTTTTAGCAAATACGTCGGCAACTTCTTGGTGTGTCGCAGACTCAAGGCCATACTTTGTAATGTTGGGAGCCCAGTAGCCATCGATGAAGGTCCCCGTTAGGTAATATTTATTTTTAGGTGCACCCAGTGGGTTCAGCGGTGTATGGCACATACTACAGTGTCCGAGGCTATCAACGATATATTGCCCTCGGTTCCACTCAGCTGATTGAGATGGGTCTGGCTTGTAGATTTTTTCAGGATAGAAAAAGAGTAGGTCCCAGCCATATAGGGCAAAACGCGCCCCAGGAATGTTAAAGGGGAAAGGGAGGGGCACATTTTCGCGCTCAACAGCGGGAATACTCATAAAGTAAACATACAAATCGCGTGCATCTTCATCGGTCATATTGGCAAAGTAAAGATAAGGAAATACCGGGAAGTAAGGTTGGCTTTTAGGGTTTTTACCTTCTTTTAAAGCCCGAATAAAATCAGCTTCGGTCCATCCGCCAATACCAGTTTTAGCATCGGGGGTAATGTTGGGGCTATAAAATGTGCCAAAGGGCGTTGCAATGGGTAGTCCGCCTGCAAAAGGTTCGCCACCTTCGCTAACATTGGTATGGCAAGCCATACAGTCACCCATTTTAGCTAAGTATTCACCACGCTTAATTTGAGCAGCTTTCTCGCCTTCAGCAGGTTTTGTAGCGGGGTAATCTGCGTAATAACCATCGTTAGTTTTAGGCGCGTCGGCATGCAGGGGCATCTGAAATAAAAAGGCTGCAATGAAGCACCATATGAGTTTGCTTTTATAAAAAGAGCTCACGCTCCCTCCTGTTTTTTCATTTTAATTTAAATTTGTATCCACAAAAATGGTGTCGCCGTCGATGCGTGTTGGATAAACGCGCAAAGGCTTGGGACATGATGCTTTAGCAAGGACCGGGCCAACAATGGGGGGCCATGGAGACCAAGAGACGACAGCACCGGTATCTAAGGCAAATGTACTTTTGTGGAAAGGACACACTAATTCACATTTTTCAGTAATTTGTCCTTTTTTTAAAGGGAGCTTCAAATGTGGGCACTGCGCCTGTACTGCGTGCACCTTATTATCATGCCAAATGAGTAACAGTTTTTGCTCATTGCACGTGAGTGTGACGCGCCCGGCATCTTGGAGTGCTTTTAAGGCAATCGCTTTTTCCCATGCCATTGCATGTATCCTTCATAACTCATAGAAAAGAATAGTCGCGATCATAACAGCGCTAGATTATTTCTGCTAGAGGCTTTTGCGTGCTTTGCTTGCTTCCGAGGATAACTTCCTCTAAATTAAAAGCATTGATGGTTCTGGAATTACAAATAATGTTTGCACGTTGCCTGGCTTTTCTGTGTTTTATTTGTTGCACTACGAGCTGCACGAGTATTCAAAAAAACTTCCCAATTCATTGGAAAGAACCAGAGCAATTAATGGAACCCAAACAGCTTCATCCAACCGAGCAAGTGCGTCCTGTTCCAGCCTTTACGCAAGTATATATTCAAGGTCCTTTTGACGTTCGGTTACATACGAACAAGCGTCAAAAAAATCGACTCAAGTTGTATGGTGATGCGACTGATTTGATGCATATTCAGTCTTACGTTAAGCAAGGTGTCTTATACGTTTCTGTTGGCCCTAAAAAAGCACATATCGGAAAGCGACGCCTTCGAATGGGGCATGCAATGCTTGACATTAATGTGCCGGAATTACATGGATTTACTTATAAGGGTGAGGGCGTCATTACAGCGCATAAGATTCGCTCAAGCTTACTGAACATTTGGATTATGAACTCCAAAAAAGCGACCTTTGATGGTTGGATTAATCTAAGGCATTTGACGGCAGCAGGAACTGGATTTACAAAAATCACAGGCATTCACAGCCGTGATTTGCGCGTGAAGTTGATTGGCTCACCAAAAGTTGTTTTGAAAGGTGAGGCCAATTTAAGGCGGCTTGATATGGAGGGAAGTGGGTCGCTCAAATTTAATTGGGTTAAAAGTACGGATTTAATTGTGCGACTTGATGGTACCTCGTGTTTAACGCTTGCGGGTACGGTTAATCGGTTGGATAGTGTGGCATCTGGCAAATCACACTTTGATGGACGTTATTTACGTGTTAAAGAAGCCTTTGTAAAAAATAACGGTGAGGCTGTTTCTGATATTTCAGTCACTGGTATTCAACATACACTGGCGCGTGACAGAAGTGATATTTATTTTTATAACTTACCCTCGATGCGAACTGATTTTATGGCACGGAATGGCGCGGTTTTAGATATGCGCCCTGACGAGGTTAAAATGGTTCAGCCAAATACGATTTATGATCACTAAATATTTGGTGTAAAAATTGAGGCGTGCGTTTGTCGAGCCAATAGATGGGTTTTCCTGGTATTTTCCCTGTGATAAATCCAACATGCCCACCTTTGGAGCTGAGTTCAAGCTGAACGGTCTCTGAAAGCTCTGATGCATCAGGAATAGCATCAGGTGTCATAAAAGGGTCATCTGAGGCGTGCAGGATGAGCGTCGGTGTTTTGATATGGCGCAAAAATTGGCGTGAGCTTGACGCGTCATAATAGGTTTTTGCATCTTTGAATCCGCCGAGAGGGGCGGTTATTTCGTTATCAAATGCCCAAAATGTATCAAGTGACTCGAGTCTTTTTAGGTGAGGCGCCATCATTTGAGGGTATTTTTTGAGTTTACGCTTGAAGAGTTTGTGCAGGTTATGGATGAGGTAGCGTTGATAGATTCGAGCGATCCCTTGGTTCATATGGCTTGCAAGTAAGTCTAGTTTGAAAGGCACTGAAATGGCAATAGCGCCTTGAATCAGTGACTGCGCGCCTTCTTCACCAAGCCATTTCAGTAGTACATTACCCCCAAGAGAAATACCAACCACTGCTTTTTTAGTATTGGGCTCACGTGTGTTTAATGTTTTGAGTAAGAAATGCAAGTCGCGGGTTTCGCCTGAGTGATAAGCGCGCGGAAGACGGTTTGGTTCATTACTTGCGCCACGGAAGTGCATGAAAACAGCTCGAAAGCCTTGTTGGTTATAAGCTTTGAGTTGTCCTGCAACGTAAGAGGAGCTCAGATTTCCACCTAAACCATGTAATAGCACAACAAGTGGTGTGTTTTTGTTTAGCGCGCCATTAGCCCAAGCCAAATCAAGAAAATCACCGTCAGGTAATTCAAGGCGTTCAAGCTGTGTGACAGGGGCTTTTTGACGCTTGGAGAGGGTTCGTAAAATGGTTTGTGCATGTGCACTAGAAAGCCACCATGCGGGTTTAAAGTGACTCTTGATAATCATTATCTTACTACCTACACAACTTTAAATAGCCCTTAATTTTAACGCTTTATTTATTATTAATGCAATTTATGATGGTATCAGTATCACCATCGAGTGGAATGGCATGTGCTGATCTATCGAGCCAATGAACGTTACAATGGTGACTCGCTTCAAATAATTGCATGACATGAGGAGAGTCAACGACGTCATCATGTGTGCCTAAAAATAAATCAATAGGGCACTTGGGCAAGGTAAAGTTGGGATTTTCTATAAAGGAAAAAAGTTCAGTGAGGGTTTTCAGGGGGATTTTTTTATAAGCTAATTCTTCATGCTCGTGTGTAAATAAGTTGCCTGCGCGATTTTTGATATATTGAATGCCACAGGCATTGAGGACATGTGCAGCAATGCCTGCAAGTTTAATGTTGAAACGAAGCTTTAATGCAGGGGCCAACAAATAAAGATGTTGTATGGGAAATTGTCGTGCAAGGTGACATGCGAGTAATCCTCCGAGTGAAAGCCCCACAACTTCTACCACCTTATATTGTTCAACCAGTGGTTCACAGGCAGCCTCGGCTGCAGCAATCCATTCGCGGTAGGTTGCTTTTGAAAAAGCCTCAAGGCTTTCGGCGTGCCCGGGAAGTGCGGGACAGACCAACGCATTGTAGTTGCTTAAAGCAGGCCAGATAGCACGATAAACGGCTGGAGAAGATGAGAAGCCGTGTAGTAGAAGTAATGCACGCTCATTACCTTGATTACGTCTATCAATGGGTGCAAGACGATCCACTTCTGTTTCGAGTAAAGGACGCATTGCGTTTCCTCGCCACATGTATTGGAAATCATTTGCGTTAATCACGTTACTACCCCCTCTAAATCGTTGACAGTTAGGCTCAAGCTATGCGATATTTGCGCTGCGAGGTTGGACTTGCTATGTGTCATTCCACTGGGTCAATTGGCGACACACTGATTGGCCCTTTCTAACTTTAAAACGCTATATTGTTAGTGTAGTCTTTTTTCCCTTTTTAAGACATATCCGCTTACAAAAAGCGCTTGTTGCGCTTGTGTGCTTGTGCTGTATCATTCTTTTGAGGGGTCGGGGCAGGGTTTGCGCCTGGAGGGGGGTGAGTTGCGCAGGCAACGAGGCTGATACCACTCAGAAGGCAGAATGTTAAAAATATTTTTTGCATTGAAACATCCCTATTTGTTATTAAACGCATAGCGTAACATGCTTTAGAGGCCGGTTAGTTATTTTTTTTCTCGATGCTTACTTCAGTTGCTTTTTGGATGGCATGTACCGTTTCGGGACGTATGCCAGGAAATAGGCTGAAGACTAACAGAGGCGGCATTATTGTGGTATTGCTTGGAGCGTTGTCTTGTCTGGAGCGCGGGATGCAAGAGAAAAAATCCATCCAAGAAGACGCCGTGCTTTTCGTTTCTTCGGCTTTTTCAGAAGGGGGAGAGTCATCCTGTCTCATTTGTTTTCACTAGTTTTTATTAGGCAGGGCAAGTAGGCCATGTGGCCCACTTGCTTCGGCACAAGAGTTATTATTCTTCCGCGATAACAACTTCTTCTGCCTGAAGGCCTTTGGGGCCTTGTGTAACAGCGAACTCAACACGCTGGTTTTCATAAAGTGTTTTTCGACCCGCATCGCTAACGATTGATCGAAAATGTACAAAAACGTCGTCTTGACCACTATCACGGCTGATAAAGCCATACCCTTTTTCATCATTAAACCACTTTACGTGGCCAGTTTCTTTTGCTGACATGTTTCCTTTCCAATTTTAAATGAGAATCATACTTGTGCAGTGCAACAAGTCAGGAGAGTATAGCGAGGTTTTTTAGGAATGGCGAGGCGTTCTTGTGTAAAGCAACTGAAAATCTAAAAGGTGCGTCGTACGCCATGTTTTATGTGAACTTATACATCCGTCAAATATCGCTTGATAGGACAAAATCAACAAAGTACTATGCCGTGATAGCAATTTTATGTTAAGGAAAACGTGCATGAGAGTTCTTTTTTATCATCCTAGCGCCATTGGGGGCAAAGTGTCTG
>JARGNV010000011.1 GCA_029212465.1 Legionellaceae bacterium | reverse complement strand
TATCTTCTCGTGAAATAAATAATGTTAAAACCTGTGAGACTCGCTACTATGTTAGCTCACTTGAAGCTGATGCTGGCAAGATTAGTCACGCGGTCCGCTGTCATTGGCAGGTGGAGAATGCGCTGCATTGGGTGATGGACGTGACTTTTAAAGAAGATGAGTCGAGAATTAGGCGAGGGTTAGCCGCAGAAAATATGAGCGTTATGCGGCATCTAGCCTTAAAATTGATTAAAAAGGAACCGGAATCAGACTTTTCAATACCGCGAAAACGACGGAAAGCTGGCCTTTATGATGAATACAGAGAAAAGGTGTTAGGGTTTTAGACTTTGATGCTCTTGCCCTGCCTCGCTGAGTTTACTCCATGTCTTTCCTGTTGCATCATCAATAACATTGAGTAGGCAACTGTGCTCGCCTATACCGAGCCAGTCATGAATGGAGCCATCAATTTGAAGGAGTTCACCAAACTGCGCTTTACGCTCACGATAACGTCTATGAGAAGAGCGTTTTCGCTGTTTTTGCCACAATCCATGCTTTAAAAGAAGCCTTCTAAGGGTTTCATGATCAATTTCAAAGCCATCTTCAGCAAGGTATTCTGAGGCTAATGTTGGACCAAATCCTTCATAACGGGCTTTATATCGAGCTATAATCTTTTCTTGATGCGGGTGTCTCCGATTAGATAGTCTGCCACGACTTTTATGTGTGAGCCCTGCATCGCCCTCTTCAATATATTCTTTATACACCCTGAGGGTTTGTCGGTAACTCAACTCACTCTGTTCAGAAACCCTGCTCAGTGTAATCCGTTTTTGTCTAACCATTTCAAAAATGGCCTTACGCTTGCGCTCTTTTTCACTCATGAGTATCACTCCCATAACAACTAGCCTCCCTGTAATTGATGGAAAGTAACAATTACAGGGTAGTACGGTATGTGACACTTCTAATGAGTTAACGATGTGACATTTTCACGAAGTTACGACAGGCAAGCAGGGGCATACAAGCAAACCGCTATTATTGTTCTATAATTAAACTATATGGTTATTGTGTTAAAAGGGGCGGGCAATGGGAACAGTCTATGTTGAAGGGGTTATCAGCGCAGATAGCGACACACTTAATGCCAAGTTGGGCGCGTGGGAGGTCCTTCGAGGCTTTAGCAATGCATTTGGAGATATCTCAGGGATAACCGTGAGCTCCGAGGCACTTGGTAACACATTCTATATGAAAATTAATGGTGACGGAATTCGAAATAATCACACGCCAAGCACCGTTAAAAAAATAGAAGATGTCTTTGAAAACCTAAGGGATAAGGAGCAATTTGCAAGCCTTAGAACACTTGAGGAAAAACCCGAACTCGTCAGCTTATTTGAACAGCTTGAGACAGGGAATAATCCGACTACAAGCGTTTTGGTTGATGAAGACTTGGATGTTTATACAGAACTCACAGAAGCAAGCCTGGCCAAAGGGCAAGAAGATGTACTCCTTCAAGAGAAAGAACATCGTGCCACACCTGCAACAGAGGGACTATCAGAGTCAGACAGTGAAGAGGAAGATGCGCACACCTCTTACAACCCTATGCACCGGAGCAATCAGTAATAAATCCATGTGACTGCATTTTCCAAAGTTCGTGGAACATACTGTTCTTATCTGCAAGCAATGCGCTGAGCGTGCCATCTTCTCGGATTTCGCCATCTGCAAACACCAAGATTCTATCCATGTCTTTCAGTGTGGCAAGGCGATGGGCAATCACAAGGGTTGTTTTGTGACGCATCACATCATGTAAGGCTGCATGAATATCACGCTCCGTCACCGAGTCAAGAGATGAGGTTGCTTCATCCAGCAATAAAATGGGTGCATTTTTAAGAAAAGCACGTGCAATGGCAATGCGCTGCTTTTGCCCTCCAGAGAGTTTAACGCCACGCTCCCCAACCAATGCATCATACTGCTTTGGTAACGCCATAATAAAGTCATGGCAACGTGCCTTTTTAGCCGCCTCAATCACTTCCTCGTTAGATGCATCCGGTCTTGCAAATTGAATATTTTCTAAAATCGTTTGGTGAAACAACTCTGGCTCTTGTGGAATTGTTCCAATTTGACTTCTAAGAGAGCTAAGCGTCACATCTTTTATTGCTTGGCCATCAATACATATTTCACCCGACTGTATGTCTAAAAGACGCAACATCAACTTAATGAAAGTTGACTTCCCGGCACCTGAATAGCCAACTAATCCAACTTTTTCACCAGGTTGAATCTCAACCGTTAAATGCTTAAAAATAGGCAATTGACCCTCATAAGCAAATGAGACTCGATTAAATTGTACACGCCCGTCCCCCACATGTAACGATGTAGCATTGGGTGCATCTTTAATATCATGAGGCGTTGTTAGTAAAGCAAGGGCTTGATTACATGTTCCTTTCACCTTAGAAAAACGCTGCATCTGGTTGCCTAAATCGTAAACCGCACCTGTAAATGCACCCGATAACATCAACACCAATGCAAAATCACCTGCCCCAACAAACCCAAGCTTTAAGCCTTGCAATAAAGCCATGAGCATGGACGCCATCAATACTGTAACCAAAAGTCCTAATAAGAAATGAGTTTTCAAACTATACCATTGAAAAGCGCGATCACAATTCACAAGCACTGTCAGTTTTTTACCAATATACCGAACTTGATGCTTGATATTATCAAATAGCTTCACACTTAAAACATTTGAAAATGCATCTGATGTCACACCATCTAATTTAGAAAAAGCCTCTGACGTATTTTTAGAAAGTGTCTCTGCATGTCTTGAAAAAAAATAAGAAAAACCAACAAACACAATGCCCCAAGCCAGTAAAATCAGTCCAAAAATAGGATGAACCACTTGAAACAGTGTCATACTTGCAACCAACGCCGAGAGCCCTCTCGATATAAACCACTCATTAGGAATCGAAATGAGCATTTCCGTATTCACGACTAAATCAACAATTTTTCGTGTTAAACCCCCAACAAGCTGATCTTGGAAAAAAGCGTACGAGTGCTGCATGATGTATGCAAACATGTCTTTATGAATCGTTGCATTTACTTTTGGAATAAGCTTTAAATTAATATAGTTATAAAAACGAAAGTTTAAGTTCAACACCAAGGACATCGAGGCATACAGCACAATTGGTATGGTAATCGCTGCAAACAACTGCTGTGTGTTTTTTGCCTCACGCACAACTGTATCAATAATAACTTTCAGCAGATAAGGGCTTAAAGACATTTCAAAAGCCCATACCAAAGCTACCACGAAGAAGCCGGCTAAATACCTCTTCTCACAACGTAAGTAGCGCCATACAAAAGGCCCAACCTTGTTTGGTAACACGTCACTCATGCAGCCCTCGGGACAACTTCTGCTGCATCAAGCACATGCGTATCAACCACTTTTGTTACACAAGAGTCAGACCACACATTCAATGCTGTTTCTAACATATCAATCAAACTATAAAACGGCAGAATAATCCCCATTAAAGTAATAGGTACATTCATGCTTGCAAGTAAACTTGCACTCAAAAAGAAACATCCCATTGGAATGCCTGCATTCCCAATAGCTGCAACGGTTGCAATCACAATCCATAATCCCATTGCAGGCATTGACAGTGTAATGCCATGGTTTTGCATTAAATACACTACCGTTGCAAAAATAAATGCAGAACAGCCATTCATGTTAATACTCGTGCAAAGGGGTAACACAAACCGACTCAGCTCAGGTTGAACACCGAGCTTTTGTTCCATAGTATCCATTGTAACTGGCAAAGCACCCACTGAAGACTTCGTAAAAAATGCAAGCGATAAAGCGGGCATCATCCGCCGCATCGTAAAGAAAGGCTTAATTCCCTTCATCTTCAGCCAAGCCGGCAAAATGATAAAGCCTTGAATCACATTAGCAAGCACAACAATTAACAGGTACTCCCCAATCCCTTTTAAATCTGCACCACTGCGTACTTGTATTACCGTTGACGTAATGAAGCCATACAACCCTATCGGAATAATGAGAATAACCCAGCTTGTAATAACCATCATCATCCCATGCGCCCCTGAAAAAAAGTGCGTGATGGTTTCACGTGCTTCGACACTTGGAATAGACCGCGTTGCAACCCCTATGACAATACTCAAGAATAAAACGCTTAACACTTGATTTTCAAGAAATGGAGCAAACACATTTTCAGGAATTAAGTGCGAGACATGACTGAGATAGCTTACACCTGCTGTCGGTAAGTCCTGCGTTACCTCACCCACAGTTGTTGTAACAAGACTCGGATGAATCAACAGATACAAAATACAGCTTATACTCGCCGCAATCAATGTAGTTCCTAGGGTATAGCACATCGTGCGACGCCACACATGCTTCATGATGCCCTCTGAGCGATAATGGGCAAGTGTCACAATGATGGATAAAGCAATAATCGGCAAGCTAATACATTTGAAAATGCGAATAAACACATCTGCCACAAAAAGCCCAGTTGCTTTTAGGGGCTCAATATCTGAAAAACCACTTAAAATACCTAACACTATCATCACTGCATACAACACTGGTACGCTTAACCAAAATGGTCGTTTTTTTTCCTGGTTATTTGCGCACATTAAAACTCCTAACAATTAAAATAAACCCAAAATATGCCTCAACATGATACAGATGAATACACCATTAATCTATAAAATGTCCTGACGCGCCCCTAAATCACCCACCAACTCATAATGCCACGCGTATTTGAAAAACGTACAGATAAAATCATATCTGGGTATGATATCGCCCGTATTGCAAGCACGGCTTGCTTGTCCGCATACCCCAGTTTGTTCACCCAATATTGATATTTCTCGTTATTTGACAGCATGACACATCCATGTCCGGCTTTTAATACGCGCATTGCAGCGCTTACATCAAGCACTTTGCTCGAGCAATTAGCTGATGTGTGTGCGCGTCCTTGCTCTGCCCACTTTAAAACTTCGCTCTCCAGTGCCTCGAATATTTGATACCTAATAGATACTTTTTGATGTACTTTTGAATACAGCCAGACTGCTTGCTGCAGCGAAAAAATCAGTGCTGTAACGAGCGAGAGCAGTAAAGTCGTCGTTAATAATATCATGCCTTTTAAAGGCTTTATTCTATACATTTACATCCGCGTCCGTGCTTCTAGCGTATACCTTTTTCCAAGCGTTGATACCAATGACATCTCAAGCGTTATATATCGCTTATGTTCCATCAATTTAAATGCCACACTCTGAGCCGCAGCTAACCAATTTACACGTTGCGTCTCAATAAATAACCCCTTTGGACTCCGAAAGAAAAATGCTTGAGATACCCAAGGCCCTACATAAACTTCCGACGTATAAGCAAACACTAGCGGCTTTTTCAACGTTAGCACATCGCCCGCGTGTGTTGCACGCACACTGTCAATGTCGTGGACTTCTGCATGCATACAATCTGCAATCAGTATGGCGTTTTCCGCTTGCAAATGCACGTCTTCCAGACGTAACGTATCAGGCGCTAATATATGCACCAACCCAAATATTGCTTCATCCATTTTACGTATTAAAAGCTTTTGATTGACCACCTCTATCGCTTTTAATGCTTCGGGGCGCTCACGTGTATCGACAGTTTTTAGGTGCTCCAACCCCACACAGGGTGTAAAACCTGCATGATGAACGCGCGCGCGTATCACATCAAACACCCACTGCAGCTCTATCGCTTCATCAAGTACTGTTTGAGTATGCTGATACTGACGACTCACAGAAAGCACATGCATGACTAAAATAGAAATCAACGCAACCGACATTAAGAAACACACCAAAATTTCGGTTAAACTAAAACCACTTTCACGCAGCTTCACCCATCTGCCTCAGAAACACCAACAATCCGTACCTCATGCAAATACCGTGAAATCTCAGTTTGTTTCTTTAAAAGTAATAAAGTGCCCCCCGAAACCAGAACAAGGGACACCAAAACCTCTGCTAACGAAAAACCACGTATCCATGCCTGTATTGTCATTCTACAAGCTCAGCCTGCTCCGTTTGAAACTCAGGTACTAAACTTTTTAATAAAATGATAATTTCAGCATTTTCATGTGTATTACATGCGGTTTGAAGTAATTGAAGCGTTTCTGTCAGGTCGTCCCAATTAATTTTTCTGAAGCGCGCTTTAAATAATTTTTCATGCGCTGTCTGTGCAAGCTTCTCCGATGGATGAAATAACTCTTCAAACAGTTTTTCCCCGGGCCTTAAGCCTGTGTATTGAATTTGGATATCTTCTCCAGGCTTCTTGCCTGCAAGCCGAATCATTTGTTCTGCCAGATAATTAATTTTAATGGGTTCTCCCATATCAAGCACAAAAATCTCACCTCCACTCCCATTCACCATTGCTTGCAAAATTAACTGACTTGCCTCAGGAATGGTCATAAAATAGCGCTGAATATCGGGATGTGTCACTGTAAGCGGGCCACCTGCTTCTAATTGCTTTTGAAACAAGGGCACAACACTACCAACAGAGCCCAGCACATTGCCAAAACGCACCGTCACAAACTGTGTATTGACACGCTCATTCACATTTTGACAATAAATTTCCGCCACCCGCTTAGTTGTTCCCATTACATTGGTTGGGTTAACCGCCTTATCCGTTGAAATTAATATAAACTTCTCAGCATTCACTGCAATACTCGCTTCAGCAACAATGCGTGTGCCTAACACATTGTTGCGTACCGCAACTCGCGTTTGATGTTCAAGCATGGGCACATGCTTATACGCTGCAGCATGAAAAATAATCGATGGCTTAAATGTCTCAAACACAGCCTGCACTGCAACTTTATCAATAACACTCACCAAGGCCGTTTGCGTCATAATTTCTGGAAAATTGACCTTCAACTCGTGCTCAATATGATATAAGTTCGCTTCACTATTATCTAACAGCACCAACTGACTTGGCTGCAACATAGCGACTTGCCGGCATAACTCTGAGCCAATAGACCCACCTGCACCCGTCACAAGTACAGAGCGATTCTGAATACCCGCTTCAATTTTATCCCATTCAAGACTGACCTGGTCACGCCCCAATAAATCTTCAATATTAACTGTCTTCAGTGTATTAATCTCTACACGCCCAGAGGTCATCTCAGCCAAGCTAGGTAGTGTTCGAAACGGTATACCGCAACTTTCACAATGCCCAACAATACGCCGCATATCTGCGCCACCAATCGATGGAATCGCAATAACAATTAAATTTGCCTCACACTGCACTACAAGCTCGGACAACTGTGGAACCGTTCCAAGCACACGTACGCCATGTACCTCAAGCCCTCTTTTTTTCCGTTTGTCATCTACAAGCCCAACTGGCACATACTCTTTGGTGCGCTTCATTTCACGAATAAGGCTCTCACCCGCACTACCTGCTCCAACCACGAGCACGCGCTTAATCGCTTCGGCGGCATCCTGACATCTATCATATCTATCCTTTCGGTAGCGCAGCGATAAGCGCGCACCACATAATAAACTCACAAGCATTAAAGCATGTAGCGGCAACACCGCAGGTGGAATCACTTGGAACCAAGAAAATGCATAAAATACCGGTACGGCCATCAGAGTTGCTGTAAGCACTGATTTTAAAATGCGCCCAACATCATTTATCGAAGAAAAGCGCCAAAACCCACGGTACACCTTAAACACGTAATAACTCACGACTTGAATTAAGGTTAATGCGAGTAGTGGCTGCCAGTCTGCAAACAAAACATGTGCGTCAAATGTAAAACCTGAGGCTACAAACCACGCGACAGGAATCGCTAATACATCAAACAAAATAACGGGTAATTTAAGATATAACTTCTGAAAAAAAGAATTTTTTGGCTCCATGCTCACTACCCCATCAAATCCATTGCTTATATTTCACTACGGGTATTACCTCTCAATCATTACTTACTTTGAAAAGATTGTGTCATAGGCAACACCCAAACAACCGCTTTAAAGAAAACTATATTGAATACCAAGCATCGCTGACACAAATGGCGGGGGCCCAAGGCTCACCGTTGCACTACGAACCCGATTAGTAGGCGATGCCAAATCACTCAGACTTTCCTCAACATCCCAACCTGCCACATATAAGCAAGATAAAGAGATACCTAATTGTTTCGTGACATTATAAATAATCCCACCTTTCACTTCAGGCACAACAACTGACTTCCCATCCAGTAGCGTATAACTCGTCACAATACTCTCATCTGGCAACCCGAGTCTGATGGCCTTTGTATAGCTCTGCCTCAATGTTTCAAGCATTGCGCCAGCTTTTACAAAAAAATCGATTTTCTCAACAGGTTTCCATAGACCAACCAAAAGATCAAATCCATACGCCTTACTAGAAGCTGAGAAGTTGCCTAGTTCCCCTCTATACTGGTTATATATAGTAGTAGCGTAACTTCCCCAGCCACCCTCAATGCTCATAATAAAGCTGTCGTTATAATAGTGTTGAAACATGCCAATAGAAACGCGGCCACCATAGTGTCGCGTAATTGGATCATCTGGCCTGCTAGCTTCAAATGGGGTTTTTGCACCATCCCAAGAATAACTGCCTTCTAACGCTGTAAAAATGGTCGCATTACGCGTTTTATCGGGCAGTGCCTCACCCATTTCTCCCGCATATGCTGGTGATAGCATGATGCTTCCCGCCAATAAAGCAGCCTGTTTCAGTTGCCGCATAAAAAACTCCTTTTTAACTCCAATCATCTATCAAGAAACACACAACCTTTCGGCAAGCTTTGTTAACCGACTTGCTTCTTTATCATTATGCACTGCCATTCCTATAGCCTTTTTCTGGCCAATTAACACAACATGTCGCTTTCCTCGCGTAATGCCTGTATACAACAAATTTCGAGCAAGTAGAGTAAAGTGCTGGGTTGCAAGTGGTATTACAACCACCGGAAACTCCGAACCCTGCGACTTATGGATGCTGATGGCATAGGCCAAGCTTACTTCATCAAGCTCATTAAAACTATAATTTTTTACACTTCCATCAAATAGTATATGTAACTCGCTCTCCTCCATATTAACGCTTTTAATACACCCAATGTCACCATTAAAGACATCTTTGTCGTAATTATTACGCATTTGTATCACTTTATCACCTGGTGCATACACCGAACCGAACCGCTCTATTTTAGGGGTTGCGTCGCCATTCAATTTTTCTTGCAACGCTGCATTCAGGCTCCGTGCACCAAGCCCCCCACGATTCATCGGCGTTAATACTTGAATATCTTGAATCGGATCGTAGCCATATCGCCTCGATAAACGATGGGTCACCACTTCAATTAATTTAGTATGAATAGCCTCAGGGGTATCTGTATACAACGTAAAAAAGTCACTTTGAGGTGAGTCATACGATTTTGGCATGCGCCCCTCATTGACACGATGTGCATTCACAATAATATGTGAATGCGCTGCCTGCCTAAAAATTTCGGTCAGTCTCACCGTTGCAATCACACCTGACGTAATTAAGTCTGATAACACAGCTCCTGAGCCCACCGATGGCAGCTGGTCAATATCTCCCACAAAAATCACAGCTGTGTCTAGGGGTATTGCTTTCACCAAATGGTGTAGCAGTACAACATCAATCATGGATGCTTCATCAATAATTAACACATCAAGTGGCAATAAGTTGTTTTGATGATGCTTAAACCCATAGGTTTTCATGTCAAAATCCAGTAAACGATGAATGGTTTTAGCCTCCATTCGTGTCGTTTCTGTCAAACGTTTTGCCGCGCGTCCGGTTGGTGCACAAAGACCAATTCGAAGTGCTTTTGCCTCAAGAATACCCAGTAAGCTTTTAACAATCGTGGTTTTACCTACACCTGGACCACCTGTCATAATCGAAAGCTTCGATTTTAGAACCACACCAATGGCATCACGCTGAGAATCTGATAACGCGAGTGCAGTTTGCTTCTCAACCCACGGAATCACCTTCTCAATATCAATCTCACCCCATGGCGGTGTCCCCGTATTCAATCGTCTTAATTGTGCTGCTGCGTTGACTTCTGCCGTATATAAAGAAGCCGGGTAAACACACGGAACACCTCGAATCACATCGACCATTAAGGTTTCTTCTTCCAACTCCGCTTCAAGTGCGCGTTCAATGACATCTTTTGGAATGTCCAATAATTTTACGCTCGCATCAATCAACTGTGTTCGATCGACTGCGCAATGTCCGCTATCACAGAGTTCTTGCAATACATGCAGCACCCCCGCCTGTGCCCGCACGAATGCATCTTTTGCAATCCCGAGCTTCTCTGCTAAATTATCGGCTGTTTTGAAACCAATACCATGAATATCGCGCGCCAAACGATAAGGGTTTTCTTCAACTAATTGAACAGCTTTATCACCGTAGGTTTTATAAATTCGAACTGCACGCGCACTACCAACCCCATGCCCATGCAAAAACACCATAATACTTCGAATTGCTTTTTGCTCAGCCCAGGCAGATAGCACTTGTGTTTTTCTTTTTTCGCCAATGCCTTCAAGTTCTAACAGGCGATGCGGGGCCTCTTCTATGACATCAAACACTGCCTCGCCAAATGCTGCGACCAACTTTTTGGCAAAGTGCGGGCCAATACCTTTCACCATGCCCGAGCCTAAATATTTTTCAATTCCCTCAAGTGTTGTAGGTTGTATGGCCTTTAAAGTATCGGCTTTAAACTGCAGGCCATGTTTTTTATCATTAACCCACACACCCCGACACTCAATATACTCACCCGCAGTAATAGAGGGCACACTACCAATGACCGTCACAATATCGCGGTTGCCTTTCGCCTTAACACGCAACACACAAAAACCTGTACTCTCACTATGAAAAGTGACACGTTCAATAGCGCCTTGTAATTGCTCCATAGATAACATCTTACACTGGATTGTTACTGTCAATAAACGCATGTTCTAAGGCAAATCGTTCGGCTAAATGCTCACCTAACGCTCGAATACCATCTCTTTCGGTTGCATGATGTCCACATGCAAAATAATGTAACCCAAGTTCTTTAGCCTGATAATACGTACGCTCAGAAATTTCGCCACTTAAGTAGGCATCTACACCTAAGTAACTGGCTTCTTCAATTAAGTCTTGTGCACCACCCGTACAAAATGCAACTGTCTGAATTGACTGCTTACTGCCTAAAATGCATTGAGGGGCTCGTTTATAAATATGGTGAAGTGTTGTTGTCAGTGCATCAGCGGTCACAGCCTTAGGTAACACACCGGTCCATAACAAGTTCGGCGTACCCATCGCTGTGTGACTCTTTAAGTCAGACAAGTTAAGCCGCCTTGCCATGCAGGCGTTATTCCCTAATTCAGGATGACAATCAATTGGCAGATGATATGCAAATAAATTAATATCATTTTTTAATAGCTGCACAATACGCGCACGCTTCATCCCTGAAATTTGGGGCGCTTCTCCCTTCCAAAAATATCCATGGTGCACGAGCAATGCATCTGCTTTATCTTTAGAAGCTTGCTCAATCACATCTATCGATGCGGTCACCGCCGTTCTAATACGACAAATCTTTGACTGTCCCTCAATTTGCAATCCATTCGGTGCATAATCTTTAAAGGTATCTACTGAAAGATACTCATTTAAATAGTCCGTGAGCTTTGCACGTGTGGTCATACCTATTCCATTATCGTCCTAAACAACGCTTAATATCAGCACCTAATACTGAAAACTTTTCTTCAATTCGCTCATATCCACGGTCCACATGATAAATACGCTCGACCAGAGTTTCACCCTGAGCCGCAAGTCCTGCTAACACCAAACTTGCAGAAGCACGTAAATCAGTCGCCATAACAGGCGCGCCCGTTAAATACTCAACCCCTTTTACAATCGCTGTATTACCATTCAAACGAATTTTAGCACCCATACGCTGCAATTCCTGCACATGCATAAACCGGTTTTCGAAAATATTCTCAACAATCGAGGCAGATCCTTTAGCAATGGTATTCAGTGCCATAAATTGCGCTTGCATATCCGTTGGAAAGCCAGGATACGGCGCGGTTGAAATATCAACTGCTTCGGGACGCTCGCCTTTCATATCCAACGTGACCCAGTCATCTCCAATTGAAAGTGTCGCACCTGCTTCCTCAAACTTACATAGCATCGATAGTAAGTTATCCGGGCGCACACGCTTCACTGTAACCGCTCCTCGTGTCATTGCAGCAGCAGCCAAGTAAGTACCCGCTTCAATTCTATCGGGCAAAACCGTGTAGCTGCCACCCGTTAGCGCCTCGACGCCTTCAACCTCAATGGCATGCGTGCCAGCTCCTTTAATTCTCGCCCCCATGCTAATGAGGAAGTCTGCCAAATCAACCACTTCAGGCTCGCGCGCCGCATTTTTAATCAGCGTTGTTCCCTCAGCAAGCACTGCTGCCATCAATACATTTTCGGTACCTGTTACAGTGACTGTATCAAAAACCAGCTTTTTCCCTTGCAAACGTTTTTTCTTAGTACGTGCCTTAATGTAACCACCAGACACTTCTATATCAGCGCCCATTGATTTTAGCGCTTTCAAATGCAAATCAACGGGGCGTGTACCAATGGCACATCCACCAGGTAAAGACACATCCACGCGCCCAAAGCGTGCCAACAAAGGGCCCAACACTAAAATAGAAGCACGCATGGTTTTGACCAAATCGTAAGGTGCGACTAGCTCTCCCACTGTGTTGGCATTCACTGAGACATGCATTTTTTCATCCACAACCAAATGCGCACCAAGCTGCCCTAAGAGCTCCATCATTGTGGTTACATCATTCAAGTGAGGTACATTCGCAATGGTTACAGGCTCAGTTGCTAAAAGTGTTGCGGCCATAATGGGTAACGCAGCATTTTTGGCGCCCGACATAACAATCTCACCATGAAGCGGTTTACCCCCATTAATAATTAGTTTATTCACGTGTTTTCTCCCACTCCGCTTCTGTCCAAGTTTTCATTGTTAATGCATGTAACTCACCCGACGCAATATAGTCCTTTAGTTTACTGTAAACCCACTGCTGCCGCGCCACCGGGCGCAACCCTTCAAACTGATCAGAAACCACCGTTAATTCATAGTGATAACCGTCACCCAACACATGTGCATACGAAACACCTGCTTCAGCAATTAAACGTGCTTCAATTTCATCATGGCTAACCATCCACCAACTCTCCTAAAAATAAATGTGCTATGCCAAAAAATGTAGCTAAATCAACCATTGCATCCGGCATATTTTTAATGAACAACCGACCATGCTTTAACGCACACAGGCGCTTTGCTTCAACCAATAGCGCAAGACCTGCTGTATCGCACTCTAAAACTTTACTCAAATCCATTACAAAGGATGCCCCCATATTCGCACGCAACAAAGCAGAAAATCGCTTCAATTCCGACGAAACGGTATAAAACGTCAAAACTTCAACTGGGAAAAATACAATGGGTTCTTGCATTAAGCGGCCTCTTTAGAACGACCTTGTGCCTCTAACTCGGCAATCAAGGTATTCATATCTGACATTCTAAGTATCTGTCCAAACTGTGTTTTAAAGCTCTGTAACAGGCTAACGCCTTCCACACTAAAATCGTAAATCTTCCATGTTCCGTGCTTAAGCACCAAACTATAGCTAAGCGGTATTTTCTGGCCACTCGGACGGATTATAACACTATTTACGCGTGTAAAGCGCCCGCTGGGTGCGGCACGCTCGGGTAAAAACATAATTTTTTCATTGGCGTATTCTGCGAGTGGTGCCGAATAAGTACGTACAACAAGATCGGTAAATGCCTTGGTAAAACGTTTTTGCTCTGCATCTGTTGCACGCACCCAAGCCGCTCGGCCTAAAACCGAACGCGCCATCCCCCGCACATCGATATGTGGCAACAAATGCTCACGCACTGTTTGCTGGACAATACGAGGATTACTCTTTAGCTGCCCCTTATTTTTGTCAAGCACCTGAACAATGTCACCTGCTGTTTTCTCAAGCATTGGTACAGGAGATGTGGTAGATGCCCACCCAACCACTGTTACGCTCCAAAAAAGCATCCCTAATAACCAGCGTCCCTTGCACATACTTACTCTCCTAAGATGCTTTCACATTAAATAATAGTTGACCGATAAGATTCTCTAAAATCACAGCTTCTTGCGTTTTCTCAATCATATCCCCCTCTTTTAGGAAGGGATGTTCGGGGTTATCTTCAAATCCTGGCACAATACTAATGTAGTTTGAGCCAAGTAAGCCTTCAGTTAAAATACGCGCCGAAGCATCTTCGTAAGGTATCGGTTTATTTTTTGCAAGCAGCATCGTGACTTTCGCATTAAGCCGACCTGGCTCAAGTGCAATATCAGTCACTTCCCCAACCTTAACACCTGAAACTGTCACCGGCGCACGCACTTTAAGCCCCCCTATATTCGCAAAGTCAGCGGTCACCCGATACGTTTTAGGGCTACTTAATGTGTCAACACCACTCACTTTAAATACCATCACAAGGAATGCTAAGAAACCAAAAATCATTAACAAACCAACCGCTAAATCAAGCCCATAGCGCCTTTTTTGCATCGTCATTTACCATCCTCCAATCATGAGCGCCGTCAATAAAAAATCAAATCCTAAAATCAACAAAGAGGCATACACAACCGAGCGCGTTGTAGCCTGACTAATCCCTTCTGCCGTGGGTACACATGAAACCCCTTGATACACAGCGACCCATGTCACCAAAAAAGCAAATACGACGCTCTTAATCATGCCGCTTAAAACGTCTAATCTAAAATTTACAGCTGATTGCATATTAGACCAAAAACTGCCTGCATCAACCCCTAAACGCTCAACGCCTACAAAATATCCCCCGTAAACGGCAACCGCTGAAAAAATGAGCGTCAATACTGGTAAGGCAATGAGACCCGCCAAAAAACGAGGGTAAACAACTCGCGAAAGCGGATCAACGCCCATCATATTCATACTTGCCAACTGCTCAGTTGTCTTCATTAAGCCAATTTCTGCCGTCAGTGCTGAACCTGCTCGCCCTGCAAATAAAAGTGCCGCAACAACAGGCCCGAGTTCTCGCGAAATACTCAGTGCTAACAATTGTCCCAACTGACTTGCAGCACCAAATTTTTCAAGTGTGTGATGTCCTTGCAACCCCACCACCATTCCAATAAACAGCCCAGATACCACAATCACAATAAAGGAAAGTGCACCAACAGAATAAAGTTGCTGCCATACATTAGGCAGCAATGTTCTAAGCTTTGGAAAGCGCCACAATAGGCGCCATAAAAAATGTCCAGAAGCACCTAAGCGCTCAAGCATGCTCATGCCGACTTGGCCCAATGCTTCAATCTGACTAAGCATCCAATAACTCCTCTTGATAAGGTCTTGCAGAATAATGAAAAGGCACGACCCCATCGGCCTCACCCGACATAAACTGCCGCACATCAGGCTCATTTGATGCTTGTAATGCTTGTGGCGTCCCCTCACCAATCACCCGCCCATCCGCAATTAGATACACATAGTCTGCAATTGCACAGGTCTCTTCTACATCGTGAGATACAATCACTGTGGTCAATTTTAGCAATTGATTTAAGCGTTGAATTAAGCGTACCAAAACCCCCATTGAGATGGGATCTTGTCCCGTAAATGGCTCATCATACATCATTAAATCGGGGTCTAATGCTATTGAGCGCGCAAGTGAAACTCGACGCGCCATACCACCTGAAAGTTGGGAAGGCATTAAATAAGATGCACCTCTAAGCCCAACTGCTTCTAACTTCATGAGTACAACATGTCGTAACATATGCTCATCTAAATCAGTATGTTCTCGTAGTGGGAATGCAACATTTTCAAACACAGACAAATGAGTAAATAAGGCACCATTTTGAAACAAAAGTCCCATATTGCGTCGCGCTATTGCCAGCTGCTTGTCGGATAAAGTATGAATATTCTGATTTTGAACCAATACCTCTCCTGAATCTGGTTTTAACATCCCACCCATCAAATGTAATAAGGTGGTTTTTCCGCTGCCACTTGGCCCCATAATTGCTGTAATTTTCCCACGCTGCACTTCGATATTTATTTGATCGAAAATCAAGCGGTTTTGATGCGAAAACGTCAGCTGGCTCATCCGAACCCAGGGGTCTTCCATAGACACACACTCCAAAATCACGATTCTCCTAAGTATACCCAAGATCCTTGGAAATGCGAGTTTCTTTGGTATATACACATACGATATTCAATAAAAAATTATGATAAAGTTCAGCCACTCATGTGTAAATTAAGAGCGTATTAATGAATATTGTTTGGTTCAGAAGGGATTTACGAGTTGAAGATAATCCAGCCTTGTTTTATGCGACCGAAGCGCACCAACCTGTCACAGCTGTCTATATTGCCACGCCTCTAACATGGCAATCACATTCAATGGGCACCCCCCAGGTGGAGTGGCTACATGTTCATCTTAAGACATTGGAAAACCAACTCAATCAACTGGGCATTCAGCTGATATACAAACGCTGTGATACATTCGATGATTGCAAAGCGCTACTGCTGTCTATCTGTCAAACATTATCAACAACAACCGTTTACTTTAACAAAGAATATGAATGGGATGAGCGACAAAGAGATGAAGCGTTGTGTGAGATGCTTGCATCACACGGCATTCAAAGTAAGTTGTTTGATGATCAGTGTTTGATTCCTCCTGACACCATCAAAAATCATCAAGAACTGCCTTATCGTGTATTCACGCCTTTTAAAAAAGCCTCTCTGCTTTATCTTCAAAACCATCCAGAATTACTACACCCCTTGCCTAAGCCTAAAAAACAGCAAGCATTAAAGTCGACTACTATCACAAGTGATGCTTACTTATATACCCAATTATCTCTAAAAACGCCGGTGAAGCCTGGTCATAAAATGGGCCTCATGCAATTAGAAAACTTTATGCAACACACACTGCCCCATTATGCAGGGCACCGAGATATTCCGTCTATTAATGGCACATCGATGTTATCTCCTTATCTCGCCTTAGGCATTCTTTCTGTTCGTCAATGCACAGCTTTACTGCTCGACCAGTTTAATGACAAGCTTGATAATATCTTATTCGACGAGCACGCATCCACGTGGTTATCAGAGTTATTGTGGCGTGATTTTTATCGAATGATTTGTTTCAATTTTCCTGAAGTCAGTCGAGGCATACCCTTCAAAAAAGAAACGCTACAGCTTGAGTGGGATAATAACGAGGAAAATTTTACCGCATGGAAAGAAGGAAGAACCGGCATCCCTATTGTTGATAGTGCAATGAGGCAGTTAAATACCATCGGTTGGATGCATAATCGCCTACGTATGATTGTCGCAATGTTCCTCACTAAAAATTTATGGCAAGATTGGCGAAAAGGTGAAGCGTACTTTGCTTCAAAGCTCATTGACTGGGATTTTTCATCTAATAATGGTGGCTGGCAATGGTGCGCATCCACCGGTAATGATGCAGCACCTTACTTTAGAGTTTTTAATCCCATTTCACAAAGTGAAAAGTTTGATCCAAAGGGGCAGTTCATTAGGCGCTTTTGTCCCGAGTTAACGGCGCTTAGTGACAAAGCAATTCACGACCCCTTTGAAAAAGCCAGCAAAGCCGTGAACTACCCCAAAAAAATCGTTCATCTAAGCACATCTCGAAAAATGGCTATTGAACGCTTTAAAATACTAAAACAATGAAAGACATACTCAAGGACATTCGAATGATGCGAAAAAAAATAGGCTTTTTCTCTGCTTTAATCGGGTTTATATTTCTCTTTTATTTATTGCTCGGCTTATGTGGTATTGTTCCACTGCTAACAGTTCAACTTTTTGGTATAACCCTGCTACACTTTACTGGGCAATGTTCAATGTTATGTTTTGTTATATCAGCCTGGGGATATTGGAAGATTTGACAGCCTAGAGCATGCGACTCAAAAAGGAGTTTTTATGATTAAAGCATCGGATGTTTTTATTTTACTTGCCGTAACAATCGCTTTTACAGTTTCTGCTTACCTATGGTTTTCTGGTCATCAAAAGGAAGGCATTTTTACTGCCATTTGGGTGCCGAGTATTCTTGGGTTTGCCATCTACTTCAAGCTACTTGGACTCATTGAACTATACAAAAAAAGAGGGTGATCATGAACTTCTCTATTGTTTTTCAAGTTGCAGTTCCGACCTTTATACTGTTAGTCATAGGAATTGGTTTAACTATTTATGAGCATCATAAAGATACTAAATATTTTGAGAATAAAGCGTCTCAAAAAAGAAAGGTTTCATGACGCATGTCTGGTTAGTAGGTGATGGCGGAATTGGAAATGCCATTCATGAAGCGCTCACGCAAAAAACATATACAGTTACTGTATTAAGCCGGAAGCGCGGCGTAGACCTGTTTAGCCATCAAAACCTCAAAGACGTGCTTGCGTCTCAGAATGAACCACCCAGTTTAGTCATTAATACTTGTGGCATTTTACACGATGACTCACATATGCCAGAAAAAAGCATTGAGCAACTTGAATACAGCTGGCTGCAAAAAAGCATAGAGGCCAATGTATTGATTTCTGTTAATCTTATTCAAGTTTTAAATCAATATGTGTCACACAATCAATCCATTCAATTCTGTGCATTTTCGGCACGCGTCTCGAGTATCAGTGACAATCATAAAGGCGGATGGTACAGCTACCGTATGAGCAAAGCAATGCTTAATATGTTAGTAAAAACCGTTGCACTAGAGTGGCGAATCAAGTCACCCGCATCGCTTGTTTTTGCCTATCACCCAGGTACCGTTGATACCAAACTATCGAAGCCTTTTAAACAATATATCGGGCCTAAGCAATCCTTTTCTCCTCAACAGGCCGCACAGTATTTTTTGAATGTGTTATTTGATGATGCCATTGATAAACATGGCAAATTAATTGACTGGCAAGGATTAGAAATTTTGCCTTAGCGGCATCATCAAATATTTGGTATAGAGGTTATAAGGAAAGAAAAAATGTTTTTGACCCAAAACGGCGATCCTAAATATGTGCTTGGCTCAGGCAAAAAATGTGCTTTACTTGTTTCAGATATGCAGAGAGCTTTTACAGAAAATATGTTTAATGATGAGCTTAATACAGATGCTGCAATGCAGCAGATTATATCACTTATTAAGGTTGCTCATGCTAGAGGTATACGAGTAATTTATACCATTATTTCATTTAACGAAGCTGAGATTTCACATCCCAATATGTGGTTACAAAAAATTCCGCCGTTAAAGATTTTAAAAGAAAAAACTCAAGCAACGGAATTGGATCCGCGTTTACCTTTTGATAAAGAAAGTGATAAAATTTTAATTAAAAAGAATACCTCTTCATTTTTTGGTACATCGTTGGCTGATGATTTATTAGCACAAGGTATTGATACAGTAATCGTAACGGGTTGTACAACAAGTGGTTGTGTGCGTGCAACCGTGGTAGAAGGTATCGAGCACGGTTATAGAATGATGGTTGTCAAAGAAGCTGTTGCTGATCGTTGGCAAGAGTCTCATAAGCAAACGCTTTTTGAGATAAATGCTAAATATGGTGATGTAATTGATATATCTAGCGCTATAGAGATGATGGGTAATTAGTTTAAAGTTTTTGTCCGCATTAGTGTAGCCACATCACGCCTCCAAGTGGACCATATAACAGTCACTAAAAATGGTATTTTCGAAAGCACTTCCAGGCTTGGGATAGGCCTTCTAAATTTATTTTTGCTCAAGTGTTTTGAAATGCTAAAAACCACTCGGCTAAAAAGTTTTTAGATGAACTCATATCGAAAGCTCCTTTCAAGATAACCTGCATTCAGGTGGATGGTGGTTCTGAGTTTATGTTGGACTTTGAAGAGGCCTATGCCGAATATGGCATTGAGCTTATTGTCTTCCCTCCTGCTAAACCAACTTATAAAGGTGTCCGTTTTTTCGGGGCAAGATCAAAAGTAACCTGAATCCTGGATAAGAAAACTTAATTTGGTGTATCAGTTACATATTTTCAACGATAAATTTCATTTAGAGCGACTTTCATTTGTGATAGAATCAAAAACTGTATTTTCATCAATTTGAGACCACTATGGACTTTTGCACATCAGGCTTGAACGTCGTTGAAAGCGAGGGCGCTGCCGTTTTAGGATTAACCCAACAAATCAATGCCGAATTTGAGAAGGCCTGTGCACTACTATTTGCCTGTGAAGGTCGCATCATTGTGACGGGTATGGGCAAATCAGGTCATATCGGAAAAAAAATAGCGGCAACGTTTGCAAGCACGGGTTCTCCTGCATTTTTTATGCATCCTGCAGAAGCAAGTCATGGCGACCTTGGCATGGTCACCGAAAAAGATACTGTACTCATGCTTTCTAATTCAGGTACTACTGACGAAATTGTCAGTCTTCTGCCACAGCTTAAACGCTTAGCGGTTCCCATTATCAGTTTAACGGGTAACCCACAATCAACACTCGCAAAAATTGCAACGATTAATTTAAACCTTGAAATTGATGCTGAAGCATGCCCACTCAACTTAGCTCCCACAACTAGCACAACGCTTGCACTGGTTATGGGCGATGCGCTCGCTATCGCGCTACTCAATGCTCGTGGTTTTACCGCCGATGACTTTGCCAACGCGCACCCAGGTGGTGCACTCGGCAAGCAACTGTTGCTCACTGTCGAAGACCTTTATCAAACCGGTGACGCATTGCCACAAGTGAATGAAAACATCACTATTCGTGAGGCGCTACTTGAAGTCAACACTAAAAAGCTCGGTATGACTTGTGTCGTTGACAACAACCGGCGCTTAACAGGCATCTACACCGATGGTGATATTCGAAGAACGTTAATGCAGTCACACAACATAGACACCACGCCTATCCGAGACGTAATGACTCAAAACGGTAAAACTATTTCTAAAAAAGCACTGGCAGCAGAAGCGCTAGCACTCATGCAAAAACACAGTATTACGTCTCTTGTCATTGTCAACGAGCAGCAAGAGCCTACAGCCATTTTACACATTCATGACTTACTTCGTGCAGGAGTTATCTAACCATGTCTCATCAAGCACCCATTGAAAAAATTAATGCTATTCAATGTGTCATTTGTGATATTGACGGCGTGCTCACCAATGGTTTCTTATATCTCGATACCAATGGCAACGAGTCGAGAGCTTTTCATGTACACGATGGTATGGGGCTTAAACTCTTACTCTGCGCAGGTATTGAAGTTGCAATCATCACAACTACAAACAACAACATCATCGATAAACGCATGCAACAAATTGGCATTCAGCATTTTTTTAAAGGGCAAGTTAGCAAACAAACAGCCTACGATACACTCAAAAAACGCCTCCAATTGCCTGACAGTGCATTTGCATACATTGGCGATGATCTGCCTGATTTACCAATTATACAACAAGTAGGATTTGGCGTTGCCGTTGGTAATGCACTTGCCCCTGTAAAAAAAGCAGCTGACTGGCAAACCCAAAAACCAGGTGGTGGCGGTGGCGTTCGTGAACTGTGCGATCTTATTTTAAATACTCAAAATAAAATGGATATAGCCCTCGATAATTATTTAAGTGGATAAACGAATTAATATGAACGCTACCAGAAGTATCACAACCCTTTTTTCAATACTACTACTGTTAGCTACGGGTGCTTGGTTCTTTTTAACCAATGCGCCGCACATCAAGCTTGTCACCCCAGCTGATACCCCTGAGCATCGATTTACGACCATTGAAATACAACAATTCGACAAAACCGGACGCCGTGTTTATCATTTAACAGCGCCATCAAGCTATCATATGCCAAAGGAAGACACACACTATTTAATTACCCCACGTATTTTTGTCACTAAAGCAAACCAGCCTGCCTGGACCATCCAATCGAAAACCGCCATCATTACACCCAAAGCTGAAGAAATTAAGTTTTTAACGAACGTCAACCTTCATCATGCAGCCTACCAAGACCAAGCAGCTGGTGTTATAAAAACAGAGGCTTTGAGCTATTTTCCAAAGAAAAAGTATGCACACACCCCACTCGATATTACCTGGGACCAAGACAGTAACCACATAGAGGCAACGGGTATGCAAGCAGACCTCACAACTGAACATATCGAATTACTTGAAAACATTCGTGGTACCTATAGGCCTCACCATGGTTAAACTCAAGACGCAACTGTTTCTTATCCTATTTTCTATGATTGCTTTTCATCCAAGTTATGCGCTCAGTCGCGACAAAGAAGAAGCCATCCAATTTAAAGCGGGACACGTCACACTCAACCACAAAATGGGCACAGGAAGTTATACGGGTGGCGTATCAATAGACCAAGGTAGTTCACACCTGCGTGCCCAGCGTGCAACCACCCAAGTTGATGAAAAAAACCATTTAACCCTTGCAAGCGCTTTTGGTTCAATGCATCAAAAAGCACATTTCTGGACCTTAACCTCAACAGACAAACCACCTTTACACGCATATGCAAACATTATTCATTATCACCCGCTTAGACACCAACTGGAACTGATTGGTGATGCACGCATTGTCCAAGGAAAAAATGAACTCAACGCCCCTCACATTCGTTACGACATTAAAGCAGAACGCTTTATAACAACAGTACAAAATAATGAAGGCACAATCATCCTGATTGATCCAAATCAACACCCTGAGAAATCGTTATGAGTGAACTACAAGCAACCCATTTAAAAAAATCATTTAAAAAGAGAACGGTTGTCGATGATGTGAGCATCACCGTCAAACAAGGTGAGTGTGTAGGGCTACTCGGACCCAATGGCGCTGGTAAAACCACTTCGTTCTACTTGATTGTAGGGCTTCAAAAGTGTGATGCAGGCGATATCATTTTAAAGGGTCAAAATATCACGCGCCGTCCAATTCACGAGCGTGCTAAATTGGGTATTGGCTACCTCCCCCAAGAAGCATCTATCTTCAGAAAACTCACAGTTGAAGACAATTTATTGGCTATCTTACAGTGTCGTGATGACTTAAAAAAAAACAAACATGCCGATATTGTTGAACGCTTACTCCGAGAATTTCACATCTCACACTTAAAAGATCACTTAGGCATGAGCCTTTCAGGAGGTGAGCGCCGTCGAGTTGAAATTGCACGGGCGCTTGCGACTGACCCCAAATTTATTCTTCTCGATGAGCCTTTTGCAGGCGTTGACCCTATCTCAGTACTCGACATTAAAAAAATGATCACGCATTTATGCGATCGTAATATTGGTGTGCTCATTACCGATCACAACGTACGAGAAACACTCGACATTTGTGGGCGCGCCTATATTCTGAATCAAGGCAAAGTGTTATGCGAAGGTACGCCTAAAACTATTCTTGCTAATGAACAAGCACGCGCCGTTTATTTAGGTGAGGGGTTTGATTTATAACCCCTCAAAAACTGTCATACACTCTCAGTTACTTGCAATAGGCAGCGCTTCAAGCTCACTATGTGGCACTGCCGGCAAGAATGCATTGGTATAAATATCACGATGCTTGATATCATCCGCTATCACTCCCAAATGCTTTGCATATTGATGCACTTTCTTCCAGTCCCGCTCAACGTTTTCTAAAGTTCTCGTAAAAAACGGAATCGTATGAAGGAAAATTTTTCGCTGTAGCGCTGAGTTTAACTCCGGCCGTGCCTCACATAGTTGCTCAAATGCCTGCTCAGGCTTAGACAGTATATAATGTACAGAACGCTGTGTTGCCTTTAAAAATGCACGTACTTTTTCTGGTTGCTCTTGCAATATTTGCTCGGCACATATCATCTGAATTGAACAAAAACAACAACACCCAAGCCCCGCCAACTCATCAATCCTTAACATCCGAGCTTCGCCACAAGTTGCTTCAAGTTCAATTTGATGATGACATCCGATGCCAATGCCTGCATCAATTTTATTACGTTTAATTGCATCCACGACATTCATACCGATACGAACCGTTTCATATTCACCGGTTGAAAATCCAGCTCGCTTCGCCAAGTCATCAATCATAATTTTTCCAAAATGGCCTACAAATCCAAGTCGTTTGCCCCGTAAGTCTTCAAACTTTTGAATGCCTGTGCTTTTTAGAAAAATCAAACCTGTAAATGGCTCATCTAGCAATGTACCAATCGACTGAATAGGAAACCCTCGGCCTTTCACGGCGTAGCAATGGATCATTGCTTTTAGCCCTAAATCAACGGCACCTGTTCCAACAATTTCAGGTACATCACTCGGGTTATGTGGCTCAAGAATAGCAAGCTCTATGCCCTCTTTCTGATAAAATCCTAAATGATTACCGAGAATAATAGGGGCATGATACGGTGTTGTACGCCAATTGAGTAATAACGTGGTACGTGTTTTAAGTAATTTCATTATGCTCTCTCCTAAGTTAAGTGAATAGGTGAGAACACAGGACCACACCTCCAATCAGTATCAAAGGTGCATGATAAAAGTACGGCAATATAGCCGCTCTGTTATCAATGACATGCCTACGCTAGTATTATCTAGATCAGGTCATGCAGGTATAATTTCAGCCCTTTCGAGCACCCTGTGTCATCAACTTAAGCAACGTATCAAAATCATTCCTCTTTTACAATCCTGCATACCCATTCAAAAATGAAAATATCTTACAAAGATCTCAATAAGTCACGTGATTTACAAACACGCGATATGTGGTATAAGGGTTTTTCTCAAACAACCGATACAGAAGTGATAAACTTAATGTATAATGACTGCCCCTAAAGTCAACGAATGGAGTAAAGCATGACAAAAAAATCCAACGTTAGCGTTGATTTACTCAAACAAATCGTTGAAACCGCAGAAAAAAATCAAGAAGGTCAAACAGCGAATTATATCCCCGAACTTGCAAATGTCGATAACGACCTCACAGCCATTGCAGTCCACCCACTGGGTGGCGAACCGGTCATGTATTGCAACATGCCGCTGCCTCGCATTACCTTACAAAGTACAAGCAAGCTCATTCCACTCATCGGTTTACTCGAAGAATATGGTCCCGAGCAAGTATTTGAATGGGTGCGTGTTGAGCCATCGGGTGATGAATTTGCATCCATCACCCGCCTTGAACAATTTGGGCCCAAACCATCAAACCCCATGCTCAATGCCGGTGCTATTGTATTATCCTCTCACATTCCAGGCGTTGGCGAAGAGCAGTTTGCATGGCTTGAAAAGTGGGTGAAAATTGTATTCAACCAGCGCCTTGCACTCAATCCGCTTGTATTCGCATCTGAAAAGCGAACAGGCGATCGCAACCGCTCACTCGCTTACTTATTACATAGTCGTGGCAATCTTGGTAAAGGCGTACAAGAAACCCTAGACTTATATTTTACGCTATGCTCCTATGAAACATCGCTTGAGCAAATGCTATATTTACCAACATTACTTGCTAATGCAGGCCGCGATCCAAGTACTGGAGATGTTATTATCTCACAAGAAACCTGTAAAATTACCTTGGCCATTATGGCAACTTGTGGCTTGTATGATGAAAGCGGCACACACCTCGTACATACAGGCATGCCTGCTAAAAGTGGTGTATCAGGCTATACCATTGCAACAGTGCCTGGTAAAGCTGGTATCGCCACCTTAAGTCCACGCGTCAATGCAAAAGGGAACAGTGTTCGAGGTGGCATCATGCTTGAAAAATTATCTAAAGCTATGAATTGGCACTTTGCCCTGCCTTAATAATAAAAAAGGATTCACATGAGCATCAGTTTATTTGATTTATTTTCAGTGGGCATTGGCCCTTCTAGCTCGCATACCGTAGGCCCAATGCTTGCTGCCAATGCTTTTTTAGAACAACTCAATGAACTTGGCTGCTTTGAGCAAGTCAAACGTGTTAAGACAGAACTTTATGGCTCACTGGCACTGACTGGCATTGGGCATGGCACTGACAAAGCAATACTCAATGGCCTTGAAGGCAAGATGCCTGAAACCGTCGATCCAAGCACGATGGTGCCACGCATGCAAGCCATTGTTGAGGAAAAAACATTGCAACTAGGTGGAAAGCAAGCGGTTTCTTTCGATGCAACGACAGATTTGCGCTTACTCCAAAAAGAAAACTTGCCAAAACACAGCAATGGCTTGCGATTTACCGCCTACAATGAACAGGATGATACGCTATTAAGTCAAATCTACTACTCCATCGGTGGTGGTTTTATTGTAACCGATGAAGCATTTGGACATGAAGCGCCTCAGCAAAACGCGCTTCCCTACCCCTTTGAAACGGCAGAAACCTTGATTCAGCACTGTCAAACTCACCAACTGAGTATCGCTGAGCTCATGCTCAAAAATGAAGAAACCTTTCGTGATAAAAAAAGCATTTATAAAGGCATATTAAAAATCGCACATGTCATGAATACCTGTATTGATGCGGGCTGTGAAAATACGGGCACCTTGCCAGGTGGCTTACACGTCAAACGTCGTGCACATGACTTACTCCAAAAATTAAATGCCGAGCAAGGCATTAAGAGCACCTATGAAGTATCTGATGTACTCAACCGTTTAAATCTCTACGCAATTGCTGTCAATGAAGAAAATGCAGCCGGTGGACGTATTGTAACAGCGCCGACCAACGGCGCTGCTGGTATTATCCCAGCTGTCTTTCGCTACATGCAAACCGCACATCAGCATGCAAGTGATGAAGACACCTATACCTACTTCTTAACTGCTGCTGCTATTGGTATTTTATATAAAAAAGGTGCTTCTATTTCGGGTGCTGAAGTAGGATGCCAAGGTGAGATTGGTGTGGCCTCTTCAATGGCTGCAGGTGCTTTAACCGCCGTGTTAGGTGGCTCAATTGAACAAATTGAAAATGCCGCTGAAATTGCCATGGAACATCACTTAGGTATGACTTGCGATCCGGTCATGGGGCTTGTTCAAATTCCGTGTATTGAGCGCAATGCAATGGGTGCTGTTAAAGCCGTTAATGCGTCTCGCATGGCACTACTTGGAAATGGCACACACTATGTTTCACTCGACAAAGTCATTAAAACCATGCTTCAAACGGGCACTGATATGCAAAGCATCTATAAAGAAACATCGCTTGGTGGGCTCGCCGTTAACTTCCCAGAGTGTTAACACACTCCCTGCACTATGGCGGCATTAAACCACTATAGTGCAGGACTAGTTTTTCTGTAAATATTGCACCACAGGCCCCTCAGGAATAGCAGGCAAGAGCATTTCTTCAACTGCAGGCTTTGGAGATTTATATTGACTCCAACTCCAACCATCCATGCCCAAATAATAAGGACTTTTTGCAATAGCTGTAATAATCGCCCTCGCCGCCTGCACATAGGCAAGCTGTGTAATACCTTCAGGCGTATAATCCTTGATGAGTTTAAAGTAAGACGGTGGATTAGATGCATCATACACACCATATTGATTAAACTCTCCAAAGCTTGCCGCCCACGGCACAACCACTTTATAAGGAAGTTTATACGTTTGAGATGCCGTATTCATGGTGGTTAACATGCCTGTCACACTCGAGTGATATAACTGAATGCTTGTTGGCGTGGGTGGGCTCGTATCTCTGATGTCATAGCCTGACACAGCAGCAAATCCAACATCACCAAATGCAGCTTTTACTTGGCTCCAATCTTTTACTTTTCCAGGACTCAAAAAAGCACCAAACACACGCCCTTTAGGGTGGTTCGGATCCACACATGGGCTCTCTGCAAAGCGCTTTGCAATCCTGCTATAAAATGCAAGTTGGCCAGGTACACTAATATCAAATGGCTCTAAGTCAAAAAACACGCCATTCGAGTTAGGATCGTTACACACCTGCTCAACCACCAAGTCGGCGACATTGGTGCCAACATCGGTGTAAGTTAACGCTTTAAGCAATGTGCTGTTTGTACTGCCATCCACAATCGGTAACATAACAGCGTTAGGAAACGCATCATGATACGCTTTAATTGAAGGCAAACCTACGTCATAGTACACAAATGTATTTTTTTTATGTCCTGTATAAATACAATCACTCGGCCCCGTACAGTACAGCTCAATGTCTCCCGTATAGGGATATAAACAAGTAATTTCTTTTCCTGCATCTGCCCCGGCATTAAAAGCCGTAATATTGGAAATCCAGTGGCCTGGGTCTTGTGTTTTTTTACCACTTGGCCCAGTCGAGCTGATATCATCGTATAATAAAGCACACCGCCCGTTCGACAAGCTAATAGCCATTGCATCTAAAGAGAAGATGAGCCCTAAGCACAGCACCATCTGTTTCAGCATAGAAAGCCCCTCGCAGTATTTAAGAGAAGTATTTATTCACCGTTACATTTAGCCCTTGTTCTAACAGCTGTACCCGCTGTGTAAACGTGTTATAAAAGTTCGTGGTATCGGTTGCAAAATAGGTAGTCGGCATCGTTGCTTTAGGACTCACTACCAAATTATAAGAAAAATCTAGCATAAACCGATGAGGCAGCATGTACTCAAAGCCAACTTGTCCTGCAACACCCCATGCGACTTTACTACGCGTTGTTTCAACATATTGAAAGGTTGTAGCGGTACTCGACAGCAGGTTGCCACGAAGCTCTGTTTCAACATCTGTAATTGAAGGCCCCACCCCCAAATAAACCAACCAATTCGGAAAAATTTGATAGCCTGCATTCAAGGTAAGAAAAGCTTCTTGCACTAACTCTGTTTGAAAAAAGGCTTCTTGGTACGTACCATTTTGATACGTGCCAGACCAAAACAAGCCTGGATGCTGCACGCCTAAGTATTTGTAAACACCTTTAATACCCCACAGCCAATTGTCTTTAAAATCGGCAAAGTAGCTGGCATTCGCAATAGGGCTTAGCGTTTCTTTGATATTATCTTGCCGGAAATACTCTGTGATAGACGGAAACGTTGAAAACATTGTCGCATTCGTCCACTTGGTTAAGTTGGTATTTAAATAGCCTCCTCCCACACCGAATAAAAACCCTTCAAAGTTGGGTTGAGGTGTTCCCATGGTGCCAGCATAAAGTGTGTGAGAAAAAGCAAAAAGACAAGCGTACACCGTGCGCTTTAACTGCATAATCCATATCCTTATTCAGTTACATCCATCAAACAGTGTATTTATGATGCCCGCTCAACAAAGATAAAACAAGTGATAACCCTCGGCTCTCAGGGCATACGCCTACCCGGAATAGCCGGGTAGGCTCAAGTCAACAACTTCTAAAATCACACAGTCAGTGACAAATTACAAAGTCCACTGGCATCAATTGCTTTTTCATCCAAGCATTTATTAGCAAAAATACCCATGCCCTCAGATAACAGAGTAGGCGCATCCACTAACTTGGGTTTATCTGAATCTATGTGTTTTTGAAGTGCGCTCACACAATAGCTCGTTATGAATCCAACCATTGCGGATAAGAAAGGACCTGTAAATAATGTCACTACAGAGGAAATAAAAATGGCCCAGCTCAAATAGTGCATCACAATACCTAAGGCCGATTTACCACTCTTTTTAGAGGCAGACATCATGCTATCGGCAGTACGGTTATAGCGCTCTAATGACATTCGCTTATTTAATAAATCATCCGTACTTTCAAGCGCTTCAATCAGCCGCGCATCCGATTCTCCTTTCTTCTCTTTTAAAGCCTCAACTTTCTGAATAAAAGCAAGCGCTGACATTTTAAC
Organism: Legionellaceae bacterium; assembly: GCA_029212465.1. GTDB lineage: Bacteria > Pseudomonadota > Gammaproteobacteria > Legionellales > Legionellaceae > JAALKW01. The sequence continues at coordinate 33,579 of JARGNV010000011.1, read as the reverse complement.
CGAATGTTCATCTTGAACATCTAAACGCTTTACTGTTTTCTTCAATACGGCAAGCGCTGTTGTATAAGCTGCATCTAAATTTCGGCCGGGCATAACATCCTCCAACGAAAGGGTTTGTTCAAAAAATGTGCGAATTATAGCATATACGGCCTTCCTGGTCTACCTTTTAATGAAACAGTGTTTTTAAAAAAGGAACTCATAATGATTGACCCCATGCAATATACACCCAAAGGAGATAAAAAAAACTCAGACTATTTCAATGAATATCGCCTCAAAATTTATGAGCGTAGACAATCCAGTGGCCTCAATGACTTAATTGGCAATATGCAAGCGATTATTGTTCAGGTACAAACGGGAGATGCATTCCCTTATTTACAAGAACTATATGCAATGATGCCCTATCGTTGTTATAAAAATTTTATTTCTGATACGCATCGTATTTATATTTTAAAAAACACAAAAAAATCACCCTTATTTATTGTCATGGAGCCACTCGACCCAAATTTTGAAGATGATTTGGCGCGTGTCAACGCCATGTATCCAAATGCACGTGAAAAATGCAATGCACGTTATGTGGGTGAACTCTTTCGCTGTGAAGACTTGGCTGAAACCCGAAAAATACTAGAGAGTCATGATTTTCACTTCCAAACGCCAGACCGCATTAAAAATAAATTTTTTGTGAACCCATTGTTTGCCTTCACACGTATGTCAGACCATACCTTTAACAGCCTTGGTTATGTAGAAGAAGACCTATTCAATCCAGAAGCATTTGAATTAGGCCAACCTTTTAGCCTGACTCAAGCACAACAAAAAACGCTGGATGAAATAGATACGTTTTCGAAAACCCGTGGCATTAAACCGCTCATGAAAGGTATTGACCATTTAGCAACACGTATTTTAGCAGGTGAGCGTGAAGATGCCATTTTAGAGTTTTTATGCCTCAGTAATTACTATTTTTGGGGCGCTTACAATATTGGTGACATGAACTCATCAACCAACGTCAACCGCGTTCCCAGCGGACATGATATTGAGTCCCCCGCAAAAGTATTTACTGCAAACAACACACCCTTTATGGTGAACTCATTTGAAAAAAGGCCCATGCCCACTGAAAATTTTGTCCGAAACTATGGGCGTCGTATGCATCATATTGCCATTGAAATTGCTGATGGAAATCATAGTACCACCATGAAAAATCTCGACTTTGTGATTAGTGTGTTACGTGAGCAAATGCACATCGGTTTTTTGGCCAAAATATTTGGTGAGTGTAAAGACGAGCCCGATTTAAAGCAAATTTTCTCGAAACATTCATCTCTTTCCCTACTCATTACTGAATACGTTGAGCGCTGCCATCAATTTGATGGTTTTTTTACCAAACAAAATGTCGCAGCGCTCACTGAGGCTGCAGGCCTTGACGAAGAAGTCAAAGCACATCACCTCAACAAAGGTATTGTCGGTGATTAGGCATGATGATTGTTTATTCAATTAAATTTATGCTGCATCACAACACACAAACCTTGACTCTATGCGAGCCTGCGACTAAAATGCAGGCCTTATTGTCATTCACTTACATATTTTTAGACTAGAGGACCCCTGAATGCCTACAGTTCGCGTCAAAGAAGGCGAAAACCCAGAATATGCGCTTCGTCGTTTTAAACGTTCTTGTGAGAAAGCTGGAATTTTAACAGAGTTACGTCGTCGTGAATTTTATGAAAAGCCAACGGCTGAGCGAAAACGTAAACAAGCAGCAGCTGTGAAACGCCACTTGAAAAAAATTGCGCGTGAAACTATCTCTAAAAAAGTCAATAAACGTCGACGCTAATAATGAGTCTTAAAGCCCGTATTAATGCCAGTTTAAAAGAAGCAATGCGTGCGCGTGACATGCGTACCGTTAGCGCGCTGCGTCTCATTACGGCGGCTATTAAGCAAATTGAGGTGGATGAGCGTATCGAGCTTGATGATGCCCGTATGCTTGCCCTCCTCGATAAACTTGCAAAACAGCGACAAGAATCTATCGCACAGTACCAAAAAGCAGACCGAGTAGATCTTGTAGAACAAGAAAACTTCGAGCTCTCTTTAATTAAGCAATACTTACCTGAACCACTTTCTGAAGCAGAAGTAGATGCACTCATCACCGAAGCATTCTACGAAACAGGCGCTCAGTCAATGCGTGACATGGGGCAAATTATGGCCTATCTAAAACCACGTATTCAAGGTCGCGCCGATGTGGCAGCTATTAGTGCCCTGATTAAGGCCAAGCTGCAGTAAAATTCTGAAATACCAACCAGCAGATGTAGGTATGATCTATGAGTGGCTTAATCCCGCAACAATTTATTGACGAGCTACTTGCAAAAACTGATATCGTCACCTTTATTGACAGCTATGTTCCTCTCAAAAAACAAGGGACAAGTCACGCTGCCTGCTGTCCTTTTCATGATGAAAAAACGCCCTCTTTTAATGTCATTGCAAAAAAACAATTTTATCACTGCTTTGGATGTGGTGTTAGTGGCAATGTCATTAGTTTTGCAATGAGCTACCTAAACCAAGATTTTCCCTCGGCTATCGAAACACTGGCAGCAAGAGCAGGCCTTGAGGTTCCTAAAACGACACAAAACAAGCAGGCACACACCAAAAGCCTTCCTTTATATGACTTGCTGAGTCGTGTTGCGCTGTTTTATCAAAAGACATTACTCACCGCAAACAATCGCGCGCTTGCCTATCTAACCCATCGCGGCGTGAGCAAAGCTACCATAGAGCGATATCAAATTGGTTACGCGCCACAAGGCTGGCACGCCCTTGAAACACCTTTTAAAGCACATTTAAGCGCACTTATCACAACCGGCATGCTGGTCCAAAAAGATGATAAAAGCACCTACGATCGTTATCGTCATCGTGTGATGTTTCCCATTCATGATCGACACGGTCGGCTTATTGGGTTTGGTGGGCGTGCCATTGAAAAAGAACAAAAACCCAAATACTTAAATTCTCCAGAAACAGTCATTTTTCAGAAAAGTCGTGAATTATATGGCTTACACCAAGTACTCACATCACACTCAAAATCTCCTGAAAATATTCTAATTGTTGAAGGGTATATGGATGTTATCGCCCTTGCAGAGCAAGGCATTTTAACTGCCGTTGCAACCTTAGGTACCGCAACCAGCACCTACCATGTACAACTTTTAAGTAAACACACAAACACCCTCATTTTTTGCTTTGACGGCGATGAAGCCGGTCGAAAAGCCGCCTTTCGTGCGCTTGAAAATACCTTACCGACACTCGATGGTACACTGAATGCGCAATTTATTTTTTTACCTGAAGGTGAAGATCCAGATAGCTTAGTTCGAAAAGAAGGCCCCGATGCTTTTAATAAGCGCCTTAAAAGCGCAACACCCTTGCATAAGCATCTATTACAAGTGATTACAAATTCACTTGATATAACAACGCTTGCAGGCCGAAGCCAGCTCCTGGGTGCGATTGGTCCCTTTTATCAAAGAATTCCTGAAGGCCCTTATAAAGAACTATTACTCGACGAGCTCGCACGCCTTACACACCTTGACGCACACCGTGTTAAAGCAACGCTCTCTTCGGAAGAAACGTTGAAAGCTCCCATAAAGGCATCCACTTTAAAGCGTACGCCTATTCGGCTTGCCACAGCCTTACTGCTTCAACACCCAGAGCATTATCAGGCAATACGTGACAAACTTCCATCCACTGATACATTACAAGAGCCTAATCAAAAACCACTCAAGCACTTGCTACAACACCTTTCAACACACCCCGAAAGTAATACAGCAAGTTTGATTGAACTATTCCGAGACACACCGTTATTTGATGCTATGAATAAACTCGCGGCATGGCAGCATCAAGTACCACTACAAGCACTCGATGATGAGCTCATCGAAACCATTCAATTTTTAGCGCAAAAAACTGAGACACGTGAAATAGATACACTTATCAAAAAAGCGCGCGAACAAAGCTTAACGCCCTCTGAGCGTACCAAACTGCAAGCAATGCTTCAAAATAGACATCGGCTGTCCGAGACATAATGGTTGAAGCACTCTCAATTTTTTGATATACCTACCCTCTTCACATGCACCCCTGACATACAAGGAAAGGGCTGTTAAATTTCAGCAATACGAGAGTGAACTCATAGTGAATAACGATACCATTGGAAACATAGATATTAACCCTTACGTTGAGAAAAAGGGTGAGGAATATATGAATGAGAAGCAACGTGCGCACGTTGAGTCCATTTTAATTGCATGGCGCAAATCGCTTATGGAAGAGGTTGACCGAACCGTCACACACATGAAAGATGAGGCCGCAAACTTCCCCGATCCTGCTGACCGTGCAAGCCAAGAGGAAGAATTTAGTATTGAGCTACGTGCCCGTGATCGTGAACGGAAGCTTATTAAGAAAATTGAAGATGCGCTGGAGCGTATTGGTGAAGATGATTTTGGCTACTGCGAAGCCTGTGGTATCGAAATTGGTATGCGTCGCCTTGAAGCACGCCCAACCGCAACGCTCTGCATTGACTGCAAAACACTCTCAGAAATCAAAGAGCGTCAAAATCAAGGTAATTAAATTAGCCCCAATAAGATGCCATTGCATCAAAGTGCCGTGCGACAGCCCCCTGACTTGCTTTCAGTGCATCTGTCGCGCGTTTCACCTGCGCTTCTCGCACATTTGAATGACTGTGTAATGCACCAATAGCCTCAACCAGGCTTTTTGCATCAGAGACTTGTTGCATTGCCCGAGCGCGCATCAACTCCTCACATAAGCTTTTTGAGTTTTGCATAAACATACCACAAAAAACAGGTACTCCAAGCGCCATCGGCTCAAGTACATTGTGGCCACCAATAGGTGCAAAACTGCCTCCCACAAAAGCGTAATCACTCAAGCCATAAAATCCAAGCAACTCACCTAACGAGTCCAACACCACCACTTCTTGCTCGGGTGTAACTGTCGCTGCCTCACTGCGACGCCCTGTCTTAAATTGGTGCGCTTTTGCAAGCTGGTAAACTGCTTCAAAACGCTCAGGATGCCGAGGTGCAATGAGCAATACGACATTTGGTACAATTTTTTGCAATGCAGGCAACTCTGCAAGTATTTGCTCTTCTTCATTGTCATGTGTGCTCGCAGCAATCACAACCGGCCGAGCCTCACCCCATGCCTCTTTTAAAAAACGTAGCGGTTGAGACACATCTGTCGGCACTTTCAAGTCACTCTTCATATTACCAAGCACAAAAACTTTATCTTGTGGCGCGCCTAAAGCCTTAAAGCGCTTGGCATCATGCTCACTCTGAGCAAACACACCTGTCACACTTGCAAAAAGTGGTTTAAAAAACCAGCGCACTCGCTCATAAGCACGAAACGCACCGTCAGAAATACGTGCATTTGCAATAAATAAAGCGACTTGATGTGCCTTAGCTTCAACCATTAAATTAGGCCACAACTCTGTTTCCATAATAATACCAACACGTGGTTGGTACGCTTTAAAAAAACGTTTCAGGGCACTTGGAAAATCATATGGTACATATTGGTGTAATACACGCGTGCCAAATAAACGATGCACTTGCTCTGAACCTGTTGGTGTCATGGTCGTCACGAGCACGCGCTGATTGGCAGTAAGTACTTTTTCAATCAACATTTTTGCAGCAACAACCTCTCCCAGAGACACCGCATGCACCCATACATCAACGGAAGAAACTGTCGTTACATCACGCATAAAGCGCTCATTAAGGCGTGCGCAGTAAGCAGGGTTTTTTCGTCCTTTCAAAAACAAGCGCAAAACAATAAATGGGGACAATACATACAACAAAGCAGTATAAAAAAAACGCATATTCAGCAAGCCTCAGAGTCATTACTCGCGGCATTATACAAAAGCACACCAGGTAAAACTACACCAATCACTTCTCTTGCTCGTTCAGTCAGCATGGAAAAGCGTTAAAATAATGCTTCGCAAACATCCTCTGTACATGACAAACATCAATCAACACTTGTTCTTTAGGCGTTAATAAAGCATGCTTACCTATCCAATTTACTTTAATAAAATAACCCTGTGATATACTGTACACAGTTTAGTTTTTGGAAATAACATGTTGTTCCGTTCTCACTTTATACAACATGCCTGGTGGGGGAAGCTACTGGGTGCAGCGCTTGGTTTTCTCATTGCAGGCCCGTCTGGTGCATTGCTAGGTGTTTTCATTGGAAGCCTTTTTGACCGTGGTCTTAGTGAACACTTATCAAAACCGCACCAGGCTTACCATAATGAAAAACGCATACCTGTCAGACAAGCATTTCAACGCGCTACGTTCTCGATTATGGGACACTTATGTAAAGTTGATGGTTATGTGTCGGCAGAAGAGATTCGTAACGCTAAGACCATCATGCAAGAGCTCCGACTTAACCATACCGAACGTACGCATGCTAAAACCTTTTTCCAACAAGGAAAGGCTGCCACCTTTGAACTCAATGAACCCTTACAATCACTCAAGCACCTTGCGATAGATAACCGCCAATTATTGCTTGCATTTATTCAGCTACAATATCGCACTGCACAAATTGGTGGTTTAACACCTAAAAAAGTAGCAGTTTTAAATACCTTACTTAGCGAGTTGGGTTTAGCGCCCTTGCATGAACAAGCCCATGCACAAGATGCGTTCTATACACAGTTCCATCAATATACACAGCAAAAGCGCCGTTATAGTTGGGGTGGGAATGAAAATATATCTAGCGCGTATGCAGGACCCGCACCTGAAAGTGCATACGCATTGCTAAATGTTTCTAGCAATGCAACGCAGCAAGAAGTGAAACGCGCCTACCGCAAGCAAATGAGTAAGTATCACCCTGATAAGTATATTGGTGAGGGGCTCTCAGAAGCTAAAGTAAAGCAAGCTAACGAAAAAACTCAGGCCATTCGAAAAGCCTATGAAACCATTTGCAAACAAAAAGGTTGGTAAGGTAAGCCTTAGGTTTACTGGCCATTCACCCTACTCAAAATGAAGCTCGCTTTTATCTAAAGATGCAATGACTTCTTGTGCAATTATCGCATGCGCTCGAGTAGATACATGTGCGGCATCAACAAACAAATGCTCATCGCAAGCACCATCACGTGGTGGTTGCACCTTTTCTCTCATGCCTTTCAAACCCAATGCGTACAACGCTGAATAGCCTAAGTCATCAAAGCATGCCGTTGTCACATTAGTAAAGCCATAGACATCAGGGTGCGCTATTGCATCTAAGAAAGGCGCTTGTACATCTTGAAATATCCACTGAACGTCAGGATAACGCTGTTTGAATTGCGCAACTAGTTGCTGAATTTTGAAACTGTGCTGTGTCGATAAGTAGGTGAGTGACTCAACTCTATTTGACTTGCGCGCTAAGGGAGATAACCCAAAGTCGGGTAATCCAATCAGCATAATTTGCTTCGCTCCCTTTTCTACCAGTTGATTCACACCTCTTTGTATACCTTCAATCGTCAGCTTAATGTCTGCATCCAAATCTTCCGAATGTATATAGTTATCAGCGCCAATCCAGACTATATGTAGTGCAGATGGACTAATGGGTTCCGCCTGTTCAGAAAAATATTTTTGTAATTGCCCACTGAAATTAAACACCGCATCATCAACCACTGCGTCGTCATCATCTTCTATCTCACTACCAACCCCTGAGCCCATAACAGCGTAATTTAAAACATGTCCCTCAGTAGCACCAGGGTAATAATGTGCCAATACATACTCAATCCAAAGCGGTCCATTTGAAGCGCGTCCTGCATAATATGGTGGCGAAGGTGGGAAATATCGATGCATATACTCATACAAATTACCCGTATCTGACAAACTATCGCCAAATACGACTATTTTGTTTGTAGGTAATGCAAAAACATTTTGGATAAAGAGTCCCAAACAAACGCTGATAAAAAACGCCTTCATATCATTCCTTGATAAAAAACCTCATACCAAGGTACGTAGTTTGAGACAAAAAATCAACCCAAAAGCACGACTAGGGTGACTCAGGCTCTGACGTATGATTGTTGCCATCCTCTTCTAGAGGAGTCACTTCATATACCTCTACGCCATAATCCGTAGTGTACGCCAAAATCTCAGCTTCAATTTTCTTATCCCTCCAAATGCACGCTTCACCCGAAAGACCATCAGGTACATGTGGTAACGCGTTTGTACGAAACCAAACGCTTACAGGCCATTCCATTGGAGGACGATAATAGCCTTTGAGTATCTCGTTGAGTTCTTTTGGACTAACCTGTTTCGCGATACCCGGGTCAAATTTCACTATGCCTTCTAATTTTTTGGGTAAGAGAGAGCTCTCACCTACAGCATGATAAATTCTTGCCTCTGGTGCTATACTCGAAAAAAAGCGCTTTGCTAAACTCAACATTTCAGAAACCCCTTAATCAATTAAAATACAACATGGGTTAATTATAACCCAAATTAAGGCTTTAGTCACGCCTTATGACTCATTTCCCAGACGCGGTCCGCTCACCGTAAAATCGGGTTCGTCATCACTCAAAGCAAATGGATTCGTAATAGGGTCAGAGTCCACACTTGCATTCACTGCATTAATTGCGTAACATGTCCGCTCTAAAGCTTTCAAGGCAAGCTCTGCCCTCTGGAGAGCTGCTCTTTCTGCAGTATCGCCACCAATACCCCCATAATTCTGTTTAGCTATCTGTTTTAGTTTATCCAAAAGTGGTATATCTTGATTTTCATCAGGAAAAAGCGTTTCATAAAACTGTGCAACCACCTCTGCGTCTGCTTTTAACTCTTCCTGGACGCACTGAACTATACTATTCCACATTAAAGGGTCATGAATCGTTATAAGACCTTCCGGGTTTCGCGTTGCGATATATCCTGAAACTTGAAGCCATCCATCTTTGACATTCGGGTGATCATGATGATACACACCCGCAAAACTGAGTGGTGATGCATAAGGCATAAAATAAGGTACCTCTTGTGTTGAAAATATAGCAGCAGGCCGTTCCTTCTCTAAAAGAAACATCGCTAATATTTCACTGTGGGGTAACTTATCGTCTCGTTTCGTATTGAGTGGATGTATAAATACACCATCTCCTCGTCCTTCACGCCCAGAACCCTCAAGAATTTCTAAGCGTCCACGCTGAATTAGTTGATTAAACTGGTAACTTCTCTTTTCTTTCTCACTCATTGTGGTTTTGGTTTGGATAGGTATCGTATTTAAGCGCCCATTTGAGACCAGCGTCATGGCAACATAACCAGATGTATCTATTTTTTTAAAACTTAGCGGTTCGTTCCCTAGTAGCACTCGCTCGAAATCCTTATATTTAGAAAACGATGTACGTACGACCTCTTGCAGCTGTTTTGGTATACGTCGGACAGTATTATGTGGCATTACTATATCCCAAAAAATTACCTTAATAGTTTATTTATAGGACAAAATAAAATAAATTCAATCTTTCATGCGAATGGATTACTGATAAATAGCAACGCTCATCTAGCATTTACCTTATCAATACTACTGCATGCAACACTAAAGGTTAGGGTATGACTATTGACTGACAGGCTCTAGTATTGAGCATAAAAATGACCTATAGCTATGCCTTTTGGTCACACTATAGGTCATTAAAATTTACAATCAACCAAACTTAATGTTTGCCTCATCTAAATGCTGAATACCCCAGTCTGCAATATATCGGTGCGCTCGTCCAGACGGATGCACGGGGTCAAAGAATAAGTAGGTATCGCACATGTTTTCGGCACGCATATGCGATTTAATGCGGGCTGCCATATTTAGAATAGACTGTGAAGAGGGCTCGTAATCCAGTGTGTCGTAGCACGTGCCCATCACATTCTTAAATCCATATTTTGATGGATGCTCTAGTGCTTCAATCAACAACTGATTGACATCGTAAAAAACCCACGTCACTTGCGGATAAATACGCTTTAATTTTTCTACCTCTGCCTCAAGTTTTGCATTATGCTGATTCGACAGATAGCTAAGTTCTGTCTCTGCTTCAAACTCACGTGCCATGGGAATTCGACCCAAATCTGGCACACCAACCAGCATAATTTGTTTTGCACCTTTCTCAACTAATACATCAACACTGCGGCGAATACCTGTTAGTGTAAACTGTAACTCATCGTCTAGATTTTCAGGCAAGGATAAATAGTTGTTAGAGCCCATCCAAATCACATATAAACTCGCATCATCTGCTTTATCGTCATGCGCTAATAAATAACTGCTCACTTCACTGTCTAGGTTAAGCAATGCACCATCACCAACATCGTCATCATCATTTTCATCTTCACCACCTACACCTGACCCTCCAAAGGCATAGTTAGCAAGGTGTGACTTTGGGTTCTCTGGAAAATAGTGTGAAAGCACATGCTCAATCCAAACCGGTCCATCTGTAAACCGACCTTCGTGATATGGAGGGGACATGACGCATATACTCATACAAGTTACCCGTATCAGACAAGCTGTCGCCAAATATAACGATTTTGTTTACGGGTGCCGCCATTACACCAGACATCAACACACCCAACAACAACCCCATCCATTTTGCTTTCATACAACCCTCACTGATGTACTTTGTTTAAACATGATTGACATTAAAACGAAATAAAGGACTAAACCACCCCCATTGACGTCAGCTTCAGAGGACGACCACAGACCCACGCACGTTTTAGGCCTAAAAAGGCTTCTTTAGGCAATTTACTAGGTAGGCGAACCGTTGAATACTCATCATGAATTTTAAGTCCTGTGATAAAGCGGCTTTGCAAGCCACCTTCATTTGCGATTGCACCTACAATGTTTGCAGGCTTCACACCATGAATACGTCCAACATCCAATCTAAATAACTCTTCTTTGTCTGAAGCACGACGATGTTCGCGCGATGCAGGACGTGCTGAACCTTGTACGGCACGACTACGTTTTGAACGCACCTCACCTTTTTTGTGGGGCCGATCTGGTTTTGTTGTAGGCAAAACAGCATCAAGCTTCCACGGTTTATCTCGATTCAGTTGCAGTGCAAGGGCTGCTGCAACCTCTTCAGCCGAAACAGCTTTATCTTTTAAGTATGCTTGGATAATTTTTTGATAATCACCTACATTTTCGTGCTGAAGTCGTGTATCAATGCCTGCCATAAAACGCTTTTCTCGTGCTGCATGAATCATTTCATCTGTTGGAACTGCAATCTTGGTGATGGCTTGCTTCGTATGACGCTCAACCACACTCACCATGCGTGCTTCCCTTGGGGAAACAAACAAAATAGCCGTTCCACTGCGACCTGCGCGCCCTGTACGGCCAATGCGATGCACATAGGTTTCGCAGTCGTGTGCCATGTCATAATTAATCACGTGCGTGACGCGCTCTACATCTAAGCCTCGTGCCGCTACATCGGTTGCAACCAATAAGTTAATTGCGCCTTGCTTAAAGCGCGTAATCGCTCGCTCGCGAAGCGCTTGTGATATATCACCATGAATAGCCATGACACGATGCCCATGCTCTTGCAAAAAGGTAGCCACCTCTTCGGCGCCATTCTTTGTGCGCGTGAATATAATCACACCACCGTAAGACTCTACAGCCAGAACACGTAACAATGCATTGGGTTTTTGTACAGGAGATGCAAACAAGAAACGTTGATCAATACTTTCAACTGTTGCCGTTTTTTCACGGATTTCAACGGAAACAGGCTCGTTCAAATAACGATTTGCAATTTTTCGAATCGGTGGAGGCATTGTTGCTGAAAAAAGGGCTATTTGACGCGTTTCAGGTAAGTTCGACAGAATGCGCTCAACATCATCAATAAAGCCCATTCGGAGCATTTCATCCGCTTCATCCAGTACAAATGTTTTTAACTGATGGAGCTTTAATGAACCACGCTCGATATGATCAAGCATGCGTCCGGGTGTGCCCACAACAATATGCGCGCCTTCTCGTAGACGTTTTAGTTGTGGCTGGTAATCTTGGCCACCACATAAAGCAACCGCACGCGCACCTCGTAAATGTGCACTCAATGATTTAACATGCATCTCAATTTGTAATGCTAATTCGCGCGTTGGGGTAATAATTAAAACTTGCGGAAAAGCTTCTGTTAAATCGAGCTTCTCAAGCGCTGGCAGCACAAAAGCAGCTGTCTTTCCAGAGCCTGTGTTTGATTTACCAATCACATCACGCCCTTCAAGCAAGCACGGAATCGTTTGTTGTTGAATCGGCGATGGCGTTTCATAATTTAAGTCACGAACCGCTTTCAATAAGGGCTCGGATAAGTTCAAATCAGCGAACGATACAACATCAGCTGAGGCGGTTTGCGTTGGGTGCGTCATAATCTACCTGGAAAAATAAGTAACAATAAAAAACTCAAGGCCGACATGATAGCAAAAATTCTAGCGGAATGCATTCATTTTATGCGAATTAGCCTGATTAAAGCACTGCCGCTAGACGAGACGCCTGGTTAATGGCATGTCGCGCATCCAACTCTAGCGCCTTAAATGCCCCACCCACTAAGTGTACTGAGCGACCTGCATCTTTTAATGGTGCATATAGTGTGTTTGCTTCTTCCTGCCCTGCACACACAATAATTGAATCTACCGCCAAAACAGTTAGCTTGTTATCAACCAGTATATGCAATCCTTCATCGTCGATGCGCTCATAACTCACCCCTGTCATCATTTTAACGTCACGATGTTTCAAGCTCATGCGATGAATCCAGCCTGTGGTTTTCCCGAGTCGCCGTCCCATTTTCTCTTTTTTACGCTGTAATAACGTGATATCTCGCAGCACTTCTGGCTTTTCTTTAGGCCGCAGTCCACCACGTGTTTTCACATCTAAATCAATGCCCCACTCTTTGCAAAATGCTGCTTTAGAAGTATTGTGCTCAGCCCCCAAAAACTCTGCTACATCAAAACCAATACCACCTGCACCAATAATGGCAACACGTGAGCCTACCTCACGCTTACCTCCCAATAAATCGGCGTACGTCATGACCGATGGGTGCTCAATGCCATCAATAGACGGAATTCTTGGGAACACACCGGTTGCCAAAACGACTTCATCATATGCAGCTAATAATTCTGGGGTTGCTTCTGTATTGAGACACACCTCTATATCAAACTTTTCTAGCTGATGCTTAAAATAGTTGAGGGTATGTTGGAATTCTTCTTTGCCTGGAATTTGCTTTGCAAAATTAAATTGTCCTCCTAATTGGTGGCTCCGTTCAAATAATGTTACGCGGTGCCCTCTTTCGGCAGCAACTACCGAGAAAGCAAGCCCTGCAGGACCGCCACCTACTACCGCAATCTGTTTGGATGAGCTGGTAGCTTCATACACAAGCTTGGTTTCATGACAGGCCCTCGGGTTCACCAAACAAGAAACCGTTTTATGTTCAAAAATTTGGTCAAGACATGCTTGGTTACAAGCAATACATACATTAATCGCTTTTGATGCACCCAGTGACGCTTTTTTAGCAAAATGAGAATCCGCTAAAAAAGGACGCGCCATCGACACCATATCAGCTACCCCTGACTCAATCACGCTATTCGCAAGCTCTGGGGTATTAATGCGATTTGAAGTCACAACTGGAATACTGACCTCTGGCTTAAAGCGTTTGGTTACATCGGTAAAATGGGCTGCTGGCACCATGGTTGCAATGGTTGGAACACGCGCCTCATGCCAGCCAATACCTGTATTAATAATGCTTGCACCAGCCGCTTCAATGGCTTTACCGAGCATCACCACTTCATCCCAGCTACTGCCCTTTGCAATGAGATCAATCATTGAGAGTCTGAAGATAATAATAAAATCATCTCCTACTGCCTCACGCACGGCTTTCACCACTTCAACTGGAAAACGCATACGGTTTTGGTATTCACCCCCAAACTCGTCTTTTCTGTGGTTGGTATGCGCAACAATAAATTGATTCAGCAAATAACCTTCACTTCCCATAATTTCAACACCATCGTAACCTGCAGCACGTGCGAGCTTTGCACACTGTGCAAATTGTTGAATGGTTTTTAAAATGCCGCGCTTGGTGAGCTTCCAAGGGGTAAATGGTGAAATAGGTGCTTTAATGCGAGACGGCGCCACAATAAATGGATGATAGCCATAACGGCCCGCATGTAACATTTGTAACGCAATTTTGCCATCAAATTCATGTACTGCGTGCGTGACAATTTCGTGTCTTTTTTGCTCTTTAGGCGAAGTTAACTTAGCAGATGCAGGTGCCAGACGCCCTACGCGACTTGGTGATATACCACCTGTTACAATCAAACCTACGCCACCTTGCGCACGTTCACGATAAAATGCAGCGAGTCTGTCTAGGGTGTCTTCTTCTTCAAGACCTGTATGCATCGATCCCATTAGCAATCGGTTTTTAATCTGGGTAAACCCTAAATCTAATGGCTCAAATAGTGCTTTAAACGGGGTATTATCAACGACCAATTCCATCTGAACGCCTAGCTTAATAAAGAAAAAAGCAGTATAAAGGGAGTTGTATCAAGAAACCAGTTATATCCAAGAACAAGCTTCAACAAAATACGGCTTTTTATTGTAATGCCCTACGTCATTCCATTGATTGTAGCCCTATTGGTTGCAGTTTTCTCGACCACCCGGTCACGCCGGGTGGCGTAGGAGCTAGTGGACCTCAGGCGCACTCCCTTTATTTTCTTTAGACTCTAAATCCTTCGTCTCCTGCTCAAGCTTATCGAGCTTCCAAGCATTTTCAGGTCTGAAAAAAGCCCATTGCCCAGTGTGCACACGCGTTGCTATAGGTACAATGCCAAGTGACAACACGCCCACCAACAAATTCGCCAGCAAGTATTTCACCTTATGGTGGCTTGTTAGGTTCAAACGGGCGGTTTTAATCATTGCAGATAATGACTTTTGCGCATCTGAAAGTGTCTCACCACCGCGTTCAACGCCATCTAAGTGATGCTCAAACGCAAGTTTTAAGTTACGTGCGGCATATACATCACCATGTTGCTCGATGCTCCCTTTATAAGTTCCTTTCTCCTGTGCTGCCTTTGCAGCATCTGTCGCAACTTTTAAAATTTCTTCAATGATGACATTAACCTTATCGCGGCCTATCACAATATATTGAATCTTATTATGAGGTTCAGCCGTATCATCCTCTTTTATTTCGAGCTTTCCACCCAAGGCCCCTAGCATATCTAATAACTCTTGGTTTCGGTTAATGACTGCATTTTGTAATACATACAATAATGTCGTCACGCGAGCAGGGACTGTGTCCCTAATCTGCCCTACCCCAACACCTGATAAGAGTGCTGCATAGTGGCAAAACTGACTCACATTACACACCTGCTTTAAATACTCTTCTCCAGCGGGTTGCCTTGACTTTCCATCCAGTACTTGAAGCGCATACTGAGTGGTATCCCCAATCGACCTTAAAAAAATCTCAATTTGCGCTTTAAAAAAGGGAAAACTTTCTTCGCCGCTGCCTTTCGTATTATTAACCCCGTATATGGTCTTAGCTTCTCTATCCAGCATTAAAAAATATTGGTGGCCACCACCAAGCGGCTGATTTTGAACGTCTTCCTTCGAGTAAAGGTTTTTACCAACCCCTCTTACATTAAAAGCCAGCTGTGTCAGTTCCTTTAGGCCCGGTTTTAAGTGCTCAACTATTGCTTTTGTATTGTCAGTATCATTGAGCGTTCGCTCTATCGCGGCTGACACATCTTTTTCCGACGCACTTGCGGGCATACGTAACCACAAATTAACACCGTTGACCTCATGTTGCTCAACCTCATACCCACCTGATGCCAACACTGCTCCTGCCTCATCGTGAGTTATCGTTTTTCTAGCCAAGGGCACTCTTGACTCAGCAAAACATGCATTAATTCCAATGTTAAAAGCAGCGAAATCCTTTGGAAATAAATGTGTCCATTGATTAACTAATACTTCTTCTTCCAAAAATGCTGCGAAAGCTGCTTGCTGTCGACCATCTCCATCATTGACCGTTTGCGAACGTAATGGGATATCTCGTATCAATGGAATATGAGGTGCATCTTTAGGTAATATGCCCGCCTTCTCAAAGAGTGTCTTAAACTGCCCAACAACCGGGTTATTAGCCGCCGTTGCCGTAAAAAAGGTGGGGGTTAGCATTTCCAGTTGTTCTGTGGTATCAACCAACACCTCATTCACAGTAATGAGACCGTCTCCCAAATCTTCAATTTTTAATTGACTGTTATCTGCAAGTAATGCTTCTATTTTATCTAATCGCTCATAAAACGTGCCTGGCATGAAAAACCCCATAAATAAAACTCCAGATTCAAAATTGTACATTATTTGAACATAAAAAACAACTCCGTGACCCATTCTCTCCCCTCTGTTATGATTTGTCGCGCATGCTTTAGGAGAGAATAGTGTTTGTGATTACTGGTGGCAGCCGCGGCATTGGGGAAGCCCTTGCAAAAAACCTTGTAAATCAAGGAAGTACCGTTTTAATTATTGGGCGAGATGAAGCAACCTTGCGTGCGGTTTCAAAAGATCACCCCGATCTTGAGTACTGCGTTGCCGATGTCGCAACAACTACAGGACGTCAAGACCTCCTAAAGCATTTAAAACCCATTGATAACATTCAAGGGCTCATACACAACGCAGGCACCATCGACCCCATCGCCTCTATGAAAGACTTATCGAAAGAAGCATGGCTTCACGTCATGAATGTTAACTTAAATGCGCCCTTTTTTCTGACCCAAGCGCTTGCACAAAAGCTTACGAAGGGCCGCGTACTTCACATTGGTTCAGGCGCTGCGCACTTTCCTGTACAAGGCTGGGCGCCTTATTGTGTATCTAAAGCGGGACTTGCCATGCTAACGCGCAGCTGGCAACTAGAATGTCCTGAAATTGCTACAGCAAGTGTTATGCCTGGTATTGTAGCAACCGAGATGCAGGCACATATTCGAGCAGCCAAACACCAACACCCTGATAAAAAAAAGTTTTTTCAAGATTTATACGATAACAATGAGCTCATCACACCCGACACTGTGGCAAGTTTTTTAGCATGGCTACTGTTAAATGTGGATAAAAAACGTTATGTTAGCCAGGAATGGGATATTTATGATACATCGCACCACAAAGAATGGCTGAAACCACCCCATCAGGTACCTGCACTTAATTAGAATTTGGAACACGCTGTCATGGAAACAAATACACCTGCCGAGCTTACACGACGCAGTATTCTGCTCGGTATTTTACTAACGCTACTACTGGCCATGTCAAATGCATATTTGGCCTTAAAACTTGGTATTTTAACGTCTGCCTCGATTCCTGCAGCCATTTTATCGATGGGTATTTTACGCTTTTTCAAGCACCCAAGCATCCTTGAAAACAATGGTGTGCAAACAGCTGCATCAGCAGGGGAAGCGATTGCGGGCGGAATTGTATATACCATTCCTGCTCTCATTATTATTGGCTACTGGCACCACTTTGACTATTGGACAAACTTTTTTATCGCAGCCAGTGGCGGTATTTTAGGCGTGCTTTTTTCTATCCCACTGCGCCGTATGCTGGTGCATGATACGAACTTACGCTTTCCCGAGGGACGCGCCATCGCAGAAGTTCTCAAAACCTCACACGAGAAAGCTTCCATCAGACCCATTGTGTACGGCGGACTGATTGGTGCGGCCATTGAACTTGCACAAGTGGGATTTAAGTTGCTCTCAAGCGCCTGGAGTCATTGGGTGATTGTCAAAAAAATGCTGATTGGCTTTGGGGTTGGTTTTTCAGCCACCATGATAGGAGCAGGATTTTTAGTGGGCCGCGACATGGCCATCAGCATTATTTTAGGTGCGCTACTTGCCTGGGTATTGCTCGTGCCGGGTGTTAGTCTTCTGCACCCAGACATCATGGCTCAACACACAGCGCACAGCGCACTCAACGTGCTCTGGGAAAACTACATGCGCTACTTAGGCATTGGAGGCATGTTATTTGCGGGCGTTTGGACATTTACCAAACTGTTTCGTCCTTTACTTAAAAGCATTGTGACTTCGCTGAAGCAATTTGCACAACAACATCCAACCGAAACATATGTACGTACTGAGCAAGACATCCCCATGCCATACATCCTAATGGGCATCCTTTTGTTAGCGGCTGCTCTGTTTCTTTTCTTTCAAGTACTTTTCCCACTGAATGTGATTGGCCTTAATGGCACCTATGCGCCAACCCTCACATTTATTGCAGTATTATATGTATTGATTATTGGTTTCCTCTTTTCTGTAATTACGGCTTATTTTTCAGGAATGGTGGGAGTCACTGCAAGCCCTGGTAGCTCAGTTGTCATTGCTGGTATTTTATTTGCTGCTTGGTTATTACTTTTAGCCATTCAACTTTTTTCCAATGCACCGCTTGATACCGAACAACTTACAGCTGCTGAAGCCATTACGATTATTATTGGGGCAATGGTGACAGGAATTGCTGCGATTTCAAACGATAATGTGCAAGATTTAAAGGTAGGTCAACTGGTAGGGGCAACCCCCTGGAAGCAACAGGTGATGCTGCTTTTAGGCGTCATTGTTTCGGCACTTGTCATTCCACCTGTGATGCAATTGCTGTTTGAAGTGTATGGCATTGCAGGCGTCATGCCACGTCCAGATATGGACCCAAGTCATAGTCTACCAGCTCCCACCGCAGCCCTTCTTGCAGCCATTACAGAAGCCATGTTTCGTAATACCTTACCTTGGAATATGATGTTTTCAGGTGCCTTGGTGATTATTGGCTTGCTGGCATTAAACCACCTCTTTAAGCTCGCGCGCTTTTTTCGACTTTCTATTTTAGGCGTTGCAATTGGTATGTATTTGCCACTTTCTTCTTCATTTCCATTGTTTTTAGGTGGCATGCTCGCATATCTCATGGAGCGACGTCTCCAGCGATTAAACCTGAACAAGGAAGCCATTAATAGCCGCCGACAAATTGGTACACTGATTGCATGTGGTTTGGTTGCAGGCTCAGCACTCATGGATGTATTGGTTGCCATTCCGTTTTCATTCATGCACACATCCGATGCTTTAGCGCTTGTCGGCCCAAATTTCGAGCCTTATGCTGTTGGCTTAAGTGTTTTAGTCATAGTAAGCCTTAGCTATTGGATGATTCGACGCGTCAGTCGCGTCTAGAGCAAGCTTTCACTGCCGCCTGAGGATGCGTGAAAGCTGAGAGGCAAGCTGCGAGCGCTTCGTTGTATGCTCCTCTTCTGGCTCACTATCTGAAGAAACGGAGCGTTCCCGCTCCCTCGCTTTTGCTTGTTCAAGCTGCCCTTTTAAAACTTCCGATGGCTTTTGTCCACCTTTTACTTTTTCTTTTGAGAATACAGTAATTTGCTTCCACTTTTCGTAATATCCAAATGGAATACCAAGCACACCAAAAACTTTAGCAAGCCCATTAAACAACATCTTATGAGTAGAGGGCTTCATTCTAAGCTCTCTGTCCACAACCTGTTTTGCCGCATTCGCTGCTTCTTTTAAATCAGGGTACTGCACTAAAGTCGCAAGCACTTTATTTTGGGTGGCTCTTAAAAGCCTGCGTGCTGACACCGCGTCATCCGTACTTCCCGGGTGTTCCTCAATACAGTGTCTAAAAACACCCTCAATTTCAACCACAATATCTGTCAAAACTTCTAACTTTTCTCGCGGATAAGCTTCAAGCTGAAATACCCAGTTAGGGTTATCGTGATTTCTCCCTCTCAGAAAAAAAGGGATTAAGTTATCAGCCGCCATGGCCGCGCCATTCAAGTGATAAGTGCCGCCATAGAGTCGTGACACAATCGTTTGATACCGCTCGCCGTCTACTTCATCCATTAATAACTGAGATAATATCACGCGCTTTTCCACTAAGTCAGGTTCTTCTAGCATATCAGGTGTCGATATATATAAAAAAAATGGTAAAGTATTATGCGCTTGGATATACGCATGTGTCGCCTCATTCGATAATACATTAGAAAGCACTGGTGCAACATTTGGGTGCTTTGCCATATGCTCCAGAACTGTCGGCATCGCTTCTCTAAGTACCGTTTCAAAACTTGAGCCTTCTGCTAAAACTCGCTCACGCAATAACAAATAAAAGGCATCCATCATTTCATGAGAACTGAACAAACGCTCTAGTATACCCTCTCCTAAACCACCTTCTGCGTCCTCAGCAAACCACTGCTGAATCCAAGAAACACTCGGATTTATTATCATGTCATACATGTCACATTGGCCAAATGTTTTTAAAACAGCGCTTAGGTGCGTGCGCAGTTTAGGGCGCACTCTAGATAGCTCAACCAATCTTGCTGCTAACTCTTTTTGCACCCTATCACCTAACAATGCATCAATTTCAAAATCACTTAAGTGTGCAGCCTCTCCTTCGGGTGCATTATATGCTTCAATGTTACTTCTTAAGGCTGCGTCTGAATCTGATATAACAGAGTCAAACTCACTTGCGCTATCTGTCACATCTGCCGTTGCAACAGTACTCACCTCTTCTTTTTCAACCGAGAAAGCAACGTAATCAGAAAAAATCTCTTGATACTTAAGCGCTGTAGCATCCAAAGCTTGCATCACTTCATCCAGAGAAAGGCTAGATAAATTTTTAGGCCACCCAACCGCTTTCAACCGCTCTTTAAATTGAACGGCTCCTTTATCTGCACTCATCTTACTCAAATATCCCCTTTGCTTTTGAGTAAGCGCTATGATACCGTTCGTTATAATACGCTGGCTCAAATTCTCAATTTCTCCTCTCAGTGTCGCTTTAAATTTAATCACTTCTTTTTCAGTCTTTTCAATATCTGCTCGACCTTTTGCATTGGACGCTTCTTGACGTAAAGCGCCTAGGCTCTCGTACATTTCTTCTGTAATCACCGACTCACGGTGCTGCATTGCAATCGTTATTAAGTCTTTAATCAACGCTTCACATCCATCAAGACTGCTATCAAGTGATGTTTTTCTATGATTAACCTCAGCCTCGTAGTCCGATTTTGCTCTCAGATAAGCATTATAATCACCACCAATACGCTCCATGAGCGTTTGATAACCCTCAATACTATCTACTCCTTTCTCCTTTTGCGCTGCTTCATACGCATGCTTCACTTGTCTTGCTGCCGTCTGTAATGCCCGATATGTTCGAGTTAATGCATCAGGCTGTCGCACATCCAGTCGCATTTGCCTTGCAGGAATCACAATGGCTTCAATTTCATGTGTCATCTCATGGTAAAGTTTAGACAGTGCATCGGCTTCAAACGTATCTCTCGATAAAACAACCGTATTTTCTGCAAAGAAGCGTCGGTAACCTGCGACGTCTTGCTGCATGATAAACAGTGTTTTCTCAGCAATGGGTGGCTTCCCACCCGTCAGTGACTGACTAGTCTGACGCTGCATATTCTGCAACATACGCACTGCACTGACACGATCTTCACTCATACGTTTCATGGAGAGAATGGCTTTTTCATATTGCTTCAAGCAATGAACAGCCTTTTCAACCTCCGCTCTATCACCTGGATTCTGAGAGGCCTCGAGTATCATATTTTTTAATGCAGCATCTCGCCTATTTCCTCCCGATAAAACCAGTGCCTCATACTCTTTGATAGGCTCAAGCACATCCTCATTCGTTAAAGACTGCATGGCCTCCATAAAAAGCTTACGCTGCTCATCTAGCGCCTCACTTGATAAAAAAGCACGTTCATTTTGTTCCAATAAGTCTTGTATATCGGCTTGTAGTTTTACGACTTCTTCTTTGTAGGCTGAATCGGGCATGCCAAACTCCAAATTAGTATAAATTGATCAAATTATATACCTTTTAGTTTAGCAGCTGGTTTTATTTTTGCTATGTATCTGTATGCACTAAATCATGCGGTAACATACGCCTGTCGGCACGAAAATAAGTGAGCGGTGAGCACTCAAATAGATCTATCAGTTTTTCCATATAAATACATGCATAACGGTCTACTTGGTGTGCAAAGTAGCTTTCCTCAGCACCCGCACGAAACACTTGCCCCCATGTTATATTATAAGAACCACGCTCCTGTATCAGTAAGTCTGTGAGTTGGGCATCAATATCTACAATTTTTTGATACAAGTCTTGAAGTGCTTCATCGTATTTATCCGTTTTTTCATCCACCTTAAGAGTTGATAGATGCACATATGATTGCTCTAATGTTTTCTTTGCGTCCATACGGGTCAGAATTTTTTTCTCAATGGGTGCGGCTTTCTTTTGTGCACGAATTTCATCACCCAACTCTTCAACCACAAGCGCTGTTCGCCAGTTACATGCCTTTTTTAAACGAAGAATGTCGCCGTAAATGTGATCGCCAATATATAAAATTTCATCGCCACCAAGACCCAATGCTTCTGTTAGTTGAACAGCATTTCCTCCCTGATACACGCCTGGCAACAAAGGTCCTTCCAAATTGTGCATCACACCTGTTTTGGTATCAATTTTTAAAAACCGTAAGTTGTCATAAAAAAACCGCGGTTTCGTCGACTGTACGACCACATATTCAAAAAAACTCTCCCACGTCTCCCCTTTGTCTAAGAACGGATTAATCGCATAATCAAGCAGCGTCTTAGTATAAGTATACTCAGAATTTGTAATAATCAATATTTTTTTGCCATATCGCACAAAACGCATCATTGCTTCAACTAAACGCGCATCTTTCATCACAAAATGAGACAAATTTCCTGCAATTTTTTGCTTTAAGGTGCCATTTGCATGCACCTCGTCAACAACCTCAAGCACATCGTTTGCAATACCGCGATAACTGGGTAAAGCACTTTCATCTTCATCCTTCAAGTCCACTAACTGACGATACAACACACAAAATGCAATCGAGAAAGAGGTATCAATCACACAATAATTGTTGTCATTTAAATCAATGTAAGCACTGCCATAAAAGCGCTGCTGCTCTTTAAAGCTAATCGGCTTTGTCCCATGATAACTGTGTCTGATAGCGGCATATCGATTTAACTTTAAAATATTGCCATGTTCACTATCAATCACGAGCCCACGAATAGCATGCTGCATGTCAAACTTAAAGGCTCGAATCTGCTCAGGATATTGTCGTGTTTTAATCAATGCCTCAATCACTAGTTCAAACACAAGCGCCTCAAAATGTTCGGTTTGATAGCGGATTAAGGTATGATCCATATCCAAACCGATCACTTTGATTTTTTTTAAGTTTAAAATACGATTAACAAATACCGTCTGCTTCATAACACCTCTTTCATTCTTATCTCACGTGCACCCAACACCAGTTCTTTTAATACTGCGGGCTCTGCAAGCGTTGATACATCCCCGAAGGCTTCTGTTTTACCACTCGCAATTTGCCGCAGCAAGCGACGCATAATTTTACCGGAACGCGTTTTAGGCAACTGCTCACTCCATTGAATTTTGTCTAAAGTTGCGATTGGGCCAATGACCGAGCGCACATGTGAAACCAATGCTTTTTTTAACGCATCCGTTGGTAACGCATCTGTCTTAAGGGTTACAAACGCATAAATTGACTCCCCCTTAATCGCATCAGGCACACCAACCACCGCCGCTTCTGATACTTCTTTTGAAGAAACCAACGCACTTTCAATCTCTTCTGTGCCAAGCCTATGTCCTGACACTTGAATCACATCGTCTGAACGCCCTTTAACCCAGAAGTCTCCTGATACATCCACAACCGCCAAATCTCCCGTTAAATAGGCACCCGGCACTTCTTTTAAATAGGTATCAATAAAACGTTGGTTATCCCCATACACCGTTTTCATCATGCCAGGCCACGGTTGCTTTATCACAAGTCTACCATCTACAACCTTTGGCACAATGCCAAAAAAAGGCTTTCCAGCAGCCCCTGCCTGAAGCGATGTGGCACCTGGCAACGGTGTAATTAAAATACCGCCCGTTTCTGTTTGCCACCATGTATTTACAATCGGACAATGCCCCCGCCCGATAACATCGTGATACCATTCCCATACATCAGGATTAATCGGCTCACCCACCGAGCCTAGCAAGCGTAGACTCGTGCGCTGAGCACGCTCTACAAACGCATCTCCCTCTCGCCTTAAACTTCTGAGTGCCGTAGGGGCTGTATAAAAAACGGTTACTTTATGTCTATCTATCATTTCCCAGAATCGTGCAGGCGTTGGATAATGTGGTACCCCCTCATACAACAGCACACAAGCACCATTTGCAAGTGGTCCATATACCCCGTAAGAATGCCCTGTAATCCATCCTACATCGGCAGTACACCAATATACATCGCTGTCTTGGTGGTCAAATACCAAAGCATAAGTCATCGTTGCATACACCAAATACCCGCCTGTTGTATGCAAAATACCTTTGGGTTTTCCTGTTGAGCCTGACGTATAAAGAATAAATAAAGGTGCATTTGCATCCATCCAAGCGGGTTCACAATCGGCAGAGACTGCACGCAATGCATCGTGATACCATCTATCCCGGGAAGCATCCCACGCAATGCTTGCACCTGTTCGCTGCACAACCAATACTTCGCGAACGCTTGGCGCATCTGCTAGTGCCTTATCCACTTCTGCTTTAAAGTCAATGGTTTTTTCACCCCGATAGCTACCGTCAGCTGTAATCAGCAATTGACATTGTGCATCATTTAAACGGTTTGCGAGTGCTTCTGCTGAGAATCCGCCAAAAACGACTGAATGCACAGCCCCAATACGTGCACATGCAAGCATTGCGATGAATGCCTCAGGTATCATGGGCAAATAAATACCGACTCTATCCCCCACACCAATACCTGACGCCTTTAAAACATTGGCAAGGCGACACACCGCATCATGCAACTCTAAATATGTTAATTGCTTTTGTTCATCAGGCGCATTGCCCTCCCAGATAAGTGCTGTTTGGTGCCCACGCGCTTCAAGGTGCCTGTCGACACAGTTGTAACAGGCATTGAGCTTTCCCCCAATAAACCAGGAAATATCATGGGTATTGAAATCACCTGTGCGTGTTGTATGCCAAGGGGTTTTCCAGCTTACATAGTGCTTTGCTTGTTCATCCCAAAATGCATCGGGGCTTGTGACTGACGCTTGATACATCGATTCATACATACTTGCCGTTATACGCGCGCGTTTTGCAAATGCATCAGGAACAGGGTAACGCTTTACTGGTTTCATAGCTGCCATGCCTTTTACAACATCCTTTCAGTACGCCTTAGGTTACGGATGAAATTTAGCACTGTCAAAACAAATATGCGTCTAAAATTCATCCATTTTTAAAACCTATCTGCACTTGCAGCATCCCAGTAAGTTTGGTAGCTCTCTGGAATTTTCTTACCCAAAAGTTGCCCTGGCTCAAGGTACAAATATGCCTCGCTTAGTGGTTTTACCAAGTCGTAATCAACACGCCGAATAATATGTGCAGGCGTTAAGTCATCGGGTGATTCAAGCCCCATGCTTCCAAGCATCTCTAAGAAACTGTGCATGGTGTTTTTATGAAAGTTAAGTACACGCTCTTTTTTCTGATGAACCACAAGCCCTTTCTGCAGACGCATGTTTTGTGTTGCAACCCCTGTTGGGCACGTATTTGCATGGCATTGCTTCGACTGTACACAGCCAAGTGCCATCATCATTGTTCTTGCTGCATTACATAAGTCCGCTCCCATCGCAAGATGCGCGATAATATCAAAGCCGGTTGTAATTTTTCCGCTACAAATAATGCGCATTTTATCTCGAATCCCTGCCCCAACCAGCGCATTGTGTACAAAGATAAGTGCCGACTCAAGCGGCTCACCCATACGATTACTATACTCAAGAGGTGCTGCCCCAGTGCCCCCTTCAGCACCATCAACCGTAATAAAATCAGGATAACTATCTAGCGCTATCATGGCTTTACAAATACTTAAAAACTCACTTTTTCGTCCAATACACAGCTTAAATCCAACCGGTTTTCCACCAGATAGTTCACGTAACTTCTCTACAAATTGAATCAGTCCCTTAGGTGAATCAAACGCTGAGTGCGCAGGCGGAGACAATACATCATGTCCCATTGATACTTTTCTAACGCGTGCAATTTCAGGCGTTAATTTAACAGCTGGCAAAATGCCACCATGAGATGGCTTAGCACCTTGTGAAAGTTTTATCTCAATCATTTTAACTTCAGGGCGCGTCGCCTCAATTTGGAACTCTTTCTCATCAAAGCGCCCTTCATCATCTCGGCACCCAAAATAAGCGGTTCCAATTTGAAAAATGAGGTCTCCTCCCTGCAGGTGATGCGAACTCAGTCCACCTTCCCCTGTGTTATGCGCAAATCCGCCCAATTGAGCACCCTGATTAAGTGCCATGATGGCATGTGCTGAAAGTGCACCAAAACTCATCGCTGAAATATTCAAACGAGAGGCCTCATAAGGCTGTTTGCATTGCGCGCCTCCAACTATAATGCGTCCACTCGTCTCAAGGGCTTTTTTAGGTGCTAATGAATGCTCAGCCCACAGGTATCCTACGGCTAGAATATCTCGCTCCGTTCCAAATGGCACCGTATCACGCACATTTTTAGCACGCTCATAAATGAGTGAGCGAATTTCCCGATTAAAGGGGCGCTCTTCTTCATCATCAGCAATAAAGTATTGATGAATTTCAGGCCTAAAAAACTCTAAGATATAGCGCATATGCCCAAGTACTGGAAAATTACGCAAAATTGTATGCTTGGTTTGCGTAACATCATAAATCCAAAGTCCAGCTAAGGGCGCTATAAAAAGAAAGAACCAACGAATGTCATGCCACATTACAAATAATAAAAATACAACAAGTAATACACACCCCAGGGCCAAATACCACTGTCGTCGCATAATAATATCCTTAATATAATGCAGCTTACAGAAGCCAGTATTAGCATGATTTTTTAAATGAAACAAGGTGATGCTCGGGTATGTTAATGATTCACTCTACCTGCTGCTTGCAACAAAAAACTGGCGAATTTTTCTGGTTTGCTCCATGATGAAACGTATCGGCAATATTTTTCTATAAAAAAAAGGAGTTGTTTCAATGAAAAGCAGACTTTTTACTCTCATTTGGCTCACGTGTTTACCCATACTCGGTTTTGCAAGTGCTAACATAGAAACCGATAAAAAATCAGATCCCGCAACGCCTGCAACCACCGAAGCAAAAGCACCCGCACAGCCTGCAGCTCCCATCTCTCCCGCAACCATCGACTGCCAGTACAAAGTTGCTAAAGATACAGACAGCGTCGAACAAACGCTACTGTCTACTTGGGCTGAACATGCGGCCGTGCAATCGTTTCAATTTAATCCTAAAAACCTCAATGCAGAACTTGATGCGCTTAAAAAGTGCTATACCGAGCAAGGCTGGAAGGCTTTTAATGAGGCACTCAAGACCTCTGGTAACTTAGATGCCATTCGGGGTAACCAATTAACCGTTACAAGCCAAGTGAGTGGCACGGCAACCGTGAAAAGCGTTAAAGATCAGCAATGGAAAGTGTCGATTCCGCTTAAGGTAACCTATCAAAATGCGGATAAACAGCTGTTACAGGCGTTGAATGTTGACTTACTCATTGCACTCAACAAAAAATCTGGGGCCTTGGGTATTATGCAAGTTATCGCCGTACCTAGAGACGCAACCGATAAAAAAATATAACCGCGGCTTTTCAATCGATTACGCTTCAAAGGCCCGATACACTCGGGCCTTTTCTTAAAAGTAACCTCTCTCTGGCTTCTACAGACAATGTCAGATATAGTCGCACAAATGAACTCGAAAGATATCACTCCAACCTCTGAAGGCTTTTCTTCAGGCATTGCAATGCTTGCAAAAAAAATAGATAAGAAAAAAGCGCTTTTTTTTCTCTATGGGCTATTGGATGGACTCGATATTATTATTAAGAACATTTTATTATTTACGCCTATATTGACGCAGGCAGCGTTTAGCTATTGGATGCTAATACCCGAGTACTTTTATCTTACGCTATTTATCACCGGTGCATTCGCACTTTTAGCAGCAATTGGCAATACCTTTTATTTGTCAAAGTCTCAACGAGAAAAACAACTTGCTGCATTCTGGCAAAGTGTACGCGATCCATCAAAAACGGCGAGAAGTGCATGCATTAGTATTGTATGTGTATTAGCCGTCATACAATTATTTACCACACAAAATTTATCTGCTCTTTTGCTACCTATCGCACTGCCTGTTGTAACACTTGCTATGCTCAATCGCATATGGCGCCGCAACATTGGAAATCAGCAGAAAGCAATACAAAAAAACAATCAGGAACTACTTAAAACGCTACAAAAAAAATGGGATGCATTGCATGCTAAGAAAATTACTGAGAAAGATTACCTTGATTTTGTCAGTCATGCTCAAAAAAACAAACACCAACACGCTTCTAAATACACGTTAGCTGCCTGTTTTTTATCGGGCTTTATTGAAGCAAGCTTGAATGGACCCTATATGTTTATGAGAGCTTATTTATTAGCGTCTTTTTCATTTCCAGGTCTTATTTTTATAACGGCTTCAGCCATCGTATTTATTGTCTTGGGTGTACTCTCAAAGTTTCATGAAGAAATTGACGCTCAAAATAAATTGCTCCTTAGTGAACAAGCCTTTCTTCTCACCAGTGCGTTATATGCACTCGAATTATCCCTACAAAAGCTTGATGAAGTATCTGATGACATCTCAAAAGCACAGCAAATTCAACATGTCTTAAGGCAATATGAAACGCTCAAAACACGACAAAAAAAATACTATACACTGTGTCAAACGTCTGTAAACGAGTCCGTTTTACTCGGCTTAAGGTACGGAGTTGGTGTGTATCAAGCGATTATGACCGGACTCATACTCACGAGCGTACTCAATACCATCGTTTTTGGTGCACTCCTTCCTGAAGTGTTAGTGATTGCGACAATAGCCACGTCTATTGTGACAACTATTGGTCTACTGTGCCGTACCGTGAAGGAAACCCTGCAGCAATCAGAAGCGCAACAAAAAATCTTCCAACAAAAAACAGCTTTCATTCAGGCACATGTAACACAGAGAATTCACCCAAGATATCAATTTATTGGGCACAACTCATCTAATCGCCTGTGTCTTAAAGACATAGAAGCCAATCCTCTGCCACGCAGCGAACTCATCCAAGACAGTGAAAGAACACGCTCGTACTTATCAGGGGCCAGAAAGCCTACGTCACTCTTTGAGTTTTGCTTAGTGATGAGTGGTGAAAACGGCAAAAAAGGCTTTGAAGACCAGACATTGCGCGGTTTATTTCTGGTTTTTATTGCGGGTTACGCGCTGCTATGGGCGAAAGATGCCGACAATAAAGTACAAAAAACATCATCAGGAGCGGCGTTTAAATCTCCCTCACCGGCTCTCAGTGCAACAAGCCTTGCACCCACGCCCTTAAAGCCTTAAGCCACTAATAAAATCGCTAAAAACACCCACGTAAAAGCATATACATTTAGTAGCAACGCTGTTTGCGCCTTAGTCACCAACTCTCGACTAAACCGCCAATACATCACCCACGCAGGCAAACTAGCTAATACAAACAAGCCGATTGCATTCGCAATCCACTGTAGCTTTTTAGGCATCAATTGTGCTGGAGCCGATACTAAGAAGCTACATTTTTCTTGAATCTCTTCTAGCAAAAAGGGCACAAATTCATCATTCCAAATCCAAGCCCAGGAAATAAATAGCAACGGTACAGTCACCCGCACCCAATATACGCCATACCATTTTTTGAAAAAAGCAGACGCTTCATCTGCAAATAAAATAACGATTGCTGAAACAACCACTAAAAACAGTAATGTCCCCATTTCAAACGCTCCCCAATTATTGACATGCCATTACAGCATCGATCTCAACTCGAGCACCTCTTGGTAATGCAGACACCTCAAACGCAACCCGAGCAGGGAAAGGGGCCGAAAAATAACGCTCCATCGCTTGATTCACCGTTGCAATATCAGATAAATCAATCAAGTACACTGTTAATTTTAAGATATGTGCAAGACTACCAGAAGCCGCTTCACAAATAGCAGATAAATTATCAAATACCTGATTCACTTGAGCTTCCATAGAATCATCTGATAACACCATGGTTTCAGGATGAAGAGGAATTTGCCCAGATATATACAACACATCTCCAAAACGAACGGCTTGGCTATAGGTTCCTATCGCTTCTGGTGCCGCTTTGGTTTCAACAACGTCTCTCATGAATCCCCCTGCTTCTTCCGATAAAGCCTTGTCACTTTTTTATTTGAGCGCAATCGACGCATGACACGAGCTAGATGATCTCGCCCCTGTACACTAATTGAAAAAGTCACTGCATTATGCCGTCCATCGCGTGGATCTACCGTGATGTTTCCAATATTTGATTCCGCTTCAGAAATAGCGGTTGCAAGCATCCCCATCATGCCACGTTCATTAGCCACTTCAACTGTAATATCTACCCAAAACTCTCCTTGCACCTGATCATCCCAGCGCATTGACACAAATTGTTCTGGATTTGAGCGTCCTTTGTTGACTTCATGGCAATCACTTGAATGCACTAAAATACCGTACCCCTGCTGAAAGAGTCCTACGATATTATCGCCTGGAATAGGCTGACAACACTCAGCAAAGTGCACAACCATCCCTTCAGTGCCTTTAATGGCAAGTGGATTATCTTCTTTCGACATATCAAGTGCTGTTCCTTCCTGCGTCAGCACCAAGCGTTTTGCAATCACCATTGGCATTTGCTCACCAATGCCAACCGCATATAAAAGGTCGTCTCGTGTCTTATACTTCAAGTCTTCAAGCAATGCTTCCATCGACTCAGAAGGAACATCATTATAATTTCTTGATATCTCCAAAAATGCCTGCTCTAAAAAGCGTTGTCCCATCATAATCGTTTCTGCACGTTTTTGTGTTTTTAAAACATTCTTAATGTTGCTACGCGCTTTTCCTGTGACCACAAAATTAAGCCATGAAGGATTCGGTGTTGCATGAGGGGCCGTAATAATTTCGATGGTTTGTCCGTTCGTCAGGGGAATACTAAGAGGTACCAAACGTCGATTCACCTTAGCCGCAACACAACTATTCCCAACGTCAGAGTGCACTGCATATGCAAAGTCGACAGGCGTGGCACCCTTAGAAAGCTCCATGATATGGCCTTTAGGGGTAAATACGTACACTTCATCCGGAAATAAATCAATTTTAACGTTTTCAATAAACTCTAATGAATCACCCGTGTTTTTCTGCAAATCGAGTAGCCTTTGCACCCACTCACGTGCACGCAACTGCGCCTCATTGACTTCAGTACCGCTCGACTTATAAATCCAGTGTGCAGCAACGCCGTTATCTGCCACTTTATCCATTTCTCGGGTTCGAATTTGCACCTCAAGTGGCACACCAAATGGCCCAAACAATGTCGTATGTAAGGATTGATAGCCATTGACTTTAGGGATACCGATATAGTCTTTAAAACGTTGCGGAACCGGCTTATAGGTGCGATGCAACGCGCCTATCACGCGATAACATGCATCAATGTCTTCTGTAATCACGCGAAATGCAAACACATCGACAATTTCTGAAAAAGAGGCTTTTTTTTGTCGCATTTTCCGATACAAGCTATATAAATGCTTTTGGCGACCAAATACATGCTTGTATGGAATAGAGAGTGCATCTAAGGCTTGCTGCAAGTCTTGCTCAATGCGTTGTGTCAATTCACGGCGATTGCCACGCGCCTTTTCAACTGCAGACTTAATTGCGCGATATCGCATAGGATACAATGCCTTAAAGCCTAAGTCCTCAAGACCTGTATACATTGCATGCATCCCAAGACGATTGGCAATAGGCGCATAAATCTCGAGGGTTTCAATAGCAATGCGGTGTCGCTTAACCGTTGGCATCACCCCTAAGGTTTGCATGTTATGCAATCTATCAGCGAGCTTTACCAAAATGACACGAATATCTTTGACCATTGCCAAAACCATCTTACGAAAATTTTCAGCTTGGGCCTCAGCACGTGATTCAAATTTAATTTTAGTGAGCTTTGTTACCCCATCGACTAAGGCTGCAACTTCTTCACCAAATACACGCGCGACCGCCTCATGGCTTACAGATGTATCTTCAATCACATCATGCAACAGTGTCGCCATAATGGTTTGATAATCTAGGCGCATTTTTGCAAGGATTAAAGCTGCTGCCACAGGGTGCGTAATGTAGGGTTCACCTGAGCGACGCATTTGACCCGAGTGTCCCTTTTCAGCCAAGCGATATGCTTGATGGCATAATTCAACGTGCTTAGGCTCAAGGTAGCGCACCAACTCCTCGTGCAGTTCCTTAAAGTGATCCACGCTGACTCTCCCTATCACACCATCAATCAAACTTAATCTTCTTCTAAAATTGCAGGTCCAACAAGTCCGTCAGATACTTCACGCAAGGCAACAACGGTTGGCTTGTCGTTTTCCCATTCAACCATCGGTTGTGCACCATGAATTGCAATTTGGCGCGCGCGCTTTGCCGCAACCATCACCAACTCAAATCGATTCTCAACATGCTCTAAACAATCTTCAACCGTTACACGGGCCATAATATTTACCTCTCTTTTAAAACCGACAATAAGCTATTTTACTGCGATGACAACAAGAATGAAAGCAACTTGTCTTGCTTTTGTATTTGACGTGCTGCAGTCAAACGATTTGCAATGACAATAGCCCGAAGTTCAGCTGCTGCTTGATTAAAATTATCGTTCACAATTAAATAATCAAACTCATTATAATGGCTCAGCTCATCACATGCTCGCCGCATACGTTCTTCAATCACTGTAAGATTATCACGCTTTCTTTCCATTAAGCGCCGCTTTAACACCTCAAGTGATGGCGGCAAAATAAAAACAGTGACTGCATCTGGAAACAACGTTTTAATCTGGGCTGCCCCCTGCCAATCGATATCGAGTACAATATCAAGGCCTTTTGCAAGCTCAGTTTCTATCGCGGCTTTTGATGTGCCATACAAATGTTCAAACACACGGGCATGCTCAATAAACTCACCTGCTTTCACCATATCCAAAAATACAGCTTCTTCTACAAAAAAATAATGCGTGCCATGCGCTTCACCGGCACGCTTATCACGTGTGGTATGCGAAACAGACACTAAAATATTATCTAAATTATCAACCAGCTTTTTAACCAAACTGGTTTTACCACCGCCTGAAGGTGCTGCAACAATAAAAAGCGTGCCTAAATCTTGCTGTGCCACACAAGTCTCCAAAAATTATTCCAGGTGCATCAACCCTTTGAAAGGTTTATACTTTGCGACCATTACAAACTAATCCTAGGATTTTACCATGCGTCCGAGTAACCGTGAACCAAATCAGTTAAGAACTATCAAAATAACACGACAATATACCCAACATGCTGAAGGGTCTGTCTTGATTGAGTTTGGCAACACACGCGTACTATGTACTGCATCGGTCAATGAAAGCGTGCCACGCTTTCTTAAAGGAAAGAATCAAGGATGGGTCACTGCTGAATACGGCATGTTACCACGCGCAACCCACGACCGCTCTGATAGAGAAGCAAGCAAAGGCAAGCAAGGCGGAAGAACCCTTGAAATTCAACGCTTAATTGGCCGTTCGTTACGCGCCGCGGTCGATCTGGGTAAA